>NZ_JBLFDU010000013.1:0-136892 GCF_047345655.1 Chryseobacterium sp. T20
TGTTTCCTATTCCTTTTTCCAATAAGGTTATTCTTAAAATTAAGTCTTTATGATTTATTGCAAACTTACCACGCAAAAGACGCTAGAGGATTTATATTAATTTTATGTTTTTGTTCGCAAGAGCGTTTTACTCAGCAACACACAAACTGATGCTCTAGCTGAAAGAAATGATTTAAACCATTAAGGTTTTTAAAGGGATGAAGAATTATTAAGGCTAAAGCTATTATGAAGCAGGAATGCCTTATTCATCAGCGATGAACCTTAATTTTTCTTATAATCTTTATTCTTCTTAATGGTTAAATAATGTATTCTGTTTTTTTGACGCAAAGGTTTTTATTGGGAGTATGCTCATTCAAGGAAGCAAAGAAGGAATCAACAAGTTGATTGGATGAAGCTGATATAACAAAAAATGATTTGAACCGTTAAGATTTTTGAAGGGGTGAAGAATTATTAAGGCAAAAGCTAGAGCTATTATGAAACAGAATGCCTTATTCATCAGCGATGAATCTTAACTTTTCTTATAATCTTTATTCTTCTTAATGGTTAAATAATGTATTTTGTTTTTTTGACGCAAAGGTTTTTATTGTGAGTATGCTCATTCAAGGAAGCAAAGAAGGAATCAACAAGTTGATTGGATGAAGCTAGCAGGAAAATTTCAACATTTAAAAATTTCCATTCATTACTCATTATTCCAATCTCAGCGTAATATTGGTATGTGATTCTATGATTTCCAATAAAATATCAAAAAGTGTCTGCCCTTTTCCTTCGGTTAATTCGTCTAATTTCTGCTGAATTAATTCTATGTTGAAAGGTTTTCCCTGTCTGATTTTATTTTCATAGAATTCACGGGTAGCCTTAAAGCCTAAGTCTTCTTTTGACTTCTGCGATTCTTTCCAAATGATTTCAATTTCTTCTTTGCCTTCAATTACTCCGAAACCACCGTATAGGATGTCATCAAAACCGTCCAGAGTTCCTACTTTCCAGTCTGTATCCTTCATCAGAACGTTGGAAGCTTCTTCGTAGAAACCTCCTAAAGACGAAAAATGACCGCCATGGATGACGATCATTTTTCTTGTATTGTTATTTGAAGTATTCAACACCGTTTTTGAATATATTGTGATAATTCGCGGTTGGTATATTCTTCATGAGACCTTCAGCAAAACGTTCCGGGTGTCCCATCCTTCCGTAGATCTTTCCACATGGGCTGGTAACTCCTTCGATTCCGAATAATGAATTATTAGGATTGAATGGCATTCCGTGAGCAATGTTTCCATCAAGATCAATGTATTGGGTAGCAATCTGTCCGTTTTCATACAATTTCTTGATCTCTTCTTCTGAAGCCATGAAACGTCCTTCTCCGTGGGAAATCGGAATAGTGAAAGTTTGTCCTTTCATTCCTTTTAACCAAGGGCTTTCGTCATTCACTACTTGTACAGTAACCATCTGAGAGATATGTCTTCTGATGGCATTGTGCGCTAACGTTGGAGAGTTTTCATCCAAATCTTTGATTCTTCCATAAGGTAATAATCCTGATTTAACAAGTGCCTGGAATCCGTTACAGATACCGATAATCATCCCGTCTCTGTCTAGTAATTCGTGAACTGCATTTTTCATTTTCTCGTTTTTCAGAACGTTCACAATGAATTTTGCAGAACCATCCGGCTCATCCCCTGCAGAGAAACCTCCTGAGAATGCCAGAATCTGAGAAGTTCTGATCTCTTCAACCCATGCATCAATACTTTCATCCAATAACTGGTGATTGATATTGATCAAAGGCAAGCTGCTTACTACAGCACCTTCTTTTTGGAATGCATTCAGCGTGTCATACTCACAGTTAGTTCCCGGGAATACCGGAGCAAAAACTTTCGGCTGTGCAATTCCGTGTTTTTTAATGATGATATTTCTTGGATGGATTGAGTTTGATTTTTCATCAATTTCAACTGTAATCTTTTCTTTTTCTACTGTCGGGAAAAGGTTCTCGAATGTATTGGTATTAGCAGCTAAAAGGTCTGTGATGTTTGATTCAAGACCGTTGATTTTTACAACACCTGAGTCTTTCACTTCTCCGATCAACTTAAGAGCAGCTGAGCTTAGTTCTTCTTTGGCTTCAATGATTAAGCTACCGATATTTTTAGCCAATAAAACAGCTTCGTCAGCATTAATTTCAGCACCCAATCTGTTTCCGAAGCTCATTTTTGCTAAAGCTACAGCAAGACCTCCTTCTTTCACTGTTTTCACAGAAACAATTTTTCCTGCTTTAATATTTTCGAAAATAAATTCAAAAACTTCTTTTAAAGCATCATAGTTTGGAAGTCCGCTTTCCTGAGCAATATGATTGAAGAAATACAGTTTGTTTCCAGCATTTTTCAATTCAGGAGAAATGATATTTTCTTTGTCTCCGTTGGCACATGCAAAAGAAATCAAGGTTGGCGGAACATTCAGATCCTGATAGGTTCCACTCATGGAATCTTTTCCTCCGATGGCTGCAAGACCTAAATTGATCTGTGCATCATAAGCTCCAAGAAGTGAAGCTAAAGGTTTACCCCATTTTTCTGGATTTTGTCCTAATTTTTCGAAGTATTCCTGGAAGCTCAGTCTGATGTTTTTATAGTCACCTCCCATCGCTACAATCTTCGCCACACTTTCTACTACAGCGTAAGATGATCCTAACAGTGAGTTTTGTTTTGAGATTTCAGCATCGAATCCCCAGCTTGCCAAAGAAACGGTTTTAATATCTTTTGCTCCTAAAATAGGTAGTGTCTGCACACTTCCTTCCATTAGTGTCTGCTGGTATTTCCCTCCTAAAGGCATTGCTACGGTAGTTCCACCTACTGAAGAGTCGAACATTTCCAATAGTCCTTTTTGGGAAGCTACGTTTTTATCTTTTAAGATGTTCAGGAAGTTTTCTGCTGTGAAAGCTTTTGTTTCTTCTTTTACTTTTTCAAGGTGAGTGATTTTCACTTCCTGAGATTTTGAACATCCGTTGGTATCTAAGAAAGCTCTTGAAAGGTCTACAATTTTGTCTCCTTTCCAGAACATGTGCATTCTTCCTGAATCTGTCACTTTTGCTACTTCTACGGCAACAATGTTTTCTGCTTCACAGAATTTGATGAATTTTTCTTTATCCTGAGGATCTACTACCACCGCCATTCTTTCCTGAGATTCAGAAATAGCCAGCTCGGTTCCGTTTAATCCTTCATATTTTAAAGGTAATACGTCAAGGTTTACTTCTAAAGAGTCTGCAATTTCACCAATTGCTACAGAAACTCCTCCTGCTCCGAAGTCGTTTGATTTTTTGATCAGCTTCGTTACTTCAGGATTTCTGAATAATCTCTGAATTTTACGCTCTTCTACCGCATTCCCTTTCTGAACTTCAGAACTCATGGTGTGGATAGAAGTTTCGTCCTGCTCTTTTGAACTTCCGCTTGCTCCTCCTACTCCGTCACGGCCTGTTGCTCCTCCTAAGATAATGATAGAGTCACCGTTTTCAGGTTTCTCACGTCTTACCCAATCTACTGGAACAGCCCCGGTAACGAAACCTACTTCCATTCTCTTGGCTTTGTAGCCTTCGTCATAAATTTCGGAAACCATTGTAGTCGCAAGACCGATCTGGTTACCGTAAGATGAATATCCGTTGGCAGCCTGTTTGGTAATGGTTTTCTGAGGTAATTTTCCTGGTAAAGTTTTGTCAACAGATTCTAAAACGTCTGCAGCTCCTGTTAATCTCATCGCCTGGAAAACGAAAGATCTTCCGGATAATGGGTCTCTGATAGCACCTCCCAAACAAGTAGAAGCCCCTCCGAAAGGTTCAATTTCTGTCGGGTGATTATGCGTTTCGTTTTTGAATAATAAATACCAAGGTTCTTTTTTACCGTCATATTCTGCTTCAATCTGGATCGTACATGCATTGATCTCGTCTGAAATAACAAGATTATCCAGGTTTCCTGTTTTATGGAAATATTTACCGCATACTGTTGCAAGGTCCATTAAGGAAATTGGCTTCAGTTCACGGCCTAAGAATTTTCTTTTTTCGATATAATCATTGAAAATAGTTTCCAATGTGTGTTTGAACTGACCTTCAAACTGAATGTCTGACAACTGTGTTTCGAAAGTGGTGTGACGGCAGTGGTCACTCCAATACGTGTCTAATACTTTTAATTCTGTTTCCGTAGGATTTCTTTCTTCTGTTTTGAAATAATCCTGAATGAATTTCAAGTCGTCTAATCCTAATGCAAAACCATGATTATTGTAAAAACTTTCAAGTTCTGCATCATTGAAATTGATGAAGTTTTCGTGGATGATTACTTTTGACGGGGTTTCATCTGCAGGAATATCCAGAATTGATAAGTCTTTTTCCTGAGATTCTACTTTGTTGATCAGAAGGTCTTTGATTTTAACCAGATCAGCTTCGGAAACTCCTTCAAATTCGATTAATTTCCCACTTCTTACTTTTGATTTTTCATTTTCTGTCAACAAAGCGATACACTGCTGTGCAGAATCTGCTCTCTGATCATACTGTCCTGGCAAAAATTCCATTCCGAAATGAATAGCTTTTGCAGGGTTTTCTGTATGTAAAATATCAGTAACAGGGTCTACGAAAGTATTGTTCACCACTTTTTCAAATTCTCCGTCATTCAAGTTGAAAATATCATACACATTGTATACTTTCACACTTTGAATTGCCGGGACAACCGCTTTTACTTCATCAAAAATTTTTGGACTTTCAACATCGAAAATTCCTCTTTTTTCTACGAAAATTCTTTTGTTATTAGACATTAGATGTCAGATTTTTAATATTAGATTTATTTTTTATTTTCAAATTTATTTCTTGCTATCTCTATTGAACGATGCAATTTTTCAAGCAAAACTTTTTCTGAAGGTAAGATAAGTAAATATTCTGCTACTTTTATATTATCCCCTTCCAGATTCATGAGTTCTATATGTTCTGAATTTTTTCCTGAGCAAAGAATTAAACCAATGGGAGGATTCTCCCCTTCCACTTTTTCATATTTATTAAGATAGGAGAGATAAAGCTCCATCTGCCCTTTATGGCTGGCTTCAAATTCACCTAATTTCAGTTCGATAACGACTAAAGATTTTAGTTTCCTATGATAGAAAAGTAAATCCAGATAGTAATCTCTGTTATCTATTGTGATTCTTTTCTGTCTTGAAAGAAATGCAAAATCACTTCCTAATTCAGAAATGAATTTTTGAAGTTCCACGATAATGGCTTCTTCTAAATCTTTTTCAGAAAAGGTATCTTTCAATTCTAAAAAATCAAGAAAATAGGGATCTTTAAAAACTAAGTCAGGGTTTAAAATATTATTTTCAGACCAGTTTTTCAGTTCTTTATCTATTATTTTCTCAGGCTTTTTACTTATTGCTGTTCGTTCAAAAAGCAGAGAATTGATTTTTTCTCTCAAGACTCTGACACTCCAATTTTCAATTTTACAAACTTCAAGATAAAAGTTTCTTTTAGTATCTTGCGAAATAGGAATAAGAAGTAGAAAGTGAGTCCACGATAATTGTCGCATCGCTGATGCGACAATATTAAAATCACTAAAAACAGACGCAAACTGCATCATTTTTCGGATATTTTTCTCAGAAAATGAATTTCCAAATTCTAACGTAAGTTGCTGAGAGATCTGTAAAATAACTTCTTTACCATACTCTGCTCTCTTATTATCTAAAACATCTTCATTTATTCTTTTTCCTATTTCCCAGTACAAAACCACCATTGCTGAGTTTACCTGAGCAGCGACCTGACTTCTTGTCTTGTCTACCAGCTCCTTAAGATCGGTCATTAATTGTTGATGATTTTGATTCTGTAACATTATTAAAAATTAGATGTCAGATTTTTAATATTAGATTTATTTTTCTTTTTTCTGAGTTAAAGTTTTTTTTCTTTAAACCCATCTATATTGGAAATTTTTGAAAGAGATTTTTCTCTCTATCCATTATTCTGTACAAATTTAAAGGAATAAGTTATATTTTCTTCAAATTTGAACTGTAGAATTTCCAATTTATTTGTTTATAAATTTATTCGGATTATCCTTATGTTCTTTCTGAAAGTCTTCTGCATTTTTTATTTCTTCTTTCAGCCAGTTTTCAAAAGGGATTTTCTTTTCATTAAAATCCTCAATGGCATAAAATGTTTTTCCATCTTCTGAAACCAGGAATTTGAAACGATAAAGCATATCCAAATCTTTCTTCTTGTGATTATAGGTATTCACCTGATAATACGGAAAGTTTTCTTTTGGTCTTTCTACAATTTCAAAAAACAGATTCTTTTCTTTTTCAGACAGTTTATTGTAAAAATTCACATAATAAAGATCTGCAAGCTTTTTCTTCTGTTTTTCAAAGAACTGAAGAATATTCTTCTCTTTTTCATTGTATTGAAACGGATTCGGGTAGTATTTCCCGTCTATTTCAACATCCTGTTGTGATGGTTTTGCCAATGGCTGAACAGTTTGTCCTTTGACATTCATCACACCCCATTTCCCTCCTACAACTGCTCTGTGCTCATCATTGGTCTTTTCCCAGTCACATCCGTCACAAAAGGTGGCATATCCGTAATTAAAAGGAAATGCAAAGTCATGCTCAGCTTCAATAACAGTATTCCCGTTTCGGTCTGCAAATCCTACTTTACCATTTTTAACCAATCTTCTCAGTCCTTCAGAGAAATAATCTGCTCCATTGTCATAAAGGAAAGGCTGATATAGAAATTTACCTTTTCTGTCGTACACATATCCCCATGCATTTTTCTCCGGTTTTTCACCTTCTTTACTGCCATCAAAAAGAATAGTTTCTCCTTCTACAGGATCTCCATCTTTTAAGAATGAAAAAATTTTGAACTGTGCAGGAACAATTATTTTTCCTGCTTTATCTTTTACTCCAACTAAAGAATCTTTGGATTTAAAATAATGTAAATCCTCTTTACTCTGAGAAAAAGAAATGATTGGTGTTAATAGAATGGTTAATAGTAGTTTTTTCATATTAATTGGAGTGGGAAATAAAATATGCAGCCCAAAAGACTGCATATTGTTTTATACTTTAAGATCAGCTTCCAATCCTATTAAGTCTTTGTTTTGGTCTATAATCGGCTGTACTTCATTTTTGATGAATTCCTCCGTCTGGATCGGCGCGAAACCAATAAAGTTTTTAGGATCTAAAACTTCTTTCAGTTTTGATTTGTCTAGTTTTAAAGAATCATCATTTAAGATTCTTTCAATAAGGTCATTTTCTTTTCCTTCTTCTTTCACTTTCTTGGAAGCTTCCATAGAGTGAACTCTGATTACCTCGTGGATTTCCTGACGGTCACCACCGGCTTTTACTTCTTCCATGATGATATATTCTGTCGCCATGAAAGGAAGTTCCTCCATAATATGTTTGTTGATTCTGTTTGGATAAACAACGATTCCGTTCATAATGTTATTCCAGATTAATAGAATAGCATCAACAGCTAAAAACGCCTGAGGAATTGTTAATCTCTTATTCGCAGAGTCATCCAATGTTCTTTCAAACCATTGTGTAGAAGCTACCATTGCAGAACTTGTTGTCAGAGACATCACATATTTTGCCAATGCTCCGATTCTTTCGCTTCTCATTGGGTTACGCTTGTACGCCATTGCCGATGAACCGATCTGGTTTTTCTCGAATGGTTCTTCAATCTCCTTAAGGTTTTGAAGTAGACGTAAATCGTTTGTGAATTTATGTGCAGATTGTGCAATATTCCCTAATAAAGCAACTACTTTTGCATCAATTTTTCTATCGTAAGTCTGTCCGGAAACTCCGAAAACTTTTTCGAAACCGAATCTTTTTGAAAGTTCTTTATCTAAGTGTTTTACTTTAGAATAATCACCGTTGAACAATTCAAGGAAACTTGCAGCAGTTCCTGTAGTTCCTTTTACTCCTCTGAAACGAAGGGTTTCAAGGAAGAAATCCAATTCTTCGATGTCAAGAACCAAACTCTGTAACCAAAGAGTAGCTCTTTTCCCAACTGTCGTCAACTGAGCCGGCTGGAAGTGTGTGAATCCTAAAGTCGGAAGGTCTTTATACTGAATTGCAAAATCCGAAAGATTTTTCATCACGTTCACCAACTTTTTCTTTAAGATTAAAAGTCCGTCACGGATTTGAATTAAGTCTGTATTGTCTCCTACAAAAGCTGAAGTAGCTCCCAGGTGAATAATTCCTTTTGCTGAAGGCGCCACATCACCATAGGCGTGAACGTGAGCCATTACATCATGACGGAATTTTTTTTCGTACTCTGCAGCTTTTACGTAATCGATGTTTTCAGCATTAGCTTTTAACTCAGCGATCTGCTCGTCTGTAATTTCAAGTCCAAGGTCTTTTTCGATTTCAGCAAGAGCTATCCAAAGCTTTCTCCAATTCTGGAATTTGTTATTGTGTGAGAAGTTAAATAACATTTCTTCACTGGAGTAGCGCTCTTCCAATGGATTTTTGTAGGAATTCATTCGTTCTTTTACTTTTTAGATGTACAAAAATACGGTTTTTCGGTGAGAGATGAAAATCCAGATTTGATGATTTTCATTCATAATTTATACTTATACTTTTGCCTTGAAGCAAAAGTATGTAAAAGTTTAAGACGGGAATCATCCGCTAAAAATTTAAATGTACTCCTGAAATTTCCAAACTCGCATGGATCATTCGGTTCTGCTACGGCTTTGACCAAGTCCTATGCTCAGACAGTGGAAATTTTTTAACGGATTACATTGAAATTTTCTTTACGCTCCTGACATCTAAGTCGATTGTGGAAAGCATACAAAAAAAGCTATCTCATTTCTGAGACAGCCTGTTCTTTACCTTATTTTCATGAATCAGATTAATCAATAAGTCCGCATGATGTTCCTACAGGAATGCATTTTTTCACAAATGAACACCAGAAGTATCCTGGCAGACACATTGGGATTCCTCCCTGAACAATTTTCAATTCTCTTTTTGAAAGTTTTCTTAAGTTTTTCATAGTAACATTTTTTTGATTTTTTCCTACTCTCTATGCTTTTCGGATTATGCTTTAATTTGGTAGATCCAATATACATGTTTTTCGGATATGAAAACATAACATGTTTATTTTATTTAACTTACAACAAAACTTGTTTATTAACTTTTAATGATCAACATTGTATGTCAATATAGTTTCTTAAAACAAGAAATAAAAAACCTCCGCTGTTGCAGAGGTTTCGTTTTATTTACAGACACGAGCGAGACGCTCGCGCTAGCTGGTGCAGATATTCTATTTCTGACTTTTTATTCTATTTATAAAAGGAAAACTTTCATTATACTCTACCCAAACTGTATCCCCTATCTTATAACGATCATCATAACTAGGATTAGAGTATTTCTTATCTTTCACAGAAAATTCATAATAGTAATTAAATGCTCCTGTTATAAAGCCCCTTCTTTGGGGTTCTTTTTCATCTATAATCAATCCTTGAGTCTGTTTTAGAGGAATGATTTTCATTAGAGGTCTGTATATCATAACATTTCTATTAAGAAAAATGATAAATAGTAATATTAAAATTAAAAAAAAACTTTTCTTAGTCATTTGTCTTATTTTTTACTTTATCCACTTTATTTTTAGTAGTTGCTCTGCTACCGTATGAATCCTTTCATATGCTTAAAACTTTAGATCAAAACATTGGGTTGAATTCCTAAAAACTTTTGTTTTTTAATGATCTTATATTTTTAACATAAGCTCTTTATTATTCTGAGTTAATATATATAGGTTCCACACGAAGGGATTCGTGCAGGAGCAGGAAATAGCAATATTAAAATTACAAACACTGTAACAATAATTATTTTCTCCGTTTAAAATAATGAAGAAAGAAATAGATAGCCATTAAAAAAACTATTGAAATACCTAATGTAAAATAAGTTTGAAAAGGAATAGTATGACTACTTGCTAATGCCATTAAAAATGCGAAACACAAAAACAGAACACAAAAGATGCTTATCCATTGTAATATTTTCAACGTTATTCTCATTTATCTATCAATTAATATTTAGTTTAATACATTTTTTATCCAGTAAGAATACGGTTGTTGAGATAATACTAATGCCAACACAAAAAAAATAACCTTAAAGAATAAATTCTCCTTTCGATAAATGAAAATAGTGTAATACACATAAGAAAGCAAAACAGGAATAAGGTATACAATAATCAACCTATTCTCTGCTGCATGCACACTATCTTTAATTTTATAAACATCTATAAATTTATCCAGTTTAAAAATATTGTAATACACTATTAAAAAATATAAAAAGTTGATGACAAAAATCATCAGTGCATGAAACAAAAACCTACCCACAAGTTTTAGAATAAGATGAATATTGAGTGATAGCATAGTTTATCTGATCATTAGTTTAATTGAATTAAAAAAAGATTCAAAAATATAAAATTTTATTTTCCAGGTTATTATTTTTTTGAGAATGATTATTGGCATATTCAATCAATATTATCAGGTCTATCTGAAATTTCTAATATAATAAAAAAACCACTCTTCCGAGTGGCAATATATTTTTTGAAGTTTGATCTTATTGATAGATGACAACATCATTTTTCTTGATTTGGTAGCTTTTTTTGTAGGGAGTCAAAACATAGCTATCATTAATATGAGATCCGCTTTTCCAGATCTTTGCTTTTCCCTGTTTATCCAAAATAATGCTTTTTGCAGCTCCATCCGGAATAAATACTTCAGCTTTAGTCATACTTTTATTAAAAATAACTGCCGTCATAGTAGTATAGCTTTTATCTGAGTTTACTTCTTTGAGTTTTATTTTCTGATTGAAAGTTTTTATACAATCATTTTTTAACTGAGAATAGGTATATCCTGCGGAACCAATACAACCATGAACATCTCTGTCTCCTCCCAGAACAGGAGCACTTTTTTGCGCAAAAACGAATGAACCAAGGAACATGGCACTGAGTAAAATTATTTTTTTCATATGTAAAATTTTTGTTTTCTGATGGATTAAAAATATCCCAAAAAAGTGATATTAATTAATTTCCCTAAGGTACAAAAAAAACCACTCTCACGAGTGATTTCTTTTTTAAAATCGGATTTTACTGATAGATCACGATATTATCTTTTTTAAGCTGATATCCGTTCTTTTTGTAAGGAACCAATACATAACCATCCTTTTTCCATGCTTTGGCTTTACCTCCTGCTCTGGTAAGGATGATGCTTCTTTCACCGGCATCTTTTACAAAAACCTCAGCTTTTTTCATGTCTTTACTGAAAATAACTGCAGCTATTGAAGTATAGCTGTCTTTCGGAGCTACTTCTGTTAACTTGATTTTCTGTTCAAAAGTTCTTACACAGTCTTTCTTAATTTGAGAATAAGTATATCCTGCAGAACCAATACATCCGTGTGCATCTCTGTCTCCACCTTTTATTGTTCCTTTTTGTGCAAATACTAAAGAACCCAGGAACATTGTGCTTAATAAAATTGTTTTTTTCATGTCAATTTGTATATAATAATTACCCGAGTTATTATTAAAAATCGTGCCAAAAAACATCATAACACAATCCGGTGACTTAGTTTTTCAGATATTACTTAGTCCAGTTAATCTTTGAATGCTGAACATTGTCAGAGCTGGTTCCGATCATAATATCAAATTCACCTGATTCCCAGTCATATTTCAAATCTCCGTTATAGAATTTCAGATTTCCAGGAGTGATATCAAAAGTTACTTTTTTCGATTCTCCTTTTTTCAAAAATACTTTCTGGAAGCCTTTCAATTCTTTTACCGGTCTTGTAATACTTCCCACCATGTCTCTGATATATAGCTGAACAACCTCAGCGCCATCATAGTTTCCTGCATTGGTTACTGTAACACTTGCCTGAACAGTCTGATTTCCTTTCGCCGTAGTATGGGAAACTGTCATATCCGAGTAATTGAATTTCGTATAGCTTAATCCATATCCGAAAGCATATAAAGGTGTATTACACTCATCCATATAGTTTGAACGGAATCTTTCATAAGTACATTTGTCTACTTTATCCTGGCTCAATGGGCGGCCTGTATTTTTAGCATTATAATAGATGGGTACTTGTCCAAGGCTTCTTGGGAAAGTCATTGGAAGTTTTCCGGACGGGTTTACTTTTCCGAACAGAACATCTGCAATGGCATTACCAGCTTCAGATCCTGCAAACCAAGCATTCAAGATAGAATCCGGAGTATCTTTTACATCGGTTAAAGCTAGTGGACGGCCTGTGAAAAGAACCATCGCGATTGGCTTTCCGGTTTTCTTTAATTCGTTCAGTAAGTCGACCTGAGACTGAGGAATGGTAATTTCTGTTCTTGAAGAAGATTCTCCACTCATTTCAGCAGATTCTCCGATAGCCAGAACAATCACATCTGCTTTGCTGGCAACATCTACCGCTTCTTTTAACAATTCTTCTTTGGAACGGTTGTCTCTGTCTGTTTTTTTACCGTGAGCAGCATAGATTTCTTCTAATTTAGCATCATAATCTATATTGGCACCTTTTGCTGATAAAAACTTAACTTCCTTTCCGTAGTTTGACTGTAACCCTTGCATCAAAGAAACTGAAGCCGCGTGTTTTGTAGCAACACTCCATGTTCCGGCCATATTCATCGAGTTATTCACCAATGGTCCAATGACTGCCACTGTTCCTGATTTTTTTAAAGGCAATACCTGATTGTCATTTTTCAATAACACCATGGATTGAGCAGCCGTGTTTCTTGCTATATTACGGTTTTCCATATTATAGACTTCTTTTGCAGCCAATTTTGCATCTCCGTGCTTGTATGGATTATCAAATAAGCCAAGATCATATTTTGCTTCAAGAATTCTTCTTGCTGCCATATCAATTTCAGCCTGTGTCACTTTTCCTTCTGCCAGGGATTTTTTTAAAGTTGTTAAAAAACCTTCTCCCACCATATCCATATCAACTCCAGCTTTTAAAGCCAAAGCAGATACCTGCTGAAGGTCTCCCATACCATGGTCTACCATTTCATTGATCCCGGTATAGTCTGTTACTACAAATCCTTTAAACTTCCATTGATTTCTTAAAACTTCGGTCTGAAGCCATCTGTTTCCTGTCGCAGGTACTCCATCCACTTCATTGAAAGAAGCCATTACTGAAGCTACACCAGCATCTACTGCGGCTTTGTAAGGAGGAAAATATTCATTAAACATTCTTACATGGCTCATGTCAACGGTATTGTAATCTCTTCCGGATTCACCTGCTCCATATAGTGCGAAATGTTTTACGCATGCTAAAATATTGGTTCCATTCGCAAGGTCTTTCCCCTGATAGCCATACACCATATTTTTAGAAATTTCACTTCCCAAATAAGGATCTTCACCAGAGCCTTCTGATACTCTACCCCATCTTGGTTCACGGGAAATATCTACCATTGGAGAGAATGTCCAGTTGATTCCGTCAGAAGCAGCTTCTCTGGCTGCTACTTTAGCAGACTGCTGGATAAGGTTCATGTCCCATGAAGCGGCTAACCCTAAAGGAATCGGGAAAGTAGTTTCGTACCCGTGGATTACATCCATCCCGAAAATCATTGGAATTTTCAGACGGCTTTTTTCTACAGCTACTTTCTGAACAGCTTTGATCTTATCTGCTCCTTTTATATTGAATAATCCTCCAACTAACCCTTGTTCTACTTTCTTTCCGATATCAGAGCTCTGTGCCTGTCCGGTAGTGAAATCTCCGGAAGTGGGAAGGTTCATCTGACCAATTTTTTCATCCAATGTCATTTTAGACAAAAGATTATCTACAAAAGCTTTCTTTTTAGCCTGATACTGAGCCGTCTGATAAGACTGAACGGGCTTCGTTATCATTTCCTGAGCGGAAAATACAGGAGCCAATGCTAATGTGGCGATTACAATTAACTTTTTCATAAATCTATCTTCTTAAATTATTGTTTTATATTTTTTTGCTTTAATTCGATGAGTTTATCTTTCAATCATTGTGTATTTTGGGATTATTTTTCTTTCTTTTTAGACAGCATCCATTCATACAAACCAGGATTTGAATAGGTAGAATCCCATGAATTATGATTGTCATTCGGAAAGATAACCAATTCAGCTGTAGGATTTACAGGATGTAACTTTTGATAAAAATTAAAAGCATTGGCTGGCAATACAATATCATCCATCCCGCCATGAAAAATTTTCATATTCAGATCTTTAAACTGATGAATATTGGCTGTCATTACCTGATCTGTAGGAGCACACACTGAAGCTACTGCTGCAAACATTTCCGGATGTTCCATGGCTAGTTTCAAAGTTCCCCAACCTCCCATAGAAAGTCCTGTAAGATAAATGCGGGAAGCATCAATTTTATATTTCTTCTGAATTTCTTTGATCAGATTATAGACGGTAACGGTATCCCACCATGTTCCTTCCGGACATTGAGGTGCCAGAATGGCTACAGGTTCTTTGATCAGATTTTTATAGGTAAATGGGCTGTGTGCCTTTACCAAATCAAGATTAGTACCCCGCTCTCCTGAACCATGTAAAAAAACAATCAAAGGAACATTCCCTTTTGTATTCTTAGGGTAATCCAGAATATAGGAGAGTTTTTCCTGTCTTTTAATTTCTTTATTGAGTTCCCCTTTTATCTCCTGTGCATTCAGTTGCAATGAAAATGGCAGTAGTAAAAGAGGGATATGTTTCAGTTTTAGTTTCATATTGTTATTTAGATTTTGGCTCAAGCCAGTGGATTTGGTATTTTTATTTAAACAGGCAAAAGTACTTTTCTGTTGAATTATTTTATTCCATATTTGGCTGACTGGAAACTTAGTTTTTTTAATCCCTGCTGAATTTCAGGAGCATTCATAAACAGCTTCCAAAGGAATCCCGATCTGTAATTTTCGATCATGGGCGCTATGGTTCCCTGATCTATGGCCAGATATCTTGGAGTAAACCAATTGTTATAATTGATAGAAGTAGCATCATAAGGCCCTGCAGATCCTATAAATTCAGGTTTTTGGGTATACATGAATCTCAGGAAAGCCATTGATTCTTTAGGAGTGTACGGGAAACTGCTCAATGCAGCTGTAGGAGTGATTACTCCATTATCGTTGCCTGGCATATGGGCGGTGTAGCCAGTAGTTCCGTCCTCGTTTCTTGTATAACCGGCTGTAAGTCCCCAATAGTTTGGCCCGTAACCTTTCCATTGTTTTGGATTTTCAACACAGTATTTGTAATCGATGAGGGTTTGATTTTTATTGATATCAAAATAATTTTTGACGAGTTTATCGGATAATCCTGTCGGATCAAGGCCGATGTATGAATATTGTGCCCAGAAAAGTGGTCCGCCATATTCTTCGGCATAGTTGTGTTTTACGTACAGAGGTAGTCCGTATTTTGTTTTGTCTGTAAGGTAAGTTCCATTTCTGGTCCAGCCTTTATAATAGGTTTCAGCATCAATGGAATAAGTAGGTGAAGATGCGGCTAAAATATAAGTGATCAGACATTCATTATATCCTTCCAGAGGAAAATTCATTTCCCATTGGTAATCCGGTGACCAGTGCCAGTAAAGTACTTTCTGACCTCCTTTTGTATACCAGTTCCATTGAATTCCTTTCCATAACTCATCACATTTTGCGGCAAGGGCTTTTTCTTCTGCATTTCCGTTTTTAAAATACTCACGGACCATCAGTATTCCTGAGGTAAGGAATGCTGTTTCTACAAGATCTCCGCCATTATCTTTTTTCCCGAAAGGGACTGTTTTTCCGGTTTCTCCATTGATCCAATGTGACCATGCTCCTTTGTGACGGTCTGCTTTTGCCAGAAAATCCATGATATGAGTCAGTCTTTTCACTGCTTCTTTTCTTGGAACAAAGCCTCTTTCTACTCCCACCAGAATAGTTGCCAACCCAAACCCTGAGCCTCCTGTAGTGATCACGTGTTTATCGTTATCCGGATAGATATTATCTTCATGGTAACGTTCTCTTCCCAGCATGGAATTGGGTTCTGCGTAGTCCCAGAAGTATTTTAAAGCATCTTTCTGTACTCTGTCCATCAGTTGTTCATCTGTGATATTGCTTTTTACGGCTTCAGTTTTTCCAGCTTCCAGTTTGGCAACGGGAGCATTTTTACAGGAATACACAAAGAATAAAGAGGTGATAGCTATTGATAATACGTTCCTTTTCATGAGATCTCTTTTTATAGGGTTTTTAACTAAAAGAAGAGGAGAACTTTCATTCTCCTCTAATGTTTATGGTTTATTTTAGTAGCCAGGGTTTTGAGCAGACAATCCACCAGCTTCCATTATGAAATCTTGTGGAAGTGGGAATAATTCATGTTTTCCAACGATGAATTTTTTACCACCATCAGCTGCCATCGCTGCTTGTGCTTGTCCTGTTCTTACAAGGTCAAACCATCTATCATGTTCAAAAGCAAGCTCCAATCTTCTCTGTTTCCAGATATCTAATCTTACATCTACCTGGGAAGAAGCAGGAGTATTTCCGATATTAGCTCTGTTTCTTACCTGATTCAGGAAAGGAATAGCCGCGGATGTTTGTCCCAGTTCATTCATTGCTTCAGCTCTGATTAACAGTACTTCAGCATATCTCAAATAACGAATGTTTACATCTGTTGAAGCCTGATCCCTATAATTTGAAGAATAAGCTTTATAATTATAGAATTTATTTTCAGTATTTGGACCTACATAATATCCATCATATAAAGTCATATCTCTGTGGATAATCGTAGCATCTCTTCTTGAATCTGTTGCTGAGTATGCATCATATAAACCTTGAGTAGGTGTAGCAAATCCCCAGCCCCAGCCTGTAGTACCTCTTGCTCCCTGAACCTGACTGTACTGTTGAATGGCTCTTCCTGCTGTACCTCCACTACCATTAATTTCGAAGATAGATTCAGCATTATTTTCCCCTGAAACTTTATAAATCTCCTGGAAATTTGGTGTCAATGAATACCCTGTAACCAAATTAGTTTCATCTACTGCCAGCTGCCATTTTTTCTGGTATAAATACACTTTAGCTAAAAGTGCATGGGCAGCACCTTTTGTAGCTCTTTGTCCTCCGGTTCCAGTAGGTAAAACTGCTGCAGCGTCTTTAAGATCTTTTTCTATAAATGCATAAATTTCTTCTTTACTTTTTCTCGTAAGCGTCATCAGTTTATCTGCTTCAACTCCTGTTACAGGAACGTGATCTACCAATGGAACACCTCCAAAAGATTTCACTAAAGTAAAATACATGAATGCTCTTAAAAACTTAGCTTCTCCAGCTAATCTTTCGCGTAGTTGCGGATCAGCTTTATCTAATTGAGGAAGATATTTCAGTGCCTGATTACATCTATTAATCCCCTGATAATTAGACGCAAACAATTCTTTAAATGATGGAGTTGAAGGAGTAAATGTCAAAGCATCTAAAATATCTTTATCCGAGCCTGAATCACTTGCACTTGAACCTTTATCTGCGTCATCAGAAACAATTGATGTAACCCCTATCCAGGCAAACGTACTCATGTTCCAGTCTAAAAATTTAGCGTAAATAGAGGTAACTAAGCTATTCGCCCCAGCATCATTATTATATATTTCACCCAATGCAGACTCAGGAATTGCTTCTGTAGGTGATACATCTATAAAGTCATTACTACAACTTTGGTTAACAGCTCCTAAAATTAAAAATGCGGCTGCTATGATATATTTCTTATTCATTTTTTAAAAATTTAGGTTAACACCAAATACAAAAGATCTCAATGTAGGGTAAGCATCGAGCTCTACTCCTGCACGTTTATATGGATCCCCTTCTGCAGTAGGATCAGCAGGATTGTATCCAGATAATTCTGAAGAATATCCTGAATATTTCTGGAACACAAAAGGATTAATTGCATTTACATAAAGTTTAATTGATTTTACATAATCAGTTAAGTTCTTAAATGTATATCCTACCGAAATATTATTGATTCTGAAATAATCTCCGCTTTCTAAATAGAACGTTGATGCGATTGGAATATTTGCAGGATTTACAGGATTCGCAGCATTAGTGTTTGTTGGTGTCCAGAAATCATTCGCTACAGAAGCCTCAACATTTTCACCACCATTTCTTTGGGCTTTTTTACCATTGTATACTTTAAATCCAAAAGCTCCGTAACCACTCAAGGCAAAGTCCCAATTTTTATAAGACATTGAGATATTTACACCTAACGTTGATTTTGGGATGTAAGAGTCAAAGAAACGTCTGTCTCCCGGATCTGCACTTCCTGTAACTCCGTTACCATTCAAGTCTTTAAACTTCAGGTTACCATTTGCATCATAACCATCAGCTTCCCATAAATAGAAACTTCCTAACGCATACCCAACTGCATTAGCATTGAAAAGTTTTGTATCCTGTCCGTTTCCAAGATTTCCTCCAACAATTTGAGATACCGGCTTAGAAAGGTCAATGCTCGCAAGTTTGTTCTTATTATAAGAATAATTGGCTCCAATTGAATAGGTAAAATCCTCCCCTACTTTATCAGCCCAGTTTAGACTTACCTCAGCACCTTTATTAACAACACTTCCCATATGAGAATAATTCAAATCAGAAATTCCAGTTGCCATATATGGAACAACACCCAAAATAAGATTTTTGGTTTTTCTGTTGTAAATATCAAAAGTACCTGTCAATCTTTTATCCAGGATTCCAAAATCCAATCCTAAAGAAGATTCTTCTGTAACTTCCCATCCTAAGTCTGGATCGTAACCTTTATTAACAGTAACTCCATTACTTACCGGTGAGCTTCCAAACGCATAATTGTAAGTTGCTCCCATTGATAGTGGTAAATAATTCAATGGAACATTCTGGTTACCAATTTTACCCCATCCTCCTCTAAGTTTCAACAAATCAAAGAAACCATCTTTCATAAAGTTTTCTTCAGAAATAATCCAACCTGCGCCAAATGATGGGAATGTTCCCCATTTATTACCAGCAGCAAATTGAGAAGAACCATCTCTTCTGATTGTTCCACTTAATAAATAACGATTCATAAATTTATATTGGAATCTTCCGAAATAGGAAATTGTAGTATTTCTATTTCCTTTTATAGATTCAAGAGCTTTAGTATCGTTATCACTGTAGAGATTTCCATAATAATCAACTCCGCTAAGGTTCCAGTAATCTTGCGAAACAGGGACATCTTTTCTGTTAATAATTAAAGTTTCCAGACCATTCTTAACTGAAGCTTCTGTACCTACAACAACTTCAATATCATGATTTTCAACTTTCTTGGTATATGTCAAGTAATTATTAAGCAACCAATTGTAATAGTTTTGACTTTTATTGGTCAATCTTGTAAGTGGGGATGTAGTTGAATATTGATTTTCCGTTCTCATCGGATCACTATCCAGCCAGAAAGATTTAGAATTTACGAAATTGTAATACTTATAATTACCATATTCTCCACTAAACTGAGAGGTAAACTTTAAGTCTTTAAAAATATCTATATCTAGTTTTAATCCACCTTGTAATAAGAAATTTCTACCTCTTTGATTATCATAAGCGAGCTGCATAACGGGATTACCTACGTTATTAAATCTTCCCCCTTCGTAATCGATATTTCCAGTAGTTTTATTATAAATAGGCTGACCATATTTTCCATTCGGATAGTATACAGGAACTAATGGTGACTGTTTGTATGCATTTGTGAAAGCGCCATACGATTTAGGAGTATCATTGGTAAAAGTAGCACTTAAGGTCTGAGCTAATCTGATACCTTTAGTAATTCTGAACTCGTTATTTGTTCTTACTGTAGTCCTGTTATAATTTGTCCCTTTAAGGATAGATTGTTCATCGTAATTACTTAAACTTAAAAAGTATTTTGCAACTTCTGAAGATCCTGAAATAGATAAATTATGTTGATTGTAAATACCGGTTCTTGTAATTTCTTTAAACCAATCAGTATTGTATGGTTGATTAGGATTTAAATAATTACTTGCTTTACCTGCGTTATTATAATTTGCAAATTCAGACCCGTTAGCCATTTTGATGGTTTTTAAAGGACTTCTAAATCCAACCAACCCATCATAGGAAACGCTTAATTTACCTCTACCTGATTTTGTAGTAATAATGATTACCCCATTAGCAGCTCTGTTACCATAGATCGCCAATGCTGCTGCATCTTTCAAGACATCATATGTCAGAATATCATTAGAGTTAATATTGTTGATGTTATCAGTAAACATTCCATCAACTACATACAAAGGTGTTCTTCCACCCAATACTGTACCAAGTCCTCTGATCATCACTGTAGGAGTAGATCCCGGTGCATCGGAAGCAATTACCTGTACCCCGGCTGCTTTACCCTGAATGGCCTGTGATGCATTCAATACTTTGGTTCTGGTTACTTCTTCTGCGCTGATAGAACTAATAGAAGTAGTGTTATCTACTTTTTTACGGCTACCATATCCAATCATCACGACTTCGTCAATCTTCTGGACTTTAGCAGAATCCTGCGTAACCTGTGCATTCACGTTCATCCCGAAGTACAGAACAGCAATGAGACATGAATACTTTAAATTACTTTGTTTCATATAGTTTCAATTTTATTCAAATAAATCAAATTCATTTCTGTCTCTAAATAGTGGAGTTATTTAAAATCTCAAAAAAAGACATTAGCCAAAAATATAAAAAATATCGAACAATGTTAAATTATCTTAAATATTTAAACATCGCCCTTTTTTATTAAATCAAAAATGACAAATCTTTAAATTTTATAATTTTATATTCAAAATAATTATCAATTTACCATTATTTCATTAATGTTAAATTAACATTTTCATCCAAAAAATTCACCAAATCCAACACTCAATTTAATATTTTGTTAAATACAGAATAGTAATTACCTTTGGTGCAGTTTTTGAAAAAAGCATTTATAAAGCAAATAATAAAAAGATCAATGAAAAAGTATATCATTGCAGCCGCTCTTATCATCGGGACAGGTGCTGTTATTACCACCAGTGTACAATCTTGCACATCATTGGCCACGTCCGACATGGGGCTTTCCATTATAAAAAGGATTCTGCTCAATGGTATTGATAAAGGAATGGGCATCTACGGAAACAAAGAAGCATTTCTGCAGAATAATATGGTAGACAAAGCGCTTCCTAAAGAGTTGAGAGATATCAATTCTACGCTGGAAAAAATTGCGCCTTCACTGGTAGCTAAGGAAAGAGACTATATTGCTCAGGCAGCGGCTTATACCGTGAATACCTCAAAACCTATTTTACAGGATGCAGTAAACAGTCTGAATGCTCAGGATGTCACAAGAATTATGCAGGGAACAACCGCTACACAGATTCTGAAGGAAAAAACATCCCAACAGCTGATTGCTGCCATTGCTCCTAAAGTAGATGAAAAACTGAATGAATATGGGATTGTAAAAACCATTAATACAGCATTATCAGGAAGTAATTTTCTGGGCAGCCTTTTAGGAGGAAATAACAACACTGTCAATTCCGGAGGATTGAGTAAACTGGCTTCCGAGCAGCTGGTAAATGGGTTATTCAATATCATCGAAGATTATGAACACCAGAACTCCAAGTCTCTGCTGGGACCATTTGGAAAATAGGAAATTTTTCGTTATATTTATATTATATTAACAATTGCAGATGGATATATTACAAGGAAATCAACACGCAAGTCCTGAAGATTTTTATCAGTCTTTGAAGGAGAAACTGGAAGATCATCATGATTTTCCGGAGGATTATTTATTTAAATTTATTATTCCTACAGACCAGGCAAAACTTACTGAAATTTACAGAGTTTTTGATGGTATTAAATTTACACTGGGAAACCGCGAAAGCAAAAATGGAAAATACACAGCCTGCAATATCAATGCATTTGTTTTGGATGCCAATCAGGTAGTGAATATTTATAAAGAAGTAGCCAAAATAGAAGGCGTTATTCTATTGTAAAAAACAAAGGCCGTTTCATCATCATGAAGCGGTTTTTTAATGCACTAATGCTCTTCAGGTTTTATTCTTTATTCCATCCAGATTAATATTTACAAGCTATAATATGTAAATTATATTCTTTACCTAAAATACCTGTTTTTATTTTCACTACTTTCCAGTCAACAAAAAAGTCCGCCCTGTTAGAGGCGGATCATTTATGTTAAAAATTGATATATCGTATGATTACTTCTTTACGAATTTAATACTTTCTGAGGTTTTAGCATTCTGTATTGTAATAACATAGACTCCTTTTGCAAGATCTGCTACACGAATCTGATTGTCATCAATTTTACCTTTTTTAACGATTTGTCCTACTGCATTATGAATTTCAAATTGAGATTCTCCTGAAAGTCCGGCAACATTAAGAATATCATTAACCGGATTAGGATATACACCCAATTTATTGTTCTTATTAACCTCAGCAATCCCTAATGATTCCCTTGTGGTAAATGTTTTAGTCTCATAAACAAATTCATTTTCCAGATGAAATATGGTCTGTCCGGTACTTGTAGCAAGATCTACATATCCATTTTCCATTCCATCACCAAAATCATCAGACATTGTAAATGCATAACAATCCTGTGGCAAGGTCCACACTTGAGTGATAAGAGCCGGAGTAGGCTGTCCTGGTTGTGTATTACTATATTTGCCTTCTTTTACAATTTGTCCTGCACTGTTTTTCAGGTTCCATCTCGTTTCCTTGCCATACTTGTCTCTCTGCAGCTTAAAGGTAACAGTAGTGGTTGAAAAATATTGAGGGGGAACTGGCTTTACATAATTACCGCTTGTAGAGTTATTAGTACTTCTCTGATCTGCTGCTCCATTTACAGATGTGAGGGAGAAGGAAACAGGAGAAGATGCTACAGAACCATTTACAGGGATATTAATTACCCCCGATTTATCTTGAGCCAAATTACCTGTCCAATTATAAGTTTGAGCAGTTCCTCCATTTATTGAATATGAAATAACAGCTGATGTCAGATTACTCGTACCTCTGTTGGTGATAAGCAGACGAAGCACTCCTTCTCCACAATTAACGACTCCTATTGAACACCCACCGTCAAATTTTATCTCAGCATCATTGGCAAACAAAGGAATAGGAGAATCTGTATTGGATGCTTTAAGCTCCATTCTTCTTGGAGAATTGTCCATCACTGCCCTTACTCTGGTTTTCTGATCAGTAGTATAAATATTCATACAAGTATCGTTTGTATAATCCATATAATTCTGCACCATTTCAAAAACCGCGGGATCATTACAACTTGCGATAGTAGCATTGCATACATAGTTAGCATTATGTGCTGTTGGAGTATCTGCACAATAGTCATTACCACACGCTGCATCACCCCAGATATGTCTAAGCCCAAGAAAATGGCCTACTTCATGAGTCATTGTTCTTCCTCTGTCATAACCAGCCTGCATTAAAAATGTACCGTCGTTATAATCCATACTTCCAAAAGTAGCATACCCTGCAACTACCCCATCCGTACTGGCAAGACCTCCATTCGCAGCAAGTCCCTGAAGACCAGAGCTCGACGGAAACTGAGCAAATCCCAACAATCCATTATCTGCAAAGTCTACACTCCACATATTCATATATTTTGTAGGATCCCAGATCGTCCCGGTTTTTACAACATCATTGATAAAATTCTGATATCCATATTGAGGAGCCCCATTTGCCCAATAATCTTTGCAAAGATTTACCCTATCAATTCCATTGGTTGGATTTCCGTTAGGGTCTACCTTTGCAAGCACAAACTGTATTTCAGTATCTGCACCTACAGGATTGGTATTATATCCCGGAGTATTAATTTTTCTTCTGAAATCATTAGTCATTACTGTAATCTGAGACATCACCTGAGCATCTGTGATATTAGGAGCAATTCCCACATCCTGACCGCTGTGAATAACATGAACTACGACTGGAATAGTAATAACAGTTCCATTCTGGGATTTATTAGCATTGGCCTTTTCAATTAAAGGGGCAAGCCACTTTTCAAACTGTTCCGTTGTAAGTCTCTCAGGAAATTTTCTTTTCAGGTTTGCTTCGTATTCAAGTGTTCCGCATTTTTCAATCCCATTAGGATCCAGCTTTTGCTCTGTAAGTCTTTTGGGAGACTTTGTTTCTTCTCTAATCTGTGCATTTGAAAATCCAATTCCCATAAAGAATAGGACTGCTAGAGAAGATTTCGAAATAATAGAGTTATTCATTATTATATTTTTGTATTTTAGCAAACATACAAAAAAAACCATCATAAACAGACTACAATTCAATAAAACACCAAATAAAATAAACATAATTCAATGAAACCACAATTTATCATAATTAATATTATTACAATATTATCAATAATCAGTTGTATTAATCAAAACAAAAATAACATTAATAGTAAAAATTCAACTAAAATCACAAAACAGCAAAAAATCGAAAAAATCGAATTAACAGAAAGAACCCGGGGAACCAATCGAAGTGTTGTGTATACACCCAACCTTATTACCGCTAGATTAAATGGAGATTCAACCCAAACGGCTATGCCTCTTTCTGAATGGGAGAACATTTCCAGACAGGCAGAGACTCTGGATCTATCTAAAATATCGAATCTTCAGTCTCCCACAACCGGCAGATATAGCGACAGGGCATTAGCCGCTACTATTATTATCACATCCAATGGAATTACTTATACTTCCGCTACTTTTGATTCTGGCATTCCACCGAAAGAACTGGAAGCATTATACAATACTTTACAAAAACCAAAGCAAAAGAAACCTCTCAAATAAAAAGAAAAAGGGAAAATAAAAAAAATCCGCTCTTTAAAAGAACGGATTTTTTTATTTATTAAGTTGATCTATTTTTCAATAAAGAATTTTACATTTTCAATAGGTCTTCCCAGCATAGCCACTGAGCCTTTAACCAGAATTGGTCTCTGTATCAGAGAGGGATTCTCAGAAAGAATTTTAATCCACTCTTCTTCAGAATAATTTTTATCTGCATAGTTTTCAATATACAGTTTATCTGTCTTACGAATGATATGAAAAACACTTTGGTTCAGCTTTTTCAACACTGTTCTTATTTCAAGTGGGCTTAACGGATCATCAACAATATTAATGATCTCAAAAGACACTCCGTTTTCGTCAAGATACTCCAATACAGCATTGGACTTGGAACAGTTCCCGTTATGTAAAACTTTAACTACCATGATATAATTAATTATTCAAAAAATTAAACTTGATCTCAACAAATTTAAAAAGAATTACCGTGAGGTTGTCTTAATGTTCTGATAAAAATATGTTAAAACAATCCGTGAAGTTCGGCTTCAATTTTTTCCAGAATAAATCCGAAATCTTCAGGTTTTTCAACGAAATCAAGATCATCCACTTCTACAATCAGAAGTTTTCCTTCCGTATAATTGGAAATCCATTTTTCATATTTCTGATTCAGTTTTGAAAGATATTCAATACTGATGGATGCTTCATATTCACGACCTCTTTTGTAGATTTTTTTAACCAGGTTAGGAACATCTGATTTTAAATAGATTAAAAGGTCCGGAGCTGATACAAAAGACTTCATCAAATCAAAAACTGATGAATAGTTATTGAAATCCCTGTCTGAAAGAAGATTCATATCATTCAGGTTTTCTGCAAAAATATGGGCATCTTCATAGATCGTACGATCCTGAATAATGTTTTTCCCGCTTTCTCTAATCTCTTTCACCTGACGGAATCTGCTTCCCAGGAAATAGACCTGTAATGCAAAACTCCATTTGCTCATATCGGAATAAAAATCCTCCAGATAAGGGTTATGATCTACATCTTCAAATTGTGCATCCCATCCGTAATGCTTGGAAAGCATCGTTGTCAAAGTTGTTTTTCCGGCTCCGATGTTTCCTGTAACTGCAATATGCATAATATTCTTTTTCCTTGTATTACTGATTAGTTGATAAGTTTTTCGATGGCTTCAGTCTGAACTTTAGAAGTGTCTTCAATCAATTTCTGTAAGGTATTGTCTGAAGGTTTCTCTGCTGTCTTCTCATCAGGTTTCTCTTCAGTTTTTTCTACTGGCTTTTCTGTAGATGGCTGCAGAGATTCCGGCTGAGCTTCGAGCTGTTTTTGCTGTTTGGCTTTCTTTACTTTTTCAAGGCTGTAAAGATAGAGTTTGTTCCCTTTGATTGCAAAATAAGAGAGGATGTTTTTATCCACAATTTGCGCTTCCTGATCTTCAAAAATGGTTGTCATACCTTTTTCAGGGACGTATTGTGAAATGAAATTACTGGCCACCACCAGGATCATATCGTTCTCTCTCCGAAAACGTTTTCCGTTTTCCAAAGGGGCTTCGAAAAGCTTTTCAAATTTCAGGCTATAAATCCTGATATGTTTTCTTGTTAAGATATAGACCTTATTTTCATAGACCAGCATATCCATTAAATCTTCGAAACTGATATCAAAAGGATATGAATTGATGGTGGTATCATTTCTGAAATTATACTGTATCAGACGTTTTGTACTGTCATCAAGGAGCCACATCTGTTGCAGGTCTTCGGCATATGTCATTCTTATAAAACCAAATTTCTGTTTAAAATCAAGCTTTTGAATTTCATTCATATTCTGGTCTACAAATTTCATTTCCTGAGCATTTTCAGAAAACAAAGGTACATTAAGCGGATTTTGAACGGTCTGAACTTTATATGGAACAGTAAGCATCATTTTTCCAATCTGTTTTCCTAAAGAATCGTATTTGGTAAAACTGAAATCTTTGTTTTTATAGATATACAGATTTCCGTAGTCATCAGCAAGCATATCTTTAGCTTCCTTTAGTTTCAATGTATCCAAAGGAAGAATATTCTGCGCTGAAGCCGTACAGAAAAGGAAAAAAAATAGTATGTTTAAAAACTTCACTCTGTTTTTTTAATGGGGTCAATTTACTGAAAAATAACTTTACTCAAAAGATGATTAAATCCAATAGAATCTTCTTTGAAGTGAATCAAAATTGAGACCATCTTGTTGATGAAAAGGACTGCTCTACAAAAGATATAATGAGTTTATTGAAAAGCAACTTCATAAATTTTCTCCCAGTTTTTACCTGTCACCAGCATATTATCCCCTTTAAAAGCAATTCCGTTTAAAACATGCTCGCTGTCTCCCTTATCATTTTCCTTTGTCAATTGTGTGAAATCAAGTTTACCTACGACTTCTCCGTTTGCAGGATTAATTTTTAGAATGACAGGTTGATGCCAGACATTAGCATAGATAAATCCCTTATGATACTCAAGTTCGTTGAGCTGATTATAAATGGTAGAATTACCGCCAACTGCAATCGTTTTCACCACTTTTGAAGGATCATTAACATCCAGAAAATAAAGATTTTTTGAACCATCTGTAGCGATCATATTTTTTCCATCATAGGTCAGTCCCCAACCTTCTCCAATTACACCAGGCAATGGAAATTCGGATAATTTTTTCAACGTATTTTTATCATAAATAAAACCGATTTTATTCTGATACGTCAACTGGTATACCTTATCTCCTACAATCGTACAACCTTCAGAGAAAATATCAGCGGGCTGCTTAGCCAGAATTTTGGGTACTGAAGATCCTAAAGTATATTTTATAAGCTGAGAAGATCCCTTCATTCCGTCACTTTCATACACCGTATTTCCTTCTACCACAAAACCTTCAATAAAGTTTTTAGGATCATGAGGATAATCGGCAACTATTTTATAGGGAATGTTCTTCTCAGGAGATTTAGTAAATACATTAATCGTGGCATCCTGGTTTAAAGTTTCACCACGATTGGTTTTAATTACAAAGACTACTTTATTATCTCCCAATGTGAAAAACTGAGGATTAATTCTTAAGTCTTTTGTTTCTTTATCCCCAAAGCTGATGGTAATACTTTCCGCATTTTCTGTCACTTCTTTGGGAAGATCAAGCTTATCACCGAAATGATAGCCTTTTTCTTCTTTTGAGTTATTGTAATCCGCCAGAGAATCGAGCATTTTTTCCTTGTTGCTGCAAGAGATAAGGAATAAAGCCGCTACCAAACCAATATGGATATTTCGCTTCATGAAGGTATTAATCATTTGCCAAAAGTACTAAAATTTAATCCTCAAAACGAAAATAACGCTCCCAAGGGAACGCTATTTTTGTTTTTTATCAATACAATCAGATTATTTGATCTGAACTTCATAAATCTTTGGCCAGTTCTTTCCAGTTACCAGCATATTATCTCCTTTGAAAGCAATTCCGTTCAATACATCATCACTTCCTTTGGTGTTCTGTTTTGCGATTTCTGTAAAATCAAAAGTACCTACTACTTCTCCATTGGCTGGATTGATCTTTAAAATGATCGGCTTCTGCCATACGTTGGCATAAATAAATCCGTTGTGGTATTCCAGCTCATTCAACTGATCATATGCCTGAGAACTTCCTGCAACAGCGATATATTTAATCAGTTTTGATGGATCGTTGACATCAAGGAAATATAAAAGCTTACTTCCATCAGAAGCAA
Organism: Chryseobacterium sp. T20; assembly: GCF_047345655.1. Lineage (NCBI taxonomy): Bacteria > Pseudomonadati > Bacteroidota > Flavobacteriia > Flavobacteriales > Weeksellaceae > Chryseobacterium > Chryseobacterium sp. T20. The sequence continues at coordinate 28,469 of NZ_JBLFDU010000013.1, forward strand.
TCAGGCTTTTTCCATCATACGTTAATCCCCAACCTTCTCCCAATACATTAGGATAAGCAAATTCTGAAAGCAGTTTTAACGAGCTTTTATCATAAACATATCCTTTTTTGCTCTGCCATGTCAATTGATATACTTTGTCTCCTACGATGGTACTTCCTTCAGAAAAGTCTTCCTGAGCCTGTTTCGTAGAAGCCAACGGAGTGGTTGTTCCCAGCGTGTATTTTAAAATCTGTGAAGATCCGTTCTGCCCGTCACTTTCATAAATAGTATTTCCTTCAATCTGAAAACCCTGTACAAAGTTTTTAGGATCGTGAGGATATTCGGCTACAATCTGATAAGGAATATTTTTTTCAGGATTTTTTGCAAATACATTGATGGTTGCATCCTGATTAAGAACTTCACCTCCTTTTGTTTTAATATTGAACGTAACAGCGTTGTCTCCTAATGTGAAAAATTTAGGATCAATTGTTAAATCTGTTGTTTCTTTATCTCCAAAGCTGATTGTTACGCTTTCTGCATTTTCCGTTACCTCTTTCGGAAGCTCAAGCTTATCTCCGAAATGGTATCCCTTCGCCTCCATTGAAGTATTATAAGTGTTTAATGTATTAAGAATCTCCTTATCCTTATTACAAGACGCCAATAATAAAATCGCTGCGAAACCCGCTATTATACTTTTTTTCATTGAATTTCTAAATATTTCTCCAAAAATAGCAAATTTTATTCCGTATTGCCAATATTATCTACGGGTTCACCAAATTGTAATATGTATCCATTGTTGTCATATATTGCAAATTCTCTCATTCCCCATTCAAAAGTTTCAATTTCATAGCAGACTTTGGCTTTTGTTTTAAGGTCTTCCCAAAGATCATCCACCTGATTTACATTGAAATAAAATGACCCTGAAAACCCGATGGAAGCATTGCTTTCATGTTCATTAGGCTGAGAAAGCATAATGTACACCTCATCTTTTCGAAGAGAAGCCCATTGCCAGTCGTCATTTCTGCCCATCAGTGTAAATCCGAGAACATCCCTATAAAATGCGATGGTTTCATCAAGATTTTCTGTCCAGAAAACAGGGCGAATTGCGGTAAACTGTGTCATGATTCCTGTAATTCGAAGGTATTTTTATTGATTTTCATATTCAGAGAAACCCATGTTTCCTGATCTATCCTTGCTTCGCTTTTAACATATGGATCAAAAGCAAAACCTACTTTCTTGTAACATTCTATAGCTCCCGTATTCCAATCGTACACGTTCAGCTCTGCTGTTTCTTTATCAAAATGATTGAAGCCATATTTCAAAAGTTCCTGCATGACCTTTTTTCCATAGCCTTTTCCTCTGTTATTTTCATCCCAGATCAGAATTCTTCCCAGCAGGAATGTCTTCTCTTTTAGAAATATCTGAGCATGCCCGATTGTACTTCCTGTCTCATCTGTAATTGTAAAAAGAGTTCTGTTTTCATCAGATAAATCTTTTTCCAACTGTTCTTTTGTAAGAGGGAAATGGTATGCAGGCCCGGCAAACTGAAGAAGCATCCTTTCATCTTTTATCTTTGAAATCAGTTGTGGAGCATCATCTATCGTAAAAAGGTGTAATGTGATCATTTTTTATTTTTCTAAATATTCTTTTAAACTCTGTCCCAAAATCGTGTTCCATCCTTCTGTAAAGTTTTCTCTTGAAAAGCCTTCTCCTAAATCTTTAAAGTTTTCAATATCTTCATGGGTTAGCTTTACCACAGTTTGTCCGTCTTCAGAAAACAATTCCCAGGTTACAACGGTCTTCAAGTCTGAAAAATCAGGATAAGACCATGTGTGTTTTAATTTTTGATTGGGGATTATTTCTAAAATCTCACCATGATGATGGTATTTGTTAGCTCCTCCGGGCTCATAGAAATTAAATTCTTGTCCTGCTTCCAATACAAAATCCTGGATATCAAAATACCAGGATTTCATTTCATTTTTATCGGTTAATGCTTTCCAGACTTTTTCAGCTGGAGCATTTATGGTATACTGAACAGTGATGGGTGTACTCATATTATGGGTTTAATATGTTTAAATGTACACATTTTACCTATAATCTTTGACCACAAAAGTCACAAAAGTTTTTATCTACTAAATTATTTAAGTTTAAATTTCTATTCGTGAGAAGTACACTTAGGCCTTTAAAATTTCAGCATTTTCATTTTGTGAACTTTTTATTGCTGCAAGTTCATTTTAACTTTTATCCTTTTGTGGTTTATTTTTTAATTACCCATGTGAAAAACCTGTGATCTTGGCTTCATCAAAATCCAGCTGCATTTCAATGGTTCTCATCACATGATCATCGAATATCTTTTCTCTTTTCATTCTATGCAGTTCGTTTCTCTGTGCCTGAATGATCTGTCGAAGGACATCTTTATTTTGATTGATCGCCGTTACATAATCTCCTGTGGAAGCCATGCATTGGGCTTTATCTGCCATCAGCATCATTTCATTTTCCAACTTGTGCTTTTGATGGCGCACCAGGCTGTTGGTTACAGCTAATTCAGAAAAGTCATTATCCAGTTTGTGCAAAGCTGTTTCCTTCAGTTTACGCATAAGAATTACTTCCTGTTTTTCTTCCGGCAATTCACTTCCTGCATCCTGAATATTCAATAATTTCAAGATCGGACTTAGTAATAACCCTTGCCCTACCAGAGTAATCAATATGATAACGAAAGTGACAAATAAAATAATATTCCTATGCGGAAATGCCTCTCCGTTCGGTAAAAAAGCAGGAATTGACAAGGCAGCAGCCAGTGAAACCACTCCTCTCATTGCTGCAAAACTGATAATAAACGGCTCTCTCCAATCCGGTTTGGGAACTTTTAATCTTAATTCTTTAGAACAGACTCTTGGGAAATACATTAATGCATAACTATACAAAATTCTTGTTCCGATAATCGCTCCGCCAATCACTACACTGTAGAAAATACCTTCTGAAATCGTATATTCTTTCATTCCTTCCACTACAATCGGAAGTTCCAGACCAATCAGGATAAAGATGATGGTATTCATCAGGAATATCAAAACACTCCACACATTTCCGGACTGGATTCTGGAGGTATGGCTCAAATAACAATGCGAATTATAGGACATCAGTAAACCTCCGGCAACCACTGCCAATACTCCAGAAAAATGGAAATGCTCTGCTCCCACATACATAATGTAAGGAACGATAAGGGTAATAATGGTATCAATATTAGAATTGGTAGGAATAATCCTCAATAAAGCTCCAAACAGAAACCCTACTGCCACTCCTACGGCAATTCCACCGATGGCCATGGTAAAGAAATCCTGAACGGCATCTCTCCAGATAAACTGTCCGGAAATAACGGCTGCCAGTGCAAATTTAAAGACAATTAAACTGGATGCATCGTTGATTAAGCTCTCTCCTTCCAGGATATTGGTGATCTTTTTAGGGATTTTCATATGTTTCAGAACCGAAGTTGCGGCTACCGCATCCGGCGGAGAATTCACACCCCCCAGCAAGAATCCCATAGCTACAGTAAGTCCCGGAATAATGGAAGATGAAAGATAAGCTACGACTATGGATGTTAAAAACACCAATCCGAAAGCCATCGAAAAAATCTGTTTTCTCCATTTATGAAAATCCTGCCATGAAGTAAACCATGCGGCTTCAAACAAAATAGGCGGAAGGAAAATCAGAAAGACAAGGTCAGGCTCTATTTCAATACGCGGCATTCCCGGCACAAAGCTTATCAGCAATCCTGCAATAACAAGGAAAATAGGATAAGCTACTTTTAATTTCTGGCCGATCATTACCAATATCATCACAGACAGCAGTACTGCAATGGATATTATAACATAGCTGTGAATCATTTTTAAGTAAGTTTTTTTTAAGTTTAAGTGTTATTTTTATGGGATATCAAATATTTATTGTTATCCAAACCTTATAGGTTTTAGAAACCTATAAGGTTTAATTTCATCTAAAGTTTAGACTTTTTCTTTACAACCATCTTCATACAATATAAAAATGGATAGCATTAAAGCACAATATTATTCTTTGGAGTGATGGCTGGCGGAAGATCAGATTCATCCAGCATATCTCTCATATCGATTTCAATAGTACGGCTGATCTGCGTGATAGGAACATCGTTGGGACTTCCTTCAAAAGGATTTACCGAAGCTTCCCCAACGCTGTCCAAAGTATGGAAGCACCAAGTCACCAGTAAAGAAAACGGAATATTGAACCATAATGTCCAGCCTTCTACCATGGTTCCTTCCCCTAATTTGTCGAACTCTTTCAATAATCCGAAGGGAACGAAAACAATGAATAAAAGCAAAAGATACGTGGTGATGGAAGAGAAATTTCTTGGATAGGGAAAGTTTTTAATTCTTTCTGCTTTTCCCTGATCGTCGGTAAATTTTATCAATTGTTGATTGATCTGTGTCCATTGAAAATCATTAAGTTCTCCCTTTTCATATGCTTCAGACAAGGCTTTACTTTGGCTGGCCATCAATTGTGTCGCTCTGTTTTTTTTGCTTACAATATACTGAAGTTCAGATTCTGAAAGGTACTTTTTCAATTCATCATCCAGTTTGGACTGCCTCTCCGGAATGTCATATTTTTTAGCATATTCATCAAATTGATCTGTCCCCATGTTTTCCCATGCTCTCGGTTCACGGAGCTGAAATCTCAATGCAGTAAGCCATGCATAATGACGCAGGAACATTTCTTTTACTTTACCCGGATCTTTGGAAAGCAGTGCATCTCTCAGAATATATCCAAAGCTGCGGCTGTCATTGATAATCGCTCCGTAAATCTGTCTTGCTTCCCAAAGTCTGCTGTAGCTGGCGTTGTTTTTAAATCCAACGATAAAGGCAACCGCTGTTCCCATGATGGCAATCGGCTGCCATGGAACAGAAAGAAACTTCCAGCCTAAAAAGTACAGGACTGTAGGAATAGCTGATAGTACGACCAAAGCGTAAATACTTCTTCTGGTCCAGATAATGAACTCCCGGGCTCCGAATCTTTTTCCTGAATGCATAAGTGTTTATTTTATAGTGTTTATTACTTTTTATTTTTCAAATAATGGTTTTCCTCACAGCATTCAGTAACATTTTTATTAGTTTTTAGTAAATGGGATATTATTATAAAAACCAATCTGAATCTGTCCGCGGTTTCTGTTCTCCTGAATCTGATTCATATAACCAGCTTCAATCCTCATATTTTTATTGATGACATATCCTAAAGCTCCATACACTCTGTTTCTGTCGAAAACCGGACTATTGAAGTGCAGAAAAATTTCATTATAAACAGATGCGTAAAGGGTTTTCGGAAGTAATTCTTTTTGAGTAATCGGAATATTTACTCCCAGCATGTAACGGAATCTCATTCTGAAATCATCCTGAAGAAAACGCTCTTCCAGACGGTAACGGTGCTGAAGATAGAAACGTCCGAATTTCTGTTTGGTAATATACTGCTGGAAAATTCTGTGCTCAATATTTTCTTTTTTCTCCCCGTTTACGTAAGGCTGGCTGAGAATGAAACCGTATCCCAATAAAACATTGTTATTGTTCTCTGTAAGATCATACCCGATTCCTGTACGGATCAGCAACTGTTCCAGGTCTCCAACAGCATCGAAATTACGGTACTGAATTTCATTGTGCCAGTTCAGTTTTTTGCTGATCTTATTGTTTCCAAAATACATATACCATGCTCCCAGATCGTTTTTTTGAGCAAATGTCAAAATGGATCCCAAACCTAATACTGTGAATGCCAACTTCGTAAAAACCTTTCTCATGTTTATCAATTACTATTATCTATCGTTTTTAACAAAATTAATATTTTAAATCAATAATAGCAAACAATATTTTATAAGTTATTATAAACAAGTACGGATGCAATGGTCTGCACCCGCTTTCGTAAAAGATTATCCTGGAACCTGTTCGGTCAGAACATCAGTTTCATTCTGGTCAAAATAAGTACAGGTCATCGCCTGAAGATCCATTATCCAGCCATTGATTCCGTTTTCTGCACAGTCTTTACAGAAAGTCATATAATCTGTTCCTCCCTGCTGATGAAGTTTCAGTCTTATTTTAAAATTTTCAAGATTTAAAGTACCGGAAACAGCAAGAGGATCATACTTTTTTCCTGTATGAACAGATTGATTTTCGTGGTTAAAGTATTCTGTATTTCCGTCCTGAACGTACGCCTTATAGTGAGAAACTCCCAATGTTTTTATATTCTGAATATATTGAGGGAAATCGGCTCCGCTTTTTACTTTCTGGTGTTCTGCTTTGATGTTTTCAATTGTAAATTTCATTCTTTTGTATTTTCTGTTTTAACTATAAATTATTGCTTTTCATAAACAAACCATTGGGTTCTGCTTATCAAAACAAAAGCTAATTTAATCAGAAAATATAAATTTTATTTAATTTTTTAATGAAAACAGCTGTATGAATATTTACTCGAACCTGTCTTTTAAATAGTTCATATCTGCAATTTTACTTTCTATGGCATACACCACTAAACCTGCAGTGTTTTTGGCTCCTGTTTTAAGCAGAAGGCTGTTACGGTGACCTTCAACGGTTCTGGAGCTTATAAAAAGTTGATCTGCAATCTCAGAAGTGTTGTATTGTTTGCAGATGAGTTCCAATACTTCTTTTTCTCTTTTGGAAATATGATTGGCATCAAAAATACTGGAAACTTTCTTCTTAGGTTCTGTAAGGTTTTGATGTAACGCTTCCATTACCTCATTGTTATAAAAGAAACCCTTGCTGTGTACTTCACGGATTGCAGTGAGCAGTTCGGCAGGACTTGAGTTTTTTTTAAGAAAGGAACAGGCTCCTGACTGTATCATATTGACAATAAATGCTTTTGTATTATAGCTCGTTAATGCAATAATCCTGATCTGAGGATATTTGATATGAATTTGTTTAGTAGCTTCTACTCCGTTAATTTCAGGCATATTGAGATCCATCAGGATGATATCAGGCAGTTCTTCCAGGGTTACAAGCTCGTCCAGCAGCTCTTTCCCATTGCTGAAATCACTTACCAGTTCAATATCTTTTTCTCTCTGTATCAACAATGAAATTCCCTGACGAAAGAGTGCTTCATCGTCTACAGTTATGACACGAATTATATCCTTTTCCATTTTATAATGATTTAAAATGTAAATTCTACAGCAATCCCTTTATTTTTTTCACTTTCAATTTTAAGTGTTCCATTGATCAATTCTACCCGGCTTCTGATATTTCGCAAGCCTAATCCTTCTTTCAAAGTATTTTCATTAAGATTAAATCCCTTACCATCATCTTTGTAGAGACAGGTGTTTTTTCCGTCTTTTCCCAAAAATTCTATATCAATATGCGTACTTTCTCCGTGTTTTATGGAATTGTTAATGAGCTCCTGAAGTATTCTAAAGATATGCAAATTTTTTTCTTCTTCTGCTTTTGCAAAGTATAAGCTGTTGGAATAAGTAACCTGCAGGGTTTTGGACAGGTTTATTTCTGAGCACAATGCATCTATTGCAGCATGGAGTCCAAATTTTTCTAAAATCGGAGGAAGGAGATCATGTGAGATCTGCCTGGCACTTTCTGCTGTTTTGTTGACCAGATGTATGATTTTATTTTTCAGATCGCTATATTCTTCTCTGGACAAATTATCAAAATCCAAAAGATGGATATTTAAAGAAACCACACTGAGTTTTGAGCTGATATCATCATGCAGATCCTGGGCAATTCTCAGCCTTTCTTTTTCCTGAGCACTGATAATGGCATGGGTAAGATCTTTCTCGTATCTGACCTCCAGCTCTTTTTTCTGAATAAGATTTCTTGTTATTTTCTTATTCGAAAAATAATAAAATATAATCAGGGTAACGGCCAGTAAGGTAAATGCCAGAAAGGTATAAACGATAGTGGAAATAATTGTATTTTCATTCATTTTGTAAAATCATAACAGTAATTACACATTTTTTTTGCGGGAAGAAAGATAGTCTATCAGAATAAAGATCTGATACACAATAAACATAACAACATTGAATACCCAAATCTCTTTATGCAGTTTTCTGTTCATCACCGTATAGAGGTTTCCGGACAAAAATATTACGGTACTGCTTATCAGATAAAGTAAAAGTCCCAGGCTTATATAATTGTATTTCTTTTTGGTATCCAGTATATTATACAAATGAAATAATGCCAGAATGATAATAGAATAAGAAGTGACAAATATTTCAAACAGATTAAAAACATAATACTTTTCAGGGTATATGATATACTGTATAACGAGAACTACAGGAATGATAATTAAAAGTGTACGTGCTGTTTTCTTCTGGTATTTTTCCGTTAAAATCTCATGAAAGAATAATCCCAGTAACAAAAACTGGCCTATCAGATAATAATGTGAGAAAAACAGATTATTAATCTTCTGTGAATTCAATACAAAGAACACAATTTCACATAGTAATATCCAGGCCAAATAGCTGATGAAGAATGTATAGGCTTTTCCTCTTCCGGAAAAGCCTATACAGTATACTGCCAGATTAATCAGCAGAATGCCTTTTCCAATCAATGACAATATTTCAATCCAATGGTCCAATAATCTCTGATTTTCAGATTACAGGTTCCACCATTTTGCAGCAGAACATACGCTTGGACAAGGTGTTGTCATATCATAGACATAATCTCCATTGTCATAATTTACAATATCATTATCATTTGCATCCACGCCTACCATCAGAAACTTAAATTCGCCTTCATTGGTAATGGCATTGTATCCGCGATATCTTTCAAATCCCTTGTCTTTAATGAAAATATCATGGATATCCTTTGCAGGGATGAGATGAGCCCGTATCGACATTCCGTCAATAACTTTTGTATTTTGCCAATTTGAGATCCATGTTTTAGCATCATCTAATGAGATTGCATGTTTTGGTAGTTCCATAGTTTTTCTTGTTTTAAATTATATAATAGGTTTAGAATAAAGTCACTGTAGCTACACATTACAAGTTATGAAAAAAACTAACCATACCGTGAAATAATTTCATTTTAATTAACATAATATTCATTTTTCAAAATTATAATAATAACAAACAACTAAACTGCGTATTTCTACGCATTTTTCAATTCGGCATTTAATACGCTATTGTCACTTTGTATTTCTCGGTTACTTTGTGGTATCCTTTAGAGGAAAACCTCATGAGCATATCAACAGTACGGGAAGCTTATGATCTTCTTTAAACATTAAAAAATCTGTACCATGAAAAAAATTATCTTTTTTGTAATTCTTGCTTTCATAAGCAGTATTACAACGATCAATGCACAGATCACCACTGTAACTTTTGAAACTTCAGCTGGCGGCAGTACAAGCTTTACCAGCAATGGATATACATTCAATATTGTTTCACAGGCCGGAACTTTTAGAATTCAAAGTAATTATCCCAATACCGGCTGGAACGGAACAGCTAATGATAATGTCTATATTGACAATACGGGAACAACCAATATCAATGCTCCTTCTTTTAGTGTTAAAAGCAGTTCTATGTTCACCGTATCAAAGTTTTGGGTCTTCCTGAGTAATACTGCTTTAAATCAGTCTACCTCATCAGGAACGCTTATTATTACAGGAAAATTAGCAGGAGTCACAAAGTTTAGCACCACAAAAACTTCAGGTTTTAATACAACATTCAATGCAACAATGGGAACAACGGGCATTAACAACGGATTTACTCTGATTGATCTTGCTACTTTAAATAATCAGAATAACAGCAATACAACCATTGATGAACTCCAGCTGCAATCCACCGGAGGATATGTCTATATGTGCCTCGATGCATTTACATGGACAAAAATTTCCACGCTGGGAACTTCAGAAAATGCACTCAAAAACAAAGGGAATATTTATCCGAATCCAACTACTGGGATCTTCTATGTGGATGACCTGAAGAAAAACGAAAAAGTTTCATTATACGACCAGTCTGGGAAACTTATGAAATCTGCAGCAGCCGAAAAAGATAAAAATCAGTTTAATATAAGCGAACTTCCGGATGGTATTTACCTCATCACAACAGCATCAGGAAGCTACAAAATCATTAAAAAGAAATAAAAGCAGTACAGCTAGTAAAAAAACCGACAGCTATCTGTCGGTTTTTGAGTATTTTAAATTCCAATATAAATCTTATGGATGTTGCTGCATTTTAGCAGGATCGTCATAGTTTACCATCCAGTTGATTCCGAATTTATCGCTAAACATTCCGAAATAAGCGCCCCAGAAGGTATCAGCCATTGGCATTGTTACCTGTCCGCCTGCAGAAAGACCACCGAATAATTTGTCTGCTTCTTCTTTAGATTCTGCATTCACAGAAATAGAGAAGTTGTTTCCTTCTTTGAAGTTGGAAGACCACTCTCCTCCTGTATCGCTTCCCATCAAAATCGTTTCTTTAGAGATCGGAAGAGAAACGTGCATGATTTTGTTTTTGTCTTCTTCAGGTGTTTCTTTTCCTTCCATTGGAGGCATTTCTCCAAATGTTCCGATGTAAGGATATTCTCCCCCGAAAACAGATTTATAAAAATCGAATGCTTCTCTGCAGTTTCCGTTGAATGTCAGGTAAACGTTTACTGTTGCCATAATTGTTTTGTTTTTTTAAGTTGAGTTTATTTTATTGAGGTTTTTCAGATAAAGTTTTTAATCTTGAAAGCCCTTTCTGATAATCTTTTCCAATAGCATCCTCCATATTCATAAACAGCTTCATCAAAGTAAACGGATAAGGAATCTCTGAAGTAAATCCCCATGTTGCTTTACTTCCGTTTCCTTCCGGAACTACTTTTACATAAGCATTTGCTTCACTTTCATAAGGGGTGAGAAATTTGATTTCCGTATCTATTCTTTTACCTGCTTCATCCACTTTTTTCAATTCCTGACAACCTTTTCCTGCCTGTTTATTTTTACTGTCCCAGCAAACTTTTTCTCCGGGTTGGCCGGTTAATCCGGTCCAGTCTTTTTTCATACCCGGATCAAGATCATTCCATGGGCTCCATTGATCCATTGCCTTGAGGGTATTGGTATTTTGCCACACTCTTTCTACCGGAGCATTGATAGAAATCGACTTTTCATATTTACAGTCTCCCGAAATAAAAGCAGCCCAAATCAGTAAAATAATCAGTAATGTGGTTAAAAGTAAAAAAATGCGTTTAAATGTTCTCATCATAAATGTGTTTTTAATTATTATCTGTGTTGATCTATAAGAATCATATTTCCATCAGGGTCTTTCAGATAGATATGCTCAGGACCGGACGTGGTTTCATCGGCTTCTTTTCCAATTTCTACTCCACTTTCTTTTAATCTTTTCTGAATTTCACGCACGTCCTCAAAAGATTCAAGATTCTGTGCATTTTCATCCCATCCCGGATTGAAAGTAAGCATATTCCCATCAAACATCGCCTGAAAAAGTCCGATAAGAGTAGACCCGTTTTTCATGATCAGGTAATTTTGTGCTTCTGTTCCTGCCATAGTGGTGAACCCAAGTTTCTCATAAAAGTCTTTGGATTTCTGAAGATCTTTTACACTTAAGCTGATTGAAAAAGCTCCTAATTTCATATTTTTTTTGTTTTTAAAGCAAGTTTATGTCCTACGAAAACCAGTCCCCAAACCAGAATTCCTAAAATCCAGAACCATATTGGAGAAGGTAAAGATGCCATCATGTAAATGGTCATCAGTAAAAAAATAATTCCACAGATTACAGCAGCTGTATATTTCCCATTATTTGAAATTTTCGAAGCTGTAAAACCTGAAACTATTGCTGCCAGAGCATAGGCAATGATGATAAAAAACAGAGCAATAAAAGGAGCTTGTTCTACATACACTTTCAAAGCCTCCATATCTCCAGCCTCTGCCTGTGCAGGCGGTGGATACAGAGCATGTCCTATTTTTTCCACCACAGTAATACACACGGATCCAACAATAAGACCAACCAATACAGCTAATATTCTTCTCAGCATGATTATTGGTTTTTTAATTGAGTTTTAAATTCCAGAGTTCCGTCATAGCTTTTCCAGTCTCCGATAAACTCAATAAATTGTCCTTCAATTTTCTCCGTCTTTCTATTCCATTTGAAGTTATAGACAAACTTCCCTTTGAAAAGTCCGGAATGTTTTCCTTTATTCTCTTCTGCCAGCTCATATTCTCCGTATACTGTTCCCTGTTTTTTGGAATCTTTATATTTTGAAATGGTAATTTTCCCTTCAAATTTTGCATAACTGGTATCCACAAGAGAATATCCTGAAACAAAATATTCCTGATCATTCTTTTTATTCTGTTCAGAAATATTGATCTTCAGTTTCAGTTCCTGGCCTTTGTTTCCAATAGTCCCTATATAAGGTTTACTATTGTTCAGCCAGGTATTTGAGATATCCGGCATCTGCCCTAATGCAAAATTGGCGGTCAGAATGAAGAGTAATAAAAATTTTTTCATAGGGTGTGTTTTTAAACGCCAAATTGTGCAAGATGGTGATTCAGATGTTTGGCAAACATATTATTCCATTCCTGGGAATTCAGTTTTCCGAAAGAAAAAGATTCTTTGCCATCAAACGCATCTGCTCCTAACTGTTGTGTCTTTTGAATGAACCCGATCAGTCTTGTTTTTTCTTCGTGAAAATTCTTTCTTGTGGTAATCAAAAACTGTGGAGCGGTAGGAGAATCTCTTGGATATGCTTTTTCTCCCACTACTTTAGGTTTTACGAAAGTTTTTAGGATAAATTTTGCAATCGCTCCCGGTTTTTTGTGTTTTTCCGGTTCATAGATCATTTCATAGGTAATACAGCAGTGTGCCAGCATTTGGTCTACTGTCATTTTCCCCCACAAACCGTGAGTATCTTCTACCAATCTGTTGATCCTATCTATATAGTTTTGAGCATCTTTTGCATCAAATACATTTTCCATATAATTTCTATTTTACTATGGACAAATATATCAGTTTTTTTGTTTGATTTTATTGTTGAGTGAAAAAATTGAGAAGTGTTCGTTATGAGATACGAGTTACGGGGTACGGGATTCGAATTCGAAATTTTTTCGGCTATTTTTCGGGTTATTTTTACGTATTTTTTCCTGCTCTTGTTTTTATCGTCGGGCATAGGAACTGATCATCAGTCAGTCCATATACTACCAAAAGTAACCAGCAAACCAGTATCCTATCAATATCTAACTTAAAAACCAGCAACAAATTAACCAAAAACTACTCTATCTCTTCCCGAGAAGTGTCCTCAATTGTAATTTCCTGTGGTGTGGATTTTTTGAAAATAAACCAAAGCTTGATCTTTAAAGCAATCCATCCTATAATAGCATATATTACCAAAAGGATACTTAGGTGTTTCAGATATGGAAAAGTAAGTTCTACCGAACCCTTTTGAATCAATAAGATCTTGAAAGCCTGTAAAAAGGGAGTTAATGGAATAATATTCGCGATAAACTGTACGAAAGCCGGCATTGCGCTCAAAGGCCATGTAAATCCACTGATAATGAAAGCCGGAGAAGCAATTACCATCAGGATTTGTGTAGCTTTCAAAGCATCCGGAATCAGGATACTGATGAATACACCCAAAAATGAGGCTGAGCCTACAAAAACGGCTGTCAGAAGAATAAAATTGAAAATTCCTTCCGGCATGGGAACTCTGAAAATCATATGCATAAAGTAATAAATACCTACGATGAGAATAGAAAACACCCAGATTGGGATCACTTTTATCAGCATGGTTGGGAAAGCCCATCTTTTCATTTTCAGGTATTCTTTCACAAAAGATCCTCTTTCAAATTCTGCAGCAAAACTTACCGCCATTGCTAATAAAATTACCTGTTGTAATACTACTGCCAGCATTGCCGGCCACATAAAGATCAGATAGTTTCCGGTAGTATTGAAAAGGGTTATATAATTGGCTTTGAAAGGCTCATATTGTGTTGCAGCTTTTGCAGCGGGCATTCCTGCTTTCTGAAGGGCTTTGATGGAAGCTCCGGCAGAAAATGTTCCTATGGTCAGCTGAAGCGCTTTGGATGCGAAATTAGCTGTTAAAACGTTCCCTGTATTGATATAAACATTCAGTTCCGGATATTTCTTCTGCAGCATATCTCCTTCAAATCTGGATGGAATAATCACCACAGCCGCAGCCTCATGCCTGATCACCTCATCTTTAATACTGAGAGGTTCCTGCAGATATCTGATAATTTTGATGCTTTTATTATCATCCAGCATTTCTGTCAATTGGTTGGATAAAGGTGTATTGTCTCTATCCACAACTAAAACAGGAGTATTTTCAACTTTTCCGCTTTTGTAGACAAACCCCAGCAAGGTAGCATAGAAAACGGGTGCCAAAAAGAACACCGTTCTTAAGGTAGAATTGCCGATAAAAAGTTTGAACTCACGTTTCAAAAGACGGAAAAATTCTTTCATCTGTATATTTTTATGTGTTGAAGAATAAAATGAAATTCAATGGAAACTTCATCTGTTCTTTTCAATTTATTTCAGGATTACATTCGCGTTGACCAGAATACTTTTAGCCTTATTCATGTCTTTGGGTTTTACTTTGATCTCGTAGATTGCATCCTGTAACTGGTAATCCGGATAAGCTGTTGTGATATCGGCATACTTTGTCAACTGCTTAATGTATACGATATTTCCTGTCAGGTTTTCTTTATTATACACTACCTGCATGGTTACCTCCTGTCCTTTTTTATATTTTGAAATAGCACTTTCCGGGATGGTAAATCTGAAATATGTACTTTCCGGAATATATCCATTAAACAGTGCAAAACCTGCGGTTGCCAATTCACCCGTATTTAAGCTGATGGTCTCAATTTCCATATCGTTGGTAGCAATAATATATCTTTCGGAATAGGCTACATTAGCTTCCTGCAAAGCTCCTTTGGCTTGTGAAGCCTGCCCTGCCGCCATTTCTATTTTTTCGAAACGGGTTCCTCTGTTTACATCATCCAATTCTGCCACTACAGCATCATACTGAGCTTTTGCGCCTTGTAATTTTGCATAGATTTCATCATGAGCCTGTGGAGACATTAAGCTGTCGCGAAACATATTGTTGGCTCTTTTGTAGGATTTCTGGGCAAATTCATATTGTTCTTTCAATCCTTTATATTTAGCCTGAAGTTGTTTCAGCTGATCGGGTGTCGCTCCGTTTTTAGCCATTTGTTCCTGAGCTGAAGCAGCACTTACCGCACCTTGTGCCTGTGCTATTTTTGCAGAAACTTCAGGGACATCAAGCTGAGCCAGCGTATCTCCTTTCTTCACAGTCTGACCTTCAGAAACATATATTTTCAGAATCCTTCCGGTAACTTTAGGAGCAAATGAGATGACATCTTTTTTAGTTTTTCCTTCAGGTTCTTTGATTTTTTCATTTTTTTTGTCACAGCTCCCCAATAAAAACAGAGCAGCGAAGAGTATATATATATTTTTATGCATCATTTAAATTTTTAAGGGATTAAATAAAATTTGGTGATATCCAGCTCCTGGGTAGACCTCATCAGTTCTATTCCCGCTCTTCTCTGGTTGAAAATGGCATTCTGATATTCCAGTTCTGAAGCTTCAAGGTCGTTTTCCGCATCAATAAGCTGTGAAGATTTGCTCATTCCGTATCTGAATTCTTTTTCTGCCTGTACGAGTGCATTTTTTGCCAGTTCTTTTTCTTTGGCTTTCAAGGTGATCTGTGCGGAAGCAATATCATAATTGGTTTGATTATTAGCCAGATTCAACGTTAGTTTTTTAAGCGCGTCTTCTTTCTGGTTCTGCAATACTTCTTTCCCAACTTTGGCAGTTTCTTCTGCATGTTTTCCTTCTTTACCATCGAAAATTTCCCATTTAAAACCAACTCCTGCTGTAATCAATGGAAATACGTTGATATTATTAGGTCTCCAGTCCAGCTTTTTCCCTTCATATCCAAGTATGGGAACTGCCGGAATGATGTTTTCTGATGACTTTATTCTGTTTCCGTACAAACCGATATAATAGGCAGAAGCCATCAGTTGTACTTTAGGAATCATCCACGTTCTTTCTGCTTTTATTTTATAGTCTGCAGCACTGATTCCATGTTCCAGTGCACGAATTTCTGCTCTCTGTTCAATCCCTTTTTCTGCAGCCAGTAATTCTACAGGAGATAATACAGGATCAATCATTCTGAGCCTTTCTCTTTGAATCCCTGTCAAAATATAAAGCTGTGTAAGAAGCAGTTCTTTTTTCCCTTCATATTCTACCATTTTGGCATCCAAAGTAGCCTGGGCAAGTTCAATTTTCTTATGATCATAAGGCGTTATCAAACCATAACCAAGTGCTTTGTCAGCAGTTTTCCTGTTAATATCCAATCTTTTTTTACTTTCGTCCAGCACTTTTTTAGACTGATGAATTAAGGCTAATTGATCATACGCTTTAGAAATAGTGGCAATCACCTCATCTTTTGTTTTCTCCAGAAGGATATCTTCAGACTTTTTCTTTTCTTCCACCGCCTTTTTCATGTACTTCACCTTCCCTCCTGAATACAGAAGCATTTTGGCATCTGCCTTGGCAATACCTGAAAATCCGGATACATTGAAATTATTGTTGAAAGTCCCTTCAGGAATATTGATAAAGGGAGCGAGATTGAATTCCGGGGACGTCAGTCTTGCTGTTCCGTTGAGATAGCCGGCTTTACCACTTAGTTCCAGAGTTGGAAGAAAAATATCTTTGAGTTTGTGTTCGTCAAGATCGGTAAGTTTGTTTTGGGTAATCTGCATTTTAAGGTTCGAGTCCCGAACCATCGCACTATCCAGAAGTTCTTTAAAATCCGGCGCAGACTGTGCCCAGCCAAAAACGGGGAAAGCAAAAAAACTAAACGTAAAAATCAATAAATTGTTTTTCATGGTTTATGTTTATAACAAATATAATGCAAAAATTGTTAAAATCCTTAAAGATAATTCAACAAGGTAGTGAATTTAAAGTAAGTTTAAAATATGTTTAAGTTTAAAACCCTACAAAATAAAGTTTTGGACAAAGCGTTTAAATGTTAATTAAAAACTAAAAAACTTTGAAAAAATATTTAACTCTACTTTTATCGCACAACTTTCAAAGCATTTTTATAAGGAAACAAAGGAATAACAGAGCATTCGACCTGAAAAAAGCAACAGTACATTTTCTATCCTGAATAGTAAAATTTTGACTCTTCGGAATAACAAAATATGAAATATTTTTTTAAAATAAAACAGTATTTCATCTTAAATCACAATAATCTATTTAACAAAAAATTATATTTTGAAACAAATTCTCAGTGTATTCTTCTTTTTACTCTCCATTTTTTCCATGGCACAAGATCAGGAGATCTGCAAGTGTGAAGCTTTAAAAAAGGCCAAGGATAGTTTAAATAACCCATATTCTTATAATTATAAAACAACCAGAAAACAAGCACTTACACGTCCTTTTAAGTTCGTATCTATTCAATATTTAAAAAAATTTTCAAAATCTGAAAGTTTAATAGATTCTTTGGAAACAAAAATGGCTTCCGCAGAAAGTAGCGCAACCCCAGATAGTCTCTTAGGACATTATAAACTAAGAGACTCTATTAGAAATATAGAATTTGCCAAACAATATGGAAATATTCCGTGGCCTTTAATTGTTAAAACAGGTCAGTTTAATAACATCATTGCTATACTTTATCAGAATGATTCTTCTTTTAACGCGAAATACTATCTGAGAATTTCAGTGGACAATGGAAAAACCTGGAAGAATTATTATACCGGAATGGAAAAGAATAATAATTATTTTTTTAAAAACAATTCTCAATTTCCATTGTGGAAAGACAGACATCATTTACAGATTGAAGCAGACATTGTGAGAATGACAAGACCACTCACTTTTCCACATGGTGAAGCTGAATATGAGATATTAAGAAGAAATGCACTGGTTATTATTAATATTAATGAGATCATGAAAGATTCTGATGATGATGGGCTTAATGATCTTGAAGAAAAAATGGAACTTTTTACCGATCCTTTATCAAAAGATACCGATAGCGATGGAGTTCCGGACTCTGAGGACAATAATCCAAAATACAAAACGATAGACAATGATTTTACAAAAGTATTATTAGCCGCTTTATATGGAGAATACGATCTTATTGATAATCCTGATCCATTAACCATTGAGTTTATTGTGAATTTAAAAACATTTAAAGAAGACTTTGCTTCACAGATGGAAAGGTATAATTCTACTTCAAATAATAAAAAGAGCTTCATTGATATGCTACAATATAATGTTATTGTAACGAATGACGAAAATCTAAGAAGAACAGATACTTTAGGTAAAAAAATAATTTTTCTTACTTCAAAAGAGTTTTCCAAATACATCCAACAAAGCTTTAACAATATATATGTTCATTTTTACAGCAAACTTTTCAAATGTGATGATAAAAAAGATACTTACATTTTAGTCCATAATGGGGTTTCTAGAGGTGAAACTTATGTTATAACAAGAATTCCTGAAGGTTGGAATATTAAAGTAATTAATCATTGGATGACATGACAAATCATTTTTTATCATATTATCTCTATCCTACTTTTGGAGGCTGGATTCCTGCGGAATGACAAACTGGATGAATAAGCAGCAAATCTGCGAGAATAATGTTCAATTATAAACGAAAACTCCCCACATCGCTGTGAGGAGTTTTCTGTATAATTATAATAAGCTGATTTATTTTTGAATTGCTTTCTTCATTGCAGCATCAGGGCGTAAAATTCTGTAACGAACTTCAATGTCTTTCGGTACGTAGAATACCAATGGAAGTTTACTGTTATATCTTACAATTTCAGGTTTTAAAGTCACAAACTTTTTAGTCTGTTTTTTATCCAGACAGCCCATCAGTGTTCCTGCCGTTTCTCCTTTAGATTCTACTTCATAATAGTTGTATCCCCATCCCTGAAGATCCTGAGTTTTCATTTCTCCCATCAGGAAATAGTTGTTACAGTCTAACATTTTTTCAGCTCCTACAAAAAGTTCAACTTTCAAATCGTTTTCATTTTTTGCTACGGGAAGCTGAATATATACTTGCTTATATCCTTCTTTTGCTTTTGGGAACATTTCAATCTGTAGTTTTTCAAACTTCTCTGCTTTCTTTTGTGCAAAAGCATTTACTCCAGCCATTAATACTAATCCTGTGATTAAAGTTTTAGAAAATTTCATCTTTTAATAATTTTTTTAATTGCTACTATATTAATTCCAAAAATCATTCCAAAATTAAACAATTGTTTGATTTTTCGATTTAATTCTATTTTTATTAAAAATCCAGAAATAAAAAACTGCAGTAAAAAATTTACTACAGTTTTCTATGTTGATCAGTTACTCTGAAATTGTTACATTACTTCCTTTTGTATGCGCATTCATCTGTGGTGCGTAATAATTCTGCATCGTTGTAATTCCGTTGGAGAATTTTCCTGATGCATTGGAGACCACATCGTATTCAAATACATATTTTCCTTTCGGCATATATTGAATATAGAAATTGGTAGAGGCATCTTTGGTTGACTGATAATATCCCAGATTATTTTTCCATTGATATCCGGATAATACATCTACAGGCTCAAATCCTGCTGCACGCATATCTTTAATATGAATAAACTCCATGGCTCTGTCTGTGTTCAGAATCATTCTTACAGTTACTTTATCTCCTACTTTCAACGGAGTTTCAGAAGAGATTTTCTGAAGTTCCTCCCCGTTCACAGTTTTCACTTTTTTATAAAGCTCTTTCGTTACAGAAATATAGTTTTCTGAAGATTTGATTTTGTCAAGGTCTTCATAATACTGCCAGAACAATCCTCCCTGAACAATTCCGGGACCAGGTTTTGTAACGGTTACAGATGCTAAGTTTTTATCTATAGCTTCTGGTTTCAATGTTGATTTCACGTAACCTGTTGCCTGTGTCTGAGGAGTTAATTCTTTTCCACCCCAAACAATCGTTGCTTTATCACTTTCTGCTCCCGTCCATGATTTTCCTGAATTCAAAATGGTAAAGATCACCTCAGCTGTTCCTCTTGAGCTTCCCCATGAGTTGACTTCCTTCTGAGTTACCAGCCAGATTTTCATGTCTTCAATAAAGTTTTGGTCGTTAGATTGCAACGTATTGAAAGCTTCCAATGCTCCGGCATGGTTGACTACTTTTGAGCCAAACCATCCCCAATCGTTCAGATTTTGTTTCCAATAAACCCCTTGTGTTTTGGTATCTGTAGAAGTTTCCTTAAGATAAGTCATCAACTTAGCAGACACATCTTTCAGACCATAATCGTTCATTAATAATGCAGCACGATGAAGTCCGAAGAATGTAAAGTCGGTGATTTTCGCTGTTTTTGCTTTTTGTTTTACCAATGTTTTCAGGGTAGCGCCTTTTCCTTTCAATGGATATTGCTGCTCCCAGTAGTTTCTGGTATCAAGATAATCCATTGTCCAGTTGTTCCAGACATTTCCTTTTTTCGCATCAAAATATTTATTCACCTCATTATCTACATACTGGATCAATTTAGCAACAAGTACTTTCTGATCTGCATTTTGATAATCTTTCACATTATCTTTTAACCAGGAATTGATTTTTCCTAAGTTTTTAAGAATATACAATGACGTTCCGTAAGAACTTGGATAGCCAGGATACCATGAGAATCCGCCATCAGGATTCTGTAGTTTTTTGAAATCATCCCAATCCTGATTGATAGAATTTTTCATCGTATTGACATCAAATAGCAATGCTAATTTCTGCATCTGCTCGCCTTCATTTTTGCTTTCCAATACCCAAGGAGTTTCTTCTAGCAACAACTGTTTCAATTCCTGATTTTTTTCAAGATTTGAATTTAATAATCCTTTGTTCTGATATTCTTCAAAAACTGTTTTCATTTTCGGGTTGGCTTTGAATATTTCCGAAGCCAGCACGTCTGCAAACCATTTATTAAAGATCACATCCGCAGAATTATTCTGATCGTTTTTCAGACTTGGAAGCGCAAACATGATCTCCCAGATCGGATTCGTAGTCAATTCTAACGTATTGGAAACATTAGAAGCTGTTGTAGACGTATTATTTTTAAGATTATCCAGTACAAATGTTTTGGTTTCTCCTTCTTTTACAAAAACCGGAACAGCATCTGTCACCAGCATTCTGTTAGGTAATACGGCTACAGCCTGTTGTTCACCGTCAGAATAAGCTCCTGCTTTCGCAACCACTTTGAAGATAATGGAGGAAATATTGTCCGGAACTTTCAACTTCCATGTTAATGCACTGCTTCCGTTTTCATTTAAGCTGAAGTTTTGTACTCCAGAAGTTATCCCGAATTTCGAGGAAATATTTTCATTGGTAAAGGCATCTAAAATCTGTAATTCCGCAGAACCGCTTAGTTTTTTATCGGTAAGATTGGATAGTTTCGACTGCAGATTCAGTTCATCACCTTCTCTCAGGAATCTCGGATAGTTTGGCGTTACTGAGAATTCTTTCTGTGTTACCACTTCTTTTTCCAAGGTAGCCGCTCTTGCATCCTGAGTGTGGGCAAGGAACATCAGTTTCCATTTTGTCAGTGCTTCCGGAGAAGTGAATTCGAAGCTTACATTTCCTTCTGCATCAGTTTTCAGGTCAGGATAGAAGAAAGCCGTTTCATTCAGGTTTTGACGTACAGCTACTTTATCCAAGGCTTCTTCATTTGCAGCTCCTTTTCCTGCATCCATGTTCGGAGCTTTTAGAGGTTCAGGAACAACATTCTGCATCACCTCAATTCTATCTTCTGCAACAGCAGCTCTTGCTGTTTTAAATTTCGCACCAGCAATGGGTGACGGCGGCATTGCATAAGCCGGAGCTTTCACTCCTTCCTGATTGCTAAATCCTACTACAGTTTCCCTTGAAATTGAATAATAATTTCCATCAAACCAGTTAAACTGAGGAACAGTTATATATCTGTCTTCGAAATACTTTAATCTCTTCTGATAGTTTTGCTGCTGCAGATAATTTCTTATTCCATAAGAAGTAACGATTACAAATGGAGTATAGAGTTTTCTCCAGCTGTACGTGTTTTTAGCAAACTGATCCAAAGACATATCATACATATTCGCCAATACCTCAGCATTGATCTTTTCTTTATCATTTCCGGTAACTTTTACCGTCCACTTTTCTTTAGCGTTAGGTTCAAGCTTATCTCTGAAGGTTACGGTTTCAATTTTTAAAGGCTTTTCTGTGTCTTTTATTTTTAAGGAAACAGATTCTGTATTCACATCATTAAATGCCACCAACTGAAACTGAAGATTCAGATCTGAGACACTTTTATCTTTAGGAATTTCAGCCGTAAATTCTAATATTCCGTTTTTCATCTGATGAACTTCTGAAACCGTTTTTCCTGATCCGTCCTGTACAAAAACATTGATTAAAGCATCAGGAACTGCTGAGTAAACATACACTTTTGCTTTTTCTCCTCTTGACAATTCTTCTTTCGGAGCAATGACTGTAAGGAAAGTTTTTTGAGTTGATTTTAGCCCTGTTTTATCCCAAACACTGAAATACTGTGAAGTTTTGATGGTATCTTTTCCTTCAATATTGAAAAGTTCAAGTTCATAATCTCCTGTTTCCAGTTTTCCTAAATCAAGGTTGGTTGAAAGTTGAGCATTATCAGCGGATGGCTGCTGCTGTTTTTCAATCAATACTTTTTCTGTTTTCCAGTTTTTAATCTCATCATTTTTATCAAAAAGATCGTGTGGGAATTTGCTGATGAATTCTTCTTTTGAATATTTTGGCAGATTCTGAACATCAGACTTGAAATTTTCTCTGAAAATCCTATCCGGAGCACTCAGTTTTGATAGCTTAACCTGATATGGTTTTTTAAGATTCTGATCATTATAATTTTTGGTTTCTACCTTCACTTTTACATTTTCATCTGTAAAAATATTGCTGATGTTTTCTGCCTGAATGTAATGAGAAACCGAAGCTACTTTTAATTGGGTATCAGCAGTCTGCGTTTCTCCGTTGATGTCTGTAACAGAAGCATTGATGGCATAATTATCAATCTGTATCCCTTCCAACTTTTCATCTTTTTTAAGTTCCAGGCGAATAACAAATTCTCCTTTTTCGTTGGTTTTTGCTTCGCCTAAAATTGAATTTTCATTGTCATCATTCTGTGGATACCAGCTGAAATACCTCCATCTGATATTTTGCTTTTTGATTTCATAATTCACTGTAGTATTACTCAAAGGAACTCCTGAAAACATCACGGCTTTTCCTTTCAGATCAATAGTCTGACCGTATTTGTACTCTTCTTTTACGGGATCAAAGGTGACTTCAAATTTTGGTCTCTTATACTCTTCTACCCTGAAGTTTTTATATCCAGCACTTTCCCCTTCTATTCTCAGGTAAAAATTACCGTTCAGTTTTCCTTTTGGAAGGATGAAACTTCCATGGTAAGAACCGAATTCATTGGTGGTAAAATCCTGTGAAGAAACCTCTTCACTATTGGTGTTCAATAACGTTATTTTTTGTTTCAATCCTGAAAGAACAGTTTCAACTTCCTTATTCATTCTCGTGTTGATCACCTTGAAATAAACAGTCTGTCCGGGACGGTAAATTCCTCTGTCAATAAAAATCTGTGCTGTTGAACGTGTTTGTTTATTAGGATTATAATCTTCAGCATAGCCTCTGTTTCCGTAGACCTGCATGATCTGGAAATCATTTGTTTTAGGCTGTTGGATCAGGAATGTTCTGTAATATTCTTTGCTATCTGTAGCAGGAAGCTTAAATACTCCGCTGGCATTGGTTTTTCCTTCAATTTTAGTTAATGTTTTATTGGAAACAAATTCATAAAACCGAAGACCTTCATTGGCTAAAGGCTTACCATTCTCACTATTTACCAATTTCAGCTCGTCGGAAAGAGGGCTTCTATCCGTTTTGGATTGATAAATAATCTTGTTTCCTGAAACCAGAAAATATAAATTCTGTCTGGAGTCTGTATCTTTCATATCCGCTCCTGCAACCGTAAATTCTGCTACATACACTCCTGAAGGAAGCGGCTTCACCTCCAAAGAAGTTTTATGACTCTGATAATCTTTAGGATCCGGAAGCTGGAATGTTTCCTTCCTTACCAGATTCTTCTTTAGTTTGGTAAAAGTATCGGAATATGAGTCCTGAACATATCGAATTAACGAAGTAAAATCGTCTTTCACTTCATAAATATTCAGGGTAAATTCTGATACATTCTGATACTGTGCTACAAAATGAATCGGAAGATTATTCTGCGTCTGTGCTTCATATTTTAAAGTCAGATATGGATTGACAATCTGCGCTTCTTTGCTTTTAATATTCTCCAGGAAAAGAGATTTCGGGTATTCACTTTTAGCTTGTGCCGCTAATGCAAGAGCTTCTTTAGGCTTCTTCTGATTAGTGAGCTCATCCATGATATCTCCCATGATCATCACTTTATAATCTCCTTCTATATTAGATTTCAAAAGATTCTGAAGCTGCTGAAGTTTATCCTTACAATGATTGAAGTTACAATTTTCCGTAAGCTTTTCTTTCATGAAATACAGCTTGGAATTTCCTGTATTCTGCTCGATCAGTTCCTCATAAATTGCATTGATTGTTGTATGGTTTTCTGTCAGTTCATTTTTGGTAAAAATATTGTTTTCAGATAAAAACGCTATTTTCTTCACTGCATACCAATCCGACAAGGTCGGGAAATAAACAAGGTCTCCTGCTTCTGAAAAGATATTCTTATACTTTTCCAGAGAGATCTTTTTCATTTCAGGTTTTTCTTTATCAAGTTCCTGGAAGTTTTTCGTCAGATAATTTTTGAAATCAAGTTTACTCCAGGTTTCAATCTGTGAAACATCCTGTGAATTGATATTGGTTCTTCCGTTTATTTTCCATGAGTTCTGATTGTAATAATCCATGAAAAAGCCATTCATTAAGACTTTGTACACCAGCTTTCCGTCTCCGCTTATTTTGCCTTCTGCATCCTTAATTTTTTTGAAAAACTGAGAAGCAGCATCATTCTGATCATCGTCAACGGTTTGGTTTACAATACTGAATTCCGCTTTCAGAGAACGGATCAGCTCGAAGGCATTATTTTCTTTCATGGCTTGTTTTTGTATGTCTAAAATAATGGGAAGATTAGATTTATAAGCTCCTTTCACACTGTTATCAGCCACTTTTTTCCATTGGGTATCGTAATATTTCTGTGCGGGTACCGTTGAAAAGCTTAGCATTACAAGCAAAAGCAGAAAAATCTTGGAAAATCTTTTCATATATATTAATTTTGATAAATGAACATCTTAAAAATACTGAAAAAAACCGTCATAGACAGCCAGATTTATGTCTCCCTTATGGGAACTCTTTTTGCAGTATTTTTCATGAAAGAGCAAAACACATTCCGTTTCCCTACTTTTGCACTTATTTTCATCACTTATTTCAGTGGTTATCTGTATACTAAATATCAATATACCAGGTATTTTTTTAAAATAGTGATCCTCAACGCCATTGCTGGAATCATCTGTGCTTTTTTAATCATTCATAATCATAATGAAATAAGACTTCTGAAATGGTTTATCATTGTCGTGCTGGGATTGCTTTACAACAGTTTTTTTCTTGATGTTTATATCCGGAAAATTCCTTTACTGAAAGTCTTCTACGTAGGATTAGTATGGGCATTGGTCAACTGCTGGCTTACACTTCCCGAATTCAGTATCCCTATTTTTCTGATCAGCTTTTTCTTTATCACGGCACTTGTACTTCCCTTTGACATCCGGGATATGAACAGTGATACAGTAAAAACTTTCCCTATGCTGATAGGGGTAGAAAACACTAAATATATTGCCTACGCACTTGTTTTTATCAGCAACATCATTGGGATCTTCTATCTTGAATTATCTTACGCCATATCTTTTTTTATGGCCAGCATTGTAACTTATATTCTCATCTACTTCTCTGATAATAAAAGAGATGACGCTTATTTCTCATTCGGAGTGGAAACTTGTTCGGCACTTCCTTTTTTATTTTTAGTAATAATGGAGTATTTTTGACGAATGATTATCAAGAAGCTTTCCCTCTACAATTTCAAAAACCATTCCGAGAAAAAATTTGAATTTTCCCCGCAGATCAACTGTTTCGTGGGAAATAATGGCGTGGGAAAGACCAATATTCTGGATGCTTTGCATTATTTATCAGTAGGAAAAAGCTTTCTGGGAAATACGGACCTCAACAATATTAAACAAGAGGAAGACTTTTTTACCATTGATGCTGAAATTCAGAATGAAGACAGTGAGGATATCATCAGAATCACCCAGCCTAAGGAAGCTAAAAAGGTGATCAAGAAGAATGATAAAAGCTACGACAGGCTTGCAGATCATATTGGATACCTGCCAAGTGTTATGATCTCACCTTACGATTCTAATCTTATTTCGGATTCCGGAGAAAGCAGACGTAAGTTTCTGGATGCGATGATCTCTCAAACGGATTCTGAATATCTTTTTGACCTCATCCAATATCAGAAAACCATTCAGCAACGAAATGCGTTACTGAAATATTTTGCAAAAAACAGAACCTGGGACAAAGATTCTCTTGAAATTTATGATGACCCTATCACCAGATTCGGAACGAAAATCTTTAAGAAAAGAAAAGAATTTGTAGAGCAGCTCAACCCGATTGTTCAGAATTTCTATCAGATTATTTCCGGTGGCAAGGAAACGGTATCAGTAATTTATGAATCTCATTTGCTGGAAGATTCTTTTGAAAATCTTTTAAAAGAAAGCCTTGAGAGAGACCGAATGCTTACTTACACGTCAAAAGGAATTCATAAGGATGATCTTCTTTTTGAAATGGATGATGTATTAATCAAGAAAATCGGATCACAGGGACAGCAGAAATCTTTCCTGATCTCTTTAAAGCTAGCTCAGATGAGTCTTGTAAAAGAACTCACCAAAAAGACACCTATCCTACTGCTTGATGATATTTTTGATAAGCTTGATGATACCAGAGTTTCTCAATTGATTGAGCTTGTCAATAAAGAAAGCTTTGGTCAGATTTTCATTACAGATACTCATAGAGAGCGTACTGAAAGTGTGGTAAAGAAAATTAACGAGGAAAGTATCATTTTTGAAGTTTAATAAGAGGTTCGAGATGCGAGTTACGAGGTATTAAATGCAGGCAAATAAGTGTAGGTGTCGATATAAAGTAAAAAACTAATATTCTTTATCATCGAACTGTTTTTTGTCTTAACTTAAGATCCTAAAACACCAATGATATGAGTTATAGAAATCTGGATATTTATAAAAAAGCTTTTGATTTATTTTTAAAAACCCATAAAGCGTCTCATCTTCTTCCTAAATACGAACTGTTCGAACTAGGTAGTCAATTAAGAAGGTCTTCAGACTCAGTCATTACAAATATTGTTGAAGGCTATGGAAGATCAACTTATAAAAATGATTACATTCGCTTCCTGATTTACAGCCATGCAAGTAACGATGAAACAATTAACCATCTGGAGAAAATCATCATATTATACCCTAATTTTTCCTCAGAATTTGAGATATTAAGAAATGAATACAACACATTCGGAGGAAAGATCAATATTTATAAAAAATGGGTCATAGAAAATTGGAATAAAAAGTCGCAACAATAATCAACAATCACAAACCAAATAAAACTCGAAACCCGAATCACGCATCCCGAACCCCGAACCCCGACTATGAAGAAGAAAAAACGTGAATATCAATCCTCTGAACTGGTAAAATCTTTTGCCAGAATTTATGGTTTTGAACATAAACTAGTTGCTTTTGACATTAAAGATTTCCTTGAAGAATATCTTGATGAAAGTCTTTTCAATGAAATCAGAAGTGTCAATATAGAAAACGAATGTATCATAATCAAAATTGATTCTCCTCTACTGAAGCATGATTTTAAAATGCGGAAAAGCTTTTACCTCAAGAAGTTTCAGGATAAATTTGGAATAGAGAAATTTAATGATCTTCAGATATTATAGGAGTAGAACGCAAATTCATTTAAATAATTCACTAATGTTGAAATTATTTTATTCTATGCAATTTTATATGTATTTTTAATGCACATTAAATATTTTTACCATGAAAAAATCAATTGCATCAAAAAAACTGACTAGAAAAACTTTAAAAACAATACAGGGAGGAGGCGTTGGACAGATTTGCTGTGCTGTAAGCTGCGCTAATGAAAACGAATGTGCTTATTGGACAACCTTGCCTACAAAATGCCCATTACTTCCTATTTGTCTTTAATAGCTATAACAATAGAAAAATGCTACCCGTGGGTAGCATTTTTTATTATATTAATGTTCTTCTGATTTATTAGAAATGGTACTGCTCATCAAATCGTCTGCTTTTTTATCCAGACCAGAGCTTAATGGTAGGAAGAATTTCAGCGGATGTTTCGTAAAGTATCTGAAAATCTCTTTATAGATCTCACTTACCTGTCCGAAATTCATTTTTCTTGACCTGAATGCCAGGAACATCGACAAACTGAAACTTACCAGGAAGTTGAAGAAACCAATCAGGAATACCGTTACAAAAGACATCCAGAATGTATAGGAATCTACAGAGAAATCTTTTCCATATAACCCTAAAGCAAAGTTTCCGGCTGCAAAGGTGATGTGTCTGATATCCAGATCCAGTCCGAAAAACATTCCGACCGGAGCTGTTGCCCCAAGGAAAACCCCAAACCAGAAATTAGAAATGATTCCCGGCCAGTTTTTAGCATAATATTTTGAAAGTCCTTTTGCGAATTTCTTTCCAAAAAAGCTTCTGATGGAAAGATTTTTAGCAATTCTCTCCGGTATCTGATAAAACACAGAGTTGTTCCCGATATTTCCCGAAATAATCCCGGAAATAAAAAGATAGAATCCGGCAATACTGGCATGCAGAATAGCCTTTGATTTAAAAGGATCTAGGTCTTTTAACAGTTTATCTGAACGCTCTACAGCAAGGTTTTGGGAGAAAAACACATCCAATCCATAAATAATGGCAAGAGCTACCGGAAAAGCAAGCAATACATTCCCTACAAAGGCAATGAACTGGCTTCTGAACAGCTTGGATACCAAATGGGCAAATTCCGTATTGTTTCTTTGAGCATTTCCTTCTTCAGATAGTACTTTTGTCATCGTGGCAGCAGTCATAGCCGGCTGTTTTGTAGCAAGTGTAAAACCCATCAGATAAATCATCACAAATCCCATCGCATAGTTCATGGAATAGAGAAAGGCATGTGAGAAATCACTTCCCGGGATGTATCCATAGAGCATTTTCAGAACACAAAGTGCCCCTACGATAATACCACCACCACTCGCTTTGTAGAACATGGTCATATATTCTTTTCGGGTAGAAGTTATATAATGGGTCCCGGTTTCTGCAGTGTGATTGGTAATAAGGTGTGAGATCAACCTGGTACTGTCGTTGATGAGATCTGAAATATTATTCTTATGAGATTTATAACTCAGAATATTAAAAATCAACTGCTTAGATTTTATCTGAATATCTTCATCTGTATCAATAACCAATAACTGAACAATTTCATATATTCTTTCAGTCTGTTGACGGATTTTTAACAGAGATTGATTAATCTTCCCAGAGATACCATATTTGGCAGAATTTTTAAAAGCAATATTCACAAACTCCTGGCATTGTTCTGCGTAGATTTTGATCTGCTTATATCGGCTGTCTTTTGAATGCAGTTGTAATTCAGGATCTTTAACCAGATCATCGGCCAATGTTTCCAGCTCATTCTGAAGGGCAAGAAACGGATTATCCAGATTTCTGTATTGAGGGGCCATTCTCACCACTTCCACTTCCATCGCCATTCCTGTTACCCTCCAGGAAAGGATGTTCATAGAGAAAATAAGTTCTTTTTTAACGTTAGGGCGGATAATAAAATCCGAAGCTCCCAACATATTAAAAAATTCATTGATCTCATTTTCAGGAAGGTTATGCAGATATTTTAAATCCTTCTTCGGCCTCATACTGACGTTATCGATCATGTACCATACCGTATTTTCGTTTTCAACGGGTGGCAGAACCTTGTTCAGTATTCTTTTTTTAAGCTCCGGAAAGAAGGCATTTTCTGAAAGAATATTTGCTTCTGTCAGTGAAAGGTTGAAAGGTCTTCCTCTAAAAATATTGTGGATATAATATTTAAAGTTCTCAGCAAAATTAGGATTGCTTCTGAAAAAATTGAGCACATCTGTAAAATCGGCCTCTTTTATCGTCTCTAAAAACTCTGCAAAGGGTTCTAAAGAAAGAGTTTCGTTCTTAAAAGAAAAATATTTTTTAAGAACTGACTCAAAATTTGTGCTGGAATTAAAGAATTTCATTAGTACAAAGATACTATTTCAAACTCACATTCCTCATCTGTCTCATGATCCAATTATGTTTCTTTCTTAAATAGGGGGATGGATTCTTTGGATCATACTTCTTTGGATTAGGCAATACAGCTGCAATCCACGCTGCATCTGAAGTACTTAAATCTTTGGATGATTTTCCAAAATAATATTGAGCAGCAGCCTCTACACCAAATACACCTTGCCCCATTTCTATGGAATTCAGGTATCTTTCAAGGATAATATCTTTAGTCCATACTTTTTCGATGATGAAGGTATACACTGCTTCCAGTCCTTTTCTTACCCAGCTTCTGCCCTGCCAAAGAAATACATTCTTTGCTGTTTGCTGGGAAATGGTACTTCCTCCTCTTATTTTTTTGCCTTTCTCATTATATTTCATGGCTTTTTCAATGGCCGTATAATCGAAGCCGTCATGATCAAAGAACTTCTGATCTTCAGAAGCAATTACGGCTTTTTTCACATTACTTCCCATTTCGTCATAGGAAATATAATCCCTATGCAGTTTTCCATATTCAAAAAGTCCTCCTATCTGAGTAAGAGTAATGGGTGGATTAAAGAATCTACCCCAGATGATAAAAACTACATTCAAAACAAGAATGATGAAGATAAGCTGTTTAATTTTTTTCCACATAACTTGATAAAAAGGAAAGGCAAAAATAAGCAAATAGTATGAGTTACTGCAATTCTTTCATGTAAGTAAGCTGATAATTGGGTAAAAGTTCAGGATGAAAGATTTTTATATAATCTTTAAGGATCAAATCTGCTCTCACCACACCGCTTTCAAAGAAATCATTCGCTTTCAGTTTTTCTTTTCCTGCAATGGTATAGATCTTTCCCTTATTGAATACATCCAGCTTTCCATAGAAAGGATTCATGCCCAGCATTTCTTTTTTCGAAGTATGACTTCCTGCATTTACCCAGTACTGAACACCTCCTGCTTTGGCATAAACTTCCTCAAAGCTCATTGTCAATGCTTTTTCATCTTTATTGTCCTTCATAATGTAATTTGCATTGGCATCCGAAATATAATGAGCCACAGAAGTATTTCCTCCAGGAAGATACCAGATGTCACCATACATTTCATTAGCAAGTACCACAGGTTTTTCTTTTGCTTTTAACGCAAGTTGTTTCAGATCGCTGTAATTCTTTTCAACTTCCTGATATTTAGTTTCAGCTTCTTTTTCTTTTCCTAAAAACTCTCCAAAAAGTTTAATATAAGCTGTTTTTTCCAAAGGTTTCTGTTCCATGTATTCATCCAGAAATATTACCTGAATGCCATTGTTTTTCAAAAGTTCATAAGTATTATCAAAACTGGCAATGTGATTGGTAAAAATAGCATCCGGTTTCATAGAGATGATCTTTTCCACATCATATTTCTGTTCACTTCCTACATTTTGTATTTTCCCTTCCTTGATCAGATTCTGAATTTTATCTGAAAAAATATACTCCGGACTGGAAACTCCTATGATTAAATTTTCTGCCCCAAGCTCTGAAATATACCCTGCCATACTAGCATTCAGCAGGATTATTTTCTTGAAAGGAGTCTGATTCTGCTTAAAATTATAAGTAAAATTCCCCGATTTCAACTCCAGGTTTCCTTCCTGTTCCTTGTATTGGGTACGATTTGAGATATTTGTCCAATCTGAGGACGAAATTTTTGATTCTCTTTTACAGGCAATTAGCGAAAATACCGTAAATAAAAGTAAAATTTTCTGTTTCATTCTTCAAAGAACGGAAAAAAGTGGTATATTTGCAACCGTTAAACAACAAGATAACAAACGGCCTCGTGGCGCAACTGAATAGCGCATCTGATTACGGCTCAGAAGGTTACAGGTTTGAATCCTGTCGAGGTCACAAGACGGGGGTTTAAATTTTTCGAATTTAAATCCCCTTTTTTTTGCTTAGATAACTCCCTCCTAATCAGGAAGATATTATCAACAAAAGAGTTGATTTTGCTAGTTTGAAAATCGTTTCCATCAAAAATTATCTTTTCAGGGTATATCAAACTTACAATTGCGCGCTTGTCTATAGGGCTAGCTTTAATATACCTCTCT
Organism: Chryseobacterium sp. T20; assembly: GCF_047345655.1. Lineage (NCBI taxonomy): Bacteria > Pseudomonadati > Bacteroidota > Flavobacteriia > Flavobacteriales > Weeksellaceae > Chryseobacterium > Chryseobacterium sp. T20. Next base: position 60,886 of record NZ_JBLFDU010000013.1, read on the forward strand.
GAAATATTTCCAACTATTTTTAGTGCTTTGCTAATTTTATCTTCTACCCCTTCTTTTTGTTCTGACTTTACCAATAGGCTAAGTTTATATTCAAGGTCATCCAGTTCTCCTTTATATCTATTTTTAATGTCCCTAAAATCCTCTTCATCAATTTTGTCCGACAGGTACATATCCCGTGCCTTACTAATTCTATCATTTAATTCACTAATTCTGCTCTTAAGAGTACTACGTTCACCATCAAAATTCTCAGAAGTAGACTTTGTATTTTTTACGATGATCTTCTTTAATATTTCTAGGATTCCTATCGGAAAATCATATTTGGAAAGCTCTTCTTCAAAAAGTTTGTTAACTTTATCAGAATGGTGTCTAAATCCACAGGCTGTGGTACAATGATAATAGTAATAATGTTTTGTATGCCCCTTTGAACTACTCGCCGTCAGATTCTTTCCGCAATTAGGACAAAGCAGAAGACCACGGAGAGGATATCTTTCTTCATTGATTATCCTTCCTCCTGGCAATCTGAGATCTTTTGTACCTTTCTTTTTCAGGACATGCTGAACCTTTAAAAACAACTCCTCCGAAATTAATGCTTCATGTTTTCCCGGCACAATAGCCTCCTCTTCATTTTTATAAGCACGTACATATATTTTACCACAATAAGTAACATTCCTCAGTGCAACCATAAAAGCATTACTAGAAATATTTTTACCCTCCCTCTTATTCATTTCCACTCTCACCTTTGCAGTTGGAAGATGGCCTTTTGCCACTTGTTCAAAAGCCCAGATTATATTCGAAGCTTCTGGTTGTTTAACGGCAACATACTTTCTACCATCCTCAGTACACTTGTTTACATAACCGTAAGGGGCTATTCCCATCAACCGCCCCTCCTTAATTGCACGTCGCATTCCATTAGTCACGTTTAGTGCTCTCCTATCATTCTCAACTTCAGGAGTTGACAGGTAAATAGCCAAGAGCACTTTATTTTCGGGTATACTTAGATCCAATGGCTGTTCAATCGCCTGAGGTAATATATTATTTTTTTTAAGGTGTCCAATCATTTGGTAGGCCTCGGAGGTATTCCTGCTGAATCTGTCCCATTTAGTAAACAAAATTAAGCGCTCTTCGCGATATCCACGGCTCCTTTTGAAACTTTGTAGATAATTTTTCCACTCGGGACGATCAAAACTTTTGGCAGAATGATCTTCGAAAATTACTCTGTCGATCGTAATAGCTAGCCTATCACAATGAAGACGCAAACGCTCTTCCTGGTCCCTCTGTGAGTACCCCTTATCTGCCTGTTCGTCTGTAGATACTCGGATATACAAATCTGCGATCATAATTCAGTTATTTAATTTGGTAATGAAATTAGAAGTGCCACCAAGAGAACTAGCAACCGTCTGATCCTTAAAAATTTACTAGAAAATCTAATTACATAAAATTACAAAAAACTTTTAATCGGGAGAGAATATTTCCTTGATGGTTATCCTTGCCAATAGATGCAAAAACTCCATGATTTTAATTGCTTCCTCTTCATCCACATCAATACCTGCCTCTTTTAGCATTATCATTGACTGTTCAATGGGCAACTCATCCAATTTCATAAGGTGGTCAGGTCCAATATCTTTCAAATTTGAACCATTCCCACTATAACTGCTTCCATTTCTTCTTTTTTTTGTAGTCATTCTGCATAATTATTTTAGGAATCGAAAAATTACCAACATTGTATGGCCAACATCTAAATCAGTGTAAAACTTACCTTAAATAACCTACACTTTCCTAATAAGCTCCGTATAATGCAAAAGCATCGTTTTGTATTAATTATCAGCAAGAATTGCTAAATTTATATAGGCGAATAGTAATGTTATATAAAATGGGTAATTTGTTCGAGAACAGTAAGTTTGAAATCGAGGTTAATGGCTTAAAAGTTGTTGTAATCGAACACACTTTAAGGGATCAGCAGATTTTTCGTCTCGTTTTTGACGATAACAGAGCTCCCTTGGTAATAACTTCAGCCAAAACGTGGTCAGGTGAAGTCTGGACAAGTATTCCACAAGGAAGACAAAAAGAGGCAGAGCTATTCGGTAAAGAAATTAGTAAACATTTAAAAACTTAATCATATGTGTTATTACAACGGACAACGAGTTTCAAGAGACGAATTCATTCGCTTGATGGATTTGGAAAAAGCAGTAATGAATTATGATTTTTTAGATCAAGAAATACACGAAGGATTTAATTACGGAAATATTGCTGTTTTACGCCCAACGGAAGATAAATGCAATTTCGATATCGTCCAAATGGAATGGGGATTTATCCCTTCTTATACAAAAAACAGAGAAGATGTTAAGAAAATGCGTTTTGGCTATAAAGATGGGAACGGAAAATGGCACCAGGCTTACACAACATTAAATGCAAAAGGTGAAGAGCTGCTTATGAAGGATGAAAATACAGGTCGTGAAAAAATGTTTAGGAAAGCGGCGCTGGAAAGAAGATGTTTAATACTGTCAAGTGAATTTTATGAGTGGAGACATCTTTACCGTCTAAACAAGAGAACTAATCAACCGCTCAAAACAGCAGATAAATATCCTTATCACATCGGTCTCAAAAACAAGGATTATTTTTTTATTGCTGCAATCTGGCAAAATTGGACTGATAAGGACACAGGAGAAACGGTGGATACCGTGGCTCTTGTAACGACAGAAGCAAATCCTCTAATGAGACAAATTCACAACTCTAAAAATCGTATGCCTACTATGTTGCCAGATGAACTTGCATGGGAATGGATGATGCAAGATCTTAGTGAGGAACGAATCACGGAACTTGCAACCTATCAGATCAACACTTCTGAAATGGAAGCATATACAATTGAAAAAAATTTCAGAACGACTGGAACGCCGACAAAAGCATTTGTATATGCGGATGTCCCTGAACTTACATATGAGGTTAATTGAATAAAGTTCAATTTTCTATCTTAAACTTCTAAAAAATAGTGGAGAGAGAGGAATATTTAAAGTTCCTCTCCTCCTACCCATATTCAATGACCGAACTAAATCTCTGATCATTTTTATAAGGATGAGTTTTAAAGAATTCCTCCCGCCTTTCATTGGTTTTAAAACGAACTTCACGTTCTCCCCATACCGTATAAACAAATTTTGAGCTAGTTTCAGCAAGAAACTGGTCAAACAAGTCTTTTCTGAAATAAACAAAGCTATCATTATTGTTAAAATCCTCAGCATTATTTAAGTGGATAGCCGCTAATTTTCCATCCTGGTCAAATAGGTCAAATGTCTGTGCCTCACTTATAAGTCCCAGATGATTCACAATTTCCTTTGCTAAAACTGAGATATGACCTGCATCATTAACCGGACTGTGATAACTTTCCCAATTGTAATCCATTACTGGTATTAATACTTCAAATTCTTTATTTACATTAACTTCGACTTCAATTTCCTCTGGTAAATTTGATTCGGTGAAGTCATCAGACCAAATTAAGTTTTGATAATAACCCGGTTCATCCTTCTTGATCTTCACTTTCCTAATTTCAAGATCAAATCGTAAATCACCATAATTACTGTAGGTAGCTTCATCAATATTATACATTTCGCCAGCGAAGCAGTAATAATTTTCACTTTTATCCGGAATTTGAATTTGAGAAAAATTTTGACCTTTTAATAATTTAATGACTTCATCATATTGCGAGTCTTCGATAACCATTCCTCGAATTACGAGATAGCTATTTCGCTCTGTGGAAATCTCCTCCTGTACAATAAAGCCATCCAAGCAAACCCAAGGACCTGGGTTTCCATTAATCTCATCGATCTCCAAATAACCATCAAATATAGGCGTTCCTCCGTTTTCATACCATTCGTTTAAAGGTGTTGACCTGTCCCCCAATAAATCATTTTTAAAAAAAGGTTCGTTTGCTGTCTTCTCAGGAAAGCTGGGATCGATATTTGCATCAGAAAGTCGAAACCTGTCCCAATCTTTTTCTAACAAACCAAGGTCTGCCCGTAATCCAGCATTTTCAAAATAAGCGATCCATGAATATTTTTTTCCATACCGCTCGACTTTGGGTTGTCTACTTCTGTTACTATTATAATAATTATCGTTTCCTAAAGCAGTTTCGACTGCACCGAACATATCTGTATTCCAGCCCAAATCATATATCCTCCAATATATTTGTTTTCTTACCTTAATTTTTTCTTCAGGATTGGAATATGCATGACCTCCATTGACTATCCGTCCTAATGTATAATTGCTAAAATCCATTTGCATTGGTCGATCATAACCATAATCGTTTTCTCCATAATCGAATTCTTGTAATGCTCTTATTCCTCCAAAAGTGTATGGTGGTCGAATATTCAGCTGCTGTTCTGTATTTAATAAAGTAGGATGATGAATTAAGCCAATTTCTATAACTCGTCTTGCGTAGTCTCTGGCTAGAATATGCGTAGTTCCAAATCTTGCATCTTTGGCAAAGATTAGGTCGTATAAGGATTTACAAAATACAGGTAGCACGTTATTTCGGAAGTGTTCTCCCACTATAGAGTTATATTGAGCCATCACAATACCATAAGATGCTGCCAGTGTGCGCTCCCAGATATATGGGTCATTGTATCCCAACGATTCCTCCACTAAAGCGATGAATTCCTCTGGAAACTTCCTGCCATAAAAATATAGTGCTCTTGTGACCTGATCACGTAAGGCTCGATCGGTACTTGTTAAAAACCAGACTATTGCTTTCGAAACTAATTTTTGCTTTCTTAGTATTATGTCCGATTCAGGGCTGATGTTACGGCATTGATTTTCAAATTCGGAAATAAACTGCTCCAATTGATAGCTGTTCTTCCTTACGTATTCCGTCCAGGTAATATCACGCTCATTCATCTTTAATCTGGCTAGAATTGTGCTCAGGAAAATCGCATTGAGCGGGTGATTTACATCGCCCATCGTTTTAAAAGAGAGATCAAAAAGGATTTCTTTATTTTCATTATTTATCATGAAAACTTTAGCAACTAAATCAATATCACTTGTTTTTACCAGCCGACCAGGCAATACAAAAAGTGATTGGAAAGATTTATCAAAGACAAAATCCGAAAAATCAGCCAGGTCTGTCACTTTGGTTTTCAGGAATCGTGGCAGATAATTATAAATCTTAGAATCCGCAAGCTTAACTAGCCAGTCACTTCGTAATAATTGATGAAATGTGCTATTTTTTAGCTGTGGCAGCAGCAAACATAGTGCAGCTATGACATCTTCGAAAAGGGGATGTTGACCTTCTGGAAGAAACACCTGCCCAATAAATTTTTTGCTTTTAAAAAATGAAAGATCTGCATTATTGGTAATTAAATTTTCAGCAATCATATAGCCTGCCAGGACATCGTATGTAAAGCTTATATATTCAGTTTCACTTCTAATATCCCGATTTATCACAAGACCTTCATCAAGAAGTATATCAGCCTTTGATTTATCTTTCTCATAATTATCATTTTCGTCAATTAAGGCATAAAAATCCCCTACCGGCAGCTCCCGCAGATTATTTACCCAAAGATAATTAGACAATTTTTTAAGGGATACAGAAATAAAATTCTCATTGCTTCTAAGGATCGGCTTATTTCTGGTCACTTTCCTGTTGATCTGCGTCAAATACTCATTAAAAATATCGTAAGATGACTCCTCTTCAATGTTTACCGCAATTTCACCAGAATGCTTCCAGTTAGGATTCTTTATTTCGCAAAATATTTTAAGAAAGATTGGGTCGCCAAATTTATCAATCGAAGCAAAAAATAAATCCGACTTCAGTTTATATTTCTTGAAATATTTTTGAACCGCTTCATGAATAGTTTCGGAATCGCGGAATCCATCTATATTATGAAATTCAGGTTTATAAGTGTCGTCCCATATCCTATCAGCATATGAACCTCGACAGGTGGTAATTATAGCGACATTCTTTGTCTGTTTAATCTTTGCAATAAATCCTTGTAGATGGTTCCTCCAGATAGGTGAAAAAAGCCTGTTTGACACCGTTTCATTCAGACCATCTATAACAATAGGAATCCTTACTTTATGGATTGACCCGTAAACTTCCAAAGCATTTAAAAGGTCATCAAATGAATATTCTTGCGGTATATCTAGAATTTTACGCACTGTATCGCTGATACTGGTCTCATCAGTAAATTTATCACCTGTCAAAAATATTACTGGTTTCGACTCTTTAATTCTGTTAAATGCAATATCAGTGGATATATGTGTTTTACCTTTGGCTGCATCACCTATAAAATGCAGTTGCCTCTGGTTTCCATGAAAATAATTTCTAAAAAAACGTCCGAAGTCTTGTGAAAAATTTGACATTAAGGATGTGATATTCTGCGACTCCCTAGATGCCCTTGATGTTTCATCAAAATCAAATTCATCAAGTTTAGTATGGAAAGCGATCCACTTCGATCGTAAATCCTCGGTACTGAATAGCGCTAGTTTTTCAGGTTCACACTTTTTAAAGCATTCATCAACAAAGTCAATTTTACCAACAGTCTGTTTTACAAGATCTTCAAATTCATTACAAGCAGAAAAAAAATCTCTTCTCAGAGCTTCCTCCGCGGGGCTGATCATGGTAGTGTTATGAAAGTCGTGTAGTTCCTTGCCTACCTGATTGGCTACCTGCAGGAGATCACCTTTAAGCTTTCCCGTCAGGTTAGTATAGTTTGGATCAAGTACTACACAATCTATTATGGATTTTGTGAACTGATCAATAGCATGCAATTCAGGATCGTATTTATCCTTTACCTTCTCAAAATTTTCAAAAAACTTTGTTGTAAACCAACCCTGATTTAGTTCAAGTTCCCCAAAAAAGAAACTACGTACACCTTCGTTTTTAGGTTCTTTTAAGAATGCAATAATTTTTGATTCTCCCCAAAATTCCAGAGAGATTGCACGACCAACAGGAATTTTTTTCGATAGTTCATCATCGAACCAATTCTTCTCGCCTTTACTGAATTTTCCCGCTTTCGAAGTACTTTCCGTTGTAAGATCAGTTTTAAGGCAAACAAAATATTTGGTTAAATTTCCATGATTCCTAATTGCTGTCTCAAAGGAATTTGAAATAGCTAAGTCTCTATTAGCAATACTTAATCTTCCTGTATCACCAAAAAATTTACATTGCCAGCCCCATCTTTCGCCAGAATGATGATCGAGATAAAATTCTACCCCACCGTCTCCTCCGCTACCGTCAATCGCCGTAAATGTTCCTAAATGTCCATATTCTTTGATTGCCAGCTGGTAACATAGGTGCTCGAAACACTGCGTGGCCTTCCCATTATAGGGCTTAAGTCTGTTGAAGTCAACTTTATCAATTGTAATCATAAATTTAATAACATGGGTTTGCCAGCAACACGAGAAAAGTTCTTTTGTTTTTTCTATAACCTCCTTAATTAAGAACTATTTATCAACTCACAATGAAATTAAGCATCTTATTTGGCAAATTTATGCCATAATCAAATAGTATATTTTGACTCTTAAATAGGTAAAAATTGCATGATGCAGAAATTTACATCTATTTTATTAATATTCCAATAATCAATTTGTATTAAGATCACAAATTTTATAATAATACGCTTCATGCACAAAATCTTTTGGCTCTAAAATCGACTTAGGGATTTGGCTAGCGATAGTTATTTCACAGTAATTCACCGTAAAAATTATTATCAACTCTGTATGTATGATTTAATTTATCCTTTTCACACCGGCCTATCATCGTTCCATCTTCTTGCGTATATAAAAATACTTTACTGCTACAACCTCTTTTTATGCAGTTTATAGACCTCTTATTAATCGTAAAGTTCCATGTTGAGTTTCGTTTGATTGTCAAATGGCTTCCTTCATTCAATAAAATCTCATTTTGCGTCTGAAGCTTACCAGTAACCATTAGATACAAAATTTTATGGGCATATTTATACTTTCGTAGGCTATTGATATTTAAAAGCATATATAAGCACATCAGTGCGGCAACTACAATAAAACATAGGGTTTTGGCCCAGTCAGCTTTAACATAGAAAAATGATGTGCAAAATACAGCAACAAAAAAGATTGTCGCTAAGTAAACGTGCATTGAATCTTTAATGGATTCCGATAGAGTGAAAGTTAGCTGTCTATCCCTACATTCTTCAAAATAAACAGTTTTATCATCATAAAAAGACACTGGCTTTCCTAGTATTGCTAAAACTTCTCTTTGCGGATATTCAATCAATGCTTTAGCCATATCCCGATGACTCAGGGTTTCAATTTTAATATCTTGGTTCCCCAAATTAAGTTTATCAATGACATCACATTCTTTTGGGCCTAATTTACGATTGGTAACAAAAATGAACTTCTTGACTTCGAGGTTTTTGTCAATACAGTTCTTATAGTCATTCTTTATCTTGGTTGCTATATTGTCAGACCAGGTTGACATGGCAAAATATTCTCTGGTTTCAAGCACATAGCCATCTTTTCCACCATCTCCAAGTGGTCCCATGGAAGCTACTTCCTGAAATGCACCACCATATTTTTTCCGTAGGTAATTCGCTCCACATTTTTGAAACTCTAATCCATCCTTACCTTTTAGTATATTTTCTATATACTCTATATCCAACATATTTTTTTCCGTTGAAAATATAAATAATAACTCAGCTAAAAAAACAGTATTTGATACTTCATCTTTCTTTGAGACCATACCATCCTATTTCGCCACTTTAATGTCTTTTTTGGACCTAATGTGGTAGTGAGTGCCCTGTAAAATAAAAACACCCAAGGTTTGACGGTAATGGGGTATCTTGCCATAAGATTAACCTATTTGGTAGCATCAATTATACTATTTCGGTTACTAAAGTATTGGGTTTCTTAAATGAAAAATATGCCTTTTCTTGTAAAAGCGCGATTAAAAGTTGCTTTTGCTTGGTTTTGATGTTATTTCCATTTGAGGTATAGCACCCTTTTTTTACTTGTCCTTTTGGATCTCTAAAAATTGTAATAACATTTGAGACAATACATTGTGATCACTTTTTATAGAGTAGCAAATAACTCCATAAGGTTCATTTTCCAAGCTATATTGAAAATTGGATCTGACCCAAGAATCAGAATTATTTAAACAATTTATTAAACAAAAAATTCCTCAATTTTTTAATGATTGATACCTCTTGCATTGCCAAATTATAATTTGAGCAGTTTAGGTTCCGAAGCTTCAAATAATTTCCAAAACTAAAATAACTGTTTTCCTGAAATTGCCCAATCGAATTCAAATAATAATCAGTTTGGAAGGCCTCAATAGCATCTTCCTCCCCATAGAGTATAGCTGACCATTTATAGATTTTTTCAAGGAGTTCCTTTTTTAGCAGATTCTCAACGGGATCGCCCAGGTCTTGATCTTCTAATACTCTGACACAGGAATCCATAATTTCCACCGTCAGCGTCAAATCAAATTCTCTTTTTTGTTCAAACTCCTTAAAAGAAAATGCAAAATATCCGTAGTTTATATACTGTTTTTCTACTGGATGCATCTTTAAATATTTATACAACAAACCAGCTTCAATATTACTGATGCTGACTTCAATACTAATATTGTAAATTACTTCCATGATAAATCTTTGATTACAATTTACTTCTTTTATTTATAAAATATAAAAGATTTATGCTGAACTTGGTGGGTACACTAATTGACATCCATGTCCGAAACTCATACCAACAATGCGGAATTTATCTGCATATTAAAAACACCCGTAGATTGGGAGTCAGCGGGTGTTTTACCATATTATTAACCTATTTTATGAAAAGTTTGCTCGATCGAGCAAATAATTATTGATACCTAATTTAAACACTTTTCACTAAAATATCAAATTGACGAATTAACATTACTGCAACAGTAGGAGTCTTCACCTCTATTTGCAGCATTATTCCGGCTGTATGATCACATAATATACAAGTTTAAATTCATTTTTTATGTCTGTGCGGATACGGCGTATCGCCTCAGTGATCTCCTCTTTATCCAGGTCATCTTCAAAATCTCTTATCAACATCAGGACAACTTCTTCGGGCAACTGATAAGCCGATAAAATGTTTTTTGTCTTCATCACTGTAAAGTCTTTTTCTGCGAGTTCCGCAATTTTTTTTCTCGTTTCAGGCGCGATACAACAAACTTCTGCTTTCTCTTGCCAATGTAAAGGAAACAAAAACAAGCAGCAATCCTACGATTACTGATGCTAATCCATCCAGCTCGGGAATCTTTAGTGAATGGCTCAGCCACATTATTACAGTTACAATAATTAACCTGAAATCTTTAATATCACAGATTATTCCCTAACTTTCAAGAAGAATAATTTTAAATAACGATGATCAGGATCTATATAGATTGGAATGTAATGAGCCAGATGAAAAACGGGCACCACAGTGATTTTTTTTCAATTATTTCAGATAACGAGAAATTTTTAAAGCCTTATTCATCTTCGCATCTTGGCGACATTTCTGCGAGTAGCCAAGATCAATCAAATATGGAGAATATCGAGTCTGACCTGGATTTTATCTCCAACCTTACCCAAAATTATTGTTTATTCCATATAGAGGGCAGAACCGTATTTCGAAATAATCCTCCTCGGGATTTATACATACAGGATAGCAATCTAAGTCAACTATTAGATGTGCTTCGTATCGAACCACTTTCAGACAATATTGATGAGGAAAGTAAAAATCTACAGGAACTATTGAATGAGCCAATTACGTTATTTAAAAACACTCCTATCGATAAAGTTTTTCAAAAATCCTTCGAAAACCCTGAAACAGCTCATCTCATGCGCAGTTTTCTCCCCGAACTTGAGGACAATTATACACAGATTGGACTTTTGACGGCAATCTTTGGAATGATTGAAAGAATGAACAAAAATACAGCTTATAAAGATTTACGTGAAAATCTTCAAGGTGGGGCAGATATAAAAAGAGACCAAATATTTCACAGCATTTCCCCCTATGAACTCATTGATAAAGCTTATAAAAAAAAAGGAATTTTAGCTGAACCAAAAAGCCCGGCCCATGAGTTTGCCTCCCCCTGGTTTACAGAAATAAGTAATGAATATATAGCACTGGACATGCACGGGTATCAGGAAGATAAAATTTCTATAAACAGAGGCAGGAAACAAACTTTCAGAAATACCATGGAAGATGCTTTTCATACAGCTTTTGCGTCTTCATGTGATTTTTATATTACTCAGGATCAAAGAAACTGTAAAAAGGCAAATGCCGTCTATGAAAAACTTGATATTAACACTATCGCCATGTCGGCCGATGACTTTCTGATCCTTTACAAAAAATGTCTTCAGTTCAAAACAGTAGATTTCCTTAATCAATTGTTGCATTTATTAAAAAATTTAGCACCGTCCAACACTTCCGACCTTAAGAGTAGCCGTTATGACAGCGCTTTCTTTTTCTGCGACCACTTTAATGTTATACGTATAATTACCGATAAAAGTACTAAAAGTCCATTCCTTCTCCTGACTAGACATTTACCAACTAACTCCCTACCTATTTTCGGCAAGGAAGCACATGTTATTGTCAGTAAATTACAGATGCTTTTGGGTAACGACGTAGATAATTTGGGAAAATTCTCTGATCCAGAATTGGAGCAGATTGGAAAAGACTGTTGGCCCGGCAGACATTGGGAATACGCTGATGTTAACATAAAACTACGCGCTATGGAAGGACATCTGCAATTATATTTGTACCCACCAAATAATAAAAATAGGATTCAAAAGCTATTGCACGCAGTAAAATCCTTTTTTATTTTTGGAAAATAAACGTCTTGACAAATAGCCCTAGCTATCAATGATTTATAAAAAAAATTGTATTATAAATTCCTTGGATTAGCTAAAACTAATCAAATAGAAACATCAACTGAAAATAGCAAAGTAAAATGAATACATCAATTGTCGGAAAGTACGATTTTTTAGAGGGAAATAAATTATATCAAACAAGAGCGAGAGTAGCTTTACCCTACCTAGTTAAACAAGTGGAGGCCCGTCAGACAATTTATTATTCCGACCTTGCTAAAATCCTTGGAATGCCAAATCCACGAAATCTTAATTATGTATTGGGTGTGATTGGAAGTGCAATGAAAGAACTGGGCTTAAGTACTGACATCAGAATACCAGCCATCCAATGTATCGCGATCAGCAAAAGAACAAACCTTCCAGGCGACGGAATTTCTTGGTTTATCGATATTGCTGATTACAGCACTCGTAGCCCAAGCCAGCAGAAAGAGTTTTTGGATGCTATGCTCGCAGAAATATATTTATTTCCATACTGGCGGGAAGTTTTGAATGTTCTTGGTTTGGATCCGATACACATAGACCTTCAAAAAGATTTAGATAAAGCAACCAAAATACGATCAGGAGGTGAAAGTGAAAGCCACAGAAAATTTAAGGAGTTTGTTTCAAAAAACCCTTTAGTACTAGGTCTTAAGGATTCCCTTCCAGATGGAATACTCGAACATGTGCTTCCTTCCGCTGATGTTATTGACATACTATTTATTGATCAATCCCTTAAAATAGGGGTTGAAGTGAAATCTCATATTTCACCCCCAGAAGATATTTTGCGGAGAATTTTTCAGTGTGTAAAATACAAACATTTAATTGAAGCAAAGCAAATTATTGATAATGATCTTCCAAACAGTCGAGTTATTCTGGTGCTGGAAGGAAAACTTCCCGAGAAATATGTAATAACCAAAAACCTTTTAGGCATTGAGGTTATAGATAATATACAAATTTCCAAGGTAAAATTAAAGTAGGAAAAAACGAACTAAAGCTCCTTTACAATATTTTTAATTCAAAATAATCCATAGACTATTTCTGGACTACGGACTTTCTTCCTTGGGAACCTTCGTCTGACTAAACTTCCATAGATCTGTATTCTCCATATTGCCTTGCAGACGAGCCTGTTCATTAATTGTTGGCAAATAAATCCTCCCATTTGGAAGGTTTTTCACCTCTTTCAAATGTGGCCAGGTCATTGCAGCAAAATTGCCAATTCTATCTTGGTCTTTAGAATCAAGGGCCTGCAGACCTCTTTCTTGCAATAAATACATATTATGTTCGATTTCTTTACGATTTTTAGGTGTTTTTATACTCATTATCTTTTATTTATATTAAAGTTCAGTAATCTGCAATATCTCTGAAACCTCCTTGATTTGCCCTACACTTACTCGTCCCGATAGTGCTTTATTAACTGCAGTATGAAGCTTATATTGATGATGCCCCATTTCAATTTCCTCTTCAAGAAAACTTCTTCTAATATATCGCTCTACTCGTTGATGCTCAGCGTCGCCCAAATCACAGGTTAATCTTTCTCTTTGCAGTTTTAAATTATTGATATAGGCGGCATTGAGTAAGTTTAAATTGTTCAGATCATATAATGTATCAAGCACTGGCAAAAGTTCCACGTCTTCTATATAAACGTCTCTACCATCAAAATTGTCAGTAGGGAAAAAATTTCCAAATCTTTGCCGAAGTTCTTGTAACTCTTCATCTTCTTCCCCGCAATTTTCAAGTATTTCTCGCCAGTATATTTGAAGCATGGTATGATCTAGTCCCAAAATATCAGTCTGTACATCCTTATCATTCCTTAAGCAGTTCCATATTTCCTGTGAAAGTGTTGTGCTCATTTCTTTTAATAGATAACCTGAGTATTCTTTGGATAAATCAGAATCATTTGCTAGAGAATCTTTTATTAGCGAAGAAACTATCAATGAACCTTTCTTTGTGCTCAGCCACACCAGTGTATCACCAACTTTTTTCCTTACTGTGGAAAAAGGGTGGTTTAACAACCAGACTAAAAATTGCACTAACTGTTCATCAATATTACCCTGTGAACTAATTGGTGAAGATAACCACTCATATTTTGCTTTAAAACCACCCTCAGATCGGATAATGTATTCTATATGTTCTTTAACATAAATAATTATTGTTTCCTTTATATCGGCATCGAGCTTGTCACTCAATAGCCCTAAAAGAAAACTGACTACATACCAGTCATCACTTAAGTGATTTATAATAAAAGGTTTTAATAATGTGACCGCATCCTCTGCTGAGGCGTGGATGCGAAAAAGATCAAATAAAACGCCTAAATCCTTTGTAAGATTTCCGCCTTCCCAAATATCGCTTCCATCATTAGCAAGAACCTTTAAGCAGTCAACCAGTATTTGAAAACCTTCACTCATATTTTCCAATGCAAATTCATCCGAAGCTTTTGATATGGCTTCTGGTAACTGCGAATAATTACTCATTTTACCAGCACCTGGAAATGGTCCGCCCAGCTTCGCTATTGCTTCGTCATCCTCCTTTGTAAAACCTTTGGCTTCTTTGGCTTTCGGTAAAATCTCAGGTAGGTCACTTTTATCTACTCCAGAGCTTAGTAGCTTAATTTCAAGTTTATCTAAACCACTCTTGAATGACCGATAAAGCGATCTTATGTAAAGATTTTTAAATTTGCTGAAACGATTGTCAGATACAAGCCAAGCAATTCTATCTATAATTTCCTGCGCATAGCTTTCCGAAATATGAGATGCATCTTGGTAAACCTGATATTGAACTTTTGTAAAATTGTCAATATATCTATCTGTATCTTCATTAAAAATAAAAATTTCACTGAGGGCAAAAACGATTAATGGATCTCCTTTAACTGATAAAAGGAATTGACTCATTGCATCAGCTTCGATTATTGATCGTGCACCAAGGATATATCCGTCCCCCTTTGTGGGGGCATCTAAAGTGCTTGTATCTGCATTATCCAAGATTGTCTTTGCTGATGGCAATATCTGGAATTTAAAATACTCAATTGCTCGCGATAAATGTCCTGCATTTGCTAAAGTTCCACTAAACCTGCTCATTGCAGATTGTACATAACGTTGAAAGGTCATCTCTCCTGCCGCATATTCGAGATATGCGGCAAAATCTGCATAATGTTGATCTGCTTTATCATGATCCATTTTACGAAGCACTGAATTGATAAGTCCAAACTGCCCTTCCTTATACCAAGTTGGCCCCATTGAAGTATTAAGCATCAGCTGGTAAACAAACCGTGCCCTGGATTTTGCGCCAATCTTTGCATAAAACCCAATAATTTCAATCAGCTCAGGGATCTTTTCCCACCTGTTTTGAACCGCATCATACACATGGTCTTCTAAAACTCTTACAACTTTGAAAGCGTGCTGTTTCTGCTTGGTATTTTTTGCTAGTTCCGCAGAAATTTCATATAATGTCCTACGGTATCCTTCCGTATACATGCCCAACTGTGTATTCTTCGGATTAATGACCCGTTCAATAAACCAGCTAACCGAATCTTCTCCTAATTCAAGAAATACCAATAATAATCGGTGATACAGTAAAGCTACCGTATCCTCAATTAGCTGATAGCAACGGTTGAATTGTACCCTTTCTTTCAGACTAAAGTCAAATTCCTCAAATATTTCTTGCGCTTTCTTCTGCAAGGCTGGAAGAGCGTCAAAGTTCTCTTCAGAATATATTCTATAAAGCTTACCTTGTAAAAAACCACAACGCTCGTACAAAGACTTAATATATCCCTCCCATGTAGTTGGTCCATGCTTTACTAATATCGGATAAACTCCGCTCTTATCTACATATCCCCGATAAATCTGTTCCTGATAAAATATATTGATCGAATCAAGATCTGGATCTACCCCATTAGGCACTCGCAAATTAAACGTAACGGGCTTCGTAAGTTTCTTTGCGATCATCTCTTCCAAAAGATGTGGCTTTTTAGTTTCTTTAATGAGAGCGAATAATAAATTATCAATATCATCCTCATTGTAACCATGATCAGTAACCAATGTTTCGATATCGGATATAAGTCTTTTAAATGCATCACTGTCTTCTGTTGCTCTAGCAGATTTCTGCTTAAAGTCTTCGTAAAATAATGCTGCTCGTGCTAAAACATTAGCAGTATCTGCCGTATAAACACCATCAGAGAATTTACTCATATCTTCTATGCCAGGAAAAGACAAAAGTCTATAAACAACATAACCTATTTGATAAGGTTCTAAATCTGTCCTCATTGATCTTGCAACGTCACGAACTTCATCTGATTCATCTTCATCGTCTGAGATTTCTCTTAAAATTTCAGTCCCTTTCATATACTTCAGCAATGCTGTAGGAAAATTTTTACGAGATAAACATATTGTATTAAACTTCAGTTGAAGATAAAACAAACTAATATCTAATCCACCCGTTTCTGCACTTTTTTCAAGCAATACTCGAAACCGTAAATTGACAGCGTCCACAAGTTGTAAAGCTTCTTTTTCCGCACCAATATCAAATAGCTTTTGTAGAAAATAAAGCGAGTCTTCAATCGAAATCAAAAGGATATCTTCCCTAATAATATATTTCAACGCAGCATCAGCATCGCCCATTTCAATTATGGCATCTGCAAGCTCAAATGCGTGTTTTGCCAGTATTGTATTGTATCTAAAACGTAATCTTTGGAGAAGCAGTTTGATCCGCACTAGTTCTTCGATGACACTCTTATCGATACAGAGTTCTTCCACACGCTCAACATCCGCAATCACACGATCGGGCTCCATATGTATTAATGCACAATCATCCGCCCACTTTTGGTTACATCTACCTATCGAAGGAAATGGATTTTCAGATAGTAATAGATGATGTAGTAAGTTTTTAAGTGCATATTGAGATCCGTCAGAACGGACGTTATGAACTGAAATATAACCGTGTGCTTTTTTTATGTCACCGCCACCCTTACTAGAAATAAAATTTACAAAAGACTGGTGGTAGATTGCTATCTTTCTTCCAAACTTGAAAAAATGCCTGATAATGGGAAATCGGACCTGAAAATTATGTTGTACCTGGTCGGGTAGCATCAATTTGAATTCCTGTTCTTCAACCGTCTCGCGCAACTGAGATGCAATAAGCGAGATCCAATAATTGTCGGAGTCCACACTTAACGATCGCGACCAGATTGCTTCATAATAATTTTTAATATCCCCCGAAATTGTCGGCAATCCCTCAATCCATGCATCACGGCCTACGATTTCGATAATCTTTGCTGTTTCAACAATATAATGTAAATAAAGCGGATGCCCTTCAGATTTTCTAGCTAGCTGTGCCTGTTGAGTCATGGATAGGCCAAGAGCTAACCTTTCATTTGCCTGCCTTAAAATAGCTTCGGTAACTGTCTGATCGAGCGGTGTGACGACAATTTTGTTTTCATCATCTAATTGGCTTCTGATAAACACCGGCAGAATTTCCTGAGAACTACAAGATAACAAAATCGAAATATTACTTGGTAAGCGTTCTGGCAGCATACTTAAAAAGCCATTCAAGCCATCCTGGTCAATCGAAATAACCTCATCGAGACCGTCAATCACAATTACTGCTGCTTCACCTTTTGATACTAACTGTGCATTCACGTTATCGAGCAGAGATAAAAGGCGTTCTAATCTGTTGTTCCATTTCATATCGGATCTGGGCATGGGCTCCCCAGTAATATATTTACTAAATAGATCTTCAAGCCATTGTAGAAAATATTCTTTGGACGCTCTAACGAAGATTGGGACATCGTCTCCGGGAGTCCTTAACAGATAACGCCCCAAAATCTTTTTAGCTCGAGACCTTGGCTCAATAAGCGAAGAAATGATACTCTTTCCAGAACCTGGGGATCCGTGTAGCAAATGATATTTCCCGTTTACTTCCAGTGAATCCATCAGCTTGGAAACTACCGCAGCATTTTCCACCACTCCTTCAAGTTCCGTATCAAATTCTTGCGACCAGGACTGTTCAATTTGGCTATGAAACTCTATATTGTTATCGCTTAGAAAAGTACTAATCTTGCTGACACTGACGGCCCCTAAACCCCTATGAGTACTCCATGTTATCAGACCATTAACTTTACCATCGATTAACAAGGGTGCACCAGAAAGGCCACTATAATCTGTGCTTGGATCAATTTCCACAGATACCAAATTGAGGTCATATGGTAGGTTTCGGGCATGAGCTTGCACCGTTCCCTGAAACAACTGGCCTGTTGCCAATCTGTTAAAGGGATATCCAAATGTAGACCATTCTTCATTATACCTTATATGGTCAAGTACAATTGGGAGAAAGGTTTCATTTTCTCTTTCGCAGGCAATTTGGAGGACAGCAACATCAAGATACTCGTCCTGTGCTACTATAGCCGTTGTGTGGACCGTACCGTCTGGTAAAGTTATTTGTATTTCGGTTTCTTCAATGTCGAAATCCATGATCGTATGATTGGCGGTCATTATCAGTACGGGAGAAATAAAAAAACCTGTACCATGGTCTTCTCCACATTTTATGCGGCAAACAGCGTCTATAAGTTGTACTGGGTGGTTAATCATCACAGCGTAATATTACGATTTTCGGGTTTATCTGCTAATATTGGTAGAAACGTGTACTTGTTCTTTAATGTTTCGTTATCCATAAGTTTATATCCTTCATTTTCATAATTAAAATATATTTCTCTTGTTTCTACAGTAGGTCTCCCGATTATCCATGCCAGTGTCTGTTTATCGGGATGGGGGCTTGAAAGTCCGTTAGTGGAAATTAAATAGCGACTCGAATCTGTTAATTCGAATAAGCTTGGACTGTTATTTGCAAATGATCCATGATGCGAAAGCTTTATCAGGTCAAATCTCAGTGGTCCCGTTAAATCTTTACATCTTTTTTCCATCTCCTCATCTATAATGCGAGGTATCGCATCTCCCAAAAAGAGCATCTTTTTACCATAGGCGTTCAGGATGAAAGCTATTGAGCTCCCGTTTTTCGGTGATGTATCCAACATGACAGCTTTCTTTTTCAATGCCTCAATATCGATCTCGCCGGAAGAAGCAGGCTGCGAAGAATTTTCATTAGGCTCTTCTTTATTAAGTTTCAGCATAAATTCAAATGCATCATCAAATATTTCCTCTTTAGTGATTTGTTCACGAAAACCGAGCTTTATAAGTTCTTTTCTCCAATGTCTTTCCAACTTTTCTAAAGCTTTGACAGTTGGAGAGAGCAGCTCAAATTTGATTTGTTCATTTACCGTAATTTCACTAAAATAATCAATTGAACAAGCTGCCTCTCTAAAATCAGTATTCCAATTGTAGTTGTTCTTCAAAATCAATCCCGCGAGTGAACTCCCTTGCCGTCCACTTACCTGCTTTTCTACTTTATGTTCAATTTCCTTTATTGTGGATGTCAGTAAAGCCATAGCATCTTCCTGAATTGTTCCTTCTAGCTTATCGACCTGTAAGTGCCGATAACTATTATGCCATATTTGATCAATTCTGATTACCTTAGGTGATTTTGCATCACCGTTGTCGGAAAGGAAAGTTAAAGCCCCCTGGATGTGGTCCTCATCAATATGAGTAATGATGAATCTTAAAATTTTTTTATCTTCTGCATGCAATTTTTCCAGAACGGGTTTAAGATGGTCTTTATAGGTATTTACATATCCACAATCGATCAGTATAACTCCGTCTGGAGTATGAACTAAAAAACAATCACCATTATTGGCGGGAAAAGTCTCTACTTTAATCATGTATTTATTTTTATTATGAACTGTTTTCATCATTTCCTTGATGAAGAGGGAATATCTTTTTAAAAACAGCAAATTAATAGGAATTTAGAATGATTGGTTTAGCGTTTTGCCAAATTCTTATCTAAAAATATTCCACAAGCATTCGCAAATAACAGCAAAATTACTGCTCCTGAAAATCTAATAAGAAGTTTCATTAAATGGCTATTTGTCTATGGCTGCTTAATCTTTTGCGGTTTTCAGCGTATCCGGTATAGAAATAGTAGCTTTTAAGACGACAGCAAAAATTTTAAACCGTCCTCTGATGACTGCCTTTTACTGATTTCTAGACATATTAAAGTTATGAAAACTTTTAATTACCTTGTTACTACTTTCGTGTTTTTTAAAAATTTAAGATACAAAACATGTTCAGTTTCTAAACGGAATTTACTATTTCCTACAACAGATCTTCCTACATTTTTCTTTTCACATAGAAAATTTGTATCCTTTTTTTATAGATGGCTGTTTGATCTGTCTTGTATATTCCCATATCAGTAATAGTGCTAGATTTATATAGATTATCATCTTCCAATATTTCTTTTCAGGACATCCTACAGACCAATTATGGAGCTTATAAGGCTATTCTCAATACCGGTATTAGACACTATTATCAGTTTATCAAATTGCACCACAGCTACCCTGACTCTTTTCTGATAGAATAAGATAACTGGGAAGCTTCCAAAATAGCGTGCCCTATCGCTCTAGTTACAGGAGCCTATTTAGCGATCGGTCGTGCTATACACTATATCTTTTGCCATACAAAAGGATGCCGCTTCTATCACTCACGCAAAAAGATATCTTCAAATTTTCATTTTTCTTAATGCTCTATGCTTTCTCCCTTCAACAGCAAAAGCACATTTACCACCAAGCACTAACCCTTGCTGTAAAAGAGCTTTCTGCATTCCAATGATAGAAGATTGGAAAATAGAAGCCATTGCTCTTATCCAATTCCATTCTCCAATCCCCTATCTAATCTGTAATTCTCTCACATCTATGGATTTCTGCTCGTTAAGATGTTTTCTCATATCTGTATGTTTTTAAGAATTAAAGATCTTTTTAATCAGTTTTTATCAAAAGAACAGTCGAAAAAGGGAAGTAAAAATACGTCGGCCAGCCACCGACACCACCCTGCAAGAGAAATAACGAATGAACGGTCTACGCCCCAGAGGGTCCCCCCCATTAAATCATGATTTCTCTTGACTCTGCACCATTTGACCGGCGTATACATTGACTTTCTTTTTTTTCCTGTTTTTTCTTTTGAAAAAAATGATTTGGGGCCGAGCCTCAGCAAGACAGGAAAAGAGGGAATCGTAACAGGATTGTATAACTTAAAAACAGACGATTATGAACATCATCGGAAGGCTGACAAAAAATGCAGAAGTCAGCAAAACACCAAACGGAAAAGAAGTTGTCAACTTCTCCATCGCAGTGAACGACAGCTACAAAAACAAAGCAGGACAGCGCATTGAACAGACCGAATTTGTGGACTGCTCCTATTGGCTTACTCCTAAAGCCGTGACATTCCTTGTCAAAGGGCTATTGGTTGAACTATCGGGCAGAATCAGCGCAAGGGCATGGCTTTCAAGTGACGGAACAGCAAAAGCAGGGCTCAATTTCCATACCTCAGCTATCAAGCCTTTAGGAAAACGGACAAAGCACACAAACCAGTGCAGAA
The DNA here is from genome assembly GCF_047345655.1 of Chryseobacterium sp. T20. Taxonomy (NCBI): domain Bacteria; kingdom Pseudomonadati; phylum Bacteroidota; class Flavobacteriia; order Flavobacteriales; family Weeksellaceae; genus Chryseobacterium; species Chryseobacterium sp. T20. The sequence continues at coordinate 82,181 of NZ_JBLFDU010000013.1, forward strand.
AAACAGAACGCAAACACTGCTATAGTGTCAGGTTCGGATGAAGACGATTTACCTTTCTAACCGTCCGATTCAATCTCAGAGATTCATCAATAAACAAAAACACCTTAAAATCAGAAATCATGGCACATAATCTAAATTACAACAACAGAACAGGCAGATATTCATTTTTCTCAGTAAAGGAAAAGGCTTGGCACGGACTAGGACAGATTGTTCAGGACTACCCGACAAGTGCCGAGGCAATCCGGCACGCAGGTCTGGACTACGAAGTAGAAAAAAGCCCACTATTTACAAAAGGTTCGGGCATCGTTCAGATTGCAGACGGTATCGTCATTCAGGACACGGAAATCGAAGTTCCCAATTATTTTGCCAACATCCGCACGGATAACAATACCGTACTCGGTGTTGTGGGCAAAGACTACCATATCGTACAGAATAAAGATGCCTTTACCTTTTTCGATTCTATCGTAGGCGGTGAAAGTGGCATCCTCTACGAAACCGCAGGGGCATTGGGGCAGGGAGAACGTATTTTTATAACCGCCAAGCTCCCTAACTACATCCGAATCGGCAATTCCGATGATGTGATTGAAAAATATATCTTCCTGACGACCTCCCATGACGGGAGCGGAAGCATCACGGCAGCCTTCACCCCTATCCGAATCGTCTGTCAGAACACCCTGAACGCTTCACTCCGCAACATGAGCAACGTAGTACGCATCAAACATACCGCAGGAGCAAAACAGCGCCTGAACGATGCCCACAAAGTGATGGGATTGGCAAACACCCTGACCATGCAGATGGACGGCATTTTCAACAGTTGGGCAAAGGTCAAAGTAAAGGACAGCGAAATCCGCAAGCTGATTCAGCTCGCCCTATGTCCGAACAAGGAAACATTTGACCTGCTGAAAAAAGGGGCAGATGATGAATTGTCAACGATGTTCAAAAACACGGTAGATGATGCATTCGCATACGCCATGATTAACGATACCCAATTGATGGAAACCACAAAAGGGACATTGTTCGGCGCTTATAATGCCGTGACGGGGTACTTTCAAAACGTCCGAAACTACAAAAACCCCGAAGCAAAACTACAGAGCATCGTTCTGGGCGGTACTGCACAGCTCAAAACCCAAAAGGCATTTGAACTATGCACCTCATTTGAGAAAATTGGTGCAGATGTGTTTGAACTGAATTAATAAAACTTTTAAAGGTGGCAGTCCTGTAAAAGTCTGCCACCTAAAATTAATCCTAAAAGATGTACAAATGAAAACACTAAATCAAATGGATAACCTAGATAGAGCCTATCTACTTGCCAACCTTTTTCCCGATGAACTTAAAAATCTGACGGATTTCATCAAGAAAGAAGCATATTTCTGCCAAGATAACAAGGAGCAGATTTTAAAGGATTGGACAGCAGAGCATATTACTGCCGAACTATGGTACAATTTAATAGCCTTTTTTGAGCGTAGATACAAAAAGAATGGTACAAGACTGTACAGAAATAAAAAAACATTCAGGGACCAACTTTTTGACGGTTACGATGCGCTGTTCAGTATCAATGCCCTTATCAAATTTACAGCAGAACCACAGTGTTCTAAAAAGCTAAAATATGCGATTTACTTGCTATTTGGAGACAATTTACTCGTAACGTTAGACCTAAAATCCGAGCCATGAAACCAACAGCAAAAATAACGGAGTTTATGTTTCTAAAGGTCTACAGTGAGATAGGACGCAACAATTTTGAAATTGCTATCGTCAACCTCACCAAAGACTGGCTCAATAGAACGAAAGAAACAATAGAACTTGTGGAAATGCTTGGTATCAACCCTATTATGGGCTATATCGCAAAAAAAGAACATACTGTTCGGTTTCTCGTTCATGAGTCTACGCATATGCCTTTTTATGAACAGTGGTTCGGTGAAAATGAACTCACTTTTGTAGAAGCAGATACGCAGGAAATAGAACGGTTATGCAATGAAAATGGATTTGTAAAGAGCGATGTATTACTCGTCCATTCTAATGGAATGGCTCGCTATCAGGCATTCGAAGACATACGTCTCAGGACATCTGAGTTCGACCTGAAATTGATTCAGGAAATATTAACTCATCAAAATTAATGATTATGACACGTTCAAATCTTCATATCACATTAAGCAACGGCGAAGAAATTATATGTGTTGCCGACAGCACGAGTGCCCCCGAACAAGGTTATATCGTAGAGGAAATTCTAACCCCCTTACTCGCATTAAGCAATAGTAAAAGAGAACTTTCTTTAATCAAAAAGCACTGCACAATGGACGAGAGACGGGCAAATGCGTCTTACCGCTATTACATCAACCTCAAAACCAAAACAGTTACCCTGTTCGAGGAAATTTATAACTACCGTACAGAGCGATTTAAAAAAGGCAAGGATATAACAGAACGCTATACAAGCTACTTAGAAACCTTAAATAATGGAAACCATGAAAAAGGAAATTGAAACAACGTTTCAGGCGCTCACCATTATCGCTGAAATGGTAATGAAATTCGGACAGCTGTATATCCTCGATATATCATCCGAAGATTGGAAGCATCTACAGTCCGTCAGAAACGGGCTTGAAAAGGTCATTCACGATAATGGCTACCGAATGAACTACGATAAAAATATTAAGCAGAACATTATTAAAAGATAACAATGGATACTTTGGCAAAATACAAGTTCGCAGATTGGTTATACAACAGGTTTGTCGAAAACTATAAAAATCAAAATGTCGTGGAAGCATTCATTTTCTTGGACATCCTTTCACGCTATCAGCTATTTGCACAGGAAATACGCAAACTTTCTGACCAACGAAGACATATCAAAGAACTGCACAGAACCGTCACTAAGGCACTCAAAGAAGGAACAGCGCACAGACTTCACCTTGCGGGCGATGAAGGAACAGCAGAATTTAATAAGGTAATGGCAGAATATGAAGCACAATTAAGGGAAATCGGTCTTTCCGAATCATACATCACCGACCGTGTAAGCGACAAAAAAATGAATTATTATGGAAGCAACTAATTTTTTCAGACAGATTGCTAAAATGGAAATGAACAGCAAATTGATGCTAACAATTACCAAGGCAACAGAAAATATAATTATCGTTTCGATATTGATCGAAAATGACAGTTGTGGGGACAAGGCTAAAAACCTGATTCCTCCCTTTAACCTGAAAGGTACGCCCGAAGAACTTGACGAGGGATTTTTTTCTCACATCAAAAAACCTGTTCAGACAGCTTCTGGTCTGCTCTCCAATATGGAACATTTTATGAAACAGGTAGAACTTGCTCAGGCTAATTCTGCGATGGAAAAACAAAACTCCAATAAGGAACAAAAGGACATAGACAACAGAAACAAGAAATATAATGAAGCCATGCTAAAAGCGGATGCCTTTGAAAAGGAGGGAAAATACAAAGATGCTTGGACTGCACTCCCTAAAGTCGGGGATTATCCTGAACATTCCGAAGTTATCAAAAACAAACAGGAAATCTATGAAAGACAGTTTGCCCCTAGCCTATTTTCAGATACAGGAAAAGAAACAGTCGAAATAACTCACGAGAATAACCCTTAAAATCAATAGTATGTTAGTAGCAACAGAACTTCCAAGAGTATTTGTACTCAAAGAGAAAGAACAGGAAATCAGGCTTGACGACCCTGAGCCAAAATGGAGCGTACAGGCAGTCCTGAATTTTTATTCAAATAACTATCCTGCACTCACCACAGCGAAAATTTCACGTCCAACGATTGCGAATGATACGATTCTCTATCGTTTTGAGACCGTCATCGGAACTAAAGGTTAACTAAAAAATTAAACACATGAATTATGCAAACACAGTATCCCGAAACGGTAAAGCTACCAAGAAAAGAAAACCAAGCTCAACTGCACAGACAATTGGAGCAGTTCGGACGGTGGATGAGAAAACCAAAGGATGCAGGGGAAATACAAAAGGACAAACAGAAGTCCGTACCGCCTGCGATGTTGCCAATGCCTTTTTAGGAATGCGCTTTTCTCCCAGATTGCAGGAACACGAAACTATACAGGACTGCGATAGATTAAAAATGGACAGGGATTTTAAAAAATCCCTGTCTCTAATCGCTAAAAAATTTAATCTTTCTTTACAGGATTGTGGAAATATCCCTTTTCCGTATAACATTGCTGAATCAATGGCAGACCTTAAAAAACAGCTTAAAAAAGCGGAGACGGATTGGAAAGAAGTCCGATTGATACATCATAATAATAGCACTTACTTTGCAAAGGAAGACAGATACGATACAGGAATGACTTTATACTATATCCCTGTAATTCCACTTTATAACATACTGCACAATTCGGCAACTGAACAAGCTAGTCAGCTTTTACTTTCTGTATATACCTACATCTATCAGATTCTCGGTGTACCCTATTACAGAACTGATGATTGCTATTTGTACTCTATGTATGAAATGCTTGAAAATTGGATGTATGATGACAGTGCGGAGGAAGAGTTTATAGCCGACTTTAATGATGCTAAACGCATCGGTGATTTTATCAAAAAAATAATCAGTGACCCGATAAACCTGCACAGTTACACAAACCGCTTAAAAACATTTGTCGCAAAAACCGATTTTGATAAAAAATGCATGACGGTTGCCAAGTCTTTTTATAAGATTTTTTGCGCCTATCCTAAAGTTCAAATCGATAGAAAATTCTATCCTTTGCGTTTCAGGGAAAGAATAGATATTGATGAGCGTGCGGTTTCATTGGATAACTATGTTTCTTTTTGCGCTTCGATTAAGGGTAGTTTATTTGAATCGCTCTGCCAGTCCGTTAACGACGATTTACAGGAATACTTCGAAATCGACGAACCAACACGCTTTATCCCCTACGATAACAGGAGAATAAAAGAAAACAATTTTGATTTTGAAAGCAAGGTTTTTAATGCCATTGATAGCCTTATTCAAATATGGCAGGAACATCAATACTAAAATTTAGAAATCATGGAAGATATTACAAACAGCTTTAAAACCTATTTTTACCCCTCAAGCGCATTGGTCTTTTATCAAAGCAATGGTGGCTTAAATGATACTTATGTCGAACACTTTGATATGGACAGTAATGGAGCGCCCGTTAATCCCCACCCCCTTACGATAGGTGAAGCAAAAAGATTGGCGACAGCGCTAAAAATTGATGAAGACAGTCTCAATCAGTTAAAATCAGATGGCATTTTACCCAATAACCTATTGTCATTTGACGCAAAATCAGCAACCATAATCTGGTATAGCAAAGCTCAAAAAAGAGAACTTTTATTTTCTGAGGGACTTGGAATAAAGTCAGGAACGGCACAAACTCCGCCTTTGGTTTGGATGGCAGACCGAGAATCACTCCATATTTATGCATTAACCATCAATAGAAAACCAACAGCAAACACCGCCCTGCATTATGCTCCTTTTTTCAATGTATATGAAAGTGGTGAAGTCTGTATGGGAACGGTGGACATAAAAGCAACCGAAACAGGTTCTATAAAAGAGCTGATGACCTTGTGGGAAAACTATTTTTTTAATAGCTATTTCTCCCACATGATGGCTGACCATAATCCTGTTGACGGAAACTGTGTACTGGTATGGGAAAGCCTAATCGGAACTGATACCATGTTCCCAACTGATAGACTTATCAAAAGCAATCAAAAACTTAAAGATATATTACGATGAGAACGCCAAAAACCAATGTCCATTTTTTGGACAATTACCTGCTAAGTCCAACAAACCCCATCCGTGTCAACGTAATCGGTGCAGGTGGAACAGGTTCAAAATTTATGACTGCGCTGATGGAAATCAACCACAGTTTATTGGAACTTAACCACCCAGGATTGGAGGTATATCTTTGGGATGACGATATGATAACCTCCGCAAACGTAGGTCGCCAAAGATTTGCAGAATCAGAAAAGGGACTTTTCAAATCTCAGGCAATTATCAATAGGCTGAACCGTTGGTCGGGTACAAACTGGAAAGCCATAACAGAAAAATTCCAACGGGGTGAAGAAGGAGAAATACCCCTCCATGCAGGTGCATCAATTTATGTATCCTGTGTTGATACCGTGGGTTCAAGATTTACGATTGCAGAAATATTACAGGAACTAAACAGCAAATACGCAAACCACAGGGATAAAGGAAGGTATTGGTTAGACCTTGGGAACACCAAATACACAGGTCAGGCAATACTGTCAACCATCGGAAAAATAGAGCAGCCCACATCAAAGAAGTTTAAAACCTTTGATTCGCTTCCCTCCATTATTGCGGAATACGGTGATGCAATGCTCAGTTCTGAAAAAGAGGATAACACACCAAGTTGCTCTCTGGCTGAAGCTCTTTTAAAACAAGACCTTTTTATCAACAGTACCATTGCGCAAATGGGAGCTTCCCTCCTTTGGAATATGTTTAAAACGGGAATGACAGAAAATAGAGGCTTCTTTTTAAATCTAAAGAATTTCAGAACACAACCGATTTGCGTTGGCAGTTGAAAAACTGCCGGCGCCAAAATTCGGCTCCTCCTATGGTCGGAACCGAATTTTGGCAGAAAAGCGGTGCAACCAGTTTTAAAAATAGCACCCGCTGAGCCATTCCATTTTAAAAACCGCTTGCGGCTTGTTCATTATTTTGGTTTGTTTTCTTCTAACAACTAAATTCTGTTTATCAATTTATATTTTTTTGCTAATTCTGTTAACATACACCACCCAAAATTTACCATGATTTTAAAAGAAAATCTAATTATAAAAAGGATTATTTAAAAAGTTTATAAACAAAAAAAGCACCGACGGGTGCTTTTTAAAGTTCATTTAATGCTATAATTTATATTTATCCAGCCTTCCAAAAAATAAACTCTTATGTTTATTTTAGACATTAATTTTATTATAAAATCGATTTTCTGTTAATGTCAGAAATATCAATTTCATTTTCTTCTAACAATGTTTCTAAAGCATCAGAACCTTTTTGCTTAAATAATTCAAACTCAGGTTCTGATATCGGTATAGCAAGAAGAAAATGGACTTCTTCATTTTGTACCATAAAATCTTCAAGTTTATCCTCCCACAAATACGGTGTAGTAAAATAAATATGTTTCATTTCAGAAGCGGGGTAATACATTTCAACGAGTTTTTCAAAAACCACCCTTTCAGAAACCTTCCATTGATCTTTAATGCAAAAAAAAGCACTTGTGCTCAAAATATTCCCCACTTTATCTTGCGCCGAATATCCTGAAATCATTAATTCGTACTTTTTATCCGCTACAGAATAGTCAGACAATCCAATTGTAGCATAAAAAATAACATTTTTATCTAAAGGATCGGGACACTCCATAATGAAAATGGCATGTTCACCTGTATCATCTCCATATTTAATGACTTTTGGTTCTGTACCTATTATTGGGGAAAGCTTTTTATATAATTCCTTTTGTCTTTCTGTTGGTTTCATTTAATTACTGAATATTTCTGCTATACACCTGTTTGAATAAATGATTTAACATTTCAATAATTGCAAAATACATAAATACTCGAAAAATTATTTTGTTTTTAGATCATTCATTATTTTTTCAGGTATAATATCTTTAGCACTCCTACCCGCATTGTTTACAATACTAAAATCAGCATTATGTTCATACATTTTTTTTAAATTGTTAAAGTTTTTTCCCCCTTTCCAATGCATTACACAAACCCATGATGGTGTATTCCCATTAATATCTTTTGCGTCGACATCTGCGGAATGGTTCAGTAGCAAGTTCACACTATCATCATGTGCCTCCTGAATAGCAAAATGTAAGGCTGTATATCCATTATTATCCTTTGCATTGATTTCTGCGCCATTTTCTATTAACCATTGTAGTAATTCAATATTGTTGTAAAATGCCGCATTTAAAAGACTTGTTCTTCCAAATTCATCCTTAATTTCAAGTCCATTACTCTCTAAAAAGGACTTGACATCATTATTTTTCTTTTGTTCAATAAAGATATATATGTTGTTTATATTGATGTTCATAATTTTGCTTTATTCAAATATACAATAATTTTAATACCCATAATAAATATCATCTGGAGCTTCACCTTGGTGCCCTCGATTGGATGACGGGTGCTCCGGTCTATAATGCTCAAAATTATTATGTTCAGTTATATACTCATCTCTGCTAATTCCTCTTTCTGCCGCACTTTGTTGATGCTTTCTGAACTCATATCCATAATCGTGGCCCATATCCCAAGGTTCATTTGGATTTAAAGGTTCACCCGTTACAGGATCTCTTACTACACCATCAATACTTTCATTTTGAGCCTTATTCCATGTGTTATCTCGCACCCCATCTCTGAATCCAGATGGCCTCTCATAATACCATTTACCATACTCGGATAAACTTCCATCGGCATTCTTAACAGGAAATTCCGGCAATTTCGGTCTTCTTCCCCCCTTTTTAATCGCTTCTGCGGCCAATTCATCAATATCTTTAGTAACAACAGCAGCTATATCATCACTCTCTTTTTTAGCTAACTGCTCCAAGGTCTCTGCGATTCCTCTTTTAGTTCCTGCTTCCAATGCTTCTTTACCCGCTTTTTCAGCTCCAGCCTCGGCAACTTCCTTTACAGTCTTTTCAACAACGACTTCTGCACCTTCTTTTAAAGCTGTCTTACCTGCGGTAGCTGCCACTGAGCCGCCAGCAGTGTACACAGCTGCAACAGCATCTGGTATAAATTCTCCAACTGTAGTACCGATCTTCCGAGGATTTTTAGCGATCCATTCGCCCGTTTCCTGAGCCCCCTTGACAATATCATTTCCAAGCTTGTCCCAATTCTCTTCCTTGGAAGCCCAATCCCATGTTGAATTTGCTGCTTTTTCTAGATTCCCCGGTGTCGTACTCCATTTGTATGCCTCATTAAGTCCTTTAGTGGTCGCCTCATACCCCTCTTTCACCATTCCTCCTAAAGCTTCGGCAGTACCTACCGGGTCTTGCCCAACCTGATAGATAACTTCCCCAAGCCCGACTACTCCATTCACCGCCCCTTCAACTAATCCCGTTCCAAGATCATCAAACCAATCCTTAGCCCCTGCAATAGGTTTCATCCAGTCAGGAATCATCTTATCCCTTTCAGCTCGATTTTCTTTTGTTTTTTGTTCAAGCCAGTCAAATCCTTCTTTGATGTAATCGCTGGGCATCTTTCCTTGTCCTATACCATAAGCAACGGCGGAAGCCCTATCAAAAAATATACTGATCTTACCTCCAAAAATACAATTGCAGGTAGAATCTTCTAGAAGCATCCTGTTTCCATTAATTTTTACACCATCCTTCGGATTATCCCATTGCAAGGTAGTAGGTAAACAGGTTACCCCCGTAGCCCATTTTGCAGGACAGGTACAGAGTCCCATTGGTTTAAGGTGAAAGAAAGGTAACTTATCTGCTTCGGTTGCCATTGGCACCGCATATATAGTCGTATTTTTGTTAAAGCTAACCCGTAATGTCGATGGGCTCGTTCCTTTATCGCAGGCGAGAAAAGCACCCTCGGGCACATACTTTTTTGCCATGATCCACTTATTTATAATTAACGTTCTTAACGCAGGTGCAGATTTCTACCAATTTGGTCTTTCTAAAAATCCGCTCCAATTCACTTAGGTTTTCTTTCGACTCCAAGACCGTGAAATCAGGAATCTTTAATATTTCCGATACCAGACAACCTGATAAACGTTTAATCTTTACGTCATCAGCATAGATATCTAGACAGTTTAGTTCTGCTAGTTTATCGGCATCCTTACTGCTCAGTAGTATAAAGTATCGGTCATTTTGAAAGACAAGATCCTCTATCTTAAAAATCATATTGCTTTTAAAATATTTCTTTCTTCACGATACAGCGTACCAGGAATTTCCGCTATACTCATGCACATACTCTGTTCAGACCAAGGCCATTCATCCAAACGGTATCTTTCGATGTAACCTAACTGTAGCTGTGTAGGGACACGTGGCCTATTTTTCAGAATCCTGATCATGGCTGTAACTTTCTCCTGTTCAAACTTTTCATCGTCAATTGTCCCCTGAACTTCGATTTGGATTTTACCATCTTCTAATTCTGTAAGTGTCTCCACAGTATTAATAGGAACCATTTTTGCCGCCAAAAAATTGGGAAGTTCACGATATCCAGTTGTCTCTTCGTCTTTTTTTAACTGATTTGCATGAATACCAGGAAATAGAAGCAGATAAGGCTGTGCAAATCGCAAAGCATCCGATAAGTTGTCTGCGTTTTCCAAAAGTTCATTAATACCTGTGATAAAAATATCTTTGTGCGGATCTTTCTTATGTTCTTTTATAAGCTCCGGTTTAATTTTTTCCCACTTCATACGTATATCTTCCATATTTAAGATTGTACCTAATTGCCCTTTTTCATTTAGGGTAAAAATCAGTTCATTCCTTATCTCATGAATATCCCCCACCCAACTGTACAAGCCAGTAGCATTACTCTGTTTATATCGGATTATATTTATTTTAAAAGTGGGAACTCCTTCGCTGACGGACAATAACTTTACCTCGAGACCAATTTCCAAATGATTTTCATTGCGCAAACCCTGAAATTGATAACGCTCTTCCCTGAGGAAAGCATACTTTCTTGTTTTCCCAATATCCTGAATATCGAACTCCATAATTATCCTTTATTAATTTCTACATCTGCCCCCGTAATATTGGTCGGCCCACTAGAATTGATCTTGGAAGATTTGCTGTCAACAGCTAAGTCAGCATCGGTCTTGATATCCATGTTGCCATTACTATGAATAGTAAATGTTCCAGCAGTCGCATCGAAACTGATGTTTCCATTGGTAACTGTTCCGGTAATCCCCTTTTTGTCGATGACAATTTTATTTCCGCCAACCTGAAAGGTTATACTTGTCTTGCCGTCAAGCGTAATATTACCTGCTGCGTCCATATTTAAGAGAGATTGTGGCGGGGCATTTTTTTTACCGCCGACATTAATGGAACTATTGCTGCCAGCATTTACGCTGTGGGCTATTTTGGCATTTGTTGTGGCATTTCCCGCTCCGTCGAAATGCATGTTTGCTCCACCCTGATCCTGTAGGTTCATGGAACCTGCACCATTATGAAATTTCAATTCTGCTCCGCTCCTACCACTGAAACTCATTACATTATTCCCTTCACCACCACCAGCGCCAACTTTTCCATGAAACATGCCTCCCATAACAAAGGGCCGATCGGGATGCAGGTGCACAAAATTTACAATAACCTGATCCCCCACTTCTGGTACAGACATAAATCCACGATTTTTGCTGACCTTATCGCTACTACCCGCATCGGGAGACATTACACGGATAAATTCAGTAGAATCCTTTCCACGTTGCCAGTCCAGTTGCACCTGTACGCGCCCTTGATTGAGTGGATCTGTATTTGACATTACTTTCGCAAACTGCGGTTCCGCATTTGGAACTACAAACTCCGGCCTTGGGATGAATCCTGTATCGGATGCAATCGCTTGAAATGAACCATCATAATACCCTCGAGCGTCAACTTCGTGCGTCACTTCAATAAGCATCAGTTTTGTAAAGTATGAGGTTTCGCTACTATCGGCTTTTCTCATCTCGATATCCGCTATACAGCCAGGATGAAGAAACGGAACTGTCGTATTTCCTGAGGTGACAAAAACTTCTGACGCTTTACTCCCGGCAGTACCTTTCTGCGATGCATCAATATCCATAAAGGTTACTGCTTTTATAGGGGCAACACGTAAAGATGGTGTTTGAAAAGTCCGTTCAGAAATCTCATATGCTCTTTTGGCAATATCTGATTTATGGTCAATTTTACTTTTTCCACCAGCGAACTTTTCATCTTTACTACTGTTATAACCATAGAATGTTGGATTTACATGCTGCGCCTTCATTTTGATTTTCACATCAGTCAGATTGCTGCCATAAGTAAGTACAACGGGTTTCTCCTGCGGCGGTAACTGTCCAAAATGAAGGACTTCACCATCATAGAAAAATTGTTCACCATAAGCTTCTGCCATTCTAGCCAGATAGTTATAATGTGTCTCCTCATACTGACAACTATAAGGTACATTTCCATAGCGGGAATCAACCCTGAAATCAAATTTGTCTGCACCTAAGCCTTCTTTGATGACTTCACTTGCTATACTATTTAGGCTGATAGGTTTTGATCCGCCGAAACTCTGAATATGCGGTGCTGCATCCAATAATATTGTGGGGCTATAGCCTGTCATGACAAGATTTCCCAGACTTCCTTTTTCCTGACTAAAACCTACTTCTGTAATAACTCCTACAAAATTTCTCTCAGGGCTATTATCGACATCTTTATATTTAAAGACAATGGTTATTCTTTTTCCCAGAAAATTTTGCGCCTCTTCCAGATTGTGATTTTCCGCCGCTCCTAAGGTATCATGAGCAAGTGTAAGCTCAAATTCATGGTGCTTCACAGCGCTTTGGGTAAGTTTAAAGTGCTTGAAATATTTGATTTCTTTTCCATCGACAAAAATATCGAGCTTAACTACCCTATTGATCCCTGCAATTGCATTTTCAGGAATCCCTGCTGCATTAAATATTTTGGAAGTAGGCTGGTTTGACCAAACTTTTTCCTTGAGAGTGGTGGGGTCATTTGGTAATAACGGCTGATTCAGAAACTGCCGCCCCGTGTCGGTTATATTTTTTGCTTGTTTAAGATACTCTTTTTGTGGACCCGGAATATTAGTAACGTCATCTAAATTGACGTCACTTAACGAATCCAAAACGTTTTTCTTGGATGAATCTATTCCCTTACTGGAAAGATTATCTTCTTGTTGAAACATGATAACATAATTTTTTTCGGTTGTGTTATTTAAAAAGGTTTATCACCGAACGGTGAATTCAATTACCAGGACTACAAATTAATAAGCAGGTAGTACTTTCACAACGCTATCGTAGTAGAGATCTGATAATGGTACCAAAAGAAATTCCGTGGGTCGAAATTACTCTTTAAGTATTAAGATACGCGAACTATTGTTTGGTTGTATTCATTCTTTTTCATAAGCATTTTAATGATTTTGGTTTTGCAATATAATACCTTACAACTTCACGGCAAAATGAATTCGACATTATTATAAAAATTGTCGTAATTCTACTAATCAGAGTTTTACAGTGCTTTCTTATTACCCTTTTCTATTTTTTCAACTTTGTAAACATAAACTTTAAAAGTATCGCCTTGTTCATTCGTGCCACTGAATTCCAGCAGTTCCACAGGACCTCGCACGTGTTCTTTTACAACTCGGTCTGTCCATTTTACATTAATTAATTCACCAATCATAAGTTAAATATACGAAATGAGCTTATAGCAAAAATTAGAAAATCCCGATTGATCCAGCAAACAAATATTTTTTTTAACTGAAATGCAAAACAATATTTATCCTGCATATTAGTATTCAAAAATTTATTATATTGTAGCTAGAAACTAACAAGCCATTTATAATGCAAAATAGCCTATTAAACAGGATCAATTACGTCCATGTTGGAAAACATGGTACATTCTATCCTAACAATAATCCCCTGTACAATTCAACTCCAGAGGAGGTTGATTCATTGTTCAAGTTCTTAAAGGAAAATAATAAATCTAAGTTACTGTTATACTTTCACGGTGGATTGGTTCCCGCGGACGAAGGATTGAAAACCGCTGAAAGAATTGTAAGATATAGCAGCTCCGGTTCTGATTCCCATGCATTCTGCTTTGTCTGGGAGACAGGCTGGATGAAGACAATTACAGATAATCTAACGACCATTTCTAATTCTGATTTTTTCAGGAAAATTTTAATAAAAGTTTTAAAGGTCACAGGTCCAAAATTAGGAATTGAACCTGATGATCTTTTCGACGGTGCAAAAGGTTTTGCTCAATTTTCAGAAGAAGAAATTGAAGCCGAACTCAGAAAAGAAGCACCTTTTGAAAGCTATCAGATTAATGCGGGCGCAAAATCAGCAACAATTTTAGATGCTGAATCTGCAATGGATGAAAGTGGGATCCTGATCTTAGAGAGTGAATTACAAGCAGAGCTCGAACTTGAAATAGAAAGCGACCCAGAACTACAGGAACTTATTTCTACTGAAAAAAGTCAGGCTGAAGAAGATATCTTAGATCCTAAGTACAAGCACAATTTAGAAGAAAATGCCAAAGGGTTAATCACCACAATGGAAGTGATCATAGGAGCAACCAAAGTTGCAATCCGTGTTATAAAGCGTTATATAAAAAAAAGAAATCATGATTTTTATCCAACAGTTGCCGAAGAGACCATGCGTGAATTGTATGTTTCGGAACTTGGGAATTGGCTTTGGGGAAATATGAAAAAGAAAGCCACAGATATGTGGAAGCACAGCGACTTTGAAGGAGATTACACTCAGTGGCCTGTAGGATTATATTTCATAAAAAAGCTTGCTGAGTATCAAGAAGAAACAGGCAAAAAATTAACAATCGATTTAGTGGGACATTCTGCTGGTTCTATCGTCATCTGTGAATTGATAAAAATGATATCGGCCAAAGGCTATGACATAAAATTTCGTAATGTTATTTTCATGGCTCCAGCATGTCGTACAGATCTTTTTAAAGATACCATCCTTAAAAACCCTTCGATCTTTAGTTCATTCAGATGTTTCACTATGTCCGACGAATATGAGAAAAAGGATAGACTGTTTTACTTTGTGTACCCAAGGTCCCTCCTATATCTAATTTCAGGGATACTGGAAGATGAGAGCGATGCATTGATTTTAGGGCTCCAAAGACATACGACAGGGAATCACCCATATAATGATGATAATGCCATCCAAATATCAGATTTTCTAAAAAAAGAAGGTCATACTGTTTATGCAGTGACGGATAAAAGCGCGTTAGACGGATTCCGATCTGGAGCACGAAAACATGGAGCCTTTGACGATGATGAAGAAACGACATTGGATAGTATTATCCATATAATAAAGCAATAACAAAATGCCTGCAAATATAGACGATTATGCAGTAATAGTTGGTGTTAACCACTATGCTGAATTAGCAACGTTAAAAGGGCCGGATAAGGACGCCAAAAGATTTCATAATTGGGTTGTTGACGAAAAGGGAGGGTATGTTCCACCTGATAACTGCTATCTTGTACTTTCAGAAAAAGATTCTCTATTACCAATACAGTATACCATTGATCAATGTTTCGGTAAAATCAACAGCAGAACCAAGAGGCGAAAAGGCAGAAGGTTATATTTCTACTTTTCCGGACATGGTCTTGGATTATCCTGGAATGACACAGCGCTTGTTCTGCCTCAATGGGATACCTTTTTTAGAAACCACGCCCTTTCATCAGGTGATTACCGTACCACCTTGATCGAATCAGGAATTTTCAGTGAAATATTCTTTTTCTTTGATTGTTGCAGAAATCGGAAAGTAGCCGTGAATGGTGCGCCACCATCGTTTGGCAATGTTATGCCTGCTGCAACGGCAGGAGCATGCAGATCATATGTCTATTCAGCTTCCGAATTTACTAATCAAGCTTATGAAGCGCTTATACAGTCAGAAAGTGGAAGTTTACAAGAATATGGAATCAGGGGAATATTTACGGAATCGCTTTTACGTGGCTTAAGGGGAGCAGCTGAAAAAGATGGCAAAATAACTTCCCTTTCGTTAGCAAATCACCTCGAAAGAGATCTGCCAAAGATCGCTGCGCAAACTAAAAAAGTTCAGGTCCCAAATATCCAGGGTGATCATGCTGACACGACAATAATAGATGGACTGACTGTAAATATTACCAATGTGCAGATTACTTTTACTGTCAGTGGTAAAAAGGCCATACTGGAAGATTCAGACCTTAATGTTTTAAAAGAAGGTATCTCAGATGTAAATGAACCTTGGATAATACCTTTGTCTAAAGGACTTTATACTATTTACTATGAAAATGAACAATCTGATGCAAAACCAATAAGGATTGATGGGACAATAAAAACATTAAGTTATGGTATTTAGAACACAAGAAATGAATGAACAACAAGAGTTTAATTTTAACTTTTCTGTTGTAGGCCCGCTAAGCGAATTTGTTTTGCTTAAACTGTTCAGTGGTAAAGGAGAAATGTTAGTTAGCCGACATGAGGAGATAGCAAAAAATCTACCCCGCGGGCTTTATCAGCTACAGATCTTTTCCAATGAAAAATTTGAACAGAAATTCATCAGATTGGAAGAAGATCTTCAATTAACATGGGAAAATAAAGGCTCTTTTTCGTCTATTCCGGCAGATTTCTTGCGAAGTACCAAAAATTATTACCAAAATGCTGTTAATCAGTGGAGCCAAAGATCCACTATGGATAACATGGAAATTAGCGATAATGATGCATCGTTGTTTTTATTTTTTAGATACCCCGATGAAATTATAAAAGGAAAGCAGGAAAATGTAGCCCAGTCTATGGGATGGCGCTTTTCAATATTGAACAGTGATAGAAAGGTAATTTATCGCCTGTATAATGAAACAAACGTTAAAGAAGATACACGTGACGGTTGGTTGGCATTCCACGCAAAAATGGAACCCGGTATCTACTATCTTGTATATAAAGGCAATTCTAAATCAAGAGAAATTCCATTGTATGTATTTCCAGAATGGCAAACCCAATTCTACCTCACTTTCAAACGTACACCTATTTTTTCGACAGCAAGGGTTCAACTTGTTCGACAGAACAGCCATCATAGATTGCAAGAACAGGAAACAATTCAGTTAGACGCAATTTTAAGAAATCTGGAAAATGGGATCTATTATGTTCCGCAGTCTCTGATTAGTAATACTGCACATTCAAAATGGCGAAATCCCATTTTAGCAATTGCGGTTTGCTATGCCTATTTACTTAGCAATGAAGAAACAAATGACCATCTTTTTCGTATAATGCTGCGGAATATTGAAGAAAGGATATTACCCTTGGAAAATGCTTCTGACCTACAAGCACTACGATTACTGGCCGCAAATCATTTCGGAGATCCTATACCTCACATGGAATTACAGGAACCTTGCATGTTTAATGTAGGAATGAGAGCATTTATTGAGCACTCCATTAAACACCCTGACAAGATTACTATAAATGAGATGTGTGAAGAAATTATTTCAAATCTACATAGTGACAGTGCCTGGACATCATATAGACCTCTTGAAAAGTCTTATAAAGATGTAGTATGGGACTATTCGGAACAGATTAGGATTTTAGAAACTTTTCAACTTGAAAATAACCAATATGAAAAAATAATAAAATCTTTGCCTAATTCTAAGAACCTTCGACTTGATGATTGGCTGAGCCTCAGTATTACTTCCCAATTAATGGCAAAGAAAGAAAGTCCGGTAACAGCAAAAAGCTTGGCATTTCAGTTTCAGGTAACACAGTCAATGGTTGAACATAGCATTGATAACATAAAAAATAAGTTGATTAATAACGAACAGCAAAATTTTCTACTGGACAGGAAGGATCTAACAGACAATTTAAAGGACAACATTTACAAAATAATAATTGATGATTTAGATAATAATATATTGTAAATTATTCCTGCCTGATGTCAGGTAATCTCCTGAATTAGGACAGGCTGAATAAAAAACTCAAATTGGACTCACTAAATTACTGTCTCAATGGTGAGGTTCTGCTCCATATTAATATCGTGCAAGCGTCTCTTGATAAATTCGGCAGGACCTATTCCATTGATTTCTTTGAAAAGTTTCGAAAAATGATTTCTTGAGCCCATACCACATTCTTCCGCAAGCGTTTCGATCTTATATTTGCGGTATTCCGGGTCATTATAGAGTTTATCAGTTATATATTTGATCCTTAAATCTATGAGGTATTTTGTAAAATTCATGCCTTTGTATTCGTTCACGATCTGTGACAGATAGAAATGATTAGTATCAAATTTATCAGCCAATTTATGCTGTGTAATCCCATTCTCCCTAAATCCTCCCTTATCCTCAAAATCCTGTAATTTATGCAGTATTTCCTCTATAACTTTTTGGTCAATTTCAAGCTTATTGCCATCTTGCTTTTCTTCTATTTTAATAGCTATATTGGCGCTGTCTCTAGCTTTGATCTTTTGCTCCAGAATGTCATATTTCCTTCGGATTCTTTTTTCTCTTCTTTTATAAAACAACATGGTAGCAGCAAAAGTGACTGCGACTGTACCTAAACCCCATTGGGCCACTTTATCTTTTATGGATTTCTTTTCTAGTCGTTTTTTATCTTCTTTCAGTAAACGTGTATCATACTCCTTGCTTATCTTTCGGGACAGATAATTGAAATCTCTGAATAGGACACTATCTACTTTTAAAAGCTGATTGGTATAATATAATTGCTTCTCTACGCCATTATTTGCTTTGTAATGATCAATCAAAAGTTCATAAGTATCCCGAACTTCTGGAACAATGAAACCATGCTTCTGAAAAATGGAATCGACTTTTTCAAAGTTTTTTAAAGCATGGGGTTCATCACCTAGTTCAAGATAGGATTTCCCCAAATATGAATAGTTTACAGCTAACCATGAAAAATCATTAATTTTTGAAAGTGCTACTGATGAAGCGATAAGTGAGGCGATAGCAGTTGAAAATTCCTTTTTCCGAAACTCGGAAATTCCCTTTTCTTTTATAAAATATCCCGATTCCTGTCTATGTTCGCGGGTAGATCCGATTTCTGTAAGTCCAATGCTAACAATAGAATCGGCAAGTGAAAATTTTCCCATATTTCGATAACAAATAGCCATCTGATGAAGACTATTATAGTTACCTCTCCGAGAATCGTATAGAATATTAGGATCTTGCTGTTTCTTCAGCTCTGACGCAAAATGGTTCCGTGTCTTTATAAAAATGGGTAATGCATCATCGTAGTAGCCTATATAGCTTTTGACAACACCGATCAGATAATTTAGCCTGTTCTGATAATAGGGATCTGCATCTTTTGGTGCATACTGAACTGCTATAAGAAACTCGTTCAATGCCAATTGGTATTTTTTAAAATGGAAATAGTAGACAACTCCCTTTTCAAGGTAAGCAGAACTTATTAACCCTGGTTTTCGGGATAATTTGGCGGCAATGATCGTACTGTCTGCAAATTTTAGCTTTTCAGTACGATCAGCGGAAAATTCGACACCGTCTGCATATCCCTGATACAATTTATCGTAATCCTTATCCTTTTTTGCTTCAGCAATGTACTGACGTATGAATGGAAGTGCCCTGAAATCATTCTCTGAGAACACTTCATAATTTCTCCTTATGTAATAATACTTACTGTATTCCTCTTGCTGGGCGCAGAGAAATTCACAGTGTAACAAACATAAAACAATTATGATATGAAAAGAGGAGAATTTCATAGGTCAAGTTTATATAAAATTAGTAAAAATCGCCAAACCATGATTTATCAAAAACGAAAATCTGCAACCTAACATAAAACCATCATAAGACATTGATTTACAAATAAATAACAATGCTCAAATTGAACAATTTGCGCATTCAAATTGTTCAACGTGCGCAGTAAACAGTTTTTCCGTCTTCCAATGCCCTCTACCTTCGCTCTTGAATTCGAAATAACCGGCCGGGATAATTCTTAAAATTTTTAACAAAATGAAAACTATTATCTCAACAATATTAATCATCGCAGGAGCGGTCATTTTACACTCCTGTAGAGAATCCGAAATTGAGGAACCGCTAGAACTGGAAAAACTGAATATTGTCAACTCAAAAACAGAAATGTCAAAAAATAGCGATACAATTCAAGCAGGAGTCGTTTCCAACGATGCCGACACTGATGAAACGATCAAAGACCCACCGATAAGACATGGTGGCCAATGGAGAACCTCGAAATAATGCTCGATTTAAACTATGTGTGAAATGACCTTTCAACTTAAATCACAAAATACTCAAACCATGCGAACGAAAAACTTGATAGCCGAAACAATTATATTCTTACTCCTACTAATGTGGGCATATACGTTTGTCAGTAAGGTTCTTGATTTTGACACTTTCAGAAGGCAGATCAATGGTGCATATCTATTATCGGCTTTGGGATCAGCTTTGCCTTACTTTCTACAGCTTCTGCATTTGTCACTTGTGATACTGCTGCTAAAGAAGTCTTGGAGGAAAATAGGACTTATTACCTCGCTATCTGTCCTGCTGTTATATACAGGATATCTCATCTATATCTTGAAGTTTGCACCAAGCATACCATGTTCATGTATTTCGCTTTTTAGAGGGTTGAACTGGAATGATCAACTGTGGATTAATCTTGTGGTGCTGACACTAAATATCATTGGTCTGATCATGTTTTCGTATAAAAGTCCGCCACACAGTAGTCATGTTCAGACCACGTACTAAATTTAAAACTAATAACCAAAACAGGGGAAGCCGAAAACCTGAAACCCAGAGTAGGCAAAAAACTAAAGTTTAGCTTTTTGATTTATAAAAGCACCAAACATCATGAAATCACTTAGAATTACATTAGGAGTTGCAGCAATTGCAATCGGAAGTTTCGCAGCATTTTCATTTGCTCCGTCAAACACAGTCAACGAAGATGAAACAGGAGTATTTTATTCTAATCCTGATGGATCTATGAGTAATGAAGAAGTTTCGGGTACGAGTGACTGCGATAAAAAAACTACTCCTATTTGCTCGCAAGAGTACAATTTAGAAACAGGAGAACCAACCCACAACCCTAGTTTAATTACGAGAGGGCAAAGACCTTAAAAAATGGTGGACATTGTCCACCGTTTTTTTTATAGTTTATTTATGAAGTCAATAAAATCGTTCATATTACTTCTAGGATCCGGTGGTGTCTCCGCTAATTGTCCTTTTTTATCAATAACAACTAATTTTGGATAAGTATTAAAATTTAGATATGAAATCAAAGGATGTTCAGTTTTCTGCTCATTGGTATATAAATTTAAACTTTTGTTACTAGAATATTTTCCAATACCTGCCAACCATTGCTTTTTTGAATCTACATTAATAGATATAATCTGAACCTTACCGGGAGAAAATACTTTTTCCAATGAATCGATAATATTAGCCATCTGTAGGCAACCTGAGCAACCGTTAAACCAAAAATCCATGACAATAACTTTGCCTTTAAAATCTTGCAAATAATGTATTTTTCCTGTTCTATCTGGTAGTTCAAAATTATAAAAAGGCTGACCTGGCATTAGATTAGAAGAAAAATATTTGTATAAATTTTCAACTTCCTGATAAAAAATGCTATTAGTTGAAACATTCTTTTTGAAATAATTATAAAGGTTTTTTGAAGTACCATTGAGCCTTTCTGCCTTTAATGTCTTTACAGTCAAATCAGCTAATAAATATTCTTTAGCTGGAACATTATTTCCAAGTTGCTTTACAACTAAGTGGGCAAATTCGATTGGTTTATTCTGAATAAAAGTACGTCCTAATTGTGCTGCTGGGTTTCTGTACGCCGATAATAAAATATTATTGGCCAAAACATGGTATGGATAATAATTTAGCACCTCCTTTTTTAATAAAATATCCATTCTTTTTTTATCAACTATAAATTTGTTAAAAAAATATTGTGAGGAATCACTTTTTGTTGCGGTCAACAATGGTATGTCTAAAATCAGATCATACTCATAGGCTCGAATAATATCCTTTGCTAATGAGTCAATGTTAGACGGAAAAAAATCATAAACCGAATCAATTACATTTAATTTTCTATCCGTTGTTTCAAATGTAAACTGAACGGACTGTTTACGAGGGTCTGATTTGTATATAGGAAAAGTGGCGGCTATTATGGCCTTAACAAAATCTACTTTCTCTTTTCCTTTTCCTGTCACTCCAATATCCATCAGTCCGAGCTTATTCATATTTTTTATAGAAAAATCGAGACTGTCCATAGGTTCAATTAAAACACAAAACACTCCGGGAAAAAATAACCGGTGTCCGTTAATCTCCAGAGTAACCATTTTCGGTTTATTGATTTCAAAATCAAATGAAAATTTACCATTTTGAGTTTTGGTTTTAATAGTCGTGAATCTGTTTTCGTATATAACGTCAGGATTTTCAATGCCTAACTCGACAGTCCATGTAGAATCCTTTGCTTCAGGAACAAATCCAGTAATTTTCGTTGAATTTTGGCCAGTTACTTCAAAAGCAAACTGGTTCAGAATAAGAAATATTATATAAAATTGAATTTTCATACCTAATATTTATTTTGTTCAATACCATTATAATCAATAATATATTGCGGTATCGGCAACACATAGCGAGGATCGTTGGGAGCTAGTACAAATGTTTGCGTTCCTATCTTGCGTTCAAGTGTTTTTGAATATCGAGGATCGCGGTTTAATCTCTTTAAATCCTGCCAGCGGAGACATCTTGTTAAAAGTTCTTTTCTTCTTTCTTTCAGGATAATTTCAAGAGCTTCGTCTTTGTTTTGTATTTGAAAGGGCATAAATGTTCCAGTTCTAAATCGCTTTTCTAAGAGCTGATTTAACCGTCCCATTGCTCCATTAGTATCACCTAATCTGACTCTACATTCTGCGCTTAAAAGTAAAACTTCGGGAGTACTTGTTCCTGAGAAAAGAGCAGGCAAATAATGACCTCTAAAAGAAAATTTACCATCCGTTTCCTTTTTAAAAAAGAGTATTTTTCGCAAATCATTTTGGTCATAACTATTATATAATTCCTCATTTATCCTTCCCGTTGTGGGATATGAAACAGCCATACTAGGGTTTACAGGAATATGCATTTCTTTACTCTGAATATTTAACGGGCGGCTGGGAGTGCTATTTATGGTATTGTAGTCTTCGATAAAAGAATGATATTTATAACTTGAATCAGCGGCAGCTCCAGCTTCTTGATATTTATCCATAAAGAGTAGCGCGCGGGCCAACAATGCGTAAGCACCGCCTCTTGCGATATGAGTATATGAAAGCTTTTGCGTAGGTAGTAATAGACTTGCTAACTTTAAATCCTCAATAATTGTCTGGTAAGTTTTTTCAAGCGATGCTCTTTTTATCGGTTCATCGGTTTCATTAGATAATTTCAATACAATACCCAAATCTTTTGTTGCAGAAGTTGGATCATAATATTTACAAAAAGTCATAGCCAAATTCAGAAATTGCCTACTGCGTTGATAAAGCGCCGTTCCTTTAATGCGATCATATAGATTGCTATTCTCATTTGTACGGTTTATTTTTTCAAGGGTTTTAAGGACTACATTACAAATTTGAATTTGTTTATATGCAATGTCCCATTCGTTCTGATCAGGGGAAATTTGTTCAAATAAAGTGACTCTCCAAGTAGCCAAACTGCGCTGAAAACTGTAATCTAATTCATTAAATTGATCTAATGTATATTCTGCCTCATCTGTAGAGTTCTCCGTAGCTCCTCTGCCATCATCGTCAAAACCTGTATTTAACAACATATCCAAATCATTCAAAGTTGTCGGTACTAAGAGCTTAACATCCTGTTTTTTCTCTAACCACTCTTTCGAACATCCTCCTATTAGAATACAAAAAATACTCGTTAGGATAATAAAACTTAGCTTTTTCATAGGGATACCATTTAAAAATTACAATTAAGTCCAATAGAAAAATTTCTTAAGGGCTTATTAGTTGGAAAATCAGGATCTAAATTCTCTTTATTAGCCTTCCATAAAAGTCCTACATTATTTACCAGACCAAAAACTTGAAGATTTTTGATCTTAAGTTTGTGCAACGTATTTGAACCAAAAGTATATGCGAATCTGACATCCTGCAAACGTATATGATCGCCTTTAGCTACTAATATTTCAGAACTACGATAATAATTGTCAGCGGTACTATTTGCCGGATACATCATAGCTGGAACATTTGTTATTAATTCATCGCCAGGATTTTGCCACCTTTTGTAATAGTCACCATGAGTAGAATAGTTTCGATATAGTGTAGAATACATTAAGCCATTTCGCCTAAAGTAATACCCGAAACGATATGTTATATTAAAAGAAAACTCTAGTCCTTGGAGTTGGAATGTGTTACGAAGCGCACCAAAATAGGGTGGTAAAGCATTTCCGTGATAGATTAGATTCGCCGCAGGATCAGATGCTAACTCTGCAGAAATGCTGGAATAGTCTGTTGAAGGTTGGCCTTCTAAGTAACCTCGCGCCTGACCAGTTTCAGGATCTAAACCTGCCCATGGGTATGAATAAAGACTAAAAAGGGATTTTCCCACAACAGGAGTATAAGTCGTTGGATTTCGATAAAGACTATTATCATTCAAAAAGTCAAAAATTGAAATGGGACGCTGATATTTTGTAACCTTATCTTTTGCGTAAGAAAAAATCAAATTTGTCATCCATCGAAAATACTTCGAAGTAATGTTTATTGAATTGATTTCGAAATCAATACCTTTACCTGTCATATTTGCCAGATTTCCTCGGAATGATGTAAAACCAGTTGTGGGATCTATCGCTCCATTACCAATCAAATCTGTTCCTTTTCGATTAAAATACTCTAGACTACCTGACACCTTATTGTTTTTTAAACTAAAGTCTACTCCAAAATTCCACATCGCATTTTTTTCCCAACGTAGGTTTTTATTTGGAGGGTTTAATAGGTAAGCTGCTGGAAGGAAATTTATATAGTTCTTACTGACCATTGCTGTAGTATAGGCTGTCAATTTACGATCTACATTACCACTATATCCATAGGTTGATCTAATACTTAATTCTGATAACCAATCTAGATTATAAAATGATTCTTTATTAATATTCCATTTACCACCTAATGACCATAGTGGAACCGACTTCTGATTTGTCTGTACACCAAAAAGGTTGGATTGATCGATGCGTGCACTTGCAGAGACAACATATCTTAAATCATAATTATACGCAGTATTCACATAATATGATCTCATTCTATCCAATGTTTCTGAATAATCATTTTGTGAAGGAATAGTTAGAGCTCCCCCTTTGCCATACTGATTAAATTGCGTTAAATAATCTACAATAATACTAGAACCTATTTTGGGGTCAAATCCATATAGTCGATTTGAAATTCCATTGGCTTTTGCCTCTCTAACTTCAAATCCAGCAATCGCATTAACCTGATGTTTGTGCCATTTTTGATCATAATTCAATTGAAACCGACCATTCAAAGCATTAAGTTCTGTATTTGTATTATCAAGCCGTCCACCCAGTGGTATGTTACGGGTCAAAATCCCATTGTTAATGGTAGTAAATCTATTGATCTGATCACGCATCAAATAACTGTCCTGATCATAATAGTTTCTTCGTCGACCCAACTGATTTTCGTATTGAAATCGTACTTCGGCAGAGAGCGCTGGAATAAAAGTGTACTTTATAGCGGTATTTAAGCGAAGTTCGGACTGTTTATATTTGTTATTCTGATAATCCAATTCTTCCAATGGTACAAAATCCCAATTGAGTAGTCCAGCAGTAAGTGCTTTCTCTTTTAAAACAGTACTTGCATCTTTAATTACCCGTACAGCATCCCCATTGTCATCAACCAATCGTGCATAGGGATACATTAATTCAGTACCCATATTGTTAAGCATTGAAATTACGTTGGATGTAGATTGATTATTCTGGTTGTAAGCAATACCCGCAGAAATTTCCAGTTTTTCTATTGGACGGAAGACCTGATTACTATTCAAGCTTACCCTGCTAAATCCGCTGCCCTTTTCAGAATTCTGGTTTTTATCGAAACCTGCGGAGAAATAATAGGTATATTTATTTGTTCCGCCATTAAAGTTTAGGGCATATTGTTGTTTGACACTATTTCTGTAGAGATACTTGCTCATGTCATCCCTTAGATTGTTGTTTCGTAGTGCATCAATCTGGTTGGTAGCTTGCTGTTCCGTCAATATCCCATTTTTCTGGTCATTCAAAATGCTGACCACAGGTGAATAAGGTCGATTTGCAGCTGTATTGCTGATAATCGTATTGTAGAAACCTTTTTCAAAGAGCATCTTTTCAATATCAATGAAATCCGTTGGTTTGATTTGGGGGATATAATTTAAATCAGGCTTTTGCCCTATGGTGACATTAGATGTAAACCCTATGTTCATGGGCTGGTCTGCTCGTCCCTTTTTAGTTTTAATTACGATCACACCATTACCAGCACGAACTCCCCAGATTGAAGCGGCCGCAGCATCTTTTAAAATGTCAATATCCTCAATATCATTCGGATTGATATTGTTGATATCACCTTCATAAGGAAAGTTATCAACTACAATCAGCGGTTGATCGTTACCAAAGATCGTAGCCTGTCCCCTGATAGTTAGCTTCGGGCTACCTGAACGTTCGTCAAATAGAATGGATGGCGCTATGCCTTTCAGCCTGCTGATCACATCTGTAGATACCTGTCTATTAAAGGTTGTATTATCGACCTTGGAAAAAGACCCCGTTGCTCTTTCCTTTGGAATAGATTGATAACCACTGGCAACAACGGATACCTCATCGATGACATTGCTATTTGTTATCAATGTTATCCGGTCAATGTATTTTGCTGATACCGACAATGGCGCATAGCCTAAAAAGCTGATCTTTAGCTCAGATTCAGCATACTCCGAAGGCAATTCAAAGTTTCCGTTGTTATCGGAGTTCGTCACAAAGTTGCTGCCCTTGACCTGAATGGTTGCACCAGCCAATGGATTGCCCTTTTCATCGACGATCTTTCCTTTTATGGTTTCCTTTTTTTTTGAATTGGTAGTATTCGGTGCTCTTCGCTCCTGCAATATGATGATGCCATCCGCAATTTCAAATGCGATCGGTTGGTTTGCAAAGAGGGTTCGTAATGTCTCTTCTAATGATGCATTTTTCAGGTTTACAGTAATGGGTCCGACTTTTTTCAGTAGCTCCTCATTGTAAACAAAATCATATTTTGTCGCTTTCCGAATTTCTGAAATTGCTTTTGACAAAGGCGCTTTTTGCAAGGAAAGACTAATCTGTTGAGCCTGTAAAGCTGTACCGCTGGCAAGCAGTATAAAGAGCGTTGCACTCTTTATACCATTGCGCAGAAGTTTTCTCCTGTGGGAAAACAGATCCACCCACGGCGGAATGTTTTTCTTGTTGGAAAAATCATGTTTTTTCATAGATTTGTGTAGGGTTAAAAAGTAATTTTCGTTGCTGGAAATTTATGATGTAGACCCGATCGCCGGAGTGCGCTAACACTCCGGCATATTTTCAGGCCAACATATGAAACTATAAATTCTTATTTCTGAATTTCAATCCTCCTTCCTTTCGTTAGGTTGATCTGTAAATCTGTAATTTTTTCAAGTGCATATAACACACTGGAGAGTTTCTTTTCTCTTGAAATGGTTCCGTTAACCTTGATATTTGGAATATTGTTGTAATCAACGTCAACATCATACCACCGTTCAATTTGTCTCAGGACTTCCTGCAAAGCGCCTCCTTTAAACTGAAACTCATTTGAAGTCCATGCTATAAAAGGTTCGGTATCTACGGAAATTATGGCAAAACCGTCATTGACGAGCTTAGCTTGCTGGCCGGGAGCAAGTATCACAGTTGCCTTGTTACGGCTACTTAACAATTCAACTCGTCCGCTGACTAACGTTGTTCTGACAGCAGGTTCATTGGAATAACTGTTGATATTAAACTTAGTTCCAAGTACTTTCACCTGCTGGCCATTAGAACCAACAATAAAAGGCTTTGCTTTGTCGTGCGCCACGTCGAAAAATCCTTCCCCTTGCAATTCAACATACCTGTCTTTATCAGTGAACTTTGTAGGATAGCGTAAAGATGACTCTGCATTTAACCAGACCTTAGTGCCATCGGGAAGCGTTATCTTATACTGTCCCTTACGTGGCGTAGTGAGTGTCGCAAACTGTACCTTATTTGCTGATATGCTCGTGCCATCCATATAGGAGATGCCCTGCTCATCTACTTTTATAGCTTTCTTATCCCCTGCGAGCGAAAGAACTTTACCATCCTCAAAAGTTAGCGTTGCTTTATCACTTCCCGGAAGAATATCTCCCGGTAAGGTAGTTGTTGCCACTTCTGTCGATAAGATCTTGTCTGACTGGTAAAATTTATAAAGCCATACTGAAATGGAAATCGTGAAAAGAATTGCTGCTGCAGTCATCAGCCTGAACCAGATGCTCGTTGGCTGTGGCTTGTCAAGTATTTTATTGAATCTTGCAAGTTCATCCTTGGTTGTAGTAGCTGATT
This sequence comes from Chryseobacterium sp. T20, assembly GCF_047345655.1. Taxonomy (NCBI): domain Bacteria; kingdom Pseudomonadati; phylum Bacteroidota; class Flavobacteriia; order Flavobacteriales; family Weeksellaceae; genus Chryseobacterium; species Chryseobacterium sp. T20. Next base: position 110,370 of record NZ_JBLFDU010000013.1, read on the forward strand.
CTTTCAATTCGACAAGATCACTAGCCAAACGGTGTTGATCCACCAGCTGTTGGAAAACAGCCCGATTGGATTCACTTTCTTCAATCCAGTCTTCAAGAAACTCCCTATCCCAATAGGGAAGTTTTTGTCCTGTAATATACTTATGAAGTAATTCTGTGATCTCAAATCCGTCGAACAACTCTTCTTCTTTCATGTCTCGCATTTAGTATAGAAACGGGAAACATGTACGGCTTGTCCAAAAGAAAATGAAAAAATTATAAAAAAAATAGGACAGCAGTTCTTAGGTACTGTTGTGAGTTCAAAAAAATGCTTACAATAACATTTAATAGTTAACCAAGATAATCTATATATTCATCAAATGTTAAAATAGATAGATTGGCATTTGTCTCCCTGCCAACTTTCAACATTGCCTTATCAGAGGTTACAAAATACAATTTATCATTTTGGATCTTATGGTCTCCAACATTTAACATCAATTGGGTGTCCCACCAAAAATTACTTCTATCCTTTTCAAACATATTAAACTTACTGTTTATTATATTTTCATACACTGACTTATATAACGCAATATACTCTGGAAAATTGGTCACAAATTTATCACAGAACAATATCCACTGATCTTCATCTGGCTTTACCAAACCAGGATGTTCTAAAGCATAGTATTCAAATAATGGTTCTATATAATCTCTTGCTAAAATAAGCGAAAACTTATCCGATCGGATATTATTTAAAAGTTTCTTCCGCTTGCTTTGATCATCAGCAAAAACAGTCCAATTTTCCATTTCCGGATCATAATATTTCAATGTATTCAAAAATGATTCAGCATATATCCGTTCTGCACATTCAACAAATTCTTTGTTTCTCTTAAGGTTATCTGCAAAACGGTCAAACATTTCATTTGTGGGAGATTTAGCCAATCCATTTACAATCTCATAGTATGCATTGCTCGTTTGCACTTTCTTCTCACTTGATAGCCCAAATATATATCTGGCGACAAGCATTTCTGGCCTCGCTAACATTCTAGAAAATCCATTATCAAGACAATGCAGGTACATTGCCTTAATTGCATTTAAAGATTTTTGAAATAAACTGCTCCCATTCCTGTTTGCGACGTGAGCCAAAAGTTCTTGTATGACAATCGGACTAATAGATGCTTCCAGGTTATTTTTCTTTTCCTTCTCTCGAATCCCAGCCATGTAGTTATCTAGTTCATCAAAACTTAAATCTTTAATTAGATACCTATATGCATTAGTATCAAAAACTACTCTTTCCATTTATTATAGTTTGAAATCATACTTCTCAGGTAAGAGAAATTAGCGATTAAAACTCTAAAAATACAGATATTTACTCAAAGAATTACATTTATAACAGTGCGAAAAAAGGCATTGTCAAATTAAATATAAAAAAGCAGAAGTACCATCCCTTTATTTGAAAGAGTCTTTTTTAGTATTGAGATAGCCCGTGCTTTCTGGCTGTTGACAGTGCTGACACTGATATTGAGTTCCTCGGAAATCTCTTTTGGAGTTGCTCCACCCATCAGTTTTTGCATAATGTTCCGACATTGTTCAGGAAGAAGCTCTATCGATTCGCTTAGTTCGCGAAGTACTTCAGTATGGATTATCTTGCTCAGGATATTCTCCTCATCATATTCCTCGAATTGGTTTGTAAGTTTCTCAAGCCTTTTTAATCGAACTTTCTCTTTTTCAATAACGTCTACACACTTGTTCTTTGTGGATATATATAGAAATGCTTTAATGCTCGCATAGCTCGTAAAGGTCTCCCTTAGCTCAAAAGTTTTAAGCATAACATCCATAACGACCTCCTGTGCGTTAGCCTGATCAAAATTGATTAGTAGTCTATTGGCAAAAAAAATTAATGCTGGATGATAGAGTTGGAAAACTAGATTCATTGCAATTCTATCACCGCTTTGAAACCTTGTTAGCAGTGCCTTTTCTTCGATCTCATGTCTGGATGTCATAATAAGGCTATTGATAGAAGAGTAAAGTTAAGCAATAATTATTTCAAAAAAGAAATCGTCAACTTTACAAAATAATAAATTTGTCCTCTGCTACGAAGAAGAAGGTTACAAAAGTGCATAAAAACAGTTAAATTTGTATCCTTAGCCGAGGAAAATCTAAGTATCTTGATTGCGATTTCCTGACTGTAATAAAGCCTATTTCAATATGGATAAAATAAAAGTTAATGACTTCAATCAGAAACTTACTGATGAACGACTTCACAATCATAATAGACACGAGAATGAACTGAAAGGTTTATATAGGGAGATTATTTCCAGTATGGCTACAGACTACTCTGAGTACCGGAACCATATACCGGCTTTTTTACAAAGTTTAGAAAATAATAGTGAAAATTCAGTTCCATATTCGATTGACCTATTCTTTGCTCTATATGATAAACTTTTGTTTTCGAAGAATTTTCGTCCATTTGATCTTTCCGTAATGGATTATAAGCCAGATGATCATACCCTTGAGATGATGGAGCCGATTTTAGAAGCTTCCTTCCAAAAGAAAAACAAACAAAGGTTGTCTGAAAATAATTTCGATATTTCAACACTATCCGATGATAATAAAAAAAGGATGGCTACTTTGGTTATCCATAAATTACAAAATGATGCGAAACAGTTAAATTGGAATGAAGATCTAGTTTTCTCCAATATATCTCTTTCAGGTTTCTTACGTCAAATATTGTTGTCGCTAGATAATGCTGAGTTATTTTATCATACTGTGGGATTAATAGTTGATAGGCTTAGCTCATCAGAGCATTACCAACCCGGACGCGATTTTACAGAAGAAGTTTTATTATCATCATATAAAGATGGTATTCCTGAAGTAGGCTACTTCAATTCGTTCCGAATGTACTCCAATGTAGGGAGCATTCATGCTTCGTTAATTTATATTAATCTTTGTTTAGCCTGTATTCTGAAAAAGAAACCGCCTTACTCCGAAAGGTTAATAAGGGAAATTATTTGGCAAGCCTTAAAATTTTTTAGAAACGTTAGACTCCCTCAATTTGCAATCCAAATATATAGGGAAATACCTGTCGAAATCAACTTTCCACCTTATGAAAGGAGATCCTTGGATCACGGCTATTTCACTTGCTTATTGATGTTGGATGATCCTCTATTGCCATCACAATTATTGGACTATTTGCGTCAAGAAAGAGAAAGCATTTTGGCTGGTGGAATTAATGATGCGATGCCATGGCTTGTGACTTTATACAACATAAAAAGAATTTATCCAGATGCAGATTTCACTCCAAATGGATTAGGTTTTTTCCTTACAACTTTTGAAATGATAGTTCCCGCAGATTATGTGAAAAAATACAAGGATATCATCGAAGCTGATACAGAAGATTTGAAAAAGCATTTAAAGGAATCTCTTGTTAAATTAAATGAAACCAGAAATACAGCAGATTTTGTTTATGATAACAAAAGTGCCATCATGATTTCAAATCGCCTTATTGACTATAGTACGAAAAACAAAGACTCCTCTGCTTTCCTTTTATCAATGGTTCTAAAATCAGATTACAGTATCTTGTTTCAAGAAAAAAAATCCGAAGAACTCGTGCAATTAATTTTGCCGGAAGTAAATGTTGATGAAATAGAAATGCTTTACGATAATTCTGAAGAATTTTTAAAAGAATTATCACTTAATCCCGGGGTTGCAATGTGCTGGCTTGCCTGCGCAGAAGAAAAGTTATCTCAGCTTCAGTTATTCAACGATGTATTCTCTTTTCATTTACATGAAGACTGGAAATATGAGTTATATAAAAAATTGCTCGATAGTGACTATTTTGTTGATCTTAAATTTGATGATACCGTAAAAGAGAATCGAGGGGTACGACAGATATCCCCGGAGGAGTATGCGAATGAAGAAGCTAGGATTATCAGGAGGCTGAGTATAGGCAAATTGGCGGTCCATGATAACGCTAATGCACTATATATTGTAAAAGACATGGAGTTGTCAAAATTTCCTCACAACTTATTTTTAAACAGCGATGGAGATTTTATTGCGAAATATATTCCTGTTACCAATGTCCTTTCGACAGAATGGCTATTAGAAACACATCAAACCAACCCATTACCATCTGATTACAAAAAATCTATTTGGATTCCCATAGAAAGTGGGGACTATCCGCTGAGCTACCTATTTGGAAATATAGAAAATACGCTACAAGAATACTCTTTTAATGTTCATCAAGAAATGAAATTAAACGAACCTTTGTCTGCTGATATCAATATTGTATGCTCTCATGGCGCTAAAAACATTTCTGAAACTCAGATCGTATCTCAGGAAGATCACCTTACTTATGACTTAAATACGGTTATTGGAAAAGGAAGAATTTTAATCTTCTTTGTTTGTCATTCCGGGTCAATGAAAACAGAATTTTTTAGAAACAACGTAACCTCATTGGTTAAGCGTTTTATTGCCCAAGGGTATGATGCTGTTATTGCTCCATGTTGGGCACTTGATGTTACAGTTCCACGATACTGGCTTCCCGAATTTTTAAAGTCATTTGAAGAAGGTCAAACTATATCACAAGCAACATTTAATGCAAACAGGAAAGTAAATGAACGATACCCTACCCCAGCAGCCTGGGCCTGTCTGCACTTATATGGAAACCCGAACTTAATAAAAGATATCAATTAATTTGAATTACTATTGATCAGAGATTGTTGCATCATAATAGTTTATTATTAAAACTCACTCTTGGCAATCCAATCTCATGTTCTCGAGGATATGGAGCTCGAAAAGTCATACTCACATCTTCTTTCATTCGTTGTTGCGCTTCATATTTCTTTTCCTCATCGTGGCAATATCGTGGATCAGGAATAAATGGCATCTTTGCCATTTTAGTTATTGTAATCGTAGGAAAATGAAAGTCTACTTCTACCATTCCTAAAAGTAAATAGCATCCCCCACCCTGAAAAGGATACTTTTCAAGGGAGTCCGGGAAATGTGCCGTATCAAAGTAATTTCCATGGACATCGACCCAGGTTCCAAAATACATTGTTCCCCTTTTCGTCGGAACATGTTTTCTAGAAATCAAATAGGCTAGCATTTTAACTTGCTTCTTATGATATTGAACAAGCTCATTTGCCATCACTGTACCCCTGTACTTTGTCTGCAATAGATCAAAAGGTGTACAGGACACTGGAAAACTTAAAATTTCTATCTCATCAAAAGCATCTTCAAAGATGTTTCTTTTCAGTTCCGGAATTTTAAATTCCTTCACAGGCTCCTCAAATAATGTTTCAAACCGATGTTCTGGTTTAAAGTCTCCAAGCAATACCCTTGCTTTTAATAATAATTCATTCTTAGGAACTCCGCAAAATCGAAAAGCACCAATAAATATCAATATCTGCAACGTTTCTATACCAATAGGTATTCGTTTGATAAAATCTTCCATGGATTTGTATTGTCCATTTCTTCTCCTTTCTTCGGGAATCAATTGTCCGAGTCTTGATTCAACTTTTTCAAGATGCATAAATCCCAAATAGATCTCATCGCCATAAATCGTAGCTTGGTGCTCACTCCTGTTTACACATGGATTCATAATCTTTCCACCAGACATCCTTGCTTCATGAACATACACCTCCGTCCGGTAAAAACCACCCATATTATTGATAACTGACACCATAAACTCCAACGGATAGTATACTTTCAGATATAAACTCTGATAACTTTCTACAGCGTAAGATGCAGAATGTGCCTTGCAAAATGAGTAGCCTGCAAATGATTCAATCTGTCGGTAAATCTCTGCACTCAGTTCTTGCGGGTGTCCCTGTTGTCTGCAAGATGCAAAAAAATCGTCTTTTACTTTTTGAAGTGCCGAAAGTGACCTACCTTTTCCGCTCATTGCCCTTCTGAGAATATCACCATCCGCTGCGGATACTCCCCCATAATGCAGCGCAATCTTAATAACATCTTCCTGGTACACCATGATGCCATAGGTATCTCCGAGTTGCTCTTCAAAAACTTTATGAAAATATTCAAACTTATCTGGATTGTTGTGCCGAAAGATATATTCCCGCATCATGCCACTCTGCGCCACTCCTGGTCTAATTATCGACGATGCTGCCACCAGCACTTTATAGTTGTCACATTTTAACCTTCTAAGCAGCCCGCGCATTGCAGGACTTTCGATATAAAAACAACCTATTGTCCTTCCCTGGCTTAAAAATTCATTGCATTTTTCCTCATCCTTGGAAATGTTAGTGTCTTTGATGTTTACCTTAATTCCTCTTTTCTCTTCCAGAAGCCTAACTGTATCATTGATTGTACCCAGACCCCGCTGGGATAAGATATCGAATTTCTCAAATCCGATTTCCTCTGCCACATGCATATCCCACTGCACGATCGGAAATCCCTTGGGCGGCATTTCCAGTGCAGTAAAATTTGTCAGGGGTTCCTCAGAAATAATAATCCCACAAGAATGCATGGAACGCTGATTTGGAAACTTTTCTAAGAGCTTTCCATATTTCTGAACTTGCTGTACTATCTCATCTCGAAATACTCTTTCAGGATATTTCGACAATTCATCGAGTTCCTCTTTTGGTAAACCAAACACCTTCCCTACCTCCCGGATAATAGATCGGTACTTAAACTCAACATTCGTCCCACAGAACGCAACGTAATTTTTACCATAACGGTCAAAGATATACTCCAATATAGTATCCCGATCCTGCCAGCTCCAATCGATATCAAAGTCCGGTGGGCTTTTTCGGTTCTCATTTAAAAACCGCTCAAAATAGAGATCGAGTTCCAAGGGGCAGATATCGGTAATACCCAGACAGTAAGCGACAATACTATTTGCACCACTGCCCCTACCAACATGCATGAAGCCCACACTATTACTATACCTGATAATATCCCATGTGATCAGGAAATATCCACTAAAATTAAGTTCATCAATAACTTTCAATTCCTTTTCGATCCGCAGTTTTGCCTGTCCGTGACTTTTCCCATAACGTCTTTCCAGTCCAACAAAAGCTAACCGTGATAAAAGCCTCAGGTCATCTTTCTTAGAACCTGTATAAAATTTTCTATTGCGTGGTGTTTCGAATGTAAAGTCAAAACTGCACTCCGAAAGAATTACAGTTGTATTCTGGATAATTTGCGGATAATTCCGGTAGGCATTTAAAATTACTTGCGGTGATTTTAAATACGCTGTTTTCGAGCAAATTTCACTTTCTGGTAATTTAGAAAGCAACATATTATTATCAATAGCCCTCAAAATCCGGTGCAGATTGAATTCTTTCTTCGTGCTGAAAGTCACAGGGTGTAACATGACCATTTTGGGAATCAATCTTTGATATTCTTTGCGGATCAACATATTTAGCTCTTCCTCCTGAATTCCAATATATTCATTATCATTAAGCTGTTCAGGTCTGTGAGCATTAAGTGGATAAATGATAAAACAGTTTTCAAAATCTGGTCGCTCAGGTAGATCGATACCATCACAATTATAAGATGTTAGAATCCGATTTACCTCTCCTATCCCAGTAAACTCTTTTGCAATGACAATATAGAGCAATTCACTCCCTTTACGTATCTCAACACCAACAATCGGCTTTATTCCATTCCCTTCACATTTTTTCTTAAATTCATAAATGCCCGTAATCGTATTGATATCAGTAAGAACAAGCTCTTTAATACCCATTGCGGCTGCCTGGCATACAAGATCGTCAATGGATAACGTTCCATAACGTAAGCTGTGATAGGAATGGCAGTTCAAATACATAGTTGAGCAATTAGCGTGAAAAATTAAAACCCACGGCTCTGCCGACCGCATCTTTTCCGAAACGATTCTTAATATTATCCATTGCCTGATACAAGCTGATGAGCTCAGCATTATCCTCAAATAAATTCATCTGATAACTACCGTGGACAAGATCAGTAAATCTTAAACCCACTAAACGAAGACGCATTCTTCGCACATATACCTTATCGAAAAGTTCAAGCGCAACTCTTGCTAAAGTATGATCAGATGATGTATAGCTTACACGGCTCTGTTTGGTTTCGGTGTCAAAGTTTGAATACCTGATCTTAATTACTACGGTTGCTGTCAACCATTTTTCCTGGCGAAGCTGATGGGCCAGCTGTTCAGCCATTCCCGAAATAATACTTCTAACTTCATACACATCCATCGTATCACTATTAAAGGTTCTTTCTTTTGAGATCGATTTTCTCTCTGAATATGGTACGACAGGAGTTTCATCAATTCCATTGGCTTTCTTCCATAGATCAACACCATTCTTTCCGATCATCTGTTGGAGCACCTCAACCGGCATTTCTGATAAAGTGCCTATAGTTCTTATTCCAACTCTTGAAAATAGCTGAAAAGTTGCATTCCCTACCATAGGCATCTTTTTGATCGATAAAGGGTTTAAAAATGAATGAACGCCTACTGAAGGTATCTCACGATGACCATGAGGTTTGGATTCCCCCGTACCAATTTTGCTCACTGTTTTATTTATTGACAAGGCATAACTGATCGGAAGTCCTGTCTCTTTTTCAATTTTGGCACCTAACTCATTCGTCCATTTATATGCCCCAAAAAATTTATCCATACCGGTAAGGTCAAGATAAAACTCATCGATGGAAGCTTTCTCCATTACCGGTGCGCTTTCTTCAATAACTTCTGTAACAGTATGGGACATCTTACTGTACAATTCCATATCGCCCTTCACTACTTTAGCCTGTGGGCAAAGACGTAGCGCCATTTTCATTGGCATGGCGGATCTAACGCCGAAAGTTCTTGCTTCATAACTACAGGAAGAAACCACACCGCGGTCTCCTCCACCAATAATCAATGGGATACCATTAAGCTGTGAGTTTACAAGCCGCTCGCAGGAAACAAAGAAGGTATCTAAATCCATATGTACGATAGACCGATTCATGTTTACTAAATTATTTAGCAAAATTGAGAAGATTTATCACAATTTATATTACTTTTGTTGTGATAAATTGTCACAAAATGTCAACACTCTCTATTCTAGCGGATAACATAAGGTATTTGCGACTTAAACAGGCACCTAATCTCTCACAAGAAAAAATTGCTGAGAAATTGATGATTTCCAGAGACTCATACGCAAAATATGAGACTGCGAAATACACTCCTCCCCTGGATGTATTGTTAGCTATTTCCCGCTATTATCATATAAGTACAGATCTATTATTGACTGTTGACCTCAGAAAATATAAACTGGAAGAAATGCTCAATCTGCCGGATAACAGAATACTGCTTCCTATTAAGACGGACTCATTAGGGGAAAACAAGATAGAAATAGTTCCTTACAAAGCTAAAATGGGCTATCTTAAAGGATATGCAGATCCTGAATACATCGAGGGGTTACAGACTATGTCTCTTCCATTTCTAAGAAATGGTAAGTATAGGGCTTTTCCCGCAGAAGGCGATTCCATGCCCCCTTACAAAGATGGTACTTATGTTATTGGAGAATACGTAGAGCGTATTAGTGATATAAAATTAGGTAAAGTCTATCTCCTTATCACGCGAACCGATTTTATATTTAAGCGGATAGAAAGCGTAAATAAAAAGTCCATCACCGTGAAATCAAATGAAAGCTTCTATGAAAACTATGAAATTCCTTTTTCTGACTTATGGGAAATCTGGCAACATGCTGGCAGCTATTCACCCCAGGAACTTGAGATTATCGACTTTGCAAGCGAAGATGTAAAATCAATGTTATTGAGATTAATGCAGGAAATAAAGGAATTAAAGGCAGCTATAAAGAATTGAGTGAATTTAGGAAAACAATCGGGAGCCTGTCACCTTAGGAGACTTCCGATTGTTTTTGAAGATAACTGTTGCTATTCACTTTCATATTTAACCCAGGCACAGCCTGAAATATAAACTGCAAATTCGGTATCTCCAATGTGGCAGATCGTAAACTCGTCTTCCCTATCCGTATTGAATTTTTTAGTGAATTCTACACCCCCAAAAATAAACTTTTTATTCTCTGGAAGCGATCCTAGCGTTATTTCTTTCGTCATTATCCCAAAAATAATAAACAAAACACAGAGATTTTACGGTTTACCGTAATTCTTTGAAATAATCAGATTTATATTTTGATCAGCTTTGATATAAAAGAAATATCCGAACTTTTAACAATGACCCTAACGCCAGAAGGATATTCAATCATAACTGGAGTTTCAGCATAGTTAGAATCTCCTTCCACTGCATTCCCATTCATTAATTCATTTCTAACAATCTCCAGTGTATGACTTTGCGGCGAAATTGGCTCATGAAAGTTTTCAGGGGCTTTCACTTGAACAGATAACATCGAATCGGATACACCATGCTGCTCCAGATATGGATTGATCGGTTTTCCGGTTTCCTTGTGCTTTAAATATGCAAAATAGCTATACGGACGTGGTGTAAAATTCAAAAGCCAGGCCGCCATTTCTATAGCTAGTTCAGAAGTATTCTTGTCCTTTTTCAGGAAGTAAATTAAAGGCTTAAATTTTGCCGGATTAATCATTTTAACTTCCAAAAGCGAAACCTCGTCCTTCATCGACTTATCCATGAAATTTTTGAGTGTACGCATATCATAATGGTTCGAAATTTCCATGTAGCTCATAATACACTCATTTCTAACCTTCGCTGGAGTTAAGTACAGCATATTATTTGAAATTATCCCTTGTTCTTTGAGTATCAAATAATGGTTTCTTACAGCATCTCTATATTCATTCGTCATAATTTGAATTATTTATATGTCCTAACTATGATTTAAAGTTCATAATTTTTGGCATAATTTAATAATTCCGGACTGCTATAATACTATAATATCTTTTGTTAAAGGGAAATTTATTTGAGTCTACACTTAAAAACTAAACCGAACTAATGGGACAACCTCGTGTCTTCATATTTTTTTCGTTCAGTTTTCAAAGAAACCAACCATTCCAAATACATTCCTTCAGGCATATTTCGATAACCTATTTCATGAATATGCTTATATTCTTTATTCAACAAAGAAAGCAATTCTTTTGCTTTTGGTTCAGTAGCAACTAATTTTTGATATTGCTCCTTATGCGTTTCTGCTTTTAAAATCAATGCAGTCACTAAATAAGGATAAACCTCCAAAGCTCTTTCCGCACATTTCAGGGCGAAGCTTCCATCATTTTCGGGAAACGATCTCTTATAGCCATTGGCAAGATCCACCAAACATAGGGCAAGGCTTTCACGATCAGTTAAAGCCTTCATATAAACACCGTTCTGTATCGCATCCAAATGTATAAATCCCGATGCCATAAGCCATGCATCCTGTGGGAAAACACCACTCGTCAATTCCGTATTGTACCAACCTATTGACTTTATATTATGCTTAATATAGATGTGGTTTGGAGCTAGCGCCAAACTCGCATCAGCACCAATCTCTTCTGCAAGTATTTTATATAGGTATGGTAGAGAATTACAGTTACCTTTCTGCGTATTGACCAGTTTGGAAACAAAAAGGTTTGTTAACTCTTTATGACCAAATACGTCATTAAAATCATAAGAAAAGGGTTTATAATGAAGCGTATCCTTATTCATAACAATCGGTGTTTCTTGGCAGATAATTGAAAATATAGCGGCATATTTACTCACTGCTACTTTATCGTTTCCGTCATAGGTCAAGTCTCTACTTTCTATAATTTTTTTTGCAAAGTTGGCCATGAATTTTATTTTCCGGTTTACTTCGACTGTATCCAGCTTACCTTGATAATAAGCATCTTCAACACTTAGCACAGCAGTTTTAAAACTATAAGCCTGTTTATCAGCCAACATATTATTTATCGTCTGAAAAGCATCATCGTAAAACTTATTTTGTTGTGCTTTGACAAAATTGGTTATTGAAAGAACTAGGGTAATAATAAAGTATTTCATAATTTGGAACTCTTAATCATAAAGAGTATTAGATTTTATTGTTATCAAGATGATCAATGATTTCGATCACCAATACATCATCGGTTTTTTTATCGTATTTCGCAAGGAACAAATCTATTAGCCGGCTTAATTCCTTCAACGAGCACAGACGTTCATAACTAATATTATCCTCTTTTAGCAATTCTCCCATGCCTCTTTTTGACTTAAAAAACCGATATTCTGTATCCGTACTAACAGAATGTTCTGCAAAAATTATAATCTTGTCAAAATCCAGGTCTATATACTGATCGCCTAACAAGGTAGCTAGTGAATTGCGTCTGATTGCTTTAATAATATTTTCTAATTTCATCTCTATTCGCATTTCATAATTAATTTCATTCAACAAGGTTTAATACTTTCCAGCCATCTTTGCCAGAATACCATACCCACAGCCTATTTATAGTAACTGTACCGTCACTGTAAATAACCTTCTCCTCTATTAATTGCTGATCTTCTCTTTGATATTCAATGGTGAAAACCCTGTCTAAACCTTCAAATTTTGGAAACCCATTTAACTCTAACTCTTCAAAAAATGATACTTTCAAGGCTGATGTTATCATTTCATGGGTCTTCTCATTAATTTCTACAGAATGTTCTATCATAATATTCTCAGCTTCCTTCCTGAAATCTTTACAGGAAATAATTCCATCAAGATCTTTGTGACCATAAAACTCCTCAATACTTAAAATTGCACCTTCAGGCGTAGAACGATCTGGTCTGAAAAAATCATTACCCTCGTCAATTCGAAATCCACATTCTATTTCAAAATTGAGTTTTTCCTCTTCTCCCAACGTATTCCAATAATGTCTTATAGAGTAGCCTCCAAGCATTCTTTGCCCCTCAATAATCATCCAGTCTATAGCTGTATTTAAAGGGACTTTTTTCGGCTCATTATTTTCTGACAAAACTCCACAGTAATAGCTATCTTCAATCCTAATATTTTCTAACCAAACAAAAATGCCATTCTCATTCTGAAATTTGATCGCAGAATAACCAGAATAACCACTTTTAACTAGCTCGTTGAAATACCAGATTGTGTTTTTTGCTTTATATAATAAATAGAGATATTCTTGATTTACCTCTAACTGAAAACTTTTATTCATGTTTCACAGGTGAATGTCACCGTTGTTTTAGGGTTACATTATTATAGTCGAGCAGACATCTTTTAATTTATAACTTTACACATCGCATTTTGGGTTATACAATGCAGTTCAAACAGATCAATTTATCGAGGATTATTCAGCACAAAATAGCTCTTATCCACTGTGCCGATTTCAAAAATCGTTTTGCTGTATCATCCCCCCATTGCGCCCCATAATCAAACTCAAAGTTTTTGCAATTGTCATTTTTCAAAACCGTATTGGCGGTTAGTAACAGCTTTTTTCTATCAATAGTTCCTGAAAGCTCGTGAAATTTCTTTTTCCAACCTGCGGATGGATTAGCGCCACGCCCAGTATCAAAGAAATTAATAAGCTGAACTTTAATCTCAAAATCATCCCAATCATCTTCAGCAATTTCTAAATTAAAAATGCCATTCAAGATTTTATAACAGCCCTGCTGATTTTCCACTTGAAATTTTTTCAAATAATCAATTAATGCGACATCCTTAGACGAAACCAATTTTAAAATCTTTTTAAAACAGATAATATCATGGTGAAAGGTCTTTTGCTGAATAATGTGCAATATATTTTTCAAAATTGAAAACTTCTCATTGATTGTTGCCTGTATGAGAATACCACGAACATGTTCTATTTTTAGAATATCTTCTAAAAAATTACTATTTGGGGAAATAAAGTAATTCACTTTAAGATAAACCGTAGTATGAAAAAAATCTTCTGGCGAATAGACAGTCATCTTATCATTTACTAACTTGGCTATCAAATTATCTCTGAGTAATGCTCCTAACCTTGCTACATATAACGATCTTAAAAAAGCACCATTAAATTCATTATTATAATTCAATAACTTAGGCAAAATGTATTTATAGCTTTTCCTCTCAATTTCTGATGAAATCAGTTCGTTAAAAGCGATTTCGAGATCCTGTTCTGTTTTTAATTGTTCTTCCCTATCACTAGATGATTCTTTATGCTTAAAAAGTAATAAGTCAAACCAGTTTTGGATTTTAATGAAATCACTCTCAGAAATAGCTAGTTCCCTAGCCAAGATTCTTGATTTTGCCAGTTCATCTTTTTTGAAGATTAAATATTTTTCATCCATTGCTACGACTTTCTACAGTGATATTTTATTTATATCTATGAGCGTTGAGTATCATAAACCAATAAACCATCATCGAACCAAACATCTTCATAGCCTTTATTGTCTATCAAAAATCGATTGCCAGGAGGAAGTCCCAAAAATTTTACTATGTCAGGAAAACCTTCCAATAAATGAAAAATATGAATTGGTTTAAAAAAATCCTCGGATTCCGAATACTCTCCGGCCCATATATACCAGCCCGAAGTATCTCCTTCGGGAAAATGTCTCAATCCATTTAAAGGCATTTCACCACTATTGAAGTTATCAGATATACCAATTTTTAAATCAAGGCTTGTATTAAAAAAATCCTGATCATATTTTATGCAAATCTCTTTTTGCTCTTCTATATATTTATTTTCCATTTGTTCTTTGTTGTATTATTTTTTTCATTTCCTTAGAGTATTGACTCATTGCTGCTCCTTGTTTTGCAGAACAAGTTTGACACTGAGAATTCACTGCATTTAATGATTTCATTCGTTTTGTATCAATAGTCCCCGTTTGGTAATGTTCTTTGACAAGTTCATATTTATGATTTGCTACCATTTTTGTATCTGTAACCCCACAAGTGACGCAAGGCTCTCCTTGAACTGCCGCACGTTGTGCAGCGGTTGTAGCATTATTAGGTCTTTTATATAGTGTATTTGTGACCGGTTCTGTAAGAGCATTTTTTGTGCCACTTGCTTCTGCACCCAACAATGGAGCAACACTTCCAGCCATTTCAAAAGCCTTCCCAACTGGCGTAGTTGCACTTGGGGTATTCACGTTCATATTTGGATCTGGACTAAAAGTCGCAATCATCCAAACGTCATATATGCCATTAATAGCTGAACCTACTGCTGAAAGTGTAGAAGAAATGGCATCTCTTGTAAAATTAGACAGTTGAAGAGCACCTGTAGCCCCACCCGCTGGAAGTGATTGAGCTTGGCCATTAAATCCTAAGTAAACAGCACCAGCATCACCACCTTGGCCTTGTATAGTCGCATTACTAATTACAGATCCGTCAGCTTTATATTCACTAAAACCTTTTGATTGATAATTATCTGCTGTTAAATCACTTTGCCATTGCCAGACATTATCTTTACCTAATCCCCATCCTAAGCCTTCTCTTCCATCAGGATCAATATTGCTGATAGGATTATTAAATACATAATTATATGGCGTCCAGCTTGAGAACTCTTCACTTAGCGGGTCGGGACTTATCCAACGACCATGTGTGTCACCAATTGGTTGGGCATCTGGATCGTCAAGATCGACTTCCAGAAAATCGACAACCTCACCCTTTTTGACATTGAAGCGTACTGATCCGATAGTGACAACACTATCCTGATCGTGAAATTCAAGGTATTTCCCTTTGCTTAATGTTGCAACTTTTGGATAGTACCCATATTTTTTAAAAGGATTTCCAGCAGCAATATTCTTTCTCCTTCTCTCGGCCTCTTCCGGACTGAGACTATCTCTAGTTTTTAGAACTTCCGCCATGTAAGGACGGGAGCGCTCTTCTTTTGTCAGCTTAACAGGATTGATCCACTCCTTTTTTTGGCTAACCTTTTTCTTGTGATTTACCTGCGCTTGGGAAAAGCTTAGTAGAAACAGCACAAGAAAAAATAAAATCTTTCTCATAATTTGTTTGTTTTTGGTTAATGGTTAATAATTCTCTAAGTATTCTATAATCTTTGGGCTTTTCCTTTTTTGGAGGCACCGGTTTTGCTTGCTTCTTCGCCTTTCTAAGTTTCTGCGCATTTATGATTTTAATACGCTCGGCGATTTCGTCACTTTTTTGCTTGTTTTCTGTACTCCTCAATGAGCCAAGCCATTTTTCATATTGGTCAAGTGGCATCTGCGTAAAACCTGATTGGTCTATATAATCGAAGTCAGACTTAATTTTAAGAAATTGTT
Organism: Chryseobacterium sp. T20; assembly: GCF_047345655.1. NCBI lineage: Bacteria > Pseudomonadati > Bacteroidota > Flavobacteriia > Flavobacteriales > Weeksellaceae > Chryseobacterium > Chryseobacterium sp. T20. The sequence continues at coordinate 126,471 of NZ_JBLFDU010000013.1, forward strand.
CTTCCAATGGTGGATAATTACGGATATTTTGTAGCTGATCCTTATTTTCAGGATCAATACCAAATCTAGCACAGGCTTGCATAAAGCGCATTTGATCGGTATTGCTCTTCCATAGCGTAGCATTAATATTATTTGGATTTAATGCTAATGCTTTATCTAAAACTTTGGATACAAATTCATCATAACCATATTTATGAATATAACCACTGGCAAGATCAACATAGGTCTGTGATAAGATCTCTTGCTTACTTAGGTTCTGCATATACAATTTATTCTTTAATGCCTCAGCCTTGATATAGCCAGAATTAAGCACAAATGAATTGGCAGAAAACATTCCATTGGTGAGCTCTACACTTAGCATTTCACCATCAGCATCTTTAAACCGAATGTAGGAGTGATTAGGAGACATAACCAGATAAGCTTCTGCACCGATCTGTTCAGCTAAAATAAGGTATAACAAGGGCATCGAATGACATTGTCCTGTATTGGTTTTCATCAACTTGGAAACAAACATTTTGGAGTAATCCTTTGCGCCCATATAATCATCAAAATCATACATCATTGCTTTATGCACTACTTTTCCGTTAAGTTTACTGTCTTCCGCGAAGTATTTGAAAATGGATAAGTTTTTAGAAACATTGTCGGAATCTTCAATTCCACTATTTTTTATTTCTTTACGGATGATATTTGTGGCTTTCTGGATTTGACCCTGATAAGTTACCTGGAAATTTTTATCATTGTTATTGTATGCATTTTCCACTATAAAAACTGCATCAGCAATTGAATAACTTTCAGAATCAAGTTTTGAAAGATGTTCAAATGCATTGTAATATGCGCTAGTTCCTTTCTTGTCTGACAATGGAGATAGCTTAAAATTTCTTGAAAATGCTTCCGCACGAATCTCTGCCATCTGACGTTCAACTTCTTTATTTAGATGCTCTTGATCGGACTGGTAATTAACTTTCTTCTGTAGATTTACATAATTTGGGTAATTATTCATTCTAGAAGACAAATTGGATGTCTCATTCCGAATCACCGGAACACTATTTAAATTAGCTTGCTGAGGAGTTTCAGGAAGTTTTGGTAATCGTTGTCCATAGCAATAACATCCAACTATAAAATAGTAAAGTAAAATAATTTGTCTCATCGGTTTAATGTGTTCTTATAGGTCGATTTTGGCTTCGCAATATATTTATTTTATAAAAACTAAAACATAGGGGTTTTCACGGAATTTTGAATAATTCTCTCTGTTTAGCTTTTCATTTCTAATTCTTTAAAAACAAAATTAAACTGCGATAACGCCAAAACCTGTCGTAATATAATAGATGTTATTACGAATTTGCACTTATGTACTTTATAGGGGTAAAATACAAAAGGCATGGAACTATGACGCTATGTTAGAGAGGTACTGCGAGAACCCGACAACCATATAGACGAACTAGCCCATGCCCATATAATGGTACACGGGCGTAAGTCTGTCAAAAAATGGTTGTAAAGAAGATTCGCAGTTTTCTCTAACCAGTTGACAGCTTACGCTTTATTTGTTTTCGATAAATTTTAGGATGTAAATATATAAATATTTTTTAAACGAAATTTAATTTCACCATCAAAGGATGTAATTACACATATCTTAGACAATTATTGAGCAATCCCAATTTTACATAAAATTATTCAAACAATTGCAAGATTTAATGCAAATCTATTACAAAAATTAACTTTTTCAATAAAATATAATTAAATTTGTAAAGCGAGACCTCCGAAACCTTTTTAATGACTTTCTTCTCTAAACATATAACTGATGTCGAGGATATGTATAAATCCATATACAATACATATCGGGAACGTGTGTTTCAATACATCAGAGGAAAAGTTAAGAACAGAAATGATATTCGTGATATCGCACAAAATGTGTTTTTCCACCTATGGGAATATAGAGAGTCGCTGGGTGGTGCTAATACTGAAAATATAATTTTTAAGACCTGTAACCAAGAAATTTCAAAATTTTTCAAAACACAACGAAAACATGTATTTGAAAAAAATTATAATATTCCTGAAACACCTGATGATGCTGTCGATCAGCTGGATTCTAAACTCATTAAAGAACAACAACTGCAAGCAATGCAGGATAGCATTGAGTTACTTCCGACTTCAAGTAAGAAAATGTTCACAATGAACAAGCTTGAGGGCGTAACTCAGGAAAAAATTGCGGTTCAGCTTAATTTGTCAAAAAAAATTGTGCAAAAACAAATTTCAGACGCATTAGTTTTTCTTCAAAATTTTCACAAAAACTCTTAAAATAAGTTAAAGTCAGCTAAAAAGAGTTAAATAAATGCTCCCAGAGGGGATCTTTTTTCATTTCGTTCCTAAATGTAATAAAAGACCCTTTTCTATGAACAATAATGAACCTTACGTAGAACCACTCACCCCCCAGGAGGCAGAAGAGGATTGGCTCGCTATTATCGCTCGGATAAGAGCGCACGAAGTCAAAAAGAGAAAAAGAAAAATTACCCGCTTTGTATCTGCAATAGCAGCATCAATCCTGCTGTTAATCGGTACTATTATGACTTACAGGATGTATGTGTTACCTGACATTTACTTCGCTAAGGATAATGATTTGGCAATAACCTTGAAGGATAGTTCTCATATTACCCTTTCCAAAGGTGCAAAATTAACAGTATACAAATCCTTTCCCTCTTCAACAAGGGATGTTTTTCTTGAGGGTAATGCAGTCTTTAAGGTTAGCAAATCAAAAGAGCATCCATTTATTGTACATGCGGGTTCCTATGAAGCTAAAGTTTTAGGGACTGTATTTAAAGTGGTGCAAACAGGCGCTACTTTTAACGTGGATCTGTATGAGGGTAAGGTTCAGGTTAGCAACTCTACAAAACCCAAAGAATCATATATCATACAGCCCAAAGAAACATTTTCAAATATGGGCTCCAATCAAGTTGCTACTGTAGCACCAACAGCCCATGACGATTTCAAAATGAGAAGGATAAGCGCTACACTAGCTTTTACCGACTTCTATTTACAGGATGCCTTAAAGATCATAGAGAGGACTTATGGGGTTAAAATCATATTTCCAGCAGACCGGGCCTCTTCAAAAATATCTATTTTAAGCAAGGACGTCACCGTAGATCAGCTAATGGAAAATATATCAATACAATTAAACCTAAATATAAAAAAAGCCAATGTTAATACTTTTGAACTGGAGGAATAAACTCCGGTCTTTGATTACTGCGGACATAATCCCAGACATTTGCCCTAAGTTAGGTTGGACTTCATAAAGAAGACCGACGGGCGCAACCGTCGGTCCTGTATCCAACTAATAAAACTGAACGGAATTATTAATTTTTAAATACATGCAAAAATATGAAAATTTTATGCAGTGCCACTGCATTTCTATTATTCGGCTGGCACGGGCTGCATGCCCAACACAATCTCTCGCAAATGAGGGTAAGTTTTGAAATCGGTAAAACTCCTGCAACAAAAGCAGTTGAAAAATTTCTAACCGAAAATAACATACAGTATAACTACTCTATTGATGATCTAAAAAATTATACGGTTCAACCGCTAAAGTGTAAGAACGAACCTTTAATTGACTGTTTAAATAAGCTACTAAGAGATATACCGGTTGAAGCTTTAATAAATAATAATAGCGTCATTATTCGACGAAAAAAAAACAAAATAACATCTGATAATATTGAATTGTCTGAACCCTCTATCGCAAAAGCAGATACCTTACGCGAAGCATCTAAAATTCAATCCATTGAAGAAGTTATCCTAAATGCTGGATATTACAATGTAAAGGACAAGGAACGTACTGGTAGTATTTCTAAGGTAGCAGCAAAAGAAATAGAAAATCAACCTGTAAACAATGTATTTTCCTCCATCCAAGGTCGTATGGCAGGTGTCAACATTGTGCAGAATAGTGGTGTTCCCGGTGGTGGATTTGAGATTCAGATCAGGGGACAGAACAGTTTGCGGACAGGATCTTTTACAGATCCTAGCGGTAACGTCCCTTTATATGTGGTGGATGGCATTCCATTTAGTGATATTTTATCTCAAAAATCTCAAATATCTTCTACTATCTTTCCAGCCGGAAGCATCAATCCGTTAAATAGCATTAATCCTAATGATATTGAAAGTATCGAGGTTCTAAAAGATGCTGACGCTACCGCAATATATGGCTCTCGCGGTGCAAATGGAGTTGTACTTATTACAACGAAGAAAGGAAAGAAAGGAAAAGTAAGCCTGAATTTTTCTACCAATTATGGAATCAGTGAGGCTCTTTCAAATTTGAAGTTAATGAATAAGGATCAATATATCCAAATGCGTCGTGATGCATATATAAATGATAAAATCACAAACTACCCTGCCAATGCCTATGATATCAATGGTACATGGGATAAGGATCACGAAATAGATTGGGTAAAAAACCTGATTGGAAAGAAAGCAACATTAAGCAGCAGCCGGCTCTCATTAAGTGGCGGTAGTGAAACAACAAACTTTATGTTAAGCCTTGGCCACGATGAACAAACAACGGTATTCGGACAGGGTTTTAAATATACAAGCAATACTTTTAATTCAAATATTTCACACCGTTCAGTTGACAATCGTTTTCTAATAAGTGTTTCCAATATGTTCACGCAACAGAAGAATAATTTAGTGAGAACCGATATGACCAGAAATGCTTATTTGCTGGCTCCTATAGCTCCAAAACTTTATAATGAAGACGGAAGTCTGAATTGGCAAAACAACACTTTTACAAATCCTTTGGCAGCATACAACGCTTCCTACGAAAACGATACAAAGTTGTTTCAAAGCAATGTAAATATGGAATACCGCATCTATCAGGATCTTAAAATAAAACTGAATGCCGGACTGAATTATACAACCGTTGATGAGTTAGCCTTGACACCTAATACTGTTAACAATCCAAATTTGGCCTCTGGAGCATCAAGTGCCAATTCACAAGCAAACAGAAAGACCCAACAGGTTTTCTCCTTTATAACAGAGCCTCAAATAAATTGGCAGAAGAACTGGGGACAACACCATGTGGAAACACTTGTTGGAGCCAGTTTCCAAAGAAATCTGAGAACTACCGATGATAGATTTGGGTTCGGATTTGAAAACAACCAGTTTATTACGAATATCGGAGCTGCAAAAACAGTAATGACCTTAGAAGATTCCAATATCGAGTACCGCTATGCCGCATTATTCGGAAGGCTTAATTATCAGTATAAGGGCAGGTATTTTCTTAACCTTACAGGAAGACGGGACGGCAGCAGCCGTTTTGGTCCGAACAATAGGTTTGCCAATTTCGGTGCTGTGGGTGCTGCATGGCTTTTCTCAAAAGAAGCGGTCTTAAAAGACTTTAAGTGGCTCAGTTTTGGTAAGCTGAGAGGGAGTTATGGTTCAGCAGGTAGCGATAATATAGGTGACTTTCAATACCTTGATAATTACGCTGTTTCATCTTCATTAATTTACAACAATACCACCGGTTTATCTCCTACCCGTCTCTATAATCCAGATTATAGCTGGGAAATTACAAGAAAATTAGAGACAGCTCTTGAACTGGGCTTTTTCAAAAACCGTTTAAACATTACAACGGCGTGGTATCGTAACCGTTCTTCCAGCCAGTTGGTAGGTTACCAATTATCGGCAGTAACAGGATTTACAAGCGTAATCGCGAATCTTGCGGCAACAATTGAGAACACAGGTCTTGAACTGGAACTCTCGGGACGTCCTTTTGTTAGTGAAAAATTCCAATGGGAATCGGGCTTCAATATTAGCTTTCCAAGAAACAAACTACTATCATTTCCAGGGCTTGCAGGTTCCCCATACGCAAACCAGTATGTCATCGGACAACCAACAAATATTTTGAAGCTTTATCAGTTACAAGGAATTAATCCTACAACAGGTCAATATCAGTTTACGGACTTTAATGGCGACGGAAAAATTTCCGCACCAGATGACCGCCAGATTATAGAAAATATTGGTATCAAGTTTTTTGGAGGATGGAACAATACCTTTAAATATAAAAATTGGAACCTTTCTTTACTTTTTCAGTTTGTAAAAAAGAAAGGGTTAAATCATAATTCTTTTATACCTATGCCCGGCATAATGAACAATCAGCCAGTTGAAGTGCTTAATGTTTGGTCAGAAAACAACCCCTCAGGATTCTATATGCCATATAGCACCAAAAACTCGACAAGCCACAGTTTATTCCGCAGTAGCAATGCCACAGTATCTGATGCTTCTTTTATCCGCTTGAAAAATGTACAAGTCGCTTACAAAATACCCTTGCGAAATGAAATTTTTAAAAATGTTACGATTTATTTTCAGGGACAGAATCTTTGGACATGGACAAAATTCTTTGGAGTAGATCCAGAGGCCTTGATTCCTGGTTTTTTGCCCCCTCTGAGAACCTATTCCTTTGGAGCTCAATTTAACCTTTAAAATCTATTAAAATGAAAAAAACAAAATTTATAATAATGATGATTGTAATATTGATTACTGCATCATGCGAAAAATTAATTGAAGTTGACATTCCTGACAATCAGATCGATAGAGAGGCTGTCTTTAAAGATGTACAAACCGCTAATTCAGCATTGGCAGCGTTGTACGCAGATGTAATGAACAACTCGCCCATCGCCGGCGCAAACCTGGAAACCAATTTAAGCGCATATACTGATGAACTGGATAATTATACAACAGCTGCATCAGACACGAGAGATATTTTTCTGAACCAACAATTAGATACAAACAGTATTGTGTATAGTCTTTGGGCAAACTCCTATAAGCATATTTACACGGCTAATTCCATTTTGGAAGGCATCGAAGGTTCAACTGCCATAACAGCTTCAGATAAGAAGTATTTAAAAGGTGAGGCATTACTGATTAGAACTATTATGTTGTTCTATCTTAATCAACTTTACGGTGATATTCCTTATCCTGAGTCAACTAATTACAACATCAATAATACGATCAATAAAACCGCTTCAACAGAAGTCCTTTCAAAAATGGAAAGCGACCTGCTTGAAGTATCCCTCCTTCTCCAAAATGATTATAGGAATGCTGAGCGTATTTATCCCAATAGAATGGTAGCAAGATTGCTTTTAGCAAAAGTTTACATGGCAAAGCAAGAGTGGGATAAAGCTGAAACTGCACTGAAGGAAATTACACAAAGTCCATTATATCAAATGACGACTGACATCAATAAGGTCTTTCAAAAAACTGAAAAGCACATCTTATGGCAGTTAAAGCCTCACAACAATCAGTCCTTGCCACAAGCGTCTATATACTATTTTGTTAATGCGGCACCTTCTACATATGCATTGACAGCGGTGTTAATTAACTCATTCTCTGTCGGTGACCTGCGAAAACAGCATTGGATTGCCGCCGTTAACTTTAATGGAAACACATATTACAGAGCAGAAAAGTATAAAAACCGGGACTTTAACAACACAATGGAATATTCCATTATCTTCCGACTTGAGGAAGCTTATTTATTACTGGCTGAAACACTTGTTCAACAAAATAAATTTACAGAAGCCTTGCCATATTTAAACACTACAAGGCAGAGAGCACAAATTCCCATTTTAGCCATGCCCATAACCAAAGATTTATTAATGGATGAAATTCTGCTTGAAAATAAGAGAGAGTTTTTTACAGAAATGGGTCACCGTTTTCTTGACTTAAAAAGAACTGGAAAACTGAATACCCTTCCAAATACAAAACCTAGTTGGAAAGACTACCACAAACTCTGGCCCATACCACAAAAAGAGATTCTACTGAACGCTAACCTTAAACCTCAAAATACTGGATACTAATGAAAAATATTTTGCTCATATTTTTCTTTGTTGGAACACTACTGATTCCTGCACAAGAAAAACATGATACTATAATAAAATGGAAGAACCGATTTGCAACACTTGGCGGTGTTCCAAAGATATCATCGAATGGTAACTGGATTAGTATTCATAAAATGAATAAAATAGATGGAAACTGCTCTTTTGTTATTAGTACCAAAGGTCCTACAAAAACGATACACAAGATATTACATTCCAAAATAGTCTTTTTAAATGAAGAAGGTGTATTGGGACAGACAGGACCAGCTGTTGAATTTTTAAATCTTATCACAGGTAAAACCTATAAATATGAGAATAATGTAAAGGCTTATATCTTAGAAAACCTCAACAGATATGCACTTTTAACCAAAGATCATCATCTTAGAATCTTTGATACCTCAGGAAAGCTGCTTTGGGATTCGGCGGAAGTAGATGGGTGGGTCATAACCGATTCTAAAAGTAAACTATTCATTAAAAAAGAGAATGCCGACAGGTCGGAGATTATAGAGATCTCCAGAGACAAAGAAAAAGTTATTTACGCTACGCAGAACTCGATCCGGAAAATAGAATTTACTGCTTCTTTAAAACAGTTAGTCATTACAGAAACCACAACAGATACTGACAATGATAAATTGGTTGTAATGGATTCTGAAACTTCTGGCAAAAAGTTGTTGGAGCTGAGTATTCCCAAACAGGCAGAAGTTGAATTAAATGAAGTACAACAGGGCAAAGCCTACTTCATCAGTGCAAGGGTAAAATTCACAGAAGAAAAAGACCCAATTCTAGAAATTTGGCATGGCAATGATCCCTATGTTAATGAACACTTTATGATGTTCGCAGATCGAAAATTCTGGATATGGCATCCAAAAAAAAGCAAATTACAAGAGATAGAGGTGCCTCAAAATAACGAAGTTAATTCTCTTAACAACGATCGTTATTTCCTCACCTATCCACCTCGCAAAGATCATAATTTTGTTACCAGCGAACCGGAATTAAATGCCGCTAAAATTTATGATTTGAAATTAAATACCTTGACTGATATAGGAAATTTTAAACTGGTAAAACGGTTGTCCAAAGAATGGCCCTTGTTGCTTAATCATGAGGTTTTCTGCTCAGCAGACGGAAAATGGTTTTTAGCCAGCAAAGATGGTGTCAAATGGATTTTGTACAACTCCAATGGAAAAAAAGAAACATTGATTGATAAAACAGGATTAGAACGGCCTGTATTCTCCAAGAACGGAGAAAACATCTATTTTGACAGCGGCGATGATCTATGGAGTTTTAATATTAAAAAGAAGAAATTGAGTGCTATGGGTATCGGAAGAGGAAAAATGACTAAAATTACCAGTTATGTATCTAAAAGTGATAACTATACCATGATTTCTTTTTTACCTACTGAAAAGGTTCTGGCTGAAATATTTGATAAAGATAACAATATCATCTCGTATAAATTGTTTAGCTTGGGGAAATGGTCACAAATTATACCACCGACGAAGAATAGATTAACGAATAATATTTTGATGTATAATCAGGATATGACAACCTTTTATACTTTAGAGGAGAATTTCAATATTCCGCCAGCTCTGTATAGTTATGGTCTTGGAGTGCCAAAGCAACTGATTTTTGATGGCAATATTACGGATGATAGAGCAAAAAAAATAAGACAGGAGATTTATAGTTATTCTGCACTTGGAAAGCACTTTAGTGGAATATTATATTATCCTATTAATTTTGATCCAAAGAAAAAGTATCCAATGGTGGTTCGTATATATGATATGCAAAGATATCTTTCCAACGATTATCTTTCTCCCAATAAAGTACTACCTGAAGGCTCTCAAATTAGGACCTTAATTGAACGTGGATATTTTGTCTACTTGCCGGATACTACTGTCGGTGAAAAGGGACCTGGGCTTTCAGCCGTGGAATGTGTGCACAATGCATTGGATGCTGTACTCGAAAATCCTAATATTGATCATACGAAAATTGGTCTTTGCGGACAGTCATATGGTGGATACAAAACTGATTTTATAGCTACGAAATCCAATCGTTTCGCTGCTTACCTATCTGGTGCCGGAATTAGTGATAATATCCGTGATTTTTATTCATATAGTTATGCATGGAATAAACCTTTATATTTTATATATAATACTGTATACCAGATGCACACCACTGTTTCAGAAGATAAGAACAGGTATATAAAAAATAGTCCTATTTTAAATGTCGAGAAAGTAAATGCCCCAATATTATTATGGGCTGGAAAAAATGATAGAATTGTTCCTTGGGATCAAACAATGGAGTTTTATATAGGGCTCAGACGTTATCAAAAAGATGTTGTTGCTCTTTTTTTTAAAAGCGGAAACCATTCGTTCCTTAATGACAGCTCTGAAGAATTAGCCTTAAGTTCCAAAGTACTCGACTGGTGGGATTACTTCCTAATGAATAAAAAAGATATAACCTGGATAAACAAACAAATAAAAAAGGATGCCCAATAGGTGACTGTTGCACAACTTCACCTTAGCATTTTAAAAGGACAGCAGGAATACATTCCTGCTGTTTTTTATTTACATAA
>NZ_JBLFDU010000014.1:0-126064 GCF_047345655.1 Chryseobacterium sp. T20
CGCGGGAGAGTAGGCCGCCGCCAGTTTTTATTTTATTTTTAAAAAACCTTTATCTTTACGATAAAGGTTTTTTTGTTATACCTATCCCAACAGATACATAAGCAATGAGTAATGAGCAATAGATAATAGATAATAGATAATAGATAATAGATAATAGATAATAGATGCGGGGTTATAAGCAATCTAGCTCATCTATCTGTTTTTTTCTTCCTCCGGCTTCCAGCCCTGTTTTCTATTCCTTTAACCAAGAATGGGTCTTTACCTTCAATACTATTCTTTATTCTACCCAGTATGTCACTCCGTAGGAGTCTATGCAAAGCATTTACACTTAACAAAACTATTCTAATCAAAGGCGGTGTTCCTAAGGAATGGTATAAATGAAATGGAGGTGTATCCATCCGCTTCTTTACCATATTTATTATTCTATCTGTTTCCTTCTTTTGAAATCTAACTATGGAAAGCTGGCTGAATTATTTTGATGTGCTCTTATTCAGTTAATTTTTATTCAAATACCAGGGATTTTTAATTTCTAATTTAAAAATTATGTAACTTAGTAAGATAAAAACGATTACGAATCTAAAAATATATAATATGAAAAAACATTTATTCCCTCTATTTTTACTGTTATTAGGTGTGAATGCCCAAGCACAACAGGATTTCTTTGCGATTACAGGAAAAGATACCCAAAGTATTACGTTTAATGATTTTCGCGCAATTGACGGAACTAACGGAACTTCAGGAGAGAAGTTTTTTACTGCTGAATCTTCATCAAAAGTATTTTCTCAGACAAGAAAAGGAGTTGTAGCGGAAGACAAAAATTCTTACAATCACTCTCAAGCCGTAACATTAGCTGCTCTTGCTTATGATTCTTCGAATAATAATCTGGTATACATGCCTATGTTTTCTTCGAATATTTATGTTTTGAATCCAAAGACAAAAGAAATTACCTTAGTGGAAAATAATGTGGCAAGAGTATCATCATGTGATATTAATTCTCATATCACAAGAATGGCAACTGGATATAACGGAAACATTTATGCTGTAAATAATGCCGGAACACAGTTTTTAGAAATCAGAAAAGAAGCCGGACAATACAATGTAAATGATCTTGGAATCATTAAAGATGATCCTTCAAATGGCAGAAATTCATTTACTGCAATGGAAACCGGTTTTGGTGGTGATATGATTGCTGATGCAGATAATAACTTCTATGTTTTTGCAGCTTCAGGAAATGTCTTCAAAGTTTTGACCAAAGATTTGAAAGCTAAATTTATAGGTAAAATTGCAGGGATTCCTGATAACTATTCAGTCAATGGTTCTGCTGTAAATGCCCAAGGAAAAGTTGTAGTAGCTAGTGCAAAAGGAGGTGCTTTATATGAGGTTGATCTGACAACTTTACAAGCTAAACAACTTCCGGGAGAACAAGGACTTCATATTTATGATTTAGCAAGTAAATATTTTGCTAATGATAAATCTTCAACAGTAAATACTCTGGCTGCGAATCTTGATATTTATCCAACAAGAGTTGATGAACACTATATCAACGTTCATGTTAATAACAATGTAAAAGGTTCCATTAAACTGAATATTTTTGATATGGCTGGTAAAAATGTAATGACTCAAAACCTATCTGTGAAAGAAGGTTCATTAGATGAAAAAGTATATCTTAAAGGATTGGTGACTGGAGCTTATATTGTAAATATTACTGATGAATCGGGAAAAGTTATATTCAATAAAAAGATTTTAGTTACAAGATAATAGAGTGCTATAAATCAGTATATAAAGACCTTTTCAAATTATTTTGAGAAGGTTTTTTAATGATTATTTGATATCCAATAAGTTTTATTTTTCGATATTAAAATGTACTTTTATAAAAAAATATAGATGAAACTATACTTTAATGTAGGATATATTGTAAATGCTGGAGAAAACCTGCAGCTGGTATTTGGTGAAGAGGAGAATACCTTACATGTCCATACAATGTTTTACGCGGAGAATGGTTTATGGAAATGTGAAGTAGACTATTTTTCAAAATTCATTTCCTATCATTATCGCGTAGTGAATGAAAAAGGAAATGTATTAAGGGAAGAATTCGTGGGACATCATTTGAGTTTTCCACATAATTATAAGGAGTTTATCATTTTTGATGAATGGAATAACAAAAACTTTCCTGAGAATTATTTAAATAACAAAATTCTTTACAATAAACTGCACGACTTTATTCCTGAAAAAGTTACTGTTTTAAAAAAACATACCCATCTCTTTAGAATAGAAACTCCTATTTATAATCCGGATTGGAGGATTGTTCTTTTCGGAAGTACAGCATCTTTAGGAAACTGGAGTTATGATAAAGTGGTTCATCTGAATCAGACAGATTTTGGAATGTGGGAAGCTTCTGTTGAAATTCCGGAGAATGAATTTATCCAATTCAAATATTGTATTTACGATACTAAAGAAAATAGGGTTATAGACGTAGAAACCGGAGAAAACAGATTCACGGTAGCTAACCAATTATCTGATGTTTTGCAGGTTGTTTCCAACCATTATTTCAGGTTTAAAGGATATCAGATGTATCATGATGCCGGTGTAGCAATTCCCGTATTCTCTTTGAGAAGCGAAGACGGATTTGGAGTGGGAGAATTTACAGATATTAAAAAACTGGCAGATTGGACCAAAGAAACTAATCTTGGAATTATTCAGATTCTTCCGATCAATGATACAACGGCTAATTATTCCTGGACAGATTCTTATCCTTATGCAGCTGTATCCGTATATGCTTTGCATCCACAGTATATTTCTTTAGAAAGCCTTGATTATTCTTTACCGAAGGAATTAGTTAAAGAGTATCTGTCTGAAAAAGAGAAGTTAAATTCTTTGGATCTGATTGATTATGAAAAAATGATAGAGGGTAAGTGGAAATATCTTACCGCTGTTTTCAACAAGGAAAAAGACAAAATTTATAAAGACAGAAATTTCAAAAAATTCATCAAGGATAATGAATATTGGCTTGTTCCTTATTCTGCGTTCTGTGTTTTGAGAGACAAATATAAAACACCTAATTTCAACGAGTGGAAGACCCACAAAAAGTATATTGCAGGAAAGATCTCACAGTTTTTTACAACGAAAAATAAAGATTACGATACCTCAATGCTTCATGCCTGGGTACAATATCAATTGCATGTACAGCTGAAAGATGCTGTTGATTATACCCATAACCTGGGAGTTTCGTTGAAGGGAGATCTTCCCATTGGTATTTACAGATATTCTGTAGAAGCCTGGACAGAACCGGAATTATTCGGTATGGATTTCCAGGCTGGTGCACCTCCTGACCAGTTTACTGAACTGGGTCAAAACTGGGAGTTCCCAACATACAATTGGGAAGCGATGAAAGCAGACGATTACAAATGGTGGAAAAACAGGTTCAAAGCACTGGAACAGTATTTTGATGCCATGAGAATTGATCATATTTTAGGGTTCTTCAGAATATGGAGAATGCCGATTTCTGCTGTGCAGGGAATTTTAGGGTACTTCTATCCGGCTGTTCCTATTGTAGCGGAGGAATTTAAGGCTTGGCAGATTCCGTTCAATTTTGACAGGTACTGTAAACCTTTTATCAACAATAAGATCTTATGGGATTATTTTGGATCAGAAAGCGGAAAAGCTCTTGAGTTTATGAACCGTAATGAAGATGGTACTTATACTTTCAAAGAAGAATTTGATACCCAGAGAAAACTCGTTAACTTCTTTAAGAAAAAACCGCATAATTCTATTGAAGAAAAATTAGTTTCCCTTTGTGCCAACGTTTTGTTTTTAACTGAAGAAAGAAATGGGAAAACAGTTTACCATCCGAGATTCAATGTTTACAATACGGAATCTTATCAATACCTTCCTGAATCAGAACAGAAAAGTATTTATGATCTGTACCATGATTACTTCTTCAGAAGACAGGATCACTTATGGTTTGAAAAGGCCATGGAGAAACTTCCGGTTATCCTGAATGCTACTAAAATGCTGATCTGCGGTGAAGACCTGGGAATGGTTCCTGCCTGCGTACCGATTGTGATGGATGAATTGGCTATTATAGCCCTTAAAGTACAGAGAATGCCTTCTGAAAATATTCCATTCTATAATCCTAAGAATGCCAATTATATGAATGTGGTGACAGCCTCTTCTCACGACAGTTCAACATTGAGACAATGGTGGAAAGAAGATCCTGTATTGACACAGAAATATTACAACCAACAGCTGATACAGTACGGAAAAGCTCCTGAAGATCTCAATCCTAATCTTGCAGAGATCATCATGAAGCAGCATTTATATAATGAGGCGATGCTGGCTATTTTCCCGATTCAGGAGTTTCTGGCGACAGATGCAGAACTTACCAATAAGAAAATGGATAACGAAAGAATCAACAATCCTGCAGTTTTCCCCCATTATTGGCGCTACAGAATGCATATCAAACTTGAAGACCTGAAAGAGCAGAAATCTTTCAACAATAAAATTGCTCACTGGGTAAAAGATAGTGGAAGGATGTAAATTTAACAATTGATTATCAATTAGTTATAAATAATTTAAAAGAAGTTTGATCTTATGATTTAACTTCTTTTTTTTATTTGTATCAAAAAGATAGAATTAAGATATTCTGCTATATATTAACCAATTAACGACTATAGAGATGAAAAAAATATTTTTGGGATTAGCTTTTGGGTTAGGCGTTTTAACGTCAGCTCAGCAGTATCCGAATAATGGTTGGGATGATGATGGTTATTATCAGAATGATGGAGGTTATTACAGTGATCAAGATGATAGAAATTATTTCCCTGACGATTATTATTACAATTATCCTCAGGACTATTATCCAAGTAATTATTACCAAAGCTATTATAACGACTACAGAGGAAGTATTATTAATATAGACTGGAACGGATTTTTCGTACAGAACAGATTAAGCAGATGGCAGGTAGACCAGATTATGAGATTGAATAATCTGTATGCAAGTTTTACAGCATGGAATAATTTCTACAGATATAATCCGGACAGATGGTATTATGACAGATTTTATGCTCTGGAAAGAATTTTAGGACCAAGAGTATTTGTAGTTTTCCAGAATAACTATTATAGAGGATCCAGTCCGATAGTGTATTTCCAGAATTACAGAAGAACTTATTACGTACCGAGATATACTGTAATGCCAAGATATAGAAATATTAATATCAATATTTACAGGGTAGACCGATCAAGATTCCGCAGAATGGATAATCCTACTTTTGATATTATCAGAAGAGACAGCAGACCAGATAACGGTTTCAGAAACACAAGAAACAATGGAAACTCAGGAGGGTTCCGTGGAAATAACGGAAATAACAATAATTCCGGTTTCAGAAATGAGAATAATGGTGGTTTCAGAAATAGCAATGAAGGCGGCTTTAGAGGGAATTCTGATAATGGAGGAAACAGAGGTAACTCTGATAACGGAGGCTTCAGAAATAATAATGGAGGTGGTTTCAGAGGGAACAGTGAAGTAAGAAGAGAAGCTCCTAAAAGAGAAGATAATGGCGGATTCAGAGGAAATAATGGAGGTTTCAGACAAAAATCTGAAAATTCTGCACCAAGACAAGAGAACCGTGGTAATAGCGGTGGCGGTTTTAGAGGCAGTTTAGTAAGGAATTAATTTTCATATATTATATTTAAGTGGTGTGAAGGGCAGGTTTTTATAATCTGCCCTTTTTTTTGTTGTTTTATTGATTTATTTTTATTAAAATTTAACATTATTTATGAATTTGTCAATTTAACTTGTGTTTTAATTCATAATCAAAAAGATATAATAACAAAATAACAATTAATTAAATTTTAAAAAGATGAAAAAATTAGTTTTAGCAATAGCATTTATCGGAATGGGAGGTTTTGCAATGGCACAACAGACTACAACTCCACAAGACAGACAGGCAAGAGCGGTTGAAATGAAGCAGAAAATGGAACAGAAACAACAGGAACGTTTAGACCAGATGCAAAAAGACCTTAATCTTAACTCATCTCAGGTAGCTCAGATAAAGGCACTTCAGGATAAAAGAAAAGCTGAAATGAAGGCGGAATTCGACAAAAATAAAGTAGACAGACAAGCTAAGATGCAGGAAATGCAGGCCAAAAGAGCACAGATGGATACTGATATGAAAAAAATCCTTACTCCTGATCAATATGATAAATGGCAGGCTGACAGAAAAGCTAAAGCAGAGAAAATGAAAATGGCAATGAAGGAAAGAAGAATGATGAAAAAGCCAATGAATACGGGAACTGCTGAAGTAAAATAACAGTTTGTAATTTTAGTTTTTTAATGTGTTAAGGATGGATAGTTTTCCATCCTTTTTGTATTAATTTTCTTTAAAACTTTTGATTTCGGGCTTTTATTCCCTATTTTTGACTATAAATTTAATACTTATGGTTAGCGAAAAAATTGCAAAATTAATTAACGAACAAATTGCCCACGAACAATACGCCGCTCAATATTATCTTTCAATGTCTGCATGGTTTTCTGGAAAAGATCTGGATGGAATTGCCAACTATTTCAGAGTACAGAGCAAAGAAGAATTGATGCATGCAGATAAAATGTTTGATTATTTGAATGATGTAGGAGGTGAAATTATCATCGGAGAAATTCCAAAACCACCCCATGAGTTCGAAAATGCAACAGATATTTTTGAAAAGGCATTAGCACATGAGAAAATCGTAACTAAAAGTATTTTCAATATTGTAAAAAATGCAAATGAAGAGGGAGATTTTGCAACAACATCATTCCTGCAGTGGTTTATCAACGAACAGGTAGAAGAAGAAGCAAGTGCTTCTCAATACGTAACAAAAATCAAAATGGTATGCGATAATCCATCTGCATTATACCTTTTTGATCAGGAATTGTCTCAGAGAGTATTTACTCCTGATACAACCGCTTAAGATTGAAAATTCTTCAAAATATAAAACCGTTATCCTCAGGAATAGCGGTTTTTTTATTATATGATCATATCGTTATTTCTTATACGAAGGTCTTTGTATTCTCACTGCAGAAATAAAAACGATTGCTCCCAATACAAAACTCAGAAACAATGAGTTGGCAATGTTTTCAGTAGACATATAATGACGGTTATCTTCTGTAGCAGATGAATCTAAATAATCCACAATATGATAAATGACCATTGTGGAAAACAACATCATAATCAGACTTATTACAAGGGAAGTTAAATATATTCTCATGGTTGGTTAGTTGTAATCAAAATATAATGAAAGGCTATATTTTATTCGTACTGAATAAAAATAATAAAACCTTTTCTATTTTGAAGGTTTTTTTTACAAGAATTATAATATTAACCTTTTGGGAATGTTTAAATTATAGATAGATAATCTGAGTTTTGAGTACTTTTTTGCCCAGACGTTCAAGAATATTTTTATATCCTTCTACCTGTGCTTCATCCTTTGCTTTTTGTTCACCGGTTTTGAAATCAACAATGATATATCCTTCTTCGTCCTTTAGAATACGGTCTGGCCTGAATATATGGCTTTCTCCCCTTTCAGAAATCATGATATCTTTTTCATTGATTACTTCCCATTTTTCATCAAAGAATTCTGCATAAGTTCTGACAATTTCCTGTAGCGTAAGCTGTATCTCATTTTTTTCTTCCAGTGTAATCTGCCCTTCCAAAGCATATCCGTCCAATACTTTCACTATATCTTTTTCGGTATTGATTTTCGACAAAAGTTCATGCACAAAAAGCCCGATTCTTACCTTTTCATTTCGTACCTGATAGTTTTTTGAAGGCGTTGCAATCTTGATAGAAGTACTTTTTTCATTAACGTTCTTCAGATTCTCAATATTCTGGGTTTTAAAAGAAGAACTTTTCTCTTTTGAATATTTCTTCAGCATCTCAGGATTTACAGCATAAACGTCAAACTCATCAGCCTGTTCCGGATTCTTTGTCTGAAGGAATTCCAGGAGCTCAAGATTATTGGAAGTTTTATTGGCCTTTTGAAGATAAAAAAACAACTGTTCAACAGGTCTTGTCGTAGCAACATACTGAAGACATAATCTGTCAATCAGATTTTTATAAGCATTTTTACTGTTGAAAAACAGAATTTCATCATCATAAGCTTCCAGGTTTTTGCTGAATTGGTTGATATTGACGGATTTTAAAGCATCATTTTCATTCGTGTCAAACCAGTTGGTAAATTCACTGTCCCGGTTTTTGTTCATCATAGGGATAAAAACAATCGGGAACTCCAGCCCTTTAGACTTATGGATCGTCATGATTTGGACAGCATCAATATTTTCTGAAGCCTGAATGGTATATGATGAAGCCTCTTCGTCCCAATATTTCAGAAACTCTTTGGTACTTGCACCTGCATTCTGCGTAAAGTTGAAAAGCATTTCCAGAAAGTTCAGTAAAAAGTCTGTTTCTTTATTTTCAACAGAAAATTCGTTGATGTAATATTCAATGAAATTATAAAGATTGAATCTTGGGAAGTTATCCTGTTTAAGCTGTAAAGAATATTTTTGCTGAATAAACTGCAGAATTTCTTCATGGCCTTCAATATCCAGAATTTCTTTCATTCCTAAAGTGAAATCCGGCATATCAATTTTTCCCAATGTATTCAGATGATACATCATCATAATCAGACAATGTTTATTCTTTGAATTGAGTTCCCAGCGAAGAAATTCAATAACCGCTTTTAAGGTATTGGAAAGTTCCAACGTAAGACCCTTATCAGAAATCGTTTTAATATTGGTTTCTTCTCCTTTATACTTAACCTTTAAACTTCCCAGCTTTTGAGAATAACTGAAAATATCAAAATTTCCACGGCAAAGAATCGTAATGTCAGAAAACTTGAAACCATTATCCAGGCATTCCTGAATATCTTTTCGCATTCTTTCTGAAGTATCTGTATAGAATTCTTCATTCGTAAGATTTTCAATCAGATTTACCTTTACACGTCCATCCATTTTGGATTTTGGATTTTGCTCAGCATCTTCCCCGAAAATATTTTTATGCTCTTCAAGTAGTCCTTCAGAATGAAAACGGTACAGCTCATTGTTGAATTGTACAATGTTTCTCGCACTTCTCCAGTTGTCTTTTAATACCAGAAGATCTGCTTCCTTAGGTGAAAACTCTTTTTTGTTGATAATGTCCAGCATCAGTTTACTTTCTCCACCACGGAATCGGTAAATACTCTGCTTGGGATCACCCACCAATGTAAATGAAGTGTATTCTGTAGAAACACTGTGATCTCTCAGCGGGACAAAATTCTGCCACTGCAGTTCCGATGTATCCTGAAACTCATCAAAGAAATAATGCTGAAACTGTGAACCTACTTTTTCATAAATAAAAGCCGAAGGTTCATTTTTAAGATTTTCATTGATCAGAATATTGAATTTAGAAAGAAGAACAAGATCATTTTCTTCCTCAATCTTTTGGAGCTCATCCTGAATATCTTTATTGACCTTTAAAGGAAGAAGAGCAGATAAAACTTTCTCTTTCTTTTGGGTTTCAATATACAGAATGATAAGTTTCATTCTGTTGTCGAGAAGCTGATCAAGGATTTCGAAAATTTCAGCTTCTTTATGTTTCGATTTTGAAGACGCTCCTTTTCTGTAATTATTGATAACAGATTCTTCCTGCGTAGTAGGAAAAGGAAAACCAGCTCTTTTCTGTTGATAAAAATCTATAACCTTAGTAAAGAAGCCTCCGATTCCGTTTTTACCCTGAGCAAAATCTTCAATATCAATATTTCTTGATTTGAATAATTCAATAGAACCGGCAGCCAGTTCTGCAGACTGTTTTTTGTTGAGAACAATCTCTTTACGAAGTGTATTCTTTATATTTTCATAATTGGCATCGTCAAAACTTTTATTGCTTTTCAGATGTTCATAGTGAATATCCTTTACAAATTCCTTCGCAGAATCATAAAGGTTTTTATTAAGATTAATCCTTTCATTATTTTCAAGACTGTAATCTACATAATCCATGAAAGAATTGGAGATGTTTTCATTCTCACCAATCTGATCCAGCATTTTATCAACAGCTTCTATCAGAAACGGCTCAGCTTCAATTTCAAGATTAAAATTTTTCGCCAGTCCCAGTTCATAAGAAAAACTTCTTACCAACCTTGAGTTAAAACGGTCAATCGTTCCGATATTCAGTGTGGAATAATTGTGGAGAACGTAGTCCAGTAATTTTTTAGAACGGTGATGAAGCTCATCAATGGTAATTTTCAGCCCTTGTTCTTCAAATGCTTTCTGGATATTTTTCAGATCCGTATTTTCAGCATACTCTTTCGCTGAGAAATTTCCCAACCAGGATAAAATTCTTTCCTTCATCTCATTGGCTGCCTTGTTGGTGAAAGTCAGTGCGAGAATATTCCTGATCGACTGCTGTTGATTAGGATAGCGGAGACAGATCATCAGAAGCCTTTGTACCAGGGCATATGTTTTCCCGGATCCGGCAGAAGCATTGATGACTGTGTAAGAATTTTGCATTGTTGAAAGAGAATTGAGACTGCAAGTTAGCTAAAATTTAAAAGAAATTTTAACAATTTAATCCACTGATTTAACAGTTTAGAAGGCAAAAATTAAAAAGAAATATTAAAACGAGTTAACTGTGGTTAAACTTATGGGATAAATTAAAAATAATTTTAGCTTTGCTTTATAAAAAATAGCCCGTGAAACTTAAACTATTCTTTTTCTTATCCTTTATTCTTTTTATCCATACCCATGCCCAAAGTTATATATTTGGTAAGATCATTTCAGAAAGTGGTAGTGAAATGCAGGATGTGAATGTTGTCAATATCAGAACAGACGAGATAGTGGTTTCAAACCGGGATGGTCATTTTATGATTTCCGGAAGACAGGGAGATGAATTACGGTTTATAAAAGCAGGTTATGAGCGTCTTACAAAAAGAGTTTCTCAGGAAAATACCCAATCTCCTATGAATATAGGTATGGTTCGCCAGACCATTCAGATTCCTGAAGTGGAAGTAAAACAAGGGCTTACCGGAAACCTTAAAATTGATTCAAAACTTTATAATAAACCCAAAAAGGTTGAAAAACTGATCAAAGAAATGGATCAGTATATTGCTCAGAAATCAGATCCGAGAATATTGGCCGCAAAACCTGGAGAATTTGTGCAACCGAAGGGTGAAGGATTTTTTATAGGAAAAGTTAAAAATAAATGGGATGATGTAGATTTAATGAAGTACATCAGAGCAAGCCTTGGTGATGATTATTTTATCAATCTTAAAATAGAGAAACCTCTGATAGACCATTTTATTTATTATGTTTTTGCAGGTGGTTTTGAAAGGAAAAAGATCCTGAAATATGGATTCTGTAGTGATGCAGATCTGAACAGGTTTCAGCGTTTTGTCCTGACAAGAATTTCATCTTATCGTGCTCCACAAACTCAAAGATAATATGGAAATAAGATATATCAAAAGAGTTGTATTATTTGTGCTTTTTTGTATCACTTCGATATTGTGGGGACAACAAAAAATAGCAGGGAAGGTAATAACAGGAGATGAACTGGATTTAGCACCTGTACTCGTTGTTAATATCTCCGGGAATAAAAGCACATTAAGTGATATGTCCGGGAATTTTGAAATTGAAGCCAAAGAAAATGATGAGATCAGATTTGTAAAAGAAGGATATTATCGTGTTGATAAAAAAATGACCAAAGAAGAGATCAATGCTCCATTCAATATTATTCTGAAGAAAATAGAAATTCAAATTCCTGAGGTTAAAATTAAGTACAAACCTACCGGAAATCTGGCAAAAGATAATCAGCACTATAATGAATCCAGAAAACTTCAGGCCTTAAAATCAGATATGGAGGATTATATGAGAAGTCCATTGAATCAACCCTTACCTAATAATGCTATATCAAAAACTTTTACAGGCCATGATTTTAATGTGGGCCAGGTAAATCTGTTTGGCGTATTTAATGCTGTATCAGGTTTGGTAAAGAAGGCAACACAACCTAAAATTACCAAAGCGAATTACAATGAAACACAGGATTTCCTGAGGAGAGTAAGAAATGAAGTGAACCTGAATTTCCTGAAAAAGTACGGAATGGATGAAGAACAGATTGATGCATTTCTTCTGTATGCTGATAAAACGCGTTCATTGGCGAAAAGATACCGAAAAGATTTTAGTATCAGTGTTGTTGAATATGAACTTAAAGTTGCCTTCGGGGAATATAGTAAAACCCATAAATTAGAAGGAACTCAAGAATAATATATACATTAAAAGTTGGCTTATATCACTGAAAATATTGAAACATTAAAGCAAAGAAAAATTTTTCTTTTCCTGCTGCTCCTTTGCAGTAGTTTTGTTTTGTCCCAACAGAAAGTAACGGGACGAATAGTGGATGACAATGGCGAAAATCTGAGTAAAGTGATCGTGATTAATATGTCTACTGATAAGAAAGTATATTCTGATTCTGAAGGTATATTTTCTATTGATGCCAATCCTAACGATGAATTAAGATTTGTAAAAGAAGATTTCAACAGAGTCTCCAGAAGAGTTCTTATCAATGGTAATAACTTACCTCTATTTATTACACTTCGCCAGATTCCGAGAGATGTGGGTGAAGTAAAAATTGTAAAAAAACTCACCGGAGATCTGGAAACAGATTCCCGGATAGTAGCCAAAGTAGATAAAGGAGAGCAGGTAAGAGATGCCGTTGGTCTTCCGCAGCCTGTAGGAAAAATGAGAGAGAAGCCGGCAGAAGTGAAAAGTGTTCTTTTACCAATACTTTTAGGAAACCTCAATGTTCAGGGAGTATATGATCTGATTAGCGGAAAAGCCAGAAGACAGAAAAGACAATACAGATATGATGATCTTCAGCAACATATCGCCTGGGTTCGGGACAGAATAGATGATGAATATTTTATCAAAGCCGGAATTCCTAGTGACAGAATTTCAGAATTTATTCAGTTTTCATTTCTAGCAAAACCTCAGGTACGAACGTATGTAAAAGCAAGAAATCTTTCCGGTGTTATGCTGAGGTTGGAAGAAACAGCTCCTCTTTTTATAGAGAGATTGGAGCAAAATCAAAAGTAATTTGAATGTTAATAAATTCTTAAAATATTGGAATAGAAATTGATACAGTATGAAGTAACAATCCAAATTCACAAATTTTATGAATAAAAACATTTTTGCAGTAGCTATTGCAGCATTAGGTTTTGTCATTGGCCTCGGGTTTTTAGGAAATGCTATTAAAAACAGAAATAAATCTGAAAATACCATTTCCGTAACAGGATTAGGAACAAAACAGTTTACATCAGATCTGATCACCTGGTCCGGAAGTTTTTCCAAAAATAATGTAGACCTGAAATCTGCTTATGATGAACTGGCAATGGATCGAAAAGTAATCAATGACTATCTGCTTTCAAAAGGAATACAACAGAAGGAGATCGTATTTTCTTCGGTAGATATTCAGAAGCAGTTCAGAAGCTATAATGATTCAAACGGGAACTATGTTCAGGGAGAATTCTCCGGATATAATCTTACACAAAAGGTTTCTATTGAAAGTAAAGAAGTGGGAAAAATAGAAAACCTATCCAGAAATATTACTGAAATTATCAACCGGGGAATTGAATTCACTTCTTCTTCACCAGCCTATTTCTATACCAAACTGGCTACAGTGAAACAGGAAATGATCGCCAGTGCCACAAAAGATGCAAAAGAACGTGCCGAAAAAATTGCGGAAAACTCGGGGAGTAGTCTGGGAAATCTGAAAAAGGCAACCATGGGTGTAATTCAGATTACGGCACCCAATTCCAATGAAGACTATTCTTATGGCGGAACTTTCAATACCTCTTCCAAAGAAAAAGAAGCCAGTATTACCATCAAACTGGAGTACGAAGTAAATTAATATAAATATCAGTAAAAGAAAAACGCCGGAATAGCTTTCCGGCGTTTTATATTTTAAGCATAAATAATTTTATGAATTTCTTTTTTAGCTTCCTCCACATTTTCAGGAGTGTAGTTAGCAAGCAGCCATAAGTTCAAAGATTTCTTTCCTTCACCATAGCTAGGCTGTACATGAGTGGTATCAATCAAGCTGAAATTATTTCTCTGATAAAAAGAATAACGCCTTGAAGCATCTTCACTCAATTCTGCAGGTTCAATTTCCAGGATAATACTTGGATAGCTTTCAGATAAATGATTCATAATATGAGAACCTAATTTTTTACTTCTGAATGCTTCAAACACTTCAAAATGCTCTACAAAAACAAAAGAACTCAGCTTCCACAGGATAAGGTAGCCGATAGCTTCCGATTCGTGGATAACAGACATGAATTCTACATAAGGATTTGAAAATAAACTTTCAAACTGATCTTTATCTCTTTGTTCGTCTACAGGAAAAGTTGTTGTGTAAGAAGTATAGATTTCCTGAACGCTAGGATCTTCTGAAGAAGTAATCGGTAAAAATTCCATAAATTATAAATCAAAGACACTAGGTCTTCTGGTGATGAAAATATCTTTAATCCAAAGGGTAAATGCCAATCCTAAATAGATCAGAAAGAAAAATCCGGCCGTTGCAAAAGTAGAGTAGATAAAGAAAATTCTCAATTTAGAAACAGGAATTCCCAGCTTGGCACCCGTTCTAGTCAGTACACCAAACCATTCTCTTTCCATTTTATGACGGATATTACTCAGCATTTTCAGATTATTTTTTAAGAATTAAATCTAATACTCAAAGTTAAGAATTTTTTTTGACAAAGCTTTTTGAATGCTATATCCAGTTCGGATCCCGTTATTCTTTTAAAAGTTTGAATCCGATGGCACAGGATAAACAGTTTTTCGGTTCACAAAAGGTTTTATGATGATAAATAAGACTTTGACTTTCCAGAGCATTGGTAACCTGTAATCCAAGCTTTTTCCAGCTTGTAATGATGGTATTTTTCTCTGCGGCAACAGTCTTGTAAAGCTCAATAATTTCGTCTGCAATATCTTCCTGATGATATCTGTGATAGGCATACTGTAAAGGGATTACCGTGTTTACAATGAGAAGATCTATAAAATCTTTACTCAATGTTTTAGGCTGTACTTTAGAAATACTCCCAAAATTAAAATGACAATTCCAGTACTCAGAGGCCTTTGTAGATTTGAAAATGGAGTAGAGTTGTTCTGCACTTCTCGCTTCCATAATCTTTGAAAATAAATTCTGATGTTGGTAAAGGTCTGCTAATTGAGACAAACGAATTGTTGGGAAATTGGGAGGTCTTAATCTTAAAAACTTAGGATGGAGTTTTAAATCAGGAATGGAAAATTTGGCTTTAATGAAATCGAATTCTCTTTTCCATATTTTCATTTGCCCGTCCTGTGGTTTCTCAAGCCATCCTGAAATTCCGAATAATAAAGCTTCAAGCTGAAGAGGATTCTGACGGATTTTATTGATAATACTGTAATCGATACTTTCTGCAATCTGCCGGAAAATAGCAGCATTTACTTTTAAACCGAATGAGTAAGCAAAACTGTGAAATAAAACAGCCTCAAAATTATTTTTGTATAGATATAAACTCTGTTCAAGCTCTGAAGATTTTTCATCCAGTTTTTTCAGGATATTCTCTTCATGAAAGTTGACAGGTATTTTTTTCGGATCAAAAATCTTTTCACAGGCAATAAATTCGTCTCCATTAATGAGCTTTTCATATTTCCATACGATATTTTCATCAATATAATTGTGAAGTTCCAACGTAGGAACCTGTTTTTCGGTAAGTTCATGAATTTCTATGTCGTGCTGAAATACAACATGAAGAATGATATTCTGATAATTGGGATCCTGGGAATGATTGTGGAAAATCCAGTCTGAAGAACAGACATGCAGTTCTATATTTCCTGCGAGAAGTAAGCCGTTGATTTTGATTTTAGCATCCAGAAAATCCGGACCTGCATTTTTATTCCATTTTCCGAAATGGATGATCTCAACGGAATTTCCTTCAATATCTTTGAAGTCAAAATGTTTGAAAACCTTATAGTTCCAAAGATATTGAAGTAGTTTTTCCGTCATAAGTGTGACGTAAATATAACAGAAATATTATACTTTCGTCAGCTCCTTATTAAAATTTTCTATGGTTGTTCTATACATTTTCTCATAGATAGGAAGAATGTTTTTCAAATCGAATTTTATTGCCTGATCTTTCGCATTTTGCTTCATTTTGGCTAAAAGTTCATCATTGCTTAACAACTTGATGGTGTAGTTGCTCATAGCTTCCACATTTCCGATTTCAGCCAGATAACCGGTCTCTCCCTGAATATTCACCTCAGGAATTCCACCTGCATTGGAACTGATAACCGGTGTATAAGCTGCCATGGCTTCCAAAGCTGCAAGACCGAAACTTTCCTGTTCAGAAGGCAGAAGAAATACATCCGAAAGCTGTAAGATTTTATAAAGATCATTCACCTTTCCTAAAAGGCGGATTTTGGAAATAAGATCCGGGTTTTCTTCCAGAAACTGATTTACTTTTTCCATATCAGGACCTTCACCAATGATGATCAGCTTAGATTTAACTTTTCTTTCCACATTCTTAAAAATCTGAAGAACTTCGTCTACACGTTTCACCGGACGAAGGTTGGATACGTGGATCAGAATTTTTTCATCAGGATTGGCAAACTGGGTTCTCTGGCATTCAGAGCAGTCGTCAAATTCAGAATTATCAATAAAATTGGTAATTACCTGAATTTCCTTTTTGATATTGAAAAACTGAAGGGTATCTTTTTTCAGACTTTCAGAAACTGAAGTAATAGCATCAGACTGATTGATCGAAAATTCTACTGCGTGTTTATAACTTGGGTGCTGGCCTACAAGGGTAATATCTGTACCGTGCAGTGTAGTAACCAACGGGATATCATTATTGTCTTCCTTAAGCATTTGTTTTGCCGTAAAAGCAGCATATGCATAAGGAATGGCATAATGTGCATGAAGAAGATCCAGTTTGTAAAGATTGACAACCCTGTAGATCATCGAGCTTAACGCAATATCATAAGGCTGATACTGGAAAAGGGGATACGTCTGAACATTTACCCTGTGAAAGAAAATATTCGGGTTGGTGATATCTAATCTTGCAGGAAGTGCAGAACTGATGAAATGTACTTCATATCCTTTATTGGCAAGGGACATTCCTAATTCTGTTGCTACAATTCCGCTTCCTCCATAGGTGGGATAGCAAAGTATGCCTATTTTCATTAGATTATTGTTGTTTTAATTTTGTATTATTTGGTTTTTGTTGAGGTTGTCATAGGAAGATCTATACCCATTCCTGGTTTCAACTGATCATTAACCAGTACAGGAAGTTTTCCCGATATTTTTGTTTTTCCGTTGAAAGCGTCCGCAGTTGCATTCATAGAATCATCATTGTTTTCGTAAGAAACAAGAACGGTTGAAACTTTTGAGATGTCAATATCCTTTAATGCATAAGCACTTCCGAATACATTCAATATAACATTTTGTTTTTTGGTAAGATCAGCAAGTACTTTTTTAGATTCTGCTGAGATTTTATATGGCTTATAAGCTGTTGAATTATCCTTATGGAAACCTACGATAACTGTAGAACCGGCAGGAATTGTATTGATTTCTCCTGCTTTTTTAATGATAACATTGTTACCCAATCTGTTGGCAAAAGTCTGATAAGAAGCTTCTTCAAGAGGAACATAATAAATCTGTTTTCCTGTCAGAGGTAGTAATTTCTTTTCATCCTTTACTAAAGTCAATGCATTGGAATAAAGATTCTGTACCAATTGGATATGAGAATCATTATTTAAATCCTTATTGATATTTTCAGGGTTTCTAGGAGTATATTGTGTAAGACCAAGGAAATATTTGGTTAAAAGGATTTTTTTCACACTTTCTTCCACTCTGGATTGAGAAATTTCTCCTTTATCAATTGCTTTTTGAATCAATTTTTTACCTTCAGCAACACCTTGTGAGAAAAGCATGATATCATTTCCTGCTTTAAAGGCCATAGCATCCAGTTCACCCGGTTGGTATTTATTAGCCACAGCACCCATGTTTAAGGCATCAGTGATGATTAAACCTTTATAGCCTAATTTATCTTTCAATAATCCCGTAATGATATTTTTAGAAACAGAAGCCGGAATTCCCTTTCCTGATTCTAAGCTTGGAACGTATAAGTGTGCCACCATTACGCCGCCGATTCCTTTATTCATTAATGCCTTGAATGGAGCTAGCTCTACGGTGTTAAGTCTGTCAATATTGTGAGAAACTACAGGAAGATCAAGGTGAGAATCTGTGCTGGTATCTCCGTGACCCGGGAAGTGTTTGATTGCTGCTAAGATATTGTTATCCTGAAGACCGTTGGAATAGGATAGGGCAGAGGTGATTACATTATTCACTTCAGATCCGAAGCTTCTGTTCCCGATAATCGGATTATCAGGATTGGTATTGACATCTACTACAGGTGCAAAATCCCAGTTGATTCCCATTCTTTTGCAATCCTCTGCAATTTTTGCAGCCATCTGATACACAAGATTTTTATCCTGAATAGCTCCTAATGTCATGGCCCATGGAAATTTGTGAGCGGTAGCAATTCTCTGGTAAATTCCCCATTCTGCATCCATACCAATCATCAAAGGAACTTTAGACTTTTGCTGAAATTCATTGACCAGATTGATTTCCCTTGCGGCATCGTCCTGCATTAAGATCAGACCGCCTATTTTATCATTCGTAACAATATTTCTTACCTGGCTGATATACTCTTCTCCTCTATTGGTATATAATGCCACAATAAAAAGCTGTCCTAGTTTTTCATCCTGAGAAAGATTTTTATATGTTTTATCAACCCATTGCTGAGCTTTTTTTACATCTTCTTTAGAAGCATTTTTTGGCTGATACTGGGCTTTCACCTTAGGGCTTATCAATGCGACAATAAAGAGTGAAGTATATAATAATTTCTTCATGACTTTTTTGAATAAGAACAAAAATACAATTAAAAAAGTGAGGAAAACAAAGTTTTTGAGATTTTTGGTATATGATTTGAATACGCAATATAAATAATAACTAAACTTTACTAAAAATGAAAAAAATACTTCTTTTCTTATTCCTGGGAGCTGTAGGTTTTACTGCGTATAGCTGTGATAATAGTGATGATACTGTAGTACAGGGAACAGATTATGATACCATAAACCAATCATTTGATATATCTCCTACTTTTACAAAAGTTAATGATAATCTTTACAGATGGAGTGATGATTTTAACAAGCCATTAATCCAATCCGATATGGTACTTATCTATATGCAGATTGGAATGGATGGAGATTCTCCTGTATGGAAACTTTTACCCTATACTTATTATGTAGGGAATGCCAATAATGACGCTGTAGATTATATTTATGAATTCAGTAAGTATGCTGCTACTATTAATATTAATTCTAGCAATACATTTAGCTTAACAGCTAATCC
The DNA here is from genome assembly GCF_047345655.1 of Chryseobacterium sp. T20. NCBI lineage: Bacteria > Pseudomonadati > Bacteroidota > Flavobacteriia > Flavobacteriales > Weeksellaceae > Chryseobacterium > Chryseobacterium sp. T20. The sequence continues at coordinate 19,458 of NZ_JBLFDU010000014.1, forward strand.
ATCATACTATCAGAATAAAAAATTCAGAGTTCTTATTCTTCCTGCAAATGGTACAGGAACAGGTGGTGCAAAGATGGCTAAAGGTACTGCTGTAGATTATAATGATTATAAGAGTGTAATCAAATATTATAATATCGACGAGTCTAAAATTAAGACTAAATAATTTAGAAATATCTTTTCAGTTTTTTATAATTAAAAAAGTCCCGGGAGAATATCTTCCGGGGCTTTTGATTTATTATTAAAGGTAAGGGAGATTTGAGCACTGTAATTAAGCTCTTAATGTAAGTGTGTTTTTACTTATTATAATCTTTCGGAACCAGAAAATATTCAGAAGGTGATTTTTGGTTTGTATGAGCCGAAAAAGGGTCAATAAAAAAGCCTCAGAATTTCTGAGGCTTTTATTTTATCTAGTTATCATTGTCATCCAGAAGATGTCCAAAGAAATCTTTTTTTGTCTGCAGATATCCTTTGCTTATTTCATTCGCAGGAATCTGTAACGGTACTCTTGAATTAAGGTGAATATTGCTGTCTACAACATATTTTACCTTTTCAGGATTATTGGTCAGAAGGTTGATGTCTTTTATATCCAATAGATTCAGAATTTCAATGGCTACGCCAAAGTTTCTGTCATCTGCAGGAAGTCCCAGTTCAAGATTAGCCTGTACAGTGTCCAGACCTTTTTCCTGTAGTGAGTATGCCTTCAGTTTGTTGATGATCCCGATGTTTCTTCCTTCCTGACGAAGGTAGATGATAATTCCACCGTTTTCATGGATATATTTCATTGCAGCATCCAATTGTTGGCCGCATTCACATTTTTTTGAATGGAAAACTTCTCCGGTAATACATTCTGAGTGGAAACGAACATTGACCGGTTTTGAAAAATCTGTATTTTCAGCAACAATGGCCATATGAGGCATCCAGTCGTTTTCGTTTTCGGAGAAAGCTATCATTCGGAAAGTGCCGTGCTCTGTGGGAACATTGGCTTCCGCCTGAATTTTAATCATTGATAGTTCAATTAGTTTTTAACTTCCTGGCAAAGTATCTTCAATAACAGAAATATTGGTTTTTAAACGCACCAGATATCTGTTAAGAACTTCATCGTCGTCTCTGTCAAGATTTTGCCTTAGCTTTTGAATTTTTTTGTATGATTTTTCGAAGCTTTTAAGGGCTCTGCCTTTTCCTGCAGAATTGCTGGCATCAATAGCATATAAATAATTCTGAAGACTGTATTTCAAACTGGTAATCTCATCATTTAATCCGTTGTTTTTAAACTTGGGAAAAGTAGAGATCATGTTTGAAATTTCAGAAGCATTTACATTCTGTTTGATATTGATATTGAAATTCTTCTTTGAGCTTCTGTCTGAATCAGACCCTTTAGCATCACTATAAAAATTATTTGACAACGGAGAAAGATTAAGCTTTTCCGTTGCGCAGGAAGATGTTAATATGATAAGTACTCCAAAGAAAAATAGTCGTTTCATTTCTGTTGCCCTTTTTGATAAAGGATTGGGTTAAGACTTTCATCGTTGTACATTTTCATTTGTTTGTACACTTTCATCTTAACGTTACCGTTTTCAATATCAGTAAGCAACTGATCTATAGAAGTTGATAGGTCTTCTTTCTGAGTAAGCAGAACATCCAGTTTAGCCTGGCAATTATTTCTGTGTTCTTCAGAAGCGGATTCTCTATTAGCTTCTAACGACATATGATAAACCTTTAATGCAAGAATTGATAGCCTGTCTACTGCCCAAGCGGGAGTTTCCGTATTTATTTTTGCTTCAGGTTTAGGAGTTATATTTTCAAACTTATTAAGAAACCAGCCGTCAATATATTCTACCAGATCAGTTCTTTTCTGATTGGAGGCGTCTATTGTTCTCTTCAGTTGAAGAGCTTCTGCCGGATCAATATTTTCATCTCTAATTATATCTTCCAAATGCCATTGAACGGTATCAATCCAGTTCTTTGCATACAAAATCCGTTCCAAACTATCTTTTTCGAACGGGTTATTAATTAGAGTGTTAACGTCATCAGACACGTGATAGTCTTCAATAGCTTGATTGAAGACTTTCCATGCAGTCTCAGTAAATTTCATTAATTCTAAGGAATTTTAGTTGCTAGAAGAATTATTATTGTTGTTTGAAGAAGATTTATTTTCAGAACCTGGTTTGTCTTCTTCTTTTACCGCATCTTTAAATTCTTTGATTCCTGAACCTACTCCTCTCATTAATTCCGGAATTTTCTTTCCTCCAAAAAGTAATACCAAAAGTATTGCTACGATAAGGATGTGTTGCCAAGATAAGGCAAGTATTGTTAGTGTATTCATCTCTTAAAATTTTTGCAAAGTTACACTTTTTTTAATATGAAATCCAACCTAATGGATCAACTGGTGTACTTCCGTTCCATACTTGGAAATCAAGGGTATAAGCACCATCAAAATCCTGAGCTATTGTACCTACAGGAGTTCCTGATGAAACCTGCTGTCCCTTGGAAACACTTACATTTCCTAAGTTGGAATAAATGGTAAAATAACTTCCGTGTTTGATGATGACTGTCTTTGTTCCGTCATTGTTGGCGAGAACTGAAGATACTGATCCCGGGAATACAGATTTTGCACGCGTACCTGAAGGGACGGAAATTTTAATCCCGTTATTTTCTTCAGTAATATTTTTGAAAACCGGGTGCGGCTGTCTTCCGAAACGGTGAGTGATTTGTCCGGCTCTGTCTGCAGGATAGCCAAGTCTTCCTCTGCTATCTGCAAAGCTGTTCCCAGTAGCGGTGGAAACTCCGTAGCTTGTCATAGCTTTGGTCTCAGCTGCTTTTTTCTCTTCTTCTTTTCTTTTCGTAAGAGCTGCTTCTGCTGCTCTTGCTGCGGCCAATTTATCAGCAGCTTCTTTAGCTCTTGCATTCGCCTCATCAGAAGCCTTTTTAGCGGCTACTCTTCTTGCTTCATCTCTCGCATTAGCTTCTGCCTTTGCTGCGTCTTCATTACGTTTTCTTTCTTCTTCTGCTCTTTTAGCGGCAAGGTCTGCTGCTCTCTTAGCTTCTGCTTCTGCAAGTCTTCTTTCTCTTTCAAGGGCTTCCGCTCTTGCTTTAGCTTCTGCTTCGATTCTTGCTTTCTCTCTTTCAGCAGCTAGTTTTGCCAAACGTATTTTTTCTGCTTCCGCTTTTCTTCTGGCTTCTTCTTCTGCTTTGGCGATTCTGATCTCTTCTGCAATAATAGCTCTGATCTGTCCTTCCAATGCTTTAGACTGAACTTGTTTTTGCTTAAGTTCAGCGGTCAGTTTAGATTCGTTTTTCTTGAAATCAGCAACCAGTTGTTCTTTCTGGGCTCTTTCAGCATTGATGGTTGCCAGGTCTTTCTGTTGGTTAACCAACAGATTTTCCTTCGCTTTTACAGAGTTTTGTTTCTGAGCGATGGTTTTTTTGATGAGATTAGCGGCATCTGTGATTTCAGCTGCTTTTTTATCCTGGTAGTCTGAGTATTGTTTCAGATATTGAACCCTACGTATGGCTTCTCCTAAATTTTTAGCAGAAAGTATAAACGTTACTTTGTTCTGTACCCCTTTGTTTTTATAAGCATTCACCAAAACTTCAGCATAGTTTTTTCTTAAAACAGCCAGTTCTTTATTCTGACGGTTGATTTCCAGCTGACGTAAATAGATATCATCTTCAATGAACCTTTTTTCTTTCTGCGTATTATTATAAACCTTTTCTCTTAAAACCAATTTTTGGTTGACATTGGAAAGGTAGGCTACGGAAAGTTTAGATTCACTTCTGGTTTTGGCTAAATCGGTATTTATTTGTGCAATTTGTTTTTTAAGTTCGGCATTCTGCTTTTGCAGCTGTTCTTTGGTCTGCTGTCCCTGGTGCAGTCCGAACATCAAAACACCTATTAAAAAGCTAAATTTTCTAATCATTTAATCTCAATTTTCTTATAACTGGATGGTACAGAATAAGGTGTTTCCATCCTCGAAAAGTCAAATTTCGTATTTTCCATTAAAATCTGACTAGATTTTGAGCCTTTTATAATTATTTTAACATTTTTCGGAAGACGGACTCCTTCGTATTCATTCCAGTCGCTGTAAGAAACATCGAGCTCGTCTGAAGACAAAATATCTTTTAAATTGACATTTAATAAATCGTAATTAGTATCGTACTGAAGGGCTATTTTATATTCTCTGTTTTTTTCATCCGTTACAATTTTCTGATTGATGGTAGAAACCATTTTGAATCCTTGTGCATTTTGGGTCAGCATAAACTGTTTGTCATTTATTTTTACAAAAGTTCTTCCCATTAATATTTTTTCCAAAGATTTATAATCAATGAAATTAACATTCAGCAGATTATTAAGATAATCAAAATCAGAATCTATAAAGGTTTTATTGATCTTGTCCTGTCCTTTTATCCCTTCCGGAGTTGCAATACCTCTGGCTGCATTAATAAACAAGGCTCTGAGATTCATCCATACCTTTTTATCATTTTCAATATAGATTGTTGCATCCAGTGTAGGAACATAGCTTCCTGTTTCTACTTTTATTTTACTGTCTATTTTGATCTGCTCGAATTTTGGTGGAATTAATACATGTTCATAGAAAGTAAGTTTGTCGCTTACCGGTTCATTTACGTCTTTTGGATTTCCATTGTCTTTTGTAGTATTAATGCTGTCCCGTGTATGATCTGTGTCGTTTTGGACAGTATTACGGGTCTTACAGGATGATAGGGCAAGAAGCAATAAAAGAAAAGGAATCCAATTTTTCATGTATTTATCTTTAAATTAAAAATACGTTGCAATATTAACGCCAAACCACACAAAAACATTTTGTGTGGCCTGATGATGTGTTATTTATATAAAATATTTTCTATTCTTACTTAGATAAAAAATCTAAAACAGAATAATCACCTAAAGAGATTTCTCTGGCAACTCCGAAATACTGTGCAGAATTACCGATCATAGAATTGGATAGGTTTCCGTGATTGATTTTTGTGTTTTCCTGAACCAGAGAGTTTTCAATATTAGAATTGACAACGGTTGTGTTGTTTCCTAAAGAAACACCAGGTCCTACTTTTGAGTTGGAGATTTTTACATTTTCTCCAATAAAGCATGGTTGAATAATAAGGGAATTTTCAATGACTGCAGAAGCTGGATAATTCTTCATCTCTTCTCTTTCATATTCAAGGATTTTGCTGTTGGTTTCTACGGTAGCATTTTTGTTACCACAATCCATCCAGTCATTTACTTTTCCAAGGGTAAACTTAGCTCCTTTTGATCTAAGATTTTCAAGAGCTGTTGTCAATTGATATTCACCTCCGTTTTTAATGTCATTATCCATGATATAATTGATTTCCTCCATCAGCTTTTCAGCACTGTTGAAATAATAAATACCAATGATAGCAAGATCTGAAACGTAAGTTGTTGGTTTTTCAACAAAGTCGGTAATAAAGCCGTAGTTATCCAATTTTACTACTCCGAAAGCAGATGGGTCTTCAACACTTTTCACCCAGATTACACCATCAGAATTTTTATCCAGTTGGAAGTCTGCACGGAAAAGAGTATCTGCAAAAGCAATAACGATATCTCCCTGCATGGACTGCTCAGCACACTTTATCGCATGAGCTGTACCAAGAGGATCGTTCTGATAATAGATACTTCCTTTTGCTCCCAGCTTTTCAGCAATCTGAATAAGGGATCTTTCGATCTCAGGGCCAAAATCTCCGATGATAAAAGCTACCTCTTCAATATTTTCTCCTGCAACTTTAGCAATATCTTCCACTAATCTCTGTACGATAGGTTTTCCTGCAATAGGAATAAGAGGTTTTGGAACTGTCAGTGTATGAGGACGTAATCTGGAACCACGTCCAGCCATAGGGACAATAATTTTCATAAATTATATGTATAAAAGATGTTTTGTTAGTTATTTTTGATATTTAGGTTAAAGATAATAATTAAAACCTTTAGCAAAGTATGATTTATATCTTTTTAAATAATTGTTTAAATTAACAATAGGTTGGTGTACAAGCAAAATAAAGACCAAAGTTTAATTCTTTCTGATTCTCGATAAAATCAGGTTTTTCTCAGAATAAATCAAAATTCCGGTAAAGATTAAAAAGAGGAGATTACTTGCTAGAATATTATAGTTGAGATATTTTACAATGATGAAACTAAAAACCCCAAGCAGTATCAGAAAGAAAGACATTTTCTTCATTCTGTAAGGAATAGGATAATATTTTTGACCTAACAGGTAAGAAACAATCATCATAATAATATAAGCTCCAAAAGTAGCCCATGCAGAACCCATCATGCTGTGATAGTAATTTAAAGCAAGGAGATTAAGTCCTATATTGATTCCTGCTCCGAGCCATGAAATGACAGTTCCCATACTGGTTCTGTCTGTTACTTTATACCATGTTGAAAAGTTATAATATATTCCAAAACAAAGATTGGCAATTACAATAATTGGGATGATATCTATCGCGATCCAGTACGATTTATTAGGAATGAAAACAGCCTTCAGCCATGATATATTGGCAATGATTCCCAAAGCTACAGCACAGGCGAAAAATGCGAAATATTCTGCAACTTTGGCGTAGGTTTTTTTCGCATCTCCCTTATCCATTTGTTTAAAGAAGAAAGGCTCAATCCCCATTCTGTAAGCGGTAACAAATAATGTCATCAGTACAGCAAGTTTATAGCATCCTCCATAAGCACCGGCTTCTTCGTCTGAAATATGATTTCTCTGTATGGATTTATCAAAGTTTTCATTCACCATAAAAGCCAGACCTGCCAGCATCAGAGGGAAGGAGTATTTGATCATACGTCCGAACAATGAAGTGACAAACTGAAATCTTACCTTTAATATAATAGGAAGTAATAATAAAAAGCCTAAGGCACTTCCTGCCAGATTACTGAAGAACGGATAATCTACATTTTGATCCAGCCCCATACTTCTTGATATGCTCTCTGGGATCCAGAAGAATAAAGCAGCAGTGAAAACAGCCTGAAAAATAGCCTGAACAACTCTTACTGCAGAATATTTGATGGGTTTATTGTGGAAACGAAGCCATGCAAAAGGGATCACCAATAAATTGTCAAAAAAGGCAATCATGGCAAACCATCTGATGTATTCAGGGTTATCGTGGTATCCCGCATAATCTGCAATGGGTTGATTGAATAAATAACACAGTGCGAGGAAAAGAGTGGATGTGGAAAATAAAAACCAGAATGAGGTATTGAAAGTTTTTTTCTCGTTATCCTCTTCGGCTGAAAATCTGAAATATGCTGTTTCAAAACCAAAAGATAGGATAATATTAACAAATGAAATCCACGCATAAAGTTGGGTGAAAATCGCAAAACCTTCATTGGGAATCTTATAGATCAAAAGTGGATTAAGGATAAATAGAATGATTCTTGGTGCTATTGCTCCTACTCCGTAGATGATAGTCTGTCCTAATAGTTTCTTGTACAAAGCCGAATTTTTTTTGCAAATGTAAAACTTTAAGCATTCGTTTGGTTATTTTGAAGTTAATTAAAACTGAAAATCTTAATTTTGTGTAGAAATAAATTGAAATGAAAGTTCTTATAAAAAATGTAAATATCGTTAACGAAGGAAGAGTCTTTGAAAGTGATATCCTAATAGAAAATGATTTAATATCTAAAATAGCTGCCGGTATTTCTGAAGATGCAGATCAGGTTATTGATGGTTCAGGAAAGTATCTTCTTCCCGGAGTAATAGATGATCAGGTGCATTTCCGTGATCCGGGACTTACTCATAAAGGAGATATTGAAAGCGAATCAAGGTCTGCTATTGCTGGAGGAATAACGAGTTTTATCGATCAGCCGAATACTGTTCCCAATGCAGTTACCCAGGAATTATTAGCAGACAAGTATGAGATTGCTTCTCAAAAAGCATATGCTAACTATGGTTTTATGATGGGCGGAACGAATGATAATCTGGAAGAAGTTTTAAAAACAAATCCTAGAAATGTTCCGGGTATCAAATTATTCTTAGGATCATCCACAGGAAATATGCTGGTAGACAATCCTGAAACTCTGGAGAATATTTTCAGTAATACTAAAATGCTGATTGCTGTTCACTGTGAAGATGAAGCTACCATCAGAGCCAATACTCAGAAATATATGGATGAATACGGAGATGATATTCCTGTAAAATTCCACCATTTGATCAGAAGTGAAGAAGCATGTTATAAGTCTTCATCCAAAGCCATTGAGCTTGCGAAAAAAACGGGAGCGAGACTTCACGTTTTCCATCTTTCAACAGCAAAGGAAATGGAACTTTTCCGAAATGATATTCCTCTAAAAGATAAAAAGATCACTGCTGAGGTATGTGTTCATCACCTTACTTTTACCAACGATGATTACGAAACAAGAGGGAATCTTATCAAATGGAATCCAGCTGTAAAAACTCAAACGGATAAAGATGCGCTTTGGGAAGCTTTGCTGGATGACAGAATAGACGTGATTGCTACAGACCATGCGCCACATACTGCAGAAGAAAAAAATAATGTATATACAAAATGCCCTTCTGGAGCGCCTTTGGTACAACATTCACTGGTTGTGATGCTTGAAAACTATAAGAACGGTAAAATATCTCTTGAGAAAATTGTTGAAAAGATGTCACATAATCCGGCAATCCTTTTCAAAGTTGAAAAAAGAGGTTTTGTAAGAGAAGGCTATAAAGCGGATCTTGTTTTAGTAGATTTAAATCAAGACTGGACGGTTTCCAAAGACAATTTACTGTACAAATGTGGCTGGAGTCCACTGGAAGGAATGAATTTCCACTCTAAAGTTACCCATACTTTTGTTAATGGACATCTGGTGTATGATAATGGTACAATTGCTGAGGAAAAATTCGGAGAGAGATTGCTTTTTGAACCAAGGGATTAATAGGATATACTCAAAGAATATAGTTTCGAGTTAACTTGAAATTATTATGATAATTCAATAGGAGCGGGCTTTAGCCCGCTCTTTTTATTGTAATCTTCCATTGGCTTTAGCCAAAACTTATTCTTAGCTCTCGCAGATCAAGGAGATTATGCAGATTTTTTTAACCCAATCATCTGCTCAATCCGCATCATCTGCGAGAATATATTCATTATTTACTTCTTCGCCTTATTCCCCATATAAAAAGTAAGTTTCCCGCCATTCATAATTTCGGAATGCTTCAATGTAAAGTTTTTAATTTCTTTTCCATTCAAAAGAACCTTCTGAACATATACATTTTTCGGACTTTGATTAATGGCTTCTATTTCAAAAGTTTTTCCGTTTTCCAAATTCAATACAGCGTTATCAATCGCAGGGCTTCCGATAGCATAATCTTCCGAGCCGGGAGCTACAGGATAAAAACCTAATGAACTTAAAATATACCATGCACTCATTTGCCCGGCATCATCATTTCCTCCCAGCCCGTCCGGTGTTGCTTTGTACTGCATTTCCAGAATACGGCGGATTTGTGCCTGTGCTTTCCATGGCTGTCCGGCCCAGTTATAGAAATAAGCAACATGGTGAGCCGGTTCATTTCCGTGAACATATCCACCGATAATTCCTTCCCTTGTAATATCTTCAGTATCTGCAAAGAATTCATCAGGTAAATGCATGGTGAAAAGTTCGTCCAGTTTAGATGCAAATTTCTTCTTCCCACCCATCATCGTGATCAGTTCAGCTGGATTTTGTGGAACAAAGAAGCTGTAGTTCCATGAGTTTCCTTCAATAAAACCTTGCCCGTGGGTGCTTAATACATCAAAATCCTTTTTAAAGCTTCCATCAGCCAGACGCGGACGCATAAACCCGATGGTTTTGTCAAAATTATTTTTCCAGTTTTCAGAGCGTTTGATAAACTGATTGTAGATTTCTGTTTTGTTTAAATGCTTTGCCAGTTGAGCAATAGCCCAGTCATCATAGGCATATTCCAGGGTATTGGAAACTGAAGTTCCGTTTTTCTCGGCCGGAATATATCCAAGATCAATGTATTGTCCTATACCTTCGTAATTTCTTTTGTTTGCTGTTTCTATACATGCTTTCAAAGCTTCTTCAGGATCACCGTTATAATTTCCTTTAATAATAGCATCAGCCACTACACTTACACTGTGGTAGCCGCTCATACACCAGTTGTCATTGGCATAATGTGACCAGATCGGCAGCATTTTCATCGAAAACTGATTGTAATGAGCCATCATAGACTTTACCATATCACCATTTCGTTTAGGCTGGATGATATTAAAGAATGGATGTAGTGTACGATAAGTATCCCACAGAGAGAAGGTTGTGTAATTGGTAAAACCATCTGCTTTGTGAACATTCTGATCCAACCCTTTATATTCTCCATTAACGTCCATATAAGTTGTGGGGTTAATGAAGGTATGGTACATTGCTGTATAGAAATTCGTTTTTTCTGTGTCGGAGCCCTTTATAACAATTTTATTTAATTCCTTATTCCAGTTGTCCTGAGCTTGAGCTTTAGCCTGATCGAAGGTTATATTTCCGGCTTCTTTTTCAAGATTTTCCAAAGCATTGGTTTGGCTTACAGGAGAAATAGCCAATTTTACTTCAATGGCCTCATTTTCATTGGTATCAAAATCAAAGAACATTTTCAGATCCTTACCTGCAATCTCCGGGAAATTCTGATTTTGGTCGAATTTTCTCCAAAACCCTTTATAAACCTGCTTCTCATCATAATTTTTCTGACCGTAAGATTTAAAAGGTTTTGAAAACTTCATGGCGAAATAAACTGTTCTGGTTCTTGCCCAACCGTTGGTCTGTCGGTAACCTGTGATGGTATTTCCGTTTTCTACACGAACGTATGTCCATACATTTTTTCCATCATAATTGTAAATACCTGCCATGAGATCCAGAATAATATGAGACTGGTCCGATTTCGGGAAAGTATAGCGGTGAATTCCCACTCTTGGTGTTGCAGTCAGTTCTGCAAGGATATTGTGGTCATCCAGTTTTACTTTATAATATCCGGCTTCTGCTGTTTCGTTCTGGTGTGAAAATCTACTTCTGTACCCACTTTCCGGATTGGAAGCTGTTCCCGGATTCAACTGAAGTTTTCCTACAGTAGGCATCACCAGAAAATCTCCGAGATCAGAATGTCCTGTTCCGCTGAAATGGGTAGAACTGAAACCAACAATGGTTTTATCTTCATAACGGTAACCGGCACAGTATTTATAAACCTCGCCATTATACTTTCCGTTAAGTTCATATGAGATAGAGTCTGTTTCAGGGCTTAGCTGTACAGCACCAAAAGGAACAGTGGCTCCCGGATACGTATGTCCCATCTTTTCGGTTCCGATCAGAGGATTGACATATTGGATTAATTTTTCAAATTTTTGAGCCTTAAACTGTGTACTTACACATAAAAGAAATAGAAAAACAGTAGATCTGTGATTTTTCATTAATGATCAATTTTCAAAGTTTAAAATTAATTAAAATCATCATTTGCTGTTATGTTTTAGAGTAATATGGGGATTATTTATTCTTTTTCAGAAAATCGGAAACCTATTCCGTGGAGATTTTCTATTAAAACGTTCTGCTCTTCAGCCAGTACTTTTCGTAATCGGGAAATAAATACATCAAGACTTCGTCCCATAAAATAATCATCATCTCCCCAGATGGCCTTCAGAATTTCCTGTCTTTTGACCACCAGATTTTTGTGGCGGATAAAATACAAAAGAAGATCAGATTCTCTTTGGGTAAGAGTAATGCTGTTTTCTATCCCTTGAAGGGTATAGTTTTTAGGATCAAAATTATATTTACCCACCTTATATTTTAAAAGAGTAGTATCCGTTTTCTTAGTCCGTTTAAGGAAAACCTCAATTTTCAACATCAGTTCTTCAATACTGAAAGGCTTTACCAGATAATCATCAGCTCCTATTTTAAGCCCTTTGATTCTGTCTTCTTTTAAAGCTTTTGCAGAGATAAAAATAATCGGAACCTCAGCATTTTTACTGCGGATTCGCTGTGCCACCTCAAATCCGTTCATGCCGGGCATCATAATATCCAGCAGACAAATATCGAAATCCTGACTGTTAAATGCTTCCCATGCAGATTCACCATCAGAATAACAGCTGATATCATAATAACTTTCCAGGCTATCTTCCACCAGAAAAGCTATTGTTTTGTCATCTTCGGCATATAAAATTTTAGATTTCTCCATACTTACACATGATTAATTTGAAAACGGGAAGAAGAGCGTCGTGGTAATTCCTTTATCTTCATTATTTTCTACAGAAATTTTCCAGTGATGCTGTTGAACTACTTTTTTTACATAAAATAATCCCAGTCCGAAACCATTCACTTCTTCACTTCTTTTGGTGTGTACCCGATAAAATTTTTCAAAAATATGAGGAATATTTTTAGCGGGAATTCCCATTCCGTTGTCTTTAAACTTTAAATATAATCCTTTTGAATCTTTATGAGCTGAAATTTTAATAACAGGTTTAATTTCACAATACTTGATGGAGTTATCCAACAGGTTATAAATGATGTTGGTAAAGTGAAACTCATCTGCCATTACTGAAGTACTGTTTTCAATATTGATCTCAATGCTGAGGTCCTTGTTTTTATGCTGTACATTGTCTGCAATTTCCTGAATAAAAGGAAGAAGCAGAATTTTTTGAGGTTTTAATGATAGCCCGGCCGCATCGTTCTTCGCAATATTCAATATTTTTTCAATATGGCTATTGAGCTTGTGACTTTGATTGATAATAATGGAAGTATAGGTCTGCAGTTTGGAATTTTCCTGTACCATTTCCTGCTTGTTAAGTGCTTCTGAAGCTAAAAGTATCGAGGATAAAGGAGTCTTAAACTCGTGAGTCATATTATTGATAAAATCACGTTGGAGTTCTGAAAACTTCTTCTGCTGAATGATCGTATAAATAGAATATACATACACCAAAAGGATGATGATAAGGGCAAATGTAAGGAGATACCAGAATCGTAATGAACTGATCAGATAAGTGGTTTTATCCGGGAAGCGTATGGAAAAGTAATAGATCAGATTTTTATGCTTCGGAAAATTGATCACCTTATTGCTGGGACTTTCCTGATGAGAGGTCATGTATTTTCCATAGATCATTTTATCGCTGTGGCAATTGTATAATGCATACACATAATCTGTGTTGATCTGGAAACGGGTAAACTCTGTTTTCAGATAATATTCAAGAACTACGGGATGAAATTCATTGTTGATATTAACCACATAATAGTCATTGGCAATATTTTGAACAGGATTTTCAGTATAGGACGTCTTTCCTCCGGAGAGTTTTTCCGCAACTTCCATTAAGGCGATATTGACCTTCTGATTAAACTTTTTATCTTCAAGATTATAAGCCTGGCGGGTCCACATCAGCTGTGCTATTAAAATTCCGATAATAGCAACGAATCCCAGCGTTATAATAATATTGAGTCTTTTTATTTTCATTTCCTGAAACAATATTATCCAAAAATATCTATTTATCTTTTATTATTAACAACTCGTTAACAAATGTTAGACAGCGGTTAACAAGTTGTAATCACAGTCTGCTTTACATTTGCTATATCGAAAGAAAATAATCAGTTTCAAATATTAAAATTTATACTCATGAAAAAACTAAAAATTACAGCTCTTTTGGCAGTGTTGGCATTCTCTCCTTTTTATGCTAATGTACTTACTGCAGACGCTCCATCCATTGTGAAAATGGTAGCAGATGCTATTAAATGGAAATCAGAATCTATTGACGTAGGAAATATTCCTCAGGGTAAGCCGAAATTGATCAGATTTGAATTCACGAATACAAGCTCAAAGCCAATCATTATCCAGAATGTAGCTCCTTCTTGCGGATGTACCACTGCGGATTATACAAAAACACCTATTCAGCCAGGGAAGAAAGGATTTGTAGAAGCCAGCTATAACGCAGCAGCGGCAGGACCATTTATGAAGACTGTAAACGTTACTACCAGTGACAGCAAAACTCCTAAGACACTTTCTTTCAAAGGAGTGGTAGCTTCTTAATACATTGTTTTAACAAATGAAAAAATAGCCTGGTAATTGTTATCAGGCTATTTTCTTTTTAAATAGTTAATCTATTTTAAGAATAATATAAGGAACAATTATTTGTAGCATTATTTATCAACCCATTTTAAAGGATTGCATTTCAATATTTAGTATTTTTAAGAAAAAATATTTTATGAGTCTATATACACAACCTATGCTGCGCGAAGGTGCACTAAAAGATAAAGTAGCAATTGTAACAGGAGGTGGAAGCGGCCTTGGAAAAGCGATGACCAAATACTTTCTTGAATTGGGCGCCAAAGTAGTGATTACTTCCAGAAATCTGGAAAAATTACAGGGAACAGCTAAGGAACTGGAAGAGGAAACAGGAGGCAAAGTGCTTTGTGTAGCTTGTGATGTAAGAAACTGGGATGAGGTGGAAGCCATGAAAGAAGCAACTCTGAAAGAATTCGGAAAGATTGATATTTTATTGAATAATGCTGCCGGAAATTTTATTTCTCCCACAGAAAAACTGACTCACTCTGCTTTTGACTCTATCCTTGATATTGTTTTAAAAGGAACAAAAAACTGCACCCTTTCAGTAGGAAAACACTGGATAGATTCTAAAACTCCGGGAACTGTACTGAATATCGTAACAACATATGCATGGACAGGTTCTGCTTATGTAGTACCATCTGCCTGTGCAAAAGCAGGAGTTCTAGCAATGACCAGATCATTGGCTGTTGAATGGGCAAAATACGGAATCCGTTTCAATGCCATTGCGCCAGGACCTTTCCCAACCAAAGGAGCTTGGGACAGACTTCTTCCTGGAGATCTTCAGGAGAAATTTGATATGAAGAAAAAAGTTCCGTTGAGAAGAGTAGGAGAACATCAGGAGCTTGCCAACCTTGCGGCTTATCTGGTTTCCGATTATTCAGCGTATATGAATGGGGAAGTGGTAACCATTGATGGAGGAGAATGGCTTCAGGGGGCCGGAGAATTTAATATGCTTGAAGCAATTCCTAAAGAAATGTGGGATGCGTTAGAAGCGATGATTAAAGCAAAAAAATCGAATTAAATTAAACTTATATTAAAAAAGCTCCCGGATGTGTAACAAATCCGGGAGTTTTTTTTACCTATACACTAAATAATACTTTTTCTAATGAAATTTAAACTTCCAACCCTTGTTTCGACGCTTGCAGTGGTTCTGTTCTCAGGATCTGCCTATGCACAGCAAACTCCGAAATATGATTACGTAGAAGCATTTAAGCCGTTCTTTTATCCGCAGACAGGTACAGCAACCCGCTCTGCAAGTGGACAGCCGGGACATGCTTATTGGCAGAATTCAGCAGATTATCATCTGAATGTCAGCCTGAATGAAGATAAAAAAGAGATTACAGGTACAGCAGAAATTACCTATACCAACAATAGCCCTGACAAATTAGGTTTTCTGTGGTTGCAGCTGGATCAGAACCTGTTTGCAAAAGATTCCAGAGGAAATGGCGTAGTTCCGCTTTCAGGAAGCCGAAATGGAGCTCATGGTGAAGAGTTTAATGGTGGATATACCATTAAATCAGTTAAACTTGACGGTAAAAAAGAAGTAAAATATACCATTACTGATACGAGAATGTAGATTGATCTTCCAAAGGAATTAAAAGCCAATGGTGGAGTTGCAAAAATAGAAATTGAATATTCATTTATTTCTCCTGATTATGGGTCAGACAGAATGGGAATTCAGGAGACTAAAAACGGTAAAATATTTACCATCGCACAGTGGTATCCGAGAATGTGCGTATACGATGATGTTTTAGGATGGAATACACATCCTTATCTTGGAGCTTCGGAGTTTTATTTAGAATATGGAAATATTACAGCTAATATTACTGTACCTGCCAATCAGTATGTAGTGGCATCCGGAGAACTTCTGAATGAGAAAGAAGTGTACAGCAAAGAAGAAATCAGCAGATGGAACGAGGCGAGAAACAGTGATAAAACAGTAATGATCCGTCCAGAATCTGAAATCGGTAAAAATAAAGCATCTGGTACAAAAACCTGGAAATTCAAAATTACGCAGACAAGAGATTTTGCGTGGGCATCTTCTGCAGGATTTATTTTAGATGCTGCAAAAATCAATTTACCTAGTGGAAAAAAATCTTTGGCTATTTCAGCTTATCCCGCGGAGAGTGCCGGTGATAAAGCATGGGGTAGATCTACAGAATACACAAAAGCAGCTATAGAACATTATTCAAAAAAATGGTATGAATATACCTATCCAGCTGCCACCAATGTTGCAGGAAATGAAGGTGGAATGGAATATCCGGGAATTGTTTTCTGTCATATGGATTCCAAAGGAGAAGATCTTTGGGGTGTTACAGACCATGAGTTCGGACACAACTGGTTTCCTATGATCGTAGGATCTAATGAGAGATTATTTGCCTGGATGGACGAAGGATTTAATACATTCATTAACGGACTTTCAACTGAAGCTTTCAATAAAGGAGAATATTATCGTAAACCGAACCTGGCAAGATCAGGAACATATTTGTTAACTGATAATCTGGAGCCTGTAATGGTAGGACCTGATAATATGAAAGAAAGAAGTATCGGAGCTTTGGCTTATTATAAGCCGGGAACAGGATTGGAAGTTTTAAGAGAAACAATTCTGGGCCCTGAAAAATTTGATAAAGCATTCAGAACCTATATTGACCGTTGGGCATTCAAACATCCGACGCCATGGGATTTCTTCCATACGATGGAAAACGTTTCCGGAGAAGAGCTGAACTGGTTCTGGAGAGGATGGTTCTTTAATAAATGGAAAATTGATCAGTCAGTTAAGAATGTACAATATGTAAACGGAAACTTTAAAAACGGAGTTCAGATTACGGTTGAAAATATTGGTCAGCTGCCAATGCCTACAACCGTACAAATCAAATTCAAAGATGGAACTGCGCAGACAATGAAAATTCCTGTTGAAGTTTGGAAAAGAAATACTGAATGGACATTCAAGGTAGATTCCAGCAAGGAAATTGATGAGGTAAAACTGGATCCGAATTCTGTGGTTCCGGATGTAAATCTGGAAAATAACAGCAAAAAACCTGCATAGAAATGCTAGATTTAACGCAAAGGTTTACTATCTCATGTTGAATTTTTAAGGTGGCAAAGATGGAATCAATGAAATTGATTCTTTCTAAGCGTAAGCATATTCATACAGCTTCATCAGCAACTTGTTGCTTTCTCAGCTTCCTTAACAATAATAGCTAATATGATCTTTGCGTCTATAAAATAAATATTTACTACATGCATTACAAAAGCCTGAGCTTACCATCGTAAGTTCAGGCTTTTTATTTTTAGGGTGTTTTTCCGGGATAAGTAGAGGGGTTTCCCTACAATGTTTTGGTAGTCAGTGATATAATTTTGTCCCACAATATTAATCAAAACAAAAAACATGGAAACATTAAAATCGGTGCTTGAAGCAAGCCACGCCAAAAAAACAAAAAATGAGTTAATTGACCTTTTATCAGGAGTAGAAAAAGTTCTTACCCCGGCAGTCTATGAAAAAGTATCGGGAGTTGAAACTTCAGAACTGAGTTCATTGACGAATAAAGAATTATTAGCCATCGTAGACGAATTCAAAAAAAGCTATGATGAAAAGTGGGAAAAATCTTTCTCAGGTGCGTCTTCAGAAATCATGAAAATGATTGCAGGTAAAATAGCTGCTGATGAAGAAATTTTCAGAACTTCTGATGCTGCCAGCGCAGATTTTGCCGCAGAATTGGGAAGCATTGACTTTGCAACTATTATTGGCGGACCGTTAGATGCCTGTGTAAAAGCACAGTCTAATGCCTCTATTGCCACCGTTAATTTCATCAATGAAGTTGGGTTCGAACTTACAGATCCAGCCAATGCTGCCAGTCCTAAAAAACTGAGAATGGCAGAATTCAAGTACAAAAAGAATATTCCGAATCCGGATTTTAAAGAAGATGAGCCGGTAAGTGCTACCAATCCAAAAACGATTCCGAATGATGTAGAAATTTCAGTGCCTTTTATTGCGTTGCTGAATGTTCCGAGTTTCAGAATTGAAACCTGTGAAGTAGATTTTAATGTAAAACTTAATTCTACATACACAAAAGATGTAAGTGATGAATTCGGGATCAATGCCGGAGTATCTGGCGGATGGGGACCTGTAAAATTCAAAGTGGATGTATCCTATAAGAGAACTTCCAGTACAGGAATCAAAGTGGAAAAAGAATATTCTCTTGGGGTAAAAGTACGTGCCACCAATGATGAAATGCCTGCAGGACTTGAGAAAGTGCTTGGACTTCTTTCACAATAACAGATTTTACGAAAGATGATAAAACTATCAGACTACCTGGATTATCTCAACAACGAGATAATTCAGGCTCGTAAAAAAGCAGACGAAAATGCGGTTCTTATTGCCAAAGAGTACGCCCGTCATGAATACCTTAAATATTTTAAGGTTCCGCGTTATGCGCTGCCCAGTGTAAAGATGGATATTCCGATCAAAATCACAGATATAGATTCAGATTCTAAGTATAATTTTAGACTGAATCAGGATCAGTTTGTGACAGAAATAAATGAAAGAATTCGTCTGGCAAACAAAGAGAAAAAACTGAATATTCCAGAAATTAATAAAAGACAGATTCAAACTGAAGAGTTTAAAACCCTGTTCAGTAATTTGGAAAAAAATGATCAGAAATTCGGAAAACTTCCAGCCAATGAAGTTCTTAAACTGGATCTCAGAAAGAAAATGCAGATTCTTAATTCAGGAATATTTCGACCGCAGGAAGGAACAGAAGAAGAAACCGATGAACTGAAAGAAATTTTTTCAAAAGTTCTGTTGAATAAATATACGCTGGTGAATGCAAAACTGAACAGCATTTACATAGATCCTAACACCAGTGCAGCAGAAGATAAAGATAAACTATTCATCAACCTTCATGTGGAAATGGAGGAGGAAGGAATCAGGATTGTGTCCTATAAAGATAAAGACGGCAACGAGATAGAACAGATAACTTTTGAGTAATGCAGGAACTTATTCACTTTACGGTACAGAAAATCAAAGAATTGCTGGAACAGTTCAATGAAGTTCAGGCTTTATACCTGTCAAAATCATTTGACTTTGATGCCAGGTTTGATGCATTTCTCAACGAAGTTCTGGAGTATTTCCGTACCAAAGGAAACACCAGTCACGAATCTGAAGTGTTGAAAATTATGAATATGATTTCCACCGTTAAGAGAGGTTTTAATCCCATTAAAATGGAAAAAATAGTGAATGGGAGAAGGGAAATGCTTGGAGGATTCTCGTTCAACGGAATGGAAAGTATTTATGATATTCTCATGGAAATATATGCCAAGGAAAACAAAAAACTTGAGGACGCGGAAGAACTTATTTCAGGAATCATTGTTTCATTATATCAGAATGGTATTCTGGACGATGAAAAGCTGAAAGATATGAATTCTGTTCCGAAAATTGAACGTTTCTGGACTTCACTGGTTGAGCAGAATACAGCCATATCAGGAATTAATAAGAAACTCAGACTGACCATTATTCCGGAGGATATTTTTCTTATTCTGGAAAAGGTATTTCTGAAATTAATTTAAAAAAGATCATTATGGAAACCGGAAGATATATCGTTCTGTTGCAGAATCAGCAGAAAAATGCACTTAAAAAAATAGAGAAAGAACTGGAAGTGAATATCACCTCTTCAGAATTGCTGTCCAAAGAAAACCGTTCTTATGAAATCATTGATAAGGATAATGGTGTGTTTTACAAAAACCTGGGAGTTCTTGTGGTAGATAATATGGATGAAGATCAATTGAAAAGTGCCGTGAAAGATGAATCCAATTCTATTGTATACTACGAAAAAGAGAGAGAATTTTTTCCTGCAGATGAATTGCAATTGATTAGTGAGCTTAAGAAACAGTCAGCCGGACTCGCAGAAAAAATTTCAGAACTTGAAAAATATATCACCAGCAAACCTTTGCCTCAAAAATCATTTATTGAGATGGAATGGGGATTAAAAGCAATCGGACTGGAAAATGCAAACTATACAGGAAAAGGAATTGATGTCTGTATTCTCGATACCGGCCTTGAAACTTCCCATCCCGATTTTTCAGCTGAAGATATTGAAGGAAAGTCTTTCATAGATGGTGAAGACTGGAACAGAGATCCCAACGGACATGGTACACACTGCGCAGGAGTAGCTACAGGAAATACAAGAAGTGATACCGGAAAACGGTACGGAATTGCCAGAGACTGCAACCTGAAAATAGCAAAAGTGCTCGCAGACAATGGAAGAGGAACTACCAGCAGCGTGATTGATGCGATAGACTGGGCCATCTCGAAAAAATTCAGAATACTATCTCTTTCACTGGCATCTCCGGTGAGGCTAGATGATCAGCCTTCCGTTCTTTTTGAAACCATTGGGGAAAGAGCGCTGGAAAATAACTGTCTTATTATCGCAGCGGCTGGAAATGACAGCAACAGACCGCAGATTCCGCAACCGGTTTCAATGCCGGCCAATTCAAAATCAATTATGGCCGTAGGAGCTATTGATGCTCAGATGAAGATCGCAAGATTTTCAAACGCAGGTCTCAATCCGTCCACAGGAGGAAGTATCAATGTCTGTGCTCCCGGAGTAGATATTATCAGTTCGTATCCTAAAAATGCAAAAAATAAAAATAATTTGTACTACAGCATGAGCGGTACAAGTATGGCAGCACCGCATGTTTCCGGACTTGCCGCTTTGTATATGGAACAGTTTCCTGATAAATCAGCAAAAGAGATCTGGGAACTGATTGAAAACAAAGCAAGACCTATCGAAGGCATAAAATACAGAGATATTGGAAACGGTTTAATACAGATATACTTATGATCACTTACCTCGCAGTTTTAAAGAAAGATATAAATTTAAAAAAGCTTGAAGCTCTCCTCAAAAGCAAAGACATAAAGCTGGCTGCTCACTACAAAACCATTGGTGTTGTAAAGCTAGAAAGTAACATTTCCATTTTGGAGTCTGAATTCCAGGAGTATTTTATATCTATAGAAGAAGAAAAAGATAATTTAACAATATAATCACATCAATAAAGCTTTTCTGTCGCAGAGAAGTTTTATTTTTGTCTCTTAATGATAAAATAACATATGAATTTCAGATTTTCAATGGTGTTTCTGATGTTTTTTGCATTAGGATTCTCACAAGACCTTACCGTAATGAGTTTTAATATCAGACTGAATGTAGAGTCGGATAAAGATAATGCCTGGCCAAAAAGAAAACAGGACGTTGCGGATTTATTGACGTATTATCATCCTGATTATTTCGGAGTACAGGAAGCACTTCCGGAGCAGATGAAAGATATTAAAGCAGGTTTAAAAAACTATGATTATATCGGAGTAGGAAGAGATGATGGTAAAGAAAAAGGAGAATTTTCTGCCATCTTTTATGATACAACCAAACTGGAAATTGTAAAATCCGGGACGTTCTGGTTATCTGAAACTCCGGAAAAACCATCAAAAGGCTGGGATGCTGCGCTGAACAGAATCTGTACTTATGCCGTATTTAAAGATAAAAAATCGAAGAAAGAATTTCTGGCTATGAATCTTCATTTTGATCATATTGGAAATGTAGCCAGAGTAAAATCTTCCGAACTGATCCTGAAAAAAATCAAAGAACTGAATCCAAAGAATCTTCCGGTGACGCTGAGTGGAGATTTTAACCTGACAGATGATTCAGAACCGATTAAAATTCTTTCCCAAAATATGAAAGACACTTTCTATCACTCAGAAACCAAGCATTACGGCCCGGTAGGAACTTTCACAGGCTTCAATGTGAATGAAGTTCCAAAAGACAGAATCGATTATATTTTTACGCAAGGTTTTACAATAAGATCTCACAGACACATCAATGACAGAAGAGAAAATCTTTTGTATCCTTCAGACCATTTTCCGGTGATTGTGAATCTTTCCCTATAGAAAATCAATTGGTTGGAAAATCAATTTCAAATCCAATTCCTCTCAGGGATTGGATTTTTATTTTGGGATCACTGTTGAAATATTTACGAAGCCTGCTGATAAACACATCAAGACTTCTCCCGGTAAAATAATCATTGGTTTCCCAGAGGTTATCCAGAATGTTATCCCTTGTAATGATGGATCGGTTGTGCTTCAGAAGATACAGAAGAAGTTCCTGTTCTCTTATGGTCAGTCGGTTGTTTCCATTAGGATGCGACAACAGAAGTTTGGCGGTATCCAGTGAAAATTCTCCTATTTTTATTTGACTTTCAGTAATGGCGGGAAGTGTTCTCTTCAGAATATTTTTAATTCGTAAAACAAGTTCTTCAGGATCGCAGGGTTTCGCAATATAATCGTCAGCACCTATTTTCAATCCGGTCAATCGGTCAATTTTTTGATTTTTAGCCGTTAAAAATAACAATGGGAAATTACTTCTTTCTTTGATAATCATTTTCGCCAGTGAGAAACCATCGATATTGGGCATCATTACATCCAGGATTCCTATCTGAAAGGGAAAATCAGCCTGAACCAATGGTATAATATCTTCCGGATTCTGAAACCAACTGACTTCAAAATCTTCCAATTCAAGATACTGCTTAAGAATCATTCCGAAATCCGGATCATCTTCTGCCAGAAGGATTTTAGTTTTCATAAGGAATTGATATTTTAAAAGTACTGCCGGTATGAAGCTGGCTGGAAACTTCTATTTTTCCACTATAGTTTGTAATGATTTTTTTTACGAAATAGAGTCCCAGCCCAAGACCTTTACTATTGTGAATGTTATTATTCTGTATTCTGTAGAATTTTTCGAAAATATTGTTCAGCTCTTTTGTTTCCATGCCTTTACCGTTATCGGAAACTTCAAATTGTAATTGTTGAGAACTGTTTCGGACATCTATTTCAATAGCCGATGCTCCATATTTTACACTGTTTTCACAAAGGTTTTTAATGACCGTTTCCATTAGATTTTTATCAAAAGGAAGCTCTTGTGAAACTGTATTTTCAAGCTTAAAATCTGTATTTGGATAAGTAACCGAAAGATCCTGAATAAAAAAGTTCCAGTGTTCAGGTTGTATGGCGGTCATTTCATCAGGAATTTCATCTTTATGAAGCTGAAACATCAGGCTTTCAAGACGTGAAATCTGTCTGTCAATAAGAGGAAGCGTTTCAGGATTCCACTCTTTTTTTAATGCTTTCGAAGCTATTTTTAAAGTAGCGATAGGCGTTTTAAACTCATGTGAAATGTTATCCACAATGTTGTGGAGAACTTCCACCTGCTTCTGCTGCTGAATAAGATTTCTGATCGTGAAAATATAAAGCAGAAGAACGCCCGAAAGAAGAATAATACAGCAGATAATCAATAAGGTAAGCTCTTTGAAAACAATACTTTTTATATTTCTGATTTCAAAATCTGTCTGGGTTTTTACAAGAAAGGTATTCTTTTTTTCAATATGTCCTTTATCTGTGTCATTTCTTTTGGTGGTTGAGGTTTCCCAGCTTCCGTTACTGGCAATGCGTGGATTTTTTAGTTTATCCTGCGTTTCAAAAATAACAATAGGTTCGGTAATTACTTTTGAGCTGTCCGGTAGATGAACAATGGAAAGATACCGTATTCTTGCGGAGATTTCGTAACCGTCTTTTTGGTAGCGGCTGTCGATATAATGAATCAGTCTTTCTCTGGCAGATTTTCTGTTTTCTATGAAATAACGGAGAAAATCTTTTTTGTTGATCTCTTTATTATGGTACTGTATAATGATTTCCTGAAGAGAATCATCATTCCTTTCTTTAGCCTCCTGGATGTCTTCAAGATTGTCCGTGTAATTGGTAAGCCCATCATTCACAGATCTGTAGATATCCCTCTCTTTTACCTGGTAGGTTTTATACATAAAATAAACCTGGATTCCCAGTAAAAGCAGGAATAGAGCGGCAAAAACCGGGATGAGAATTTTACTCTTGGCTATCATTAAAACAAAGATAAAACTTTAGTCATTTTCCGGAAATGATTATTTTATTATTAACCTTCCATTAACCATAGTTTTGAACCTTCAAAAATAAAGCTTGATCCATTCGTCTGAATCTGGATGTTTTGATACCAGAAAAGACATTAACCCATCATTAACCTTCTGTTAACCGTGTTTTTTCCAGTCAATACAGAATTTTGTCCCCATAGAACAGAACAGTAGTTTTTGTTGGAGAGGATAAAAAAATAACCATGTATAAAATTCTTTTTCTTTTGTGTTTTCCCATTTTGATTCTTGCCCAGAAACAAAAAGCTGGAGGAACAGTGATGAATACCGAAAACGAAAAGCTCTCATCTGTAAAGGTGGAAGTGTACAATGCTCAGGATAAATTAATCAAAGAGTTAAAAACAGATGATAACGGAAAATTTGTGTTGGAAGATATTTCAGAGGAAAATATAAAGGTGGTCATTAAAAATCAGGGATATTCTTTATTTGAGAAAAAAGTGGATTTAAAAGAGCCTGAACCACTGAATATTGTTCTTAAAAAAGAATCTCAGGAAATAGAAGGAGTAGTTATGACGAAGCGTAAACCTTTAGTGAAAAGAAAGGTAGACCGTCTGGAATTTAATGTGGAAAACAGTAATATTTCCTCACTTAATGCCTGGGAAATTCTAAAAAATACACCCAGTGTCACGATCAACAATAGTGTACTGAGTGTAAAGGGAAGTACCGGAATTCTGGTGACGATTAATGATAAAAAAGTAATGCTGACAGGGGATGAGCTTAAAAATCTTCTGGAAAATACATCGGGAGATGAAGTGAAATCTGTGGAAGTGATTACCAATCCGCCTGCCAAATATGAAGCTTCAGGAAGCGCAGTACTGAATATCGTTCTGAAAAAAAATAAAATTGAAGGCTACCGCGGTATTCTTTCATCCAAATACGTGCAGACACAATATGCAAAAGGCGTATTTGGTCTCTCTCAATATTATAAAAAAGATAAACTTTCCTTAATGGGAAGCTATTATAAAGGGCTGGGAACGTACTACCGGGAAGGAACAGACTATGTAAACTATCCGGAAAGCCAAACCCGATGGGTAAGTACAATGAACAGGAAGGATAAAAACAATAACCAGAATACCCTGAATTTTAATGCGGAATATGAACTGGACAGCTTGACCAATCTAAGCCTCAACTACTCAGGGTATTTTTCTCCGAAATCCTTCGGAACTTATCATGTTCCTACATTGATCTATAACCAGCAGGATATAGTGGAATCTGATTATACGACGATCAATGATCACCGTTCCCGTTCCATCAATAACTCGGTAAGTTTTCAGATAGATCGCAAGCTCAATAAGAAAAGCAGTCTTTCATGGATCAATTATTTTACCGGAAATAATGTGGATAAATATCAAAATGTAATTACATACCTGAACTTTGCCGGACAGCCACCGAAAGAAGATAACTTCCTTACACAGAATAAAGCAGATGTTCAGCTGTATTCCACCCAATTCGATTATCAGTGGAAAGGAGATAAGCTGGAACTAGAATCCGGTGCAAAGTATAGTTTTGTAAAAACAAGCAGTCAACTTGATTTCTCCGATAATGAGAACGGAGTATTGCAATACCGGCCGGAAAAGAGCAGTATTTTTGATTATAAAGAACACAATTTTGCACTATATTCTTCATTAGCCTACAATATAGGGAAATGGAGCTTCAAAGGTGGACTTCGTGCGGAAATGACAAATCTTGAAGGTGTGGTTTCAGAACCTTATGAATTGAATAAAAGTAACTATTGGAAATTCTTTCCCACGTTTTATGCACAATATACCACAGAAAATAAACAGGAATTTGGATTCTCCTATGGGAAAAGAATCAGCAGACCTTCCTATTCATGGCTGAATCCCGCAAAATCTTATTATAATCTTTTTTCCTATTATCAGGGAGATCCAAAATTAAAAGCCACCATTACCCATAACCTTAATCTTACTTATTCCTGGAAAGACTGGAATCTGGATGTATACTACAGAAAAGAAATATATCCTTCGATGGAAATCTCCTATCAGGAACCAAGTACCAACAGTTTGATTTATTATTTTACCAATATTGAGAAAGGAGAAGCTTTCGGAATCAGTTTATACAAAAATTTCCAGGTTAAATCCTGGTGGAATATTATCCTTTCTGAAAACCTTGAGCACAACGAGAATTATTTCAAAGGAATTGATGGAATGTTGTATAAAAATAAAGTCTGGAACTGGGTTTCAAACATCTCAACAAGCTTTACACTGGATAAAAACAGCGACTGGAAAATGGAAATGGGACACCGCTACTATTCTCCCGGTATACAGGGAACCTTCAGAATATCTTCTTTATGGTCAGCCTATTTTGTAATGAATAGAAAATTCTTTAGTAAAAAACTGGAAGCCAGTCTTGTTTTTAGCGATATTTTCAGATCTACAGGGCAGAAGGTCAGCACAAAATATGCAAATCAGGATAATTATTTTCTTGATTATTCCGATACTCAGGGAGTGACATTTTCATTGAAATTCAACTTTGGAAATCAATCGGTTAAAAATGCAAAAACAATTAAGAAGACAACCGAACAGGATCGATTGTAGAATATTTTAATATAAAAGTTTATTACAGTGAAATATTATCGTGAAAGAATGATCGTCTGATGGCACATTTTCGCTATTTTTGATGCTTATCTTTAAAAAGATTGCTATGAAGAAAATTTTTTCCGGAATGCTGATCGCAGTTGCTTTACTGCAATTGTCAGCTCAGGAATTGTATATGCCGAGGAATATCAAAAAAGCGTACGAGAGAGGAACACGTGATATCTCCGGAGTGCCAGGAAAAAACTACTGGCAGAATAAAGGAGTGTATAATGTAGAGGTGAAAGTAGATGCTGCTACAAAAATAGTTTCCGGAAAAGAAACTATTGTTTATACCAACAACAGCCCGGATAACCTGAATGAACTGGCTATCCGATTTGTGAATAACCTTCACAAGCCACAGTCGCCAAGATCGGGATTTGTATCCAAAGATTTCCTTTCATCCGGACTGAAAATTAAGTCTTTTACTGTAAACAACGTAAAATATGAGATCAACAGTGATGACTGGAGTACTGTTGAAAAAGTAAAATTAAAATCAGCTTTAAAATCTAAATCAAAAGCTGAGGTTAAAATAGAGTGGGAATATCCATTGTCAGTTCAGAGTGGAAGAGAGGGGCAGATTGATCCTGAAACATTCTATGTGGCATACTCTTTTCCAAGAATTTCTGTATACGATGATTACAACGGATGGGATATGCTTCAGCATTCGGACAGACAGGAGTTTTATAATGATTTCAATGATTACAGTTTTGCCATCACCGCACCAAAAAATTATGTTGTTTGGGCAACCGGAGATTTTCTGAACCCGGAAGCTGTACTTCAACCGGAATATTTAAAAAGATATAAAGCATCCTTGAAAAGTGATAAGCTAATGCATATTGCCACTGAGCAGGAAATGAAGTCCGGAAAAGTAACAAAGCAGAACAAGTGGAATATCTGGAAATTTAAAGCCAGCCATATTACAGATTTCTGTTTTGCGATGAGTAATCATTATGTATGGGATGCAGCCAGTGTTCAGTTAAAAACAAAAAGAGCCAGCGTTCAGGCCGGATATAAAAACGGAGCGAAAGATTTTGAACATTACGTAGACTGGATGCGCTATAATCTGGATTGGTTTTCAAAAAACTGGCCGGGAGTAGAATACCCTTACAATGTAATGACAGCTATTCAGGGGTATGCAGATATGGAATATCCTATGATGATTAATGATACCAGTATTCCTGATGATCTTAATGATGCCAGACTTACAGCAGATCATGAAATTGCTCATACTTATTTTCCTTTCTATATGGGAATTAATGAAACAAGATATGCATTTATGGATGAAGGCTGGGCGACCACACTGGAATATCTTATAGGAATTGATGAAAACGGAGAGGCTGCTGCTAAGGAATTTTATAAAAACTTCCGTGTTAAAAAATGGATTAGTGATGCTTCCGCAGAACAGGATCAACCAGTGATTACGATGAGTACACAGGTGAGCGGTGCCGGATACGGAAACAACTCTTATGTGAAATCTTCTCTATCTTACCTTGCTCTGAAAGATTACCTGGGAGATGAACTTTTCAAAAAAGCATTGCACCATTATATGGACAACTGGAACGGGAAGCATCCGGTTCCATGGGATTATTTTAATTCTATGAATACAGGATCAGGAAAAAATCTGAACTGGTTCTTCCAGAATTGGTTTTATACCAATAATTATATTGACTTAAAAGTCACAGGAGCCTCTCAAAAGAATGATATGCTTACCATCAATGTTGCAAATGTAGGAGGTTTTGCCATTCCGTTTGATGCTATATTGTCTTATGATGATGGAACTACAGAGAAAATTCATTTTTCACCTTCAGTTTGGGAAAAAGATCAGAAACTGACTGATCTGGTGATTCCTATTAAAAAGAAAGTGAAATCTGTACAGTTGGACGGAGATATCTTTATGGACTATACTCCGGATGACAACCGTAAAAACTTATAAAGAAAAGCCTTCAGGATATGAAGGCTTTTTTGTTCTTAGAAATAGGCCGTTAATCTTAAGCCTAATGTAATATAACTGATTTTTTCCTTAGCAATCATATTGTTAAGTTCCTGATCCAGTTCTTCACTTTCCTTGATCTCATCGCTGAAGGAATATTGAATTGTGGAGTTGATCTTATTGTAATCTGTATAGAAAGTAAGACCTAATCCCGGATTGAACTTGTAGGTCATGGAAGCTCCTGTATTCCAGCGGAAAGCCGGTTTGGGTTTGTATCTGGCGATCTGAAGTTCGTTGTTGGGAGCATCAATATCGTTTCCTTTTAAAAATACTTTTCCACTTGCTGTTGCAGCATATCCTCCGGTTACCTTTAAAGTAAGCTGCCATTTTTTTGATAGCTCATGAGAAAAATAAGGTCCGATTCCCGCAGAAAGAAATCCCATAGATTGTGTTTTGATTTCGTGATTGCCAAAATACTGTTCGTCATCAAATGTTATTCTTTGAGATTTAATCGGGAAGCTGCTGAAGGACACATCGGCACCCACACCCCATTTTTTTGAAAAGAAGTAAGCACCTTCCAGTCCTCCCTCAAAACCAATTTGTTTTTTATCATCCAGTTCAGATTCCCTCAGGAAATTGGTTGTTCCTAAAGCAGTCCCCATTTTCAGTGCAAGAAAAGACGGGTAATCATTTCCCTGTATTCTTGATAAAATACTTAAATTATCTCCTTTGTTCTTATAAATTTTATCAATAAAGAAATATCCCAGTTCTGTTGATATAATTCCGATACCCGCACCAGCCAGAATATCCGGAACCCAGTGTCTGTTATTTAAATTTCGCCCAAGTCCTGTGAGGGTTGCAGAACCATATCCTGCAATACTGTAGGCTGGATTTACCAAACCATATTCTTTATGTAGAAAACTGGCATTGGTAAAAGCCATTGCTGCATGTCCTGATGGAAAAGAGTTGTTTTTTGATCCATCCGGACGTTCTACTTTTGTTGTGTATTTAATAGAATTGACTAAAATGGCCATGATGGCTAAACTTGTACCATAGGATAAAGTTGCCCGCCCTATATTGTTACGCCCCTTTATACCTGCCAGTTTTAGCCCGTAAACAGCTACAGCAGGAGCATATTGCAGATAATCATCATATTTCACTTTGAAGTTGGGAAGATAGCGGTTTCTTACTTCGCGTATATTTTCTTTTTCTCCCCATGTTGCAGCGGCTGCAGTAAAAAGAATAGCTGGAGCTACAGATTTTTTTACCCATTCTTTTTTGAAAAAAGGAGTTTTCTCCTGAATAGAATATCCTGAATTGATAATTGCCAGGTCTTCTTTGAGATTTCTGGATGGGATCGTATCCAGTGTTTTAATCGTAATTGTATCCTGAGCTTTAATACAGTATAAATGCAATAGTATTCCTGATGCTAGTGCTATTTTTTTCATCTTAGTAGTGTTGAAATTTAAATCGCGTAAAAGTATTAAAAAAATCTATCCCAAAAATTGAGATAGACTATTTTAATATTTTTATAATATTCTAATTGAGGTTGTTGATTATCTTAATCCAGCTCTTGGACCGGATGCGGATACTACAGCCTGCATTCTTGTTTTTTGGTTGGCAGAGAACATAACCATAGATTTGTCATCTACATAATCCATATAATTCATGAACATCTGAGAACGGCTTACACCACCACAAACTCTGTTTAGAGGATAGGTAGGATTTCCATAGTTAGGACCCGGAGAGGTAGGAGTATCATTAGAGTAATCTGTCTGACAACCTGCATCGGATGATCCCCAAAGGTGAGGAAGATTCAGGTAGTGTCCTACTTCATGCGTTACTGTTCTTCCTAAATTGAATGGAGCAGATGCACCTGTTTTTCCGATATATTGATATCCGATTACAAGACCATCATACCATTGCCCAGCATTTTCAGGATAATAAGCGTAGCCTAGAGTTCCAGGTTGGTTGTTTTCGTCAAGAATTGAATTAACAACCCAAATATTCATGTTTTTATTTACATCAGTAGCATCAATACCTCCGGTACTGGCTTTTTTCATTTGTTCCAGATCAGATCTCCAACCTGTTTTCGTACTCTGCTTACGGTTGGTTGCTACTAGTTTGAAACGGATTTTTACATCACCTGCTGCGGCTGGCTGAAATGCAGAAGGTATTTTGTTGATATCAGAGTTGGTAGCGCCATAATCGGCATTAAGGACTGCAATTTGTTCTGCAATTCTTGCATCAGAAACATTTTGAGCAGAAGTGTTGTAAATTACGTTAAAAACAACCGGGATTTCAACAGTTCCATCTGCAAGAACTTTTCCCACTTTAAGATTTTCTGCAAATTTTTCAGTACTGAATTCAATATCAGCCATTTTTTGTTTTAATGCAGGGTTTTTCAGAAGCATTGCTTGTCTGATTTCTTCTGATGGACAACCTCTTTTAAGAGCGCTCGGAACAGTGTTTTCCTGATCCGCAGAAGTCTCATTTTGGTTGGTTAAGCTGTCGTTGTTACACGCCGACATAAGGCCCAGAATCAGGGCTCCAAATAAGAATTTTTTCATATCGTTATAATATAATTTGGTTGAGGGCGTGAAATTATATCATTTGAAATTAATATGCAAATTATTTCTATAAGTATTTAATAAATAATTAATTTTTAATCGATTTGTTTGAATTAAAATCAATTAAAATTGATTTGTATTGAATTTTAGTTAAATTTTATTATTTATTTTATATTTCACATTCAAGTGTATTTTAATGGTAAATAATTTTATCATTTTTATATTTTTTGTAGAATATTTTTTATAAAAAATCCAAGTAATACAGTTTTTGAAAACAATTCAGAAACCATTGATTTCAATATTTTTCATTTGTGTTTCTGAAATGAAAACAGATAGAATAAAAAAATCTGTCTCATACTTGAGACAGATTTTAGATATGCAAAAAGATTTTATTTTTAATACACTCTCAATCCGGATCTTGCTCCAGAAGAAGCTACTACAGACTGCATTCTTGTTTTTTGTCCTGCAGAGAACATAAACATAGCTGCATCATCTACATAATCCATATAGTTCATAAACATTACAGATCTTTGTACACCACTACACGTATTATATAGCGGGTAAGAAGGTTTTCCATAATTAGCAGTAGTCTGTGTAGGAGTATCACTTACCTGGTCGTTTCCACAATTGGCATCTCCCCAGATATGTCTTAAGTTTAGATAGTGACCTACCTCATGTGTTGCAGTTCTTCCCAGGTTGAAAGGAGAAGAAGCTCCGGTTTTTCCAAAATATGGAGCGGCAATTACAACACCATCATTCCATAAACCTGCCGATTCAGGGAAAGTGGCATATCCAAGAATAGTACGTCCCTGACTGGTCATTTTGCCTACAACCCATAAGTTTAAATAATTGGTAGGATTAGTAGCATCAATTCCTCCTTTAGACGCTTTTTTCATATCATCATTAGTCGCCCAGCTTGTTTTTGAAGTGGATTTTCTAACGGTATTTACCAGTCTGAATTTTACTTTTGTATCACCGGAACTTACGGGTTGGAATTCGGTTGGAATTTTATTAGCATCACTGTTTGTGCCTGTATAGTCTGCGTTCAATACCGCAATTTGCTCTGCAATTCTTGCATCAGAAACGTTTTCAGCTGTAGTTTTGTAAATGACATTTACGATAACAGGGATTTCTACAGTACCATCAGCAAGAACTTTTCCGAATTTCACATCATTAGCGAATTTTTCTGTATTGCTTTCTAATGCCGCGAATCTTTGTTGAAGTTCAGGGCTTTTTTTCAATGCTTCCTGTCTGATTTCCTCAGAAGCACAGCCTCTTTGAGCTAAACCTGCAGGAGTTGCATTTTCGTCAGTTGTGTTTTCATTTTGATTGGTAATGCTGTCATTGTTACATGCAGCCATTACAGTGAGCATAAAAGCTCCAAATAATAGTTTTTTCATATCAAAATCATTTAGGTTGAGAATGTGAAATTATATTATTTAAAATTGATATGTAAATTTTTTCTTTATTTATTTGCAATATTGTTAAATATTACTATTGATTATTGGTTTTAATTTAATGTTTTTTTAAATGTATTGAATTTTAACTAATTTTAAAAAATATACTAACGTGATCTTAGTTTTTAATTATTTTATATGAATACTTTTCGTTTAAATTTACTTTTGAAAGAATTTTTTCATGCTAAAATCTAATTTGCGAAACCGTTTTTAATGGCAAAAACGGCAAGCCCTACACGGGTTTTGAGGTCCAGTTTTTCACATAGCTGGTCACGATAGCTTTCTACTGTTCTTGGACTACAGCACATTCTGTCCGCAATTTCTTTATAACTGAGTTCGGTTACTGTATATTTCAGGAATTCTTTTTCTCTGTCTGAAATTCTTATTGCAATCTCAGATTCTGTTTCTTTATTAAGATTGGAAAATATAATCTTGGAAGCCCAGTCCGGATAAAAAAAGCCATCACTATTGAGACGGGTAAGTGCGGTTTCCAGATCTCTCGGGTGGGTGTTTTTTAGCAGATAACCTTTGGCGCCGCTTCTAATCATCTTAATCACACTATTGTCATCTCCCTGCATGCTGAGAGCCATGATTTTAATATCAGGATGATTTTTGCTAAGCCAGGCTGCGGTTTCAAAACCGTCCATAATAGGCATGCTGATATCCAAAAGAATAATATCAGGAATGGCATTGCCTTCCTCGAATTTCTGGATGAGGTCTTTCCCGTTTTCACTTACATAGATGACTTCAAATTCACTGAAGTTACCAATGATTCCTTCCAGAGCTTTTGCAATAAGTATATGGTCGTCAACAATGACAATAGATTTTTTCATGACTGTTTTTTTAATATAATATTGATTTGTGTTCCTGCATTTTCCTGGCTTTCCATACAGAAACTTGCGCCTATGATTTCAGCTCTGTTTTTCATATTCGTGAGTCCTATTCCGTTGGACTTGATCTGTGAGGTATCAAACCCGATTCCATCATCACGAATATCAAGCTCCCAAAGAGTATCTTCTGAAGTGTTCAGGTTTATAAAAATATTTTTACAATGGGAATGTTTTATACTGTTTTGAATAAACTCCTGAGTAATCCTGAGTAAAACATTTTTATGAACAAAGCCCAGATCCAGTTGTTTGAAATTGTGTTCAAAGCTTACATGGCATTTTTTGAAAGAATTGGTGTTGTCTACTTCTTCCTGTATCAAAGTTACAATTTCCTTCTGGTTGATATTATCATCTGTCAACGTTTTTGACAAGCTTCTAAGATCCTGCAGAGATTGATTAATAATCTGTGAAACCTGATCAATTCTTTCACTTGCTTCAGAAACTTTGTTTTCATAAAGCATCTGTTGTACATACAGACTTACGAGAGTCAGTTTCTGGCCGATATTGTCATGCAGTTCCCGACCGATTTGCTGCATGGTGGCTTGTTGTATTTCCAGTTGGGTAGACAGGAGTTCTCTCTGATGGAGTTCATTTTTTCTTTCAATTTCATTTAAGTATTCTTTCTTCCTTTGTCTGTAATTCCTGATATAGATAAATACGGCTATTACAAACATCAAAAAAAAGATGTTGAATGAAATAAGAGTGATTAAGAGTTCTGTTTTCCCCATATGAATGAACTTGCAAATAAAATATACATAACTGCTCCTGAAACCTGAAAATATATAAAATAAATATCCCAGATATCTATATATTTCCAAAGAAGAGAGTTAAATGTCATAAATGGTAGATTGGCAATGTAAAAAAGCGTTACTCCCAGATTGATATAAAACATTTTGTTTTTACTGAAATTAAGGATCTCAGATGAATTAACCTGTTTATAAAATTCCATAATGACAAGAGCCATTAAGAGCAGACAACCTATATTATAATTGAAAGAAAAGATTACTTTCTTTTCCGGGAAAAAAAGTGCCCTAAGAACATATGTTAAAAGATATGTTCCTGTTAAGATATAGAATAGTTTTGTTTTCTTTAGAGATTCTTTTGCATACAGCCAATAAAAAAATATAAACTGCAAAGGAATCACAAAATAGTTGTGAAAATTTATTCGGTCTATTCTAAGCGGTTTTTCTCCCCATTTTACAGCTGATTCACATAAAAAAATAACAATCAGATAAATGGCCAGATATTTCCAATGTAGTTTTTTTACACGATTATAATAAATAAGAGAGGTTATGGCAGCAAAGGCTTCTCCCCAATACATAAATGAAGAAAAAAATTTTTGAATCTCAGTCATACTGTGTTTAAGGATATGAATGGTAATTAATAAGATATACCCAATGGAGGTGATGGTGGAATGAGTGTTCCGCTATTTTCTCCCAGACCTTTATCGTCATCTTCATCTTCTCCTCCTAGACCTTTAACAGAACGGGCGTTTAATGCCATTGATTTCCCTTCAGAACCTTGGAAAGGATTGAAATCATAATCAATAAGTTCTCCTGCTTCATCGGCTTTTTTCAGTGTTGGGATCATTACCAGTGTGTGTTTTTCTGCGTATTCTTCAGGAACAGGGTGGGAGTCCATAATAGACCAGTTTTCCTGTTTTGGATAAGAAGCGTAATAAAATCTTATTCCCAGATTTTCCTCAGAGGTAGCAGGATCCACTTTTGCCGCTTCTTCTTCAATTTTTGCAATAAAACTTTTTAATTTCGGAAGGTCAAACCAAATAGAATGAGCGTCTTGTATTCCTAAAGTGTTATTAATAGCACTTAAATGATTTTGACGATAATTGTCTATCAGAGTCTGGATAAGACTGTTTGACATAGTCCCAGGCTGTAATGGATTGTTTGATTCTGTATTCATAGCTTAGTGGTTTACGGTAAAACTCAATTAATATGCAAATCTCGTAAAAAATATTATAGAAAATGTATTTGCTAATTGGGAATTACACTGTTATTTTTACCGTGTTTTTACGGATTGTATGTAAAAAATAACAATTTAGAACGAAGGAAACTCATATTCATTCAATAAAAAACGGAGAAAATATATTTCTCCGCCTATTCTTTAAATGCATGGATACTTTCTCCAATCCCTGCAAGTATAATCTACTGTACAACAGAGACCGGGAGGGCAGCTCCAGTCTTCGCCACACATAATAGGGAATGGTTCAATTCCGCCATCAATTTTCTTTAATTCATTTCTTTTTAGCTTTTTCATGTTGATTTTGTTTAAGTTATTAGAATAGTAAATATAATTATATTTCACTTAATAAGGATAAATTGAATAAAAAAATAAGTGCTGCAGATTATTCTACAGCACTTATTCACAAAAATAATGTATATGAAAAAAACTATTTTATTGTTCGGTAGGGCGGAATACTAATCCTGTTTCTACAAAATAATCCAGCGTAATTCTGTCTCCGTCATTCACATTTCCGGCAAGAATTTCTTTAGACAATTTGTTTAAAACTTCCTGTTGTATTACTCTTTTCAATGGTCTTGCTCCGAAGGCAGGATCATATCCTTTATCCATGAGATAATCTACAGCATCCTGAGTGAAAGTCATAATGATGTTTCGTTTAGATAACATTTCATTGAATCCTCTCAATTGATACTGAACGATTTTTCCGATCTCTTTTTTTCTTAAAGGTTGGAAGAGTACAATTTCATCAATTCTGTTCAGGAATTCCGGACGCAGCGTCTGTTTTAAAAGATCAAAAACTTCATCTTTTGTTTTATCCACAATTTCATCCTGGTTTTCCTCTGTAAGGTTTTCAAAATTTTCCTGAATCAGGTGTGATCCTAAATTCGAGGTCATAATGATGATTGAATTCTTGAAATTTACCACTCGTCCCTTGTTATCCGTCAGACGTCCATCATCCAGAACCTGAAGCAATGTGTTGAAAACATCCGGGTGCGCTTTTTCAATCTCGTCTAAAAGCACTACGGAATAAGGTCTTCTTCTTACTGCCTCAGTCAATTGTCCGCCTTCATCATAACCTACGTATCCCGGAGGCGCTCCTACCAATCTTGAAACACTGTGACGTTCCTGATATTCACTCATATCAATTCTGGTCATATTGTTTTCATCATCGAATAAGAACTCTGCCAGCGCTTTTGCCAACTCAGTTTTACCGACTCCGGTTGTTCCCAGGAATAAGAAAGATCCAATTGGCTTTTTATCATCACTCAATCCTGCTCTGTTTCTTCTGATCGCATCAGCAACCGCCTGAATCGCTTCATCCTGTCCTACAACTCTGTGGTGTAGTTCAGATTCAAGATTCAATAGCTTGTCTCTTTCAGACTGTAATAATTTGGTTACCGGAATACCTGTCCATTTACCAATCACTTCAGAGATATTTTCTGCAGTAACTTCTTCTTTGATCAGTTCATTCTGATGATTCTGCATTTCCAGCTCTACTTTGGCTAGTTCTTCCTCTTTTTCACGAAGTTTTCCATATTGGATCTCCGCTACTTTTGCATAATCTCCTGCTCTGGAAGCTCTTTCTGCCTCGTGTTTCAGAGATTCAATATCTTTTTTGATCTGGGTAAGATCTTCACTTTTCTGTTTTTCTTTCAGCCATTTGGCATTGATCTCATTTCTCTGTTCGGAAATTTTAGCAATATCTTCCTTCAGATGATCAATTTTGGTCTGATTACCTTCTCTTGAGATAGCTGCCAGTTCAATTTCCAACTGCATCAGTCTTCTGTCCAGAACATCCAGCTCTTCCGGCTTGGAATTGATTTCCATTCTCAGTTTTGCAGAAGCTTCATCAATAAGGTCAATCGCTTTATCCGGTAAGAAACGGTCTGAAATATATCTTTGAGACATTTCCACTGCAGCAATAATCGCCTCATCTTTGATTCTTACTTTGTGGTGAGCTTCGTATTTGTCTTTAATACCACGAAGGATAGAGATTGCAGATTCTGTATCCGGTTCTTCCACCATTACTTTCTGGAAACGTCTTTCCAACGCTTTGTCTTTTTCAAAATACTTTTGGTATTCATTCAGAGTAGTGGCACCAATCG
The DNA here is from genome assembly GCF_047345655.1 of Chryseobacterium sp. T20. Lineage (NCBI taxonomy): Bacteria > Pseudomonadati > Bacteroidota > Flavobacteriia > Flavobacteriales > Weeksellaceae > Chryseobacterium > Chryseobacterium sp. T20. The sequence goes on from NZ_JBLFDU010000014.1 coordinate 57,025, forward strand.
CTCTTAATTCTCCTCTTGCCAAGGCAGGTTTTAAGATATTGGCAGCATCCATTGCTCCTTCACCGCCTCCGGCTCCTACCAGAGTGTGAATCTCATCAATGAAAAGAATAATCTGCCCATCAGACTTGATTACTTCATTCACAACGGATTTTAAACGCTCTTCAAATTCACCTTTATATTTTGCTCCGGCGATCAAAGCTCCCATATCCAGTGAGAATAACGTTTTATCCATCAGGTTTTCAGGAACGTCACCGCTGATAATTCTGTGGGCAATTCCCTCAGCAATCGCAGTTTTACCTACACCGGGTTCCCCAATAAGGATTGGGTTGTTTTTGGTTCTTCTGGAAAGGATTTGTAAAACCCTTCTGATTTCTTCATCACGCCCAATTACCGGATCCAGTTTTCCTTCAGCTGCTAACTCGTTAAAGTTTTTAGCATATTTATTTAAGGATTGATAAGTTTCCTCTGAGCTTGCAGAAGTGGCTTTGCTTCCTTTTCTTAATTCTTTAATAGCACCTTCCAAAAGATTTCTGGTTACACCCATATCTTTCAGCATTTTGGATACTTCAGAAGTGGTTTCCAGAAGAGATAACCATAAATGCTCAATCGTTACATATTCGTCACCCATTTTTTTAGCGATGTTGGGTGCATCCAGTAATACTTTATTAGCAGATTGTGAAAGATAAATGTTTCCTCCCTGTACTTTAGGAAGTTTCTCTAGATTTTCACGGTTTCGCTCTCTTACTAAATTAGCATCTGCTTCAGATTTTTTTAATAAGAATGGCGATATATTTTCATCTACCTGGAAGATTCCTTCAAGGAGATGTTGAGGTTCGATACTTTGATTGCTCAGTTCCATAGCAACCTGTTGTGCTGCCTGGATGGCTTCCTGTGATTTTACAGTATATTGGTTTAAGTTCATATTTTTATATATTTTTGGTAATGGTTTGTTTAAAGTTTAGTTTTTAAAAAACATCAAGAAACCAAATTCTGAGGCTTAGTTTCTTAATGCCATCAATTATTTAATCATTTATTCGATGACTGTATCGCAAAAACTGTTCAATTATTAAATTTACAAAAAAATAGGACAAATTTTCCGGATATTGTATTTTTAACGGAAATTTAACTTGACAAATTTTCCGATTTCGTAATTATTTCTTGGAAATCCATGAACAAAAAGTCATAGTAAGGTAAAATAACTAAAGATTGAAACTGAAGATGATGGGTCTTTTTTCTTTTTATGCTCAAAAAATGAACAGTTTAATTCAGAATAATTACTTTTGCATTTTGCCAGATGGAATTAAAAGAAAAACAGAGAAAAATATTAGACGTAGCCGTAGAACTTTTCAAAGAGAAAGGGTATATGGGAAGCTCAGTAAGAGACCTGGCTACCAAACTCAATATCAAGGCAGCATCGCTGTATGCACACATCCGTTCAAAGGAAGAAATTCTGGAATGGATTTGTTTTGGCATTGCTCAGGAGTTTTTCGATGAACTTCAGGAAGTAAAAAATACAGATATTGCTCCAAAGGAAAAGCTGAATCTATTATTGGATAAGCATCTTTCTGTTGTTCTTAAAAACCGTGATGTTACCCATATTTATTCCAATGAATGGAAGCACCTTGAAGAAAGACTTCCCGAGTTTGTAGAATTAAGGAAAAATTATCAGCAGGAAGTTGAGAAACTGATTTCTGAGATCTACAAAGCGGAAAAATGGGAGCTGAAATCACCATCATTTACCACAAGATTTATCCTTCATACTTTAAATAATTCCTATTTCTGGTTCAAAAGAAGCAGTGATTCTACGGATGAAATTACCGATGAGATCAGAGAAAAAATTCTTTTTGGCCTACTTGGAAACCAGAAAAAATAATCACTTCGTTGTCATTGACTACGTCGAATCTTCGATTTCTGACGAAGGAAGAATCTCATACTTATGCTGTTTAGTCATGAATTTTAATACTGCGTTTGTTATTTTGGGATAGAGAAATTGATTCATTTAGGTATTTAATAGAGATTCTTCACTGCACTTTCGTTTCGTTCAGAATGACACAATAACTAATTTAAAACGATGCTTCTTATTTAGAATCATTCAAAATATGACAAAAGTCATAAAAATTTTGCCAGCTTCCAAAATCTTTTTAAATTTACACCTAACAAATGTTAGTTAGTTTTATGGATTTTTCAGTTGAATATCTGGAGCTGGGTCAGTTGAGACAGCTTCAATCCGACCGGTTGATCAGCCTGATCAGCTATTTGGGAGAGAAGTCGGAATTTTATAAAAAGAAATTTGATGAATTGCAAATATCTCCACAGGATATAAGGTCGATTGAAGATATCGCTAAACTTCCTATTACTTACAAACAGGATTTAAGAGATAACTATCCGTTCGGGCTATTTGCTGTTCCTAAAAATGAGCTTCAGCGTATACACTGCTCAAGCGGAACAACGGGAAAACCGACTGTGGTAGGATATACTAAAGAAGATGTAGACCTTTTCAGTGAAGTGGTGGCAAGATCTTTACATGCTGCTGGAGCAAGACCGGGAATGCAGTTGCACAATGCTTATGGATACGGAATTTTCACAGGAGGATTAGGGCTTCATTACGGAGCTGAAACGTTGGGAATGAGTGTTCTTCCTATTTCAGGAGGGATGACGGCAAGACAGGTAGACCTGATTGTGGATTTCAAACCTGAAGTAATCTGCTGTTCGCCATCATACGCTTTAACGATTGCGGATGAATTTGCCAGAAGAGGAATTACCGCAGAAGAGATCAGTCTTAAATACGCAGTATTGGGCTCAGAACCATGGACGGAGATTATCAGAGGTCATATTGAAGAAAAATTAGGCGTTCATGCAACCAATATCTATGGGTTAAGTGAAATTATCGGTCCGGGAGTTTCCATGGAAGATTTCGAAGAGAAAGGTGGAGCTTATATCTGGGAAGATCATTTTTATCCGGAGATTTTAGATCCGGTTACCAAACAACCGGTTCCTTTTGGAGAAGAAGGAGTATTGGTGATTACTACTTTAACTAAAAAAGCAATGCCGCTTTTACGTTACTGGACAAATGATATCACAAGCCTTTATTACGATGAAAATGCCAAAAGAACCATGGTAAAAATGAAACCCATCGTCGGGAGAGCAGATGATATGCTGATCGTAAGAGGAGTCAATGTTTATCCAAGTCAGATTGAAGATGCTTTTTCTTATGTAAAAGGAGTGGTTCCGAACTACTATTTAACTCCTGTGGAAAAAGAACATATGTGTATTGCTTTGGATATTGATGTTGAAATAGATGATGAATTGGTAAAATCTCAAAAAATAGAATCAAATACCGATGATTATTTTAATTTTGTCGGCAACTTTGGGAAAAACATAGAAAACGAAATAAAAAAGAGAGTAGGAATCACTACGAAAGTAAAAGTTCATGCTCAGGACAGCCTGCCGAAGTGCGAAGGCGGAAAAATTAATAGAATACTTAAAAAATAATGAATTCATTTTATAAACTTAAAACAGTTAAAGTTCAGAAAGATACTTCCGAAGCAGTGAATGTGGCGGTAGAAATCCCTGAAGAACTGAAAGATAAGTTCAGGTTCAAGCAGGGACAGTATCTGAATTTCCGAATGACAATCAACGGAAATGAGGAAAGACGTTCTTACTCTATCTGTAATGCTCCAAGTGAAAAGGGCAATACGCTGGAAGTATTGGTGAAGTTGCTGGAAGGCGGAAAAGTGTCAGGGTATTTCAATGAACATCTTCACATGGATGAAGTGCTGGAAGTAATGCCTCCGATGGGTGGTTTCAATACTTCTTATCACCCGACAAACGTAAAAACTTATGTTGGTCTGGCTGCAGGAAGCGGAATTACTCCTGTATTATCCAATATTAAAGAAAGTCTTTATCAGGAGCCTAAGAGTAATGCTTATCTGTTTTACAGCAACAGAAGCATGAATCATGTTTTAAGAAAGGCAGAGATTGATAAACTTGTAGAGCATTTCAACGGAAGACTTAAGGTAATTTACCTGGTAAGCCGTGAGAAGCACGAAGATCCTGTTTTTGAAGGAAGAATTTCATCAGAAAAATTAGAGCAGCTGTTTGAAAGATATACAGATATTGATGTAAAAGAAGCTACTTATTTTATTTGCGGACCTTCAGAAATGATTAAGGGGATTGCAGACTATCTGAAAAAAGATAAAAAAGTACCTGCTATCCAGGTTTTATTTGAATATTTCACCGCTCCGGATGAAGAAAATACGGAGGAAATGAGTGATGAATTCAAGGCAATTGCCAATATTGAAAGTATGGTAACGGTGATCATTGATGATGATGAATATTCGTTCCATCTTAATTCTAAAAAAGAGAGTATCTTAGATAAAGCATTGAAAGATCAGCTTCCGGTTCCTTTCGCATGTAAAGGAGGCGTTTGCTGTACGTGTAAAGCACAGGTTCTGGAAGGGGAAGTTTTCATGGAGAAGAACTATGCGCTTACCGAAGAAGAAGTAGCCAGAGGCTTCGTTCTTACCTGCCAATGTCACCCTACAACCAATGTGGTGATGCTTAATTATGATGTTTAAATTGTATTAACGATTGAATGTAAATTGTATTCATGAATACATTGATACTTTTTACATTTTACAAAAAGACAAAAAAATGGACTTAGAAAAATTTGTTCAATACGTTCACGAAGAAAATAAAGTAGAACCAAAAGATGTAATGCCTGATGATTACAGAAAGTTATTGGTTCGTCAGATTTCACAGCATGCGCATTCTGAAATTGTAGGAATGCTGCCGGAAGCCAACTGGATCTCCAGAGCGCCTTCATTGAGAAGAAAAATGGCTCTTTTAGCGAAAGTTCAGGATGAAGCAGGCCACGGCCTATATCTTTATTCTGCTACTGAAACTTTAGGTGACGGAAGCATCAGAGCAGACAGAGATGCTACTTATGATGATATGCTGGAAGGAAAAGCAAAATATTCAAGTATTTTCAACTATCCTACCTTAAGCTGGGCAGATATCGGTGCCATAGGTTGGTTGGTTGATGGTGCTGCTATTATGAACCAGGTAATGCTGATGGGGAACTCTTACGGTCCTTATTCAAGAGCGATGGTGAAAATCTGTAAGGAAGAATCATTCCACCAAAGACAAGGGTATGAAATTCTTATGGCATTGTGCCGTGGAACAAAACAACAGAAAGAAATGGCTCAGGCTTCGTTAAACCGTTTCTGGTGGCCAGCTTTGATGATGTTCGGACCTAACGATGACAGTTCACCCAACTCTAAAATCTCTATGAACTACAGAGTAAAAAGAGAAAGTAACGACAGTCTTCGTCAGAGATTTATCGATGTTACTGTTTCTCAGGCTGAATTCTTAGGATTAACCATCCCGGATAAAGATCTGAAATGGAACGAGGAAAGACAACATTATGATTTCGGAGAACTTCCCTGGGATGAATTCATGGAAATCTTAAAAGGAAACGGACCTTGTAACAAAAAGCGTATCGAAACAAAGAGAAAAGCGCAAAGAGAAAATTCGTGGGTAAAAGAGGCTGCGGCAGCTTTTGCAGAAAAACAACAAAAAGAAGTAATATAATTTAATGTATTAATTTGAAAATATGCTAATTTGAAAATGTAACTACTACGGATTAATTTTCAAATTACCTAATTCTCAAATTTTCAAATTCTCAAATTAAAATATGGCAAATTTAGATATGTGGGAAGTGTTTATTCAGACTAAACCGGGATTATCTCACAAACACGTTGGAATAGTACAGGCACCAACAGCAGAAATGGCTTTGCAGAATGCAAGAGACGTTTATACAAGAAGAAAAGAAGGAACTTCAGTTTGGGTTGTTCCAAGTAAATATATTGTGACTTCAGAAGGAATTGATAAAGAAGCATTCTTTGATCCGGCTGATGATAAACTATACCGTCACCCGACTTTCTACGAGATTCCAAACGACGTAAAAAATATGTAGATTAATAATTTGAAAATGTACTAATTTGAAAATTTGAAAATGACTTTAACCAAGTTAATTATTCTCAAATTTTCAATTATGACGATTCATCAATTTTCAAATTAAATAATTCTCAAATTTTCAAATTAAAAAATAATGAACCCATTATATAATTATTTATTAAAACTAGCAGACGACAGTTTCATTATGGGGCAGCGTTTGTCTGCATGGTGCGGTGAAGGTCCTTACTTAGAGGAAGATATTGCATTGACGAATATTGCGTTGGATGAACTAGGTCAGGCGAATAACTTTTACGTTTACGCTTCAAGAGTGATAGACAACGGAAAAAATGAAGATGATATCGCATTTTTAAGATACGAACATGAATATGTGAATGCCCATTGGGTAGAACTTCCTAATGAAGATTATGCACAGACTATTCTGAAAGTATATGTATTGTCTGTCTATCAGAAACTGATGTATGAGGCATTATCAAACTCTGCTAATGAAGAACTGGCTGCCATTGCTCAAAAATCATTGAAAGAAGTAAGATATCACTATACTCACGCTGCATCATGGATGAAAATCTTTGCTCAGGGAACAGAAGAAAGCCGTGGACGTTTGGTAAAAGCTATTGAAAATATCTGGGAGTATACGAAAGGCCTTTTTGCTAAAACAGAAGGTGAAGACGATCTTGTTGCTTTAAATATTGCTCCCAATGCAGACGCTCTTTACGAAGAATTCCTTGTGATCACCAAGAAAGATTTTGCAGATTTTGGTTTAGAATATCCTGAAAATGCTTTCATGCAGCCAAAATCAAGAACAGGATATCATACAGAATATTTCGGATTTATACTTTGTGAGCTTCAGTATATGCAGAGAGCGTATCCTGGCTGTACCTGGTAATAAGTTATGAAGAGGATGCTTCTTGGGATATTGGCTTTTTTTCTTGCAGCATATGTGATACTATGTGTTGGAATCTATTTCTATCAGGAGAAAATTATTTTTTATCCTGAAAAATTACCGGAAAATTACAAGTTTACATTTGAAGGTAATTTTGAAGAAGTACCCATCAAAACGCAGGATGGAAAGCATTTGAGTTCTGTTTTATTCAAAGCTCAAAATCCAAAAGGAGTCATCTTTTATCTTCATGGCAACGGAGGGTCAATAAAAAGCTGGGGAGAAGTCGCTCAGCTCTATCGAAGTATGAATTATGATACTTTGATACTTGATTACCGAGGTTACGGAAAAAGTGAAGATAAAATAAACAGTAAAGATCAGCTTTTTTCGGATGTTGAGACTGCTTACAAAGAGCTTTTAAAAAGATATCCGGAAAACAAAATTATTATTTTAGGATATTCTGTTGGAACAGGATTAGCCGCAAAATTAGCATCCATGCATAATGCAGGATTATTGATTTTACAGGCACCTTATTACAGTATAGAAGATGAAATGAGTCAGAAATTCTCATTCCTTCCGAAGTTTTTACTGAAATATAATTTTGAGACTGGTGAATATTTAAAAACCGTTCAGTCACCAGTCGTTATTTTTCATGGGGATAAAGATGAGGTTATTAACTATAAAGCCTCTTTAAAACTTAAAAATAACTTTAAAAAAGGTGATCGTCTGATTATATTAAAAGATCAGTATCACAACGGAATAACAGATAATTTGGATTATCAGAATGCAATGAAAGCCATTCTTGATTCTGATAAAAAATAAAATATGAATCAGCTTTTAGATTTATTAAAAACAATTCCCGATCCGGAAATTCCGGTCATTGATATTGTGGAATTAGGAATCGTAAGAGATGCACAGATCACAGGAGAAAATACCTGCGAAGTGATCATTACACCTACTTATTCTGCCTGTCCTGCTATGTTTACCATTGAGGAGGACATTATCAAAATGATGAAAGAAAACGGATGGGATGCGAAAGTAGTGACGAAGATGTTTCCGATCTGGACAACAGACTGGATTACTGATGAAGCGAGAGAAAAACTCCGTGTTTACGGGATTACACCTCCAGAAAAAGGAGCAGACGAACATCACATCGGGAAACCGAAAAAATGTCCGCGTTGCGGTTCCGAGCATACCAAGCAGATCAGCAGATTTGGGTCTACTTTGTGTAAGGCATCTTATCAGTGTTTAGACTGCCTGGAGCCATTTGATTATTTTAAATGCCATTGATGAGTTATTCATCACTCCACAACAAACTTTACGGCTATGCAAAGCATAACGAAGGAATTGTTAGAATGTTAAATTATTAGACGGTTACATTAATTTATATTGTTAAATTAGTGCGTTGTTAAATAATAAATTAATAAAAACTATGTATACACAACTTGATATTGAAACGCATTTTGACGGAAAACTGAAAATCGCATATCTTAATCAACCGGAAACGATGAACGCCCTTACCAAGCCGGCTTTATCAGATCTTAGAGACTTTGTTAAAGAGTGCAGCGAAGACGAAACGGTAAGATGTGTTGCTATTTCCGGAAGAGGAAGAGCATTCTGCTCAGGTCAGAATCTGGATGAAGCTTTTGTAGTAGGCAAAGAACACCACGATCATGACATCATCAGAAAAATTGTGGTAGACTATTACAATCCATTAGTGATGGAAGTTACCCGTTGCAAAAAGCCGGTTATTGCTTTAGTAAATGGTCCTGCAGTAGGAGCTGGGGCAATGTTGGCTTTAATCTCTGATTTTGTTCTAGCGAATGAGAAAGCATATTTTGCTCAGGCATTTTCAAATATCGGTTTGATTCCTGATACAGGAGGAACTTACTTCTTACCGAAACTTTTAGGTAGACAATTAGCCAATTATTTAGCATTTACAGGTAAAAAATTATCTGCAGAAGAATCTAAAGCGCATGGTCTTGTAGCAGAAGTTTTCACAGAAGAAGAGTTCGTTCCGAAATCTATGGAAATTCTTGAAAGAATGGCGAACATGCCGACAGCGGCAATTAAACTTACGAAAAAAGCGTTTGCCAATTCTTATACCAACACATTGAAAGAACAGCTTGAACTGGAAGGAGATCTTCAGCAGGAAGCTGCAGGCACAGAAGACTTCATCGAAGGAGTAAATGCCTTTTTACAGAAAAGAAAACCTAATTATAAAGGAAGATAAATCTCGTATTAATGTATTCATGTAAAAGGTATTAATGATTTTTAAAACGATTTACATGAATACATTTTACATTAATACATTGTACAAGTAAAAATGAATGTAGGAATTATCGGTGCCGGAACCATGGGAATCGGCATTGCACAAGTAGCCGCAACGAACGGATGCAAAGTATGGGTTTATGACGCCAACGCAAAACAAGTAGAAACGGCAACGGTAGGTTTGGAAAAAACCTTGACCAAATTGGTTGATAAACAAAAAATTTCAGCAGAGAAAATGACTGAAATTTTAGCTAATATTTCCATTGCTACGGAATTGAAAGATTTCAAAGATTGTGAGCTGATTATAGAAGCCATTATCGAAAACAAAGAGATCAAAACCAAAGTGTTTACAGAACTTGAAAACTATGTTTCTGAAAGCTGTGTTCTCAGTTCCAATACCTCATCTATTTCTATCACCTCTCTGGGTGCAGAACTCAAGAAGCCGGAGCGTTTCATCGGAATTCACTTCTTCAATCCGGCTCCATTAATGCCTTTAGTCGAAGTCATTCCATCCTTATTAACAGAAAAAACATTAGCAGAAAAAATCTACAACCTCATGAAAGAATGGGGAAAGACTCCTGTTATTGCCAAAGATATTCCAGGGTTCATCGTCAACAGAATCGCCAGACCTTATTACGGAGAAGGCTTAAGAATTGTTGAAGAAAACATTGCCACACCGGAACAGGTGGATGAAGCCATGAAAACATTGGGGAACTTCAAAATGGGACCTTTCGAATTGATGGATCTTATTGGAGTAGATGTCAACTTTGCGGTAACAACCACCGTTTACAAAGATTATTTCTACGATCCGAAATACAAACCGTCTTTACTACAGCAAAGAATGTCTGAAGCCAAACTTCACGGCAGAAAAACAGGAAAAGGGTTCTACGATTACAGCGAAGGGGCAGAAAAACCCGTGGCTCAGAAAGACGAAGCTCTCTATCAGCAGATCTTTTTAAGAATCATTTCAATGCTGATCAATGAGGCTGTTGAAGCCAAAAGATTAGGAGTTGCCAATGATGAAGATATCGAGCTGGCAATGCAGAAAGGTGTCAACTATCCAAAAGGATTATTAAGCTGGGGCAAAGAAATCGGGTATGCAAAAATCTCTGAAACCCTTCAGAACCTTTACGAAGAATATCATGAAGAAAGATACAGACAAAGTCCATTACTTCGTAAAATGAATTAAATAATTTGAAAATGTGCCAATTTGAAAATTGATTATAATGGGTTTTCATTTTCAAATTCTCAAATTTATTTAATTTTCAAATTAATATCATGAATATAGATGAATTCAGAGCAGAGCTGGAGACTAGACTTTTAATTGAGAAACAGTATTTAACTCAGGAAGCCTCCTCCGTTGATGAGCAGGAAAGACTTGAGTTATTAGGGAAGTTTAATGAAAAATATAAAGAGTTGATCAAAAGATTGGCCAACGAAAATGGAATTGATTTAAACGAATCCTATCCCTCTGAAAATTCATCAGACTCAGAAAACCTTTCATACGGGCAGATTATTCTTGGGAAAACCATGAGTGTTTACGACAGATTATCAGACGAACTGTATGAAGAAATAATAAACATATAATTAACAGAAATGAATCCAAGACAAGTAGCAGATTATATGTTCAATCAGGATTATTTTTCCCAGTGGATGAATATCAAGATGATTGAAGTAAAAGAAAATTACTGTTTAATAGAAATGCCAATCAAGAAGGATATGCTGAACGGACTTAAAACAGTTCATGGCGGAGTTACCTTTGCGTTTGCAGACTCTGCGCTGGCATTTTCTTCCAACAATACCGGAGATGCTGCCGTAGCATTGAACTGTATCATCAATTTTACCAAAGCAGGAAAAGAAGGCGATGTTTTCAGAGCAGAAAGTGTCTTGGTAAATGATACAAGAAAAACAGCTGTTTATGACATTCAGATTACCAATCAAAACAAAGAGCTGATTGCAAAATTTGTAGGAACAGTGTACAAAATCGGAAAAAAAGTAACAGAATTATAATAAGCAGTAAGCTTGAAGCAATAGGCAGTAAGCTTTTTTGAAGCTGATAGAGCCTACTGCATATAGCTTATAGCCTAAAGCAAATAAAAATGAACAACGTATACATCATAGACTATGTCAGAACTCCCATCTCGAAACTGCAGGGAGGATTATCAGAAGTAAGAGCCGATGACTTGGCTGCTATTGTTATTAAAGAAGTAGTAGCTAGAAATCCTGAAGTTCCTGTAGAGGAAATTGAAGACGTTATTTTCGGATGTGCCAATCAGGCGGGTGAAGATAACAGAAACGTTGCAAGAATGGGACTTTTATTAGCTGGTCTTCCTTACAAAATTGGTGGAGAGACTGTAAACAGGCTATGTGCTTCAGGAATGTCTGCTGTAGCTAATGCATTCCGTTCTATTGCTGCAGGAGAAGGAGAAATTTATATTGCAGGAGGAGTAGAGCATATGACGCGTTCTCCTTATGTGATGTCAAAGCCAGGTGCAGCTTTCGGAAGAGACAGTCAGATGTTTGACACTACTTTCGGATGGCGTTTCATCAACCCAAAAATGAAAGAACTATACGGGGTTGACGGAATGGGAGAAACTGCAGAAAACTTAGCAGATATCCACCAGATCAATAGAGAAGATCAGGATAAATTTGCTCTTTGGTCTCAGCAGAAAGCGACAAAAGCTCAGGAAAGCGGAAGACTGGCAGAAGAAATTGTAAAAGTTGAAATTCCTCAGAGAAAAGGAGACCCAATCGTTTTTGAAAAAGATGAATTCATTAAGCCTACTTCATCTATGGAAGGTTTGGCAAAACTTCGTCCAGCTTTCAGAAAAGAAGGAACTGTAACTGCTGGAAACGCCTCAGGAATGAATGACGGAGCTGCTGCTTTGATTTTAGCAAGTGAAGAAGCCGTTAAAAAATATGGGTTGAAACCCAAAGCAAAAATTCTGGGATCTTCCGTAGCAGGTGTTGAGCCAAGAATCATGGGAATCGGACCTGTAGAAGCTACCCAAAAGCTATTGAAAAGATTAAACCTTTCTCTGGAAGATATGGATATCATCGAATTAAACGAAGCATTTGCAGCACAGGCACTGGCTGTAACAAGAAGCTTAGGGTTGAAAGATGATGACGCAAGAATCAATCCGAACGGAGGGGCTATTGCCATTGGCCACCCACTGGGAGTTTCCGGAGCAAGAATCGTAGGTTCTGCAGCAATGGAACTTCAGAAACAGGATAAAAAATATGCATTGTGTACCCTTTGTATCGGCGTAGGTCAGGGATATGCAATGGTCATCGAAAAAGTATAATGAATTTGAAAGTGAGTTAATTTGAGAATTTGAAAATGTTTAAAACCATTATTAATTTTCAAATTATCCCATTCTCAAATTTTCAAATTAAAAAATATGAACATCTACTCATACCATGGGATTCGTCCCATTATAAAGAAATCTGCATACATTCATCCGCAGGCAGTCATTATCGGGAATGTAGAAATAGGTGAGGAAGTATATATTGGTCCCAACGCGGTAATCCGTGGCGACTGGGGGAAAATTATCATTAAAGATGGCGCTAATGTACAGGAAAACTGTACCCTTCACGTTTTCCCGAATATAGAAACGATCCTGGAAGAATCTGCACACATCGGACATGGCGCGATTATTCATTCAGGACATATTGGAAAAAACTGTCTGATCGGAATGAATTCTGTGGTCATGGACAAAGCCTATATCGGCGACGAAAGTATTGTCGGAGCATTGGCTTTTGTACCAGCCAATTTCAGATGTGAACCAAGAAAACTGGTGGTAGGAAGCCCTGCAAAAGTCATCCGTGATGTCTCTGATGAAATGATTCATTGGAAAACAGAAGGAACAAAATTATATCAGGAGCTGGCAAGAGAAGGAAAAGAAGCTATTCTGCCTTGCGAACCGTTTACAGAATATGTTCAGCAGATTCCAACTAAAATTGTGGATTACAGCATCTGGGATGATATAAAATAGTAGTATACAAGAAAACCAAACAGGTTTCTAAAACCTGTTTGGTTTAAAATTTTAATATCGGATTTAAAATGATTAATACAGAAAATTTTGAATTTGAAGGTACATATCACATTTTCTCTCATGTAAATGGGACTGAAGTTATTTTTCGTGAACCCTCAAATTATCAATTTTTTCTGGAAAAGATAGAAAAATATATTCTTCCGGTCGCTGATATTTATGCTTATTGTCTATTGCCTAATCATTTTCATTTGTTGTTAAGATTTAAGAATTTTGATGATGTGAATAGTGAAAATGAGCATCAGTTTTTAATGAAGCATTTTGGTAATTTATTGAATGCTTATGCAAAAGCTTACAACAAAAAATATAATAGAAAAGGAGCTCTTTTTCTGAATGCGGTAAAACGAAAGAAAATATCTGATGAAAAATATTTATTGAAAGTTTTCCATTATATCCATAATAATCCGATAAATCACGGATTTGTAAATAAAATTGATCAATGGAAGCATTCTTCATATAATTCATATTTAAATTCTGAAAAAGAAAGTAAATTGAATAGAAAGGAAATCATGCGATATTTTGATTCGGTAGAAGTTTTTAGAAATTATCATAAGTCTACTATTGAATATGATTTTTTAAATTTTGAATAATTGCTAATAATCAAACCTAACGGGTTTTTAAAACCCGTTAGGTTTAACAAAAATAAATATGATTAAAAAAATTGCGCTTGCATGCAGCATCATGTTTGCGGTGGGGTGTACATTATCAGCACAGACTGTTGCTACAAAACCGCTTACAATAGGAGAAGTGAGGACCATTAAGTCCAAAACATTAAATGAAGACAGAACGCTGAATATTTATCTTCCACAGGGATATGATAAAACAAAATCATACCCGGTGATCTATTTATTGGATGGAAGTATGAACGAAGATTTTATTCACGTTACAGGATTAGTACAATTCTTTAATCAGATGTATTCCATGCCGGAAACTATTGTGGTGGGAGTTGCTAATGTAGACAGAAAAAGGGATTTTACTTTTCATACGGATTTAAAAGACTTACAGAAAGACTATCCTACAACGGGACATTCTGATAAGTTTATTGCATTCGTTGAAAAAGAATTAAAACCTTATGTGGAAAGTCAGTTTAAAACTACAGATAAATACCTTTTTGGTCAGTCTCTGGGAGGACTTCTGGCAACGGAAATTCTTTTAAAAAAACCGGAAATGTTCAATAACTATTTTATCATCAGTCCAAGTTTATGGTGGGATGATGAAAGTCTTTTAAAACAGGCTCCACAACTGCTTTCAAAATCTCAGGATACGAAAAAGTTTGTGTATGTTTCTGTTGGAAAAGGTGAACATCCGGTGATGGTAAAAGACGCAGAAGCTTTCTATGATGTTTTGAAAAAAGCAGGAAAGAAAAACTGGACGTTGGAATATAAAATGATGGAAACAGACAATCATGCAACCATTCTTCACAGAAGTTTATATGAAGGATTGGTGAAAATGTTTCCATATCAGGAACCAAAATAATTTGTAACTGAAATAATAATACGGATTCAAACCTTATAGGTCTCGAAGACCTATAAGGTTTAGATGAAATTATTAAAAAGATTAATCTAAGCAAAAGTAAAAAACTATATGGAAAAGTTAAAAAACTATATCTACGGACAATGGGTAGAAGGTACCGGAAGCGGAGTTCCCTTGTACAATGCCGTTACAGGAGAACAGGTAGCTGTTTCCGATACAGAGGGACTTAATTTTGAACAGGCTCTTGATTACGGAAGAACCGTAGGATATAAAAATCTTTCTTCAATGACTTTCTACGACCGTGGGGAAATGCTGAAAAAAGTAGCTCTTTATCTGTTAGAAAGAAAGAAAAAATATTATGATTTATCATACAAAACAGGAGCTACCCACGTAGATTCATGGGTGGATATTGAAGGAGGTTTCGGAACTTTCTTTACCTACTCCGGACTGGCAAAAAGAATGCTTCCCAATACCTCATTTTGGGTAGATGGAGACACTCAGAAGATTTCTGCTAACGGAACTTTCTTGGGAACTCACATTTTGACACCAAGTGAAGGAGTTTCTGTACAGATTAATGCCTATAACTTTCCGGTATGGGGAATGTTGGAAAAACTTTCCACTTCCTTATTGGCTGGAGTTCCTTCTATTGTAAAACCATCTCCTTTCGGATCTTACCTTACCAATGCAGTGTTTCAGGATATGATTGAAAGTGGAGTATTGCCTGAAGGAGCTGTTCAGTTAGTGTGTGGAGAACCGGGAAATATCTTAGATTATGTGCAGGATGGAGATTCTGTATTGTTCACAGGTTCAGCCAATACAGGAAGAAAATTAAAATCACTTCCGTCTATTGCAGGAAATGCGGTTCGTTTCAACATGGAAGCAGATTCATTGAACTGTTCTATCTTAGGATTGGAAGCAAAACCGGGAACACCTGAATTCGATCTGTTCATCAAAGAAGTTCGTAACGAAATGACGACAAAAGCTGGACAGAAATGTACTGCAATCAGAAGAATCATCGTTCCTGAGCATTTAATCGGTGACGTTCAGAATGCTTTGTCTAAAGCTTTGGATCAAACAAAAATCGGAAACCCATTAAGCAGAGAAACCAAAATGGGATCTTTGGTGGGAAGACAGCAGTACGAAGAAGTTCTGAGAAAAGTAAATATTTTAAAATCAGAAACAGAACTTGTCTATGATGGAAAACACGAGCTGGTAGATGCTAACTATGAAAATGGAGCATTTATGAGTCCGAAATTATTCCTGAATGACAAGCCTTTCGAAAAAAATATCTCTCACGATGTAGAAGCTTTCGGGCCGGTATCTACATTAATGCCGTATAAAGATGCTGAAGAAGCAGCTGCATTGGCAAAGAGAGGAAAAGGAAGTTTGGTAGGATCTATTATTTCTCATGACGAGAACTTTATCGCAGAAACTTCCTGGAAAATGGCTTCCCAACATGGAAGAATCTTTGTACTGAACAGAGATAATGCCAAGGAAAGTACTGGTCACGGTTCACCGCTTCCGACCTTGATGCACGGAGGTCCTGGTAGAGCAGGTGGCGGAGAAGAAATGGGTGGACTGAGCGGTCTTCATTTCTTCCTACAGAAAACAGCAATTCAGGGATCACCGGATGTGTTGAAAGCAATTACTAAGATCTACCAGCAGGGAGCAGAGAAAAAATTCTCAGATAAACATCCTTTCCAGAAATATTTTGAAGAAGTAGAAGTAGGAGATTCTTTAGAAACAGCGGGAAGAACAGTTACTGATGCAGATATTGTTAACTTCTCTAATGTTTCATGGGATCATTTCTATGCGCATACAGATGCTACAAGTTTAACAGGTACCATCTTTGATAAAACTGTTGCTCACGGATATTTTATCCTTTCAGCAGCAGCAGGATTATTCGTTTCAGGGAAAAAAGGACCTGTTATTGCTAACTATGGATTGGAAGAATGTAGCTTCTTCAAACCTGTATATGCAGGAGATACTATTACGGTGTATTTGACAGCAAAAGAAAAAATCAACAGAGGTGTAAAAGGAAGAAATATTCCTTCCGGCGTTGTAAAATGGCTGGTTGAAGTGGTGAATCAAAGAGATGAGGTCGTTTGCGTGGCAACAATTTTAACATTGGTAGCAAAACAATCTCCTTTCATCGATCTGAATGTTAAAAACGTTCAGAAAATACTGAATGGATTAACAGAAACTACACCTTCTCTTTGGGGAAAAATGTCTCCACAGCAGATGATTGAGCATCTTGAGAAAGCAGTATTGGTAAGTTTTGGAGAGCCGGAGGCAGAAAAATGCTTCACTCCGGAAGAAAATCTTGAAAAATGGCAGGATTCTCTTTATAACCACAGAGCAATGCCAAAAGAATTTACAGCTCCATTCCTTCCACAGGATGGCTCACTTCCGGAACTTACTCACAAAAATCTGGAAGCAGCAAAACAGTCATTCATAGATAATGTGAAGAAATTTGTGATCTATTACAAAGAAAATCCACAGGCAGAGCACATGAATTACGTTTTCGGAAAACTGAATAAAGAGATGTGGGAGCTGATGCATAAAAAACATTTTACCCACCACTTCCAGCAGTTTGGATTGATTTAATTCAGGAAAATATAAGTTTGAAATCCCTTTCAGTAATTGAAAGGGATTTTTTAATGGACGATTACCCTTGATAAGGATGTTGGTTGATTGCAATGTGTTTTATTTCAGTTAGTTATTTTGTTTTTATTTGAAAATTATTAACTTTAATAGGCGAAATCCGAAAAGCATATAGAGTAGGAGAGAACATCAAAACAAACCACTATGAAAAACTTAAAAAAACTTTCAAGACATGAGTTGAGATCTCTTAAAGGTTCCGGACCAAACTGGTCTTGTGCCCTTAATCCTTGTCCTCCCGGAAGCTGTTGTCTTCCTGGAAGATGGCCTGATATTGCCAGAGCATGTTATATATGTGCTGATTCTTAGATTTTTTAAACTTAAAATATACATAAAGCTGCAATTTCTTTTGATTTGCAGTTTTATTTTTATGATTTATTCCTAGTTTTAAAATATCCATACATTAAAAGAGGTAAAGCAAATATTTGAAACAAAAAGATAAGCAATGAAGGAATTCCTTCCAGATGGTTTACATTGGCTTTCATGAAGAGTTGTTGGCCTAACGGACCGTTTGAAAATACAATAATATTAAACAAATTCCAGCCCAGATGGAGACCTATTGGAAGATATAGAGATTGAGTTTTAGCAAAAGATATAGCCAGCATCCACCCAAAGATGGCGGTCATCACAAAAATAATTCCCATTTGAAAAGGATTCCCGAATGCATTATAAGAAAACCAATGATAGATTCCGAAGCAGGCAGCAGATAAAAGACAGGCTTTTGTAATTCCCCATTTTTCAATAGCAAGGTAAAGCAGAGCTCCTCTGAAAAGTAATTCTTCAAACAATACAGATTTTATAACCCACCATGAGTTCATTAATGCAGCAGAGAATGTTAACTGTTTATTTAAAATCCAGCTGTTATTGATAAAGGATGTTGTCATGATATGATAAAGGCTGCAAATGGTAGCCGCCAAAAGAAGACCAATGCTCCAATGAACAAGCCTTGTTGGGTTAGGTTTAAATCCTAAAACAGAAAGATCCTTTTTTGCTATAAACTTAAGGAGAAGCCATGAAATGATAAGCTCAATGATAATTCCAATCATAGGTTAAAAGTTTTTAGTTGAGTGAAATTGCTATTTCATTGAAAACGAATTTAATAAAAAAATAATATGAATTAAAACTTGGGAATGGGATGATAAAATATGATGATTCAGTTTCTTTTTGATCAATAATTATTTGAGTGAATGATTAAGTTGTAATAGATTCTTAGTTTCAACTTCTTCTTTCTCTTGTAAAAAAGTACTAATTTTAAGATTCAATCATAAAATCAAGAGCAATGAATGAAAATTGGATGCAAAAATGGGAAGGAGTAAAAAATATTCTGGTTTGCCCTACAGATCTTGAAACATATTTTACTTCTGATGAAATTCTGGGGCAGAAAATGGAGGTGATGGAAATCGGAAATGTTTCTCTTCCTTCCGGAAAAGTGGTGATAAGAGATCCGCTGGTGTCTCTGAATGCCAATCAATCGCCTTATTTTATTCAGGCTCCGAAAGGGAATTTTCCTGTAACTATTGCTGTAGTAAAATCTGAAGATTGGGGAAATAGATATGCTGTTGTAAAAGTTGAATTTACCAAAGAAAAACCTGTTATTTATAGAGAGGCCCTGGTTGGGATTGAAGAATTGGAGGGGGTAACCAATGAAGATTTTTTTGGCTTTGAGGTAGATGCTGGTTTAGGTTGTATTGCGGATAAAGAAGTGCTTCCTTTTGTAGATCAATTTGTTGATGAAATAAATGTAGACAATGTTTATGATGATTATTTTGCAGGGCTTTTCTCACAAAGCTATAAAGATTATCCCAACAATCAGAGAGAAGCAGGAGACTGGATCAATTGGACGGTTCCGAATACCAATTATCAGATTCCGATGTTTGCTAGTGGCTTTGGTGACGGCAGCTATCCTGTTTATTTTGCTTATGATGACAATGGAGAGATATGTGGTTTATACATTCAATTTATTGATATTGAATTGGCTTTAAGTGAAGAAGATGAAGATGAGGATATTGACGACGATCAGCCTGAAAATTTTATTTTTTCTAAAAACTAAATATGAATACAACTTTTGCAGACCATGTTATTACGTTCAATGAAAGCCTGAACTATACAGGAGATTTACCTGAAGGTTTTGATGTTTTGAATCCGTATCTGGAAAATCCTGAAACATTAATGGTAATGCAGAAGTTTTATCATAAATATTATAATGATTCATCTCGAAGAAAATTTATCATTGGAATTAACCCAAGCCGTCATGGCGCTGGAGTAACAGGAGTTCCGTTTACCGATACCAAAAGATTGGAAAGTGTCTGCGAAATCAAAATGGAATCTGCTCATACCCATGAAATTTCTTCCGTGTTTATGTATGACATGATAGAGGGCTATGGTGGAGCTGATATTTTTTACAAAGATATTTATATCAACTCTCCATTTCCATTGGCCATCGTAAGAAAAACAAAAAACGGATGGCTGAATGCTAATTACTATGATGATAAAAAACTCTTCGAAGCGGTAAAAGACTTTATGATTGAATCTCTGAAGAAGCATATCAGTCTTACTCTCGACACATCAGAGGTTTTTATCCTGGGTAAGAAGAATGCTGATTTTATTTCAAAATTAAATAAAGAAGCAAAACTGTTCGATAAAATGACGGTATTGGAACATCCAAGATATATCCAACAGTACAAATTGAAAGAAAAACAGCTTTATATAGACAAGTATATTTTAGCTTTGCAGAAATGAAACATGAGATCACATGATTTTCTATGATTGTATGCTTAGTTTTATTAAATTGTGATTATGAATGTTTTCCCTAAAAACACTACTTTTAAATACGACTGGCGAACTTATCAGAAGAAAATTTTAGACAATATGGATGACTATCTGCACGATAATCATCTCCATATTTCGGCTCCTCCTGGTTCTGGGAAAACTATTCTTGGATTGGAAATAATGCTGAGACTTGGTGAGCCAACATTGATTGTTACTCCCACGCTAGCGATCAAAAACCAATGGATTCAGAGATTTTGTGAACTTTTTCTGGATACAGAAACTATTCCTGAATGGATATCTTCTGATATTAAAAATCCTGGAATTATAACTGTTACCACTTATCAGGGCATTCATTCTGCTTCTGGAATAGATGAACAAGACGAAGATCTGATAAAAAAATCTTCAAGAATCTCAGTTGCAGAAATTATTAAAAAGCTAGAGAAGCAAAAAGTGGGCACTCTTATTCTGGATGAAGCGCATCATTTGAAAAATGCCTGGTGGAGAAGTCTAATGGAATTGAAAAATAAAATTAGTCCTACAGTTGTTGCTCTTACCGCGACACCTCCTTTTGATGTTTCTGGTTCCGAATGGCAAAAATATATTCAACTGAATGGCCCTATTGATATAGAAATTTCTGTTCCTGAATTGATGATTGAAGGAGATCTTTGTCCTCATCAGGATTTGGTTTATTTTACTTCGCCCTCAAAAGAGGAGGAGAAAAAAATTGAATACTATCATCATCATGCAGCCACATTTTTCGAAGAAGTTCAAAATGATGATACACTGCTTGAAGCTCTTGAACAGCATCCTGTTTATCAGCATCCAGCTGTGTATTTGGAATGGATTTACGAAAATATATCATCGTATACTTCGGGACTTGTTTATCTTCATTTCAGAGGAAAGGAGATTTTGGATATCCATTTTAATATCATTGGAGACCAACAAAAATATGTTCCTGAATTTGATTTCTTCTGGATGGAAGAACTTCTTGATTTTTATCTGTTATTGGATGAAATTAATTTTAAAAAATATGAGGAGCACCGGGCAGATCTTGGGAATAAGCTCAGAAGATTGGGGTTTCTTGAACAAAGAACAATCAGTTTTTATAATAGTAAAAATGTAAATCAGATTCTTAATTCAAGTATTGGAAAACTTCAGGGCATAAAGGAAATTGCAGATTTTGAGTTTTCAGTTCTTAAAGAAGACCTCAGAATGGTAATTCTCACGGATTTTATTAAAAAAGAATATCTGAGCAATAGTACCGAGAATATAGTAAGTCTTGATAAAATTGGAGCGATTCCAATATTTGAAAAACTTAGAAGAGAAAATTCGCAAAATAAAAAAATAGGTATTCTTACAGGTAGTTTGGTGCTCGTACCTTCGAGTGCAAAGGATATGTTTGATCAGCTTTGTGTAAAAAAGAGTATATCTGGAGTATCTTTTTCAGCTCTCTCCTATGATCAGAGTTATTTGATAATTAGTCTTACAGATCAGATAAAACATGATGTGGTTCATATAATAACTGAGATTTTTCAATGTGGAGGAATTCAGGTCTTAATTGGGACAAAGTCTTTGTTAGGAGAAGGTTGGGATGCACCCAAAATGAATAGCCTTGTGCTGGCCAGTTTTGTAAGTTCTTTTGTGCTCTCTAATCAAATGAGAGGTAGGGTTATCAGAACAGATAAAGATAATATAAACAAAACAGGAAATATCTGGCATCTGATATGTTTTGATTCCTATGATATTGATGGTGGACAGGATTTCAGTAATATAAAGAAAAGATTTAAAACTTTTGTTGGGATTTCCTACAAAGATGAGGTTACCATTGAAAATAATTTTGAACGACTCAATATTAAAACGATAGAACGTAAAGAAGAATTACCAGAAATCAATCAGATATTCTTTGCATGGGCAAAAGACAGGACAGCTCTTGCTCAGCGATGGAAAACTGCCCTTGATAAAGGAAGTGTTTTGGTGGAAGAAATTGAGGTCCCTTCAGTTAATATGACAGGTATGGGGAAAGTGCGGATGGATTATCTGGGTAAAATGAGTGGGAATTTTGCAAAAATAATGGTTTCTTCCCTATTGCTATTTTGTCAGGATCTTCTGATGGGACTTCTCAGAAATATTGATGAAATTAAATCTGTAAAAAGTTTTTCATTACTGGTTTCTCTATTTGGCATTGCAGGTATAGTTGTTTATGGAGGGAAACTATATAGGTCTACAAAACAGTATTTAAGATGTAAAAATGTTGGAAGACAGCTTAGTTCCCTTGCTGAAATAATCCTATATGGCTTGATCCATGAAAAAGTAATCCGTACCTCTATTGAAAAACTTAGAATTGTAAGTTCTTCAGATAAAAATAAAAATGCATTTTGCTATCTGGACGGAGGAAGTCAGTATGAAAATGCCCAGTTTATACAAACTTTACAGGAATTGGTATCACAAATAGATAATCCAAGATACCTATTGAAACAAAAGAAAGGGTTATTATTTTTGAAGAAAGATATGTATTATCCAATACCTGAGATTTTTGCAAAAAATAAAAAAAATGCAGAATTTTTTAAAAAACTATGGGATAAAATGATAGGGAAATCTGAGCTGGTTTTCACAAGAACTATCGACGGACGTAAAATCTTATTAAAATTGAGATTCCAGGCTTTACTCAATAGAAACGGAAGGATAGAGCATCTCCATAAATGGACCCGATAAAATGACAAAATCCCTTCGTCGAAAGGGATTTGTCATTCATGAATTAGAATCTTTGTGGGAATATGGAACTTGTGAAATTTCTTACGATTAGTTTTTAATAACTTTGGTAGATTCTGTTGCTGTCTTAATGATATAAACTCCTTTTGGAAGCTCTGAAATATTAACTTCATTATTTCCCTTTTGAGTTTGTATAGTTTTCAGCATTTTACCATCCAGACCATAGATTTTAGCTTCATTGGCTTTTTCTGTAGTGATAGAAATAGGTCCGTGGGTTGGATTAGGATAAACAGTCAAGTCTTTTTTAATGCTTTTAGCTTCCGAAGTCCCCAGTACCAGATTGCTGTCTTTCACCCAGGTGAAAGCATCCAAACCTACATATCGGAAAGCTCCGTTTGCGGTGATTTGTAATTCATCAATCACAATGTTTGAATAATTCTGACCATTTAAGTTGGTGAGATCAATCAAAGTGTATCCATTTGTACTTCCTAAGCTGGTTGCAAATCCGGTAGTTTTTGTTTGCGTAAATTTTGTTACTCCGCTTAATTTTCCGGTTATAGTCAGATTTCCTGCTACATTAAGGTCCAGGTTCAATGCAGAAAGATACATCCAGAATCGGTTTACTTTAAACAAATTAGAAGTGGTTTTTATACTGAATGATGGCGGAGATTGAGTATCGTTGGAATTATCAATGTATCTGTTATCATTGGCTGTTCCGCTCCATCCGGTTCCCGGGAAATTCCCCTGAATATCAAAAACACTTACATGTGAAATGATATTGAAAATGACTCCATTATCGGTGAAGCTTGTACTTCCGTTCGATTCTGTCTCAAATTGTTCCGTACTGGTCTGCCCGAATGAGAAAATTGAAATGAGCAGACTACAGATTGTTAAAAAAGTAGTGCTTTTCATGATTTTTGTTTTAAATGTTAGGTTATTGTATAGATATTAATCTCTTGGAGGATAAATACCTTCAACACAAATGATATAATTTAAACCTAGATAAGGTGGCATATTATTCACAGGCAGATTTTGTCCTATGAAGGCAATACTTTGATTATTAATAATCGTATCAGGGTTAGCATCATTCACAAAACTAGGTACTGCATTGAAATCTCTTCCCACTTGTGTTCCTGAGATAGCAATTGTTGAAGTGGCCATAGGGGTAGATGAATTGGCATTTTTATTAGCTACTTTAAGCTGAAAGCCGGCACCTATACTTGGAAGGTTGGATGTTAAAAGGGTATTTTGTGTGGTTCCTGATACTACTCCCAAAGGATAAAATTGGTTGGCATTTACATTTCCTGCTCCTAAGGCCATACGTCCTTTTAAGTTAGGTAGAGCGAACGTAGTAATACCGTCTCCACCATAAGTTGTTCCTAAAATAGAGAATAAGGCAGAATTTCTTGAAATGCTTATTAGACTTCCGTCACAAAACATCCAGCCTCTAGGTGCGAAATTTCCTGCAAATAATTTTACAATTCCAATGTACTCTTCCATGATGATATTTTTTTAGTTTTTAAATTTCTTACTCTTTTAAAGGCTTTTCAGAATCCGCCTTTTGATTATTTATTCTCAGTTCAAAGGAACGATTAATAGTAGGGTGGTGCTAGAGTAGAAAATACCAAATTAAAAACTCCGTATTTCTACGTAATAGATGTTGTGAAATATGCGCGTTAAAAAAAGAAAATTTATACTTTAAGTTTCTCTGAACGAGCTGTATTTCGTATTTTTGTAAGAATCCAATAAAAATAAAAATGAGCGAATTTGTAGCATCAGAAATTAAAAATAATATTGCCGAAATCACTTTCGGAACACCCAAAAGCAACTCTCTTCCGGGAGCAATTTTAGAAAAACTGGCAGAAACCATCCTTGAAGAAGGAGCAAAAGAAGAAGTGAAAGCTATTTTAGTAAAAAGTGTAGGTGAGAAAGCGTTTTGTGCAGGAGCAAGTTTTGATGAGCTATTAGCCATTGAGGAACTGGAAGCTTCCACGAAATTTTTCGGAGGTTTTGCTAAAGTTTTAAATGCAATGAGAAACTGCGGAAAAATTGTAGTGGTAAGAGTTCAGGGGAAAACTACCGGTGGAGGAGTAGGAATTGCCTGCGGAGCAGATTATTGTTTTGCTACTAAAGATTCAGCGCTGGCACTTACTGAAATCAATCTTGGAATCGGACCTTTTGTAATTGGGCCTTATGTTGAAAGAAAAATAGGGAAGTCACAATTCTCTGCAATGGCAATTGATGCAGACTTCAGATCTGCAGAATGGGCTGAGCAACATAATGTTTATCATTCCGTTTCAGAGACTATTGAGGAAATGGATGAAAAGCTAGAGAAGTTTTTACAGACTTTAGCGTCAAGAAGCAGTGATGCTCTAGCGCTAATTAAAAAAGTTTCTTGGGAAGGAACAGATCACTTCAATGAGCTAATGCCGGCAAGAATTCATATGAGTGCCAGTCTTATCCTTGAAGATTCTGCAAAGAAAAATATTGAGTCTATTAAAGAAAGATTAAGAGTGAAGTAATTTTTTTAATTGTTTTAAAAAAGTATTTTATCTAGATATGATCCGGGAAGCATTTGCTTTTCCGGATTTTTTATGCTTTATCAGAATCTAAGATTCTGATATTTTTTTTCATAGGAATCCAGCATTTTTTATCATGTTTTCTTAATTGTATTGTTTGTATGTTATTTGGTTTAATTATCTTATAGTTTTAATAAACTAGTTTTTTCAGTGTGATATTTTTATTGTTTTAACAAATTTTAAATAATTGTTTAATATTTATAAAACTAAATTAATTTAATTTTAACTTATATTTTTAATCAATATTAAATAATTGATTAAAAATATAAATCATTTGCGTTTAATTTATTTAATTATCTTTTTTATTGCCTTTTTATTAATTTTTGTTGCATATATTTGCATTCATACTGTTAAAATATGTTAAATATGAAAATGAAGTTAATACTAAGTACTGCTGTGTTGTTCTTTGTAGGAGGACACATGGTAGAAGCTCAAAAGGCTAAGCGCGACACAATACCGCAGGATACTAAAATTGATGAAATTGTGGTGGTTGCTTACGGAAGCCAGAAAAGAGAAACAATGGTTGGCTCCAATACAGAAGTTAAAGCAAAACAATTTGCTGATCGACCAATAACAAGTATTGGACAGGCGTTGGATGGTGCCAGTGCCGGTGTGAAAGTAAGTACAGGTACAGGTCAGCCTGGAAGTTCACCTAGTATCCAAATCCGTGGAATAGGTTCTTATGGTATTACAACAAATCCTTTATATGTAGTAGATGGTACCATATATACAGGTTCTCTAGCAGCAATTAATCCCAATGATATTGCATCATTCAATATCCTGAAAGATGCTGCATCCACTTCTTTGTATGGTTCTGCAGCTGCTAATGGTGTTGTTCTGATTACTACCAAATCCGGTAGAAAAGGAAAAGATGCATTCAACTTTAGTATGAGTACCGGAGCAGTAGGGAGATCAATCCCGGAATATGACAGAGTGAATGTTTATCAATATTATCCGCTTATTTGGGAAGCCCTCAGAAATGGTAGATTTGCCTCTAATCCATCATTAGGGCTTGCTGCAGCTAATAATTACGCCTCTATAGTTTTGGTTACAGGAAACGTTCCATTTGGAGCTGGAGTTCTAAAAACAAATGTATTTGATGTTGACCCTCATCAGTTAGTTATTGATGGAGTATTAAACCCAAATGCTAAATTGAAATATACCGATTTAGACTGGCAGAAACCTTTGATGAATACCGGATTCAGACAGAATTATGAATTGAATTACAGTGGAGGAAGTAATACAACAACCTATTTTTCTTCCGTAGGATATACCAATGAAACCGGATATCTTATCAAATCTGATTTTGAAAGATTTACAGCGAGATTAAAAGTAGATTCACAAGTTAAAAGCTGGTTGAAACTGGGAACAAGTATCAGTGGAGTGTCTTCCAATGGAAACAATTCCGTAGAAGGAGTGGATAATAATTCTGCTTATATCAACCCATACAGATGGACAAGAACGATGGGGCCGATCTACAGTCCTTATGCTCATGACCCTAATACATTTGCTACCCTTTATGACGCTGCAGGAAATATTGTGTATGATGCAGGAAGTGCCAGAGGTGCTGATGCAGCGGCAGGAAGAAACGTAATTCAGGAAACACTTTTAAACAAAGATCTATCTAAAAACTATTATATTATTTCCAGAGGCTATGCTGAAATCAAAGTAGACCCTTATCTTACTTTGTCTACTAATGTAGGGTATGATATCAGAAATAACAGAAGAAGTACCTACGGAAATAAAATTATTGGTGATGCGGCTCCCGGAGGCTCAGCAGAAAAATATAGTTTTACAGAACAAACCTTTACATGGAATCAGCTCCTGAATTATAAAAGAAAATTTGGAGATCATAATTTTGAATTCCTTTTAGGGCATGAAAACTATAAATTTATGTACGAGTACCTATATGGGTATAAAAAAGGTCAGATTGTAGATGATAATGACGAACTGGTTAACTTTGTTACTCCGTCAACGCTTACTTCACGTACAGACAATTACAGAAAAGAAGGGGTCTTTTCGAGATTAAATTATGATTACAAATCAAAATACCTGCTTTCAGGATCTATCCGTTGGGATGGTTCATCTAGATTTGCTAAAGATGTAAGATGGGATTCATTCTGGTCTCTTGGTGCTGGATGGAGACTGAAAGGAGAAGAGTTCCTAAGCAATTCTAACCTTATCAGTGAATTGAAGCTGAGGGGTTCTTATGGTGAAGTAGGAAATGATAGAACAGACAGTTATTATATGTATAAAAGTACTTATACTTTAGGATATAATAATGCGCAGGAACCAGGGATTTTATTTGGGTTTTTGGCGGATCCTTCGATTACCTGGGAGGCTAACAAACAAACCGATGTGGGGATCGATTTTGGATTCTTAAATAATAGAATTACAGGGTCTGTAGAATATTATAACAGAGTTACTGAAGATTTGATCTTCCCGGTTCCTCTTCCGGTTTCTGCAGGTGTTCCTGATAATACGATCAGTAGAAATGTAGGGACTATGTATAACCGTGGATTTGAATTCAGTATTAATGCAGACGTTATTAAAACACAAAATTTTGTTTGGAATATCAATGCCAATGCATCAACACTTAAAAATCAGGTTACAGAGCTTTCCAATGGAATCACAGAAATTATTAACGGAACTAAAAAGATTTCTGTAGGACACTCAGTATATGATTATTGGTTGAGACAATGGTACGGGGTAGATCCGGCTGACGGTTCTCCTTTATTCCTTGTTGCTGATGCCTATGCTAATACAACAGCTGCTGATATCAGAACAGTGAATGGTGAAAAGGTTACTACTAATTTCAATAAAGCAAAATATGATTATTCAGGTACAGCAATTCCTGACTTGTTTGGAAGTTTCGGAACTACAATAACCTATAAACAATGGTCATTATCTGCAATGTTTACCTATCAGTTAGGAGGAAAAACGTATGATTCCAACTATGCTGCATTGATGTCCAGTTACTCACAAGGTGGAGCTTTAAGTACGGATATTCTGGACAGATGGACTACGCCTGGGCAGATCACTGATGTTCCAGCTTTGAGTACCTCAACATATACCAGTTCGAATGCGGCTTCGTCAAGATGGTTGGTAAGCTCCGATTTTCTTACCTTCAGACAAGCTACTTTAAGTTATAGCTTTACTCCGGAAACTTTATCTCAGCTTGGAGTTTCAGGATTAAGAATCCTTGTTTCAGGTGAAAACTTATGGAGTAAAACAGCAAGAAAAGGACTGGAACCTGCTCAGGCATTCAACGGTACTGCATCAAACAGGTATACTCCGGCTAGAGTGGTAACAATTGGATTTAATGTATCTTTTTAAATAATTAAGTAATGAAAAATATCGCAAGACAATATATAAAATGGGCTGTTGTACTTTCAGTCTTTACAGGAATGGCCTCATGTGAGAGTGATTATCTGGAAACAGATCCTACTACTGCGGCTTCTGAAGAAGCTGCTTATTCAAGTTCTGCTAACCTTATGGCCATTGTAAATGGAATGCATAGAGATATGTATTTCAGACAAAGTGATCAAGGGCAGAATGGGCATGGCGGAATTATGATTATAATGGATGCTTTGGCAGATGACCTTGTTTTTCCATCTACAGGAAATGGCTGGTATGTCTCAGCTGTAAGATGGCAGGATCAGGTAAATGATAATGCTTCCAATGACCTTTATCCTTACCAGTTTTATTATGCATTGATCAGAAATGCAAATATGGTTATTGCTAATGGTCCTTCAGTTCCTGCGCCTACTGCAGCTGATGCAGCTACTATTAAAATAGCAATTGGTGAAGCGTATGCATTCAGGGCTTTCTGTTATTATATGCTGGTTCAGATTTATGGTAAAAGATATGTGCCAGGTGCTAATAATACTCAGTTAGGTGTTCCTATCAGATTAGTCGCAAATGAAATCCCTTTAGCAAGAAATACGGTAGAAGAAGTGTATACACAGATCAATAAAGATCTTGATGAGGCTACTGCTAGACTTGGAAACTCAAGACTCACAAAATCACATTTTAATGATAAAGTAATTTTAGGATTGAGAGCTAGGGTTGCTTTAACGCAAGGGAATTATGCGGCGGCCGTAACTGCAGCTCAATCGGCTCGTGCAGGATTTCCATTGATGGATAATGCTACTTATAATGCAGGCTTTAATAATCTGGCAGGCAATGGAGAATGGATGTGGGGAGCTACCATCATCGCAGATCAAGGAGATACGTTTTCAAATTTTGGAGCGTATATGTCAAGAAACTTTAACTCTACTAATATTCGTCAGGCTCCAAAAGCGATTAATAGTAAATTATTTCTTTCATTCCCATCCTCAGATGTAAGAACTAAGAATTTTGATCCAACAGGAGCGCATACAGCGCTTGCCTTGCCTTCAACATATTCTAAATTCCCATATACAAGCCAGAAGTTCATTGCTGCAAGTCAGGCAGACAGTAGAGTAGATGTTCCTTATATGAGATCAGCAGAAATGTATCTTATTGAAGCGGAGGCTTTGGCCAGATCTGGAAATGAAGCTGGTTCTAAAGCAGTTTTCAACGTATTTGCGAAAAACAGAAACCCATCATATACTGGGGCTACTACAACTGGTGCAGCTTATATTACAGAAATTCTTGACAGCAGAAGGTTTGAATTCTGGGGCGAAGGTTTCAGATTCTTAGATCTTAAGAGATTAAATCAAGGTTTAGACAGAACAGGAGCTAACCATTCTTCGGTAGTTACCAATAACGTAATGACAGTGGCTAACACGGATTTACGTTGGGAATTTCTGATTCCAAGAACTGAAATCAACGCTAATCCATTGATTGTTCAGAATCCATTATAACACGTACAGATTTTAATATATGATTGAGAATCCTGCTTTAGTGGGGTTCTCTTTTTTTATGGCTAAATAAACGATGAGGTTTTCAGTAAAAAATATTTTAAAATCTAAAATAAAGAGTTGGTAGATTCAAAATAAATTATAACTTTGTAATTCAAAGTTCTTTTTATGGATTCAAAAAACTATCACGAAGACTTATCCCATATCCGTTCTATGATGGAACGGTCCTCCAGATTTATTTCGCTAAGTGGTTTATCCGGAGTTGTTGCGGGTTTAACGGCTATTATTGGAGCCGTATATGTGTATTTTGTTTTTCAGAGAGAAGGGATTAATTATCTTGATGGAGACAGAAATATTCTGGGACCTGCCTTGGTTAAAGAACTTGTTCTGACTGGGATTGCTATTTTGGTTGTAGCTGTCCTTAGTGGTTATATTTTTACAGCCCATAAAAGCAAAAAGAAAGGTTTGAAGATCTGGGATGCCACAACAAAGCGACTTTTGATTACCTTTGCAGTGCCTTTGGTAGCAGGAGGTGTCTTTTGTCTCGCGCTTCTTTATCATCATCTTTTTGTTTTCATTGCTCCGGCTACGCTTATTTTTTATGGATTGGCTCTGGTAGCCGCAGAACGATATACGTTAACGGATGTAAAGTATTTAGGATATCTTGAGATTATTTTAGGACTTATTTCTTTGTTCTTTTTAGGATGGGGATTGCTGTTCTGGGCCATTGGTTTTGGTGTTCTGCATATTGTGTATGGATTGATCATGCATAAGAAGTATAAGTAATGGGAATTGGTTTTGTCATATTAATACACCTTGTTGCTGTATCAGTTTTCGGTTTTATCTGTGCTGTTGTAGGTTGTTTACTTACTTATTTTATAAGTGGAAAAGAAAAAAGAAGGAATAAAATGATATTGGCATTTATAGGACCTTTTGTGGCATTTTATACATTCTATATTGTCGGAATTATCAGCTTATCCATTGTGTCAGAAAATAAAAAAGTAGATATTGGAATAGGTGATGCCTGGTATGTTCCTTTGAAAAATGATTATCAGCTATTATTTATTGATTTGCCTGAACAGGCAAGTATTAATACTGGAAATGGGCTGACATTGGTTTCACAGGTGGCTAAAATAGAAGAATTGGGTAGCCAGGTTTTTGGAAAAACATTTGACAACGAATATTTTTTCGTGGATTTAAAAACAAATGAGGTAAAAACTTTTCAAACAGAGAAAGAGTTAAGTGCCTTACATGTAAATAAAAAACTCAATCTAGTAGATACAACTGAATTTTATTCAGAAAGGAAAAACGATATTATGGGCTATTGGCCTTTGTTGATAATGTTTTTATCTCTTATTGTCAGTATGGGAGCGGTGTACATATGGAAGTTAATATTAATTTTTTAACTGTAAAAGTTGCTTCAGGCTGTATTAATAGAGAAATAAAGAAAATGAAAGATAGTCAGATTTTGGCTATTTCAGAATAAATAAGATAAAGTAAAATGATCAAAATAAATCAGCTCAATAAAGAATTCGAAAGCCGTGTAAGACTGGGCATTATGTCTGTTCTTATGGTTAACGACTGGGTTGATTTTTCCGAAATGAAAAACCTGCTCGAAATAACTGATGGGAATCTGGCAAGCCACAGCAATGCACTGGAGAAAGCTGGTTATATAGAAGTGAAAAAAGAATTTGTTGGAAAGAAGCCTAAAACCTCTTATCGCGTTACACAAAGTGGAAGACAAGCTTTTACGGAACATTTGAATGCACTTGAAAAATTATTAGGGCGATAGTCCTATATTTTTTTGAAAATTAACTTTGAATTACAAAGTACTTTATATTTTAAAATTAAATAAGATGATAACACAAAAACAAAAAACACTCACAATTTATGCCCTTCCATTGGCTTTACTAAGTATTCCATTGGTTGGAAATCTAGTGTCTAATGAAGTAAACTGGTCAGGATCTGATTTTCTGATTGCAGGAGCTTTGCTTTTTACAACCGCTTTTCTCATCAATCTGGTCAGAAACAGAATTAAAAAACAAAGTCAGAAAGTGATGATATGTATTTTCATTTTGCTGGCTATAGCATTGGTATGGATTGAATTAGCAGTAGGGATTTTCGGAAGTCCGTTTGCCGGAAGCTAAAATTTGATTTGTGATTAAACCTAAATAATAATGAAAGATTCAGAAATAATAAATCTAGGCAAGGCGGTATTCGGAATATTTTTTTCAATTGGAACTCTTTGTCTTTTAGGAGCTCTTATTACAAAAGATAACTGGTTTGCCGGAGCAGGGTATCTGCTAATCGTTTTCGGAGTGCCAGTCAATTTATTATGCATATTAGGGTTCCTGACATATGGTGTTATAAATACATCAAAATTTAAAGAATGTATGATAGCCATACTTATTTTGACTGCCAATATTCCCATTGCATTTACTTATGCTATTATAGGCTTGGGGTATTTTAATTAATATCTATAAATATATCAATACTATTATGAAAAAAATACGCGTTCAATTCCTGCTTTTTGTATACGATAAAACTCAAAAATTATACAGAAAATATTTCAAAAAGAAAAAAAGACAATGGCAGTTCAATGAAAAACAGCTATTGGAGTTTCAGGAAGATTCCTTAGGTCGAAAATTGGGAGAATTTTACAGGAAACACGGCTTTTCCATGATCCCAAAGATGGAAAACCATGATGTTCACCACCTGATTACCGGCTGTGGAACCAACTTCGAAGATGAAATTGCTATGCAGTATCTGCTTCTAGGAAACGGTAAACTCAATGCGCACCTTCTGGCTGCAATCGTATTGGGAACAATTATTCTCCCTGAATATGTGAAAATTTATATCAAAGCTTATAAAAAGGGACAAAATATGAGAGCCTTTCATCATTGGGACTTTGAAGAATTGCTATGGCAGAATTATGAACATGTGAAAGACTTTATTCAACAGAAAGAAACAGTAGTTCTTCATTAAAAACTAAGGATGATGAGAAAAATAAAATTCAGTCCGTTGGGAGAAAAAACATTTTTATTCTCCTTTTTGCTGGGTACCTTTTTGCTGCTTTTATTTTGGATCACAAGAGCTGAATTTCTGATCATATTCGGGTTTTATTACGTTGTGATTGCTGCTGTAACCAACCTGTTGATCACTTTATATGAGTTGATGGAATACCTGAGTGATGTTTCCGAAAAGAAAAGAAATGGAAATTCTGTTCTTCTATTACTACTTAATATTCCTATTACTTTTCTATACCTCACCCTATTCTTTAATTTTTGCTGATCTCTATACTTGTACACCTTAAATCTTTCAATCCTTTAAATCATTAAATATTAAATAATAAACCTCATGAAAACACATCATTATATATTTCTTACAGCCCTTCTCTTTGTCATCGTCTTTTATGATCAGGACGTAGGGCTGAACCTTGGAATTCTGGGAATTGTCTATGCTGTATTGACACTGTTTAGAACACCGGAAAAAAATAAAACAAGAACATTGTATGTACTTTTTGGAACAAGTATCCTGTCCAGTATTGCATTTGCGTGGTTCGGAGATTTTCCATCCTTTATTGCGGTGGCAAGCTCACTGCTTTTGCTTGGGTATAAATCGAAGAACAGAAGATTGAAAATTCTATTTTTAATTCCGGTTTTTATTGTAAACTGCTGTACTTCATTCTGCCGTTTTTTCAGCTTTGATGAATGGCTGCCTAAGAAGAATATTCCAGGATTATGGCAAAAGACATTCGCTTTCATCTTGATCCCGCTGGTGCTGGTTTCCGTCTTCTTTGGAATTTACTCTGCAGGAAGTGATCATTTTGCTGCTCTTTTCACCAATTATGAATTGGACCTTAACATTTGGCAGGTATTCTGTCTCTCGGTTTTAGGGTTTTTTATCGCCTTTAATTACTGGAACTATGCGGTGGAAAAGCTCATCTACAAAAACAATCATGTTCTGGATAATGAGTTTAGTAAAGATTCCAGAATTCCCAAAGCTACTTATTCTTTTCTTGACCTTAGTGCAGAAAGAATGAGTGGAGTAATTTCTTTTGTCTTATTGAACGTTTTATTGATCTTCTTTATTATTACCTATAATTATGAACAATTTTATGAAGCAGTAAAAACACCGGTTCAGCTTTCCGAAGAAACCCATGAAAGAGTGAATGCTGTAATCATGTCTATTATAATGGCAATTCTGGTGATCATGTTTTATTTTAAATCCGGATTTAATTTTGATCCAAAAGCAGGTTTGTTGAAAATTTTAGCCAAAATCTGGATTTTCCTCAATGCTGTTCTTGTTGTTTCTGCAGCCCTTAAAAACTATGAGTATATTATTAATTATGGATTTACCTATAAAAGATTAGGGGTTCTTGCTTTCCTGCTGTTATCATTAGTTGGCTTGAGTTTGACTTTTATTAAAATTCAAAAGCAGAAAAGAAATATTTTTCTTGTGAACTCTATGATCTGGTATTTTTATGGAACCATTCTGGTGTGCAGCTATTTCAATTGGGGAGGGTTTATTACTTCTCAGAATATGAAACGAAAAGATTTTGTGATCAATTATCATTTAACTTCCATCAACTTCAGTGAAAAAGCACTCCTGAAATATGCAGAGGAAAAAAATGATCAGAAACTTAAAAAGACCTTGCAGGATAAAGTGAAAAATGAAACATCCAAAACATTCCTTTCAAAGATCATATATTATCAGACCATACAATAAAAGATCATGAAAAACTTAGCGGAATCCTCTAGATTTAAAATTAATATATCGCTGATAATGATGACGATATTCTGTTTCAGCCTGTCAGCTTTCAGATATTATATCAGCGATACAAAAGTGTTTTTGTTTCTCAACTGGAATCTGTTTCTGGCCTGGATTCCTTTATTACTAAGTTCTTTTATTCTTGCCTTTACTATCAAAAGCAAAACTTCATTGATCTTTATAGTAATAGTGTGGATATTGTTCTTTCCCAATTCTCCTTACATTCTTACAGATCTTTTTCACCTTAGAGCAAGAAATGAGATACCGATCTGGTATGACCTCATTGTGATTCTTTCCTATGCATGGACGGGGCTGATCTGTGGCTTTATAAGTCTTCATGATATTGAAAAGAGACTTTCTGATTATATGAATAGAAATATCATCAATGGAGTGGTTGTCCTTTTTCTTTTCATGAGCAGCTTCGGAGTCTATCTTGGTAGGTTTTTGAGATGGAATAGCTGGGATGTTCTTAACAATCCTTTTGGCCTGTTCTCGGATATTGTGGTGAGATTCATCTATCCGATGGAATATACCAAAACTTGGGGAGTAACTGTTTTGATGGGAATTATGCTCAACTTTATGTACTTTACATTTAAATGGGCAGGAACAAATGATGAAAAAGAATTACAACCGGAAAATAAAACATTCGACGGATTGGAACAATTTTAGCATTTCAATGAGCTCAGCATAATACATGTTGATCCATTCTTAAAATTAATTATTATGAAAAAAAGCTTATTGTTAATTCCTTTGATAATTGTTGCCTGTAAAAAAGAACCCGCTGTGACAAATGTTCCGGCTAAGGACTCTACAGTGGTAACAGAAATGCCGGACTCTGTGGTAAAAAAAGATTCTGTAGCATTAAGGAAAAAAGATTCAATTATTAACAATGCCCCGGTCACTAAGGAAGTATTGCGCAAAGGCGTAATGAGAGATGAAAAAGACGGCCAGATCATAAGAACGGCAGATGCCAACCAGTTGCCTTTTACAATTGGAGAAGAATTTACAAAGGATGATCAGGATTTGATTTTAAAACTGACCCGTTATGATCGTCCGAATATCAAAGCTAAAATTTCAACTAAAGAGAAAGATTTTAATATCCGTTTCAATCAGATAAGACTTCCAAACGGGAACTACGACGGACCTTTTGGAAGAGAAATTACTTATGATACTCCCGGACAAGGTGAAGTATGGCTGATTATCGGAAAAAGTAATATGGCTTCAGGAAATACCAAGGGAAGTTTTACAGTAACTGTAGAATAAGGCCTAATCAATTTGGTACAATTTCTGCAAACTAAACTCTGAAGTTTAAAATTTAAAATTATGAAAAATATAGTTCTAACAGCAATGGCTGCTTCAGCTGTACTTGTAAGTTGCGGAACTGTACAGTCGCTGGTTCAGAATACATTTCCCTACACAACGAATGTTTTAGTGTCTACAGGAGTTCCTGCGGATAAAGAAGTTTCTTCCACTGCAACGGCTACCAATGTACAGACCTGGTTCGGAGGAAATAATAATGCAAAAATTAAAGATGTAAGAATTTCAGATGCGAAAATCTCTGTGGCCTCTCCTTCCGGAGGAAATCTGAGTGCATTCAAAACTGTAAAAATATACGTTTCATCTAACGGAACAGGAGAAAGATTAGTGGCTTCACGTTCCAATATCTCTACGAATTCTTCCAGCTTAAATCTTGATCTTAATGATACCGGATTTTTGGATGAAATTGTAAAAAGTTCAGGGTTAACGGTAAGAACCGTTTATGAATTGAAAAATCAGACCTCTTCTGATATGAACATCAAAGTAGCACTTAATTTCAGCAGCGTTCCAGCAAAATAAAATCAATAAAAATTGATAGTAAAAACCCTCTTTCATTTTTCTGAAAGAGGGTTTGATGTGAAGTAAAATGTATAAAAAAATCTTGTATTCTAGAGTTTGGTTAATTTCTCAACAACTCTTCTCTGGCCCTCATTAATATTGATGATATACTGTCCCGTAGGAAGTTGTGAAATATCAATCTTTTCATTCGGTAAAACTGAATTTTTAATCACTGTACGTCCCTGAAGGTTAATAATCTCTACATCCAGTTTTTTATTTTCGCTGCTTTTAATAGCAATGGAACTGCTGGAAGGATTAGGATAAATTTTAACCTCTAATGAAGGTAAAGTCTTAACAGGTGCTACAAAATTACTTTCCAGTTGAAGGATAGCATTCTTCACATTAGGAAGAGGTCCTATCTTTTGACCCGTCACCGTTCCTCCCTGAGGAATTCCTGTTGAAATTAAAAGGTTTTTCATCGCTGAAGGTGTTAAATATTGACCTGTAGTCTGACGATAGAAAGACTGAATCAAAATAGCCGCAGAAGAAACCACAGGTGTTGCAGAACTTGTACCGCTGAAATAATTATAAGTTCTGTTGTTGTCATTGTCATATTTCGCATAAGATCCATAACCTGCAGCCATCACACTGCTTCCCCAACCCTGAACATCCACTCTGTTTCCAAAAGTACTGAAGCTTAGTTTCGAATGGGTAGTATTAGGAGATCCTGCTCCTACAATGATAGCACCACTGTTTCCTCTCGCAAGATACGTTGCATAAAACGGGTCATCCAGATTCTGATTTCCATTACCTGCCGCTGCAATGATAATAATTCCTGAATCAGTAGCAGCTTTTGTAAGATCCCAGATTACTTTGTCATATTCCGCAGGGCAATACTGACCGTCTTTTCCACCAGTCTGCATTTCGTATAGTATAATATCTCCGGCCTGAGATGCA
Source organism: Chryseobacterium sp. T20 (assembly GCF_047345655.1). Taxonomy (NCBI): domain Bacteria; kingdom Pseudomonadati; phylum Bacteroidota; class Flavobacteriia; order Flavobacteriales; family Weeksellaceae; genus Chryseobacterium; species Chryseobacterium sp. T20. The sequence goes on from NZ_JBLFDU010000014.1 coordinate 94,781, forward strand.
TTGATAGATCTGCTTACTGCAGAAGCTCTGTTGTATCCTACCGTAGTCCATTCCATATAACCTTTTATTTCGGAAGCACTGTAAGCAGCTCCCGTAAGCCCTATATTGTCTTTTATAGAACCTAAAATACTTACTACAGCAGTTCCATGGTCGCGATAGTTATTATTGGCCAATCCTGCATTAGGAGAATAACCGGGTTCAAGTTGAATTGAATTTTGGTTAGACAGCATCTCATGAGTTTTGTAGAAACCATATTCTACATCACGTACACGGATATTCTGTCCTGTGATTCCTCTTGACCATGCGTATTTGGCATTGATTCCAGGATTGTCATTCAGATAGGTCTGCAGGCTTTCCAGATCAGGAGTCGCCACAAAAGCATTTACCAAAGGTGGTTCGATAGGCTCGGCACTCATTACAGATACATATTCTATTTCAGGAAATCTCTCAAGAGTATGAATGATTTTTTCTGAAGCTTCTTTATTTTGAAGAGGAATATCAGCCTTATAGATTCTTTTCAGTTTTTCCACAGATTCTCCGGAATTACCGATGGCTTTGCTGCTTCTGGCCATTTCATCAAGTTTGCTGTCCGTAAAATCCAGATCATACTTAAATGAGATGTGGTTTTCTCTTGAGAATCTTTCCAGATCAGCGTTTCTGCTGAAAGCCATTTTTTCAGAATTGATGCCTTTTGAAAAGCATACGTAAATAATTGAATTTTGATCATTAGCCATTTTAGGCTGGCTGTCCTGTCCGAAAGACAGAGTAGAACAGAACGCAAGTACTGCGAAAAAGTTGATTTTTGTTTTCATACGATTTTGTTAAATGGTTGTAAATCAGTTTTGATTTATATCAAAAATAATAATAAAATGAAAACAAATCACTTTTTTGTGATTTTATTTTTTAAATTTTTACTCTTTTCTTTTGTATAAAGGATTTCTTTGTTGATGAATGATAAACCTCACAGGTTTTTAAAACCTGTGAGGTTTAATGAAGGATATATTTTATGCATATTAATCAAAAAAAATACGTTCCAATGAATTGAAACGTATTGCTTTATGGTTATATTTATTTCCGGATTTAGCTTTTGGTAAGAGAATCCATGACGATAGTAACGGGTCCGTCATTGGTCAGGGAAACCTTCATATCTGCTCCGAAAATTCCGCTTTCTGTTTTTAGTCCGGATTTAGCGATTTCTTCTTTAAAATAGTCAAAAAGAGGTACAGCTTTATCAGGTTTTGCTGCTTTTATGAAAGAAGGACGGTTGCCTTTTTTATAATCTGCAATCAATGTAAACTGACTGATGCAAAGGATTTCTCCTGAAATATCTTTCACAGAAAGATTAAGCTTGTCATCTTCATCTCCAAAGATTCTCAGGTTTAAAACCTTCTGTACAAGCCAGTCCGCATCTGTCTTTTCATCATTTTCATCTATACCTACCAACAGCATAAGCCCTTTCCCGATTTCTCCAACAATTTTTCCATCCACTTTTACACTGGCTTCGGAGACTCTTTGTATAACGATCTTCATCTTGTATTTTTAATAATAAACATTTAAAGTTTTGCTTGCAGCATCATAACTGTAAGGATAAGTTTTAGGTGGCAGAGACGTTTTGGCTCCAGACTCCGGCTGCCCTGTACTTAAGATCCATCTTGTATTATCCTGTGGACATATAATGGCAATATTGTCTTTTACCTCAAGGGTTGTATTATTATCAGGGCATAGATGTGGTGCATTCCTGTCATAGACTTTAAATCCGTTTGCAGTTCGGACAATAATCAATCCTCTGGTTCCTGATTGTTGCTCGTTGACATAAATCCAGCCGTTGATATTGTTTAAAGCGTAATAAGCAGGCAGGTTTAAATTAAGAGATACATTGATGGGAACATTGGGGAAACAGTTCACGGTATCTTCTCTGCTTCCGCATGAGTTTATGGTTAAATTACTGAAAATCAATAAAATGAAAATGGATAAGATTGAAAAAGTTTTTTTCATTTCAATTTAAATTTTTATATATTTGTAAAAATTAAACGATTACAACACGAAAACATTGTCCGGCAAATGTCGGATTATTTTTTTATACTAAAACTAAATTTTGAAAATTATGGCAAGCTATGTTACTAAGGAGGGCCTAGAGAAAATGAAAGCTGAGCTGGAACAGTTGGAAACTGTGGAGAGACCAAAAATTACTCAGCAGATCGCAGAAGCAAGAGATAAAGGAGATTTATCGGAAAATGCAGAATACGATGCGGCTAAAGAGGCTCAGGGGATGCTTGAAATGAGAATTTCCAAGCTGAAAGATGTTATCTCTACTTCTAAAATTATAGACGAAAGCCAATTAGATACTTCAAAAGTTTCAATCTTAACAACAGTGAAACTTAAAAACAATGCTACCAAGCAAGAGCAGGTATTTACATTGGTACCGGATAACGAAAGCGACCTGAAGACAGGAAAGATTTCTGTGAACACACCTATCGCAAAAGGACTGTTAGGAAAAGCTATTGGCGAAATTGCTGAAATTACTTTACCTAACGGAAACAAACTGTCTTTCGAAGTATTAGACATCTCTTTATAGTCTTATACTCCTTTCTATTTCTGAACTTCTAAATATCTAACCCAAACTTCTGATAAAATGAGCACTATATTCACAAAAATCATTAATGGCGAAATTCCCTCTTATAAGATTGCAGAAAATGAAAACTTTATTGCATTCTTAGACGCAATGCCTTTAGTGAAGGGACATACTTTAGTAGTACCTAAAAAAGAAGTGGATTTGATTTTTGATCTTGAAAGTGAAGAATACAAAAACCTTTGGGGATTTGCCCAAGAGGTAGCCAAGAAGATCAAAACTGCAGTTCCATGTGTAAGAGTAGGAGTAGCAGTGGTAGGACTTGAAGTTCCTCATGCACACATCCATCTGATTCCTTTAAATAAGATGGAAGACATGAATTTCAGAAATGAAAGATTAAAATTAACGAACGAAGAATATACAGAGATTCAACACTCAATTATTAATTCTTAACAACCAGAAAATCGTAAAAAAGTAATTTTTTACGATTTTCTTTAACATATACATATATATTATATCATATGAATTCCAACCAATGTTCTTTCTGTGGCAGAAAAAGAAATGAAGTACAGATGCTGATTTCTGGGCAGAATGGTTTTATTTGTGAAAATTGTATAGAGCAGGCACATGCTATCGTAAAAGACAGTGCATCAAAAACAGGATATTCACCTGCTGATAGTATGGAAGAGCTTAAAAAGCCAAAAGAGATCAAAGAATTTCTTGATCAGTATGTGATCGGACAAGATCAGGCAAAAAAGCAACTTTCCATTGCGGTGTATAACCATTATAAAAGATTGCTTCACGCTCAGGATGAAAACAGAGAAGTAGAGCTTGAAAAGTCAAACATTATCATGATAGGAGAGACAGGAACGGGTAAAACGCTTCTGGCAAAAACTATTGCAAGAGAACTTAATGTTCCTTTCTGTATTGTGGATGCTACTATTTTAACAGAAGCCGGATATGTAGGAGAAGATGTTGAAAGTATTCTTTCAAGACTTTTGATGGTCGCAGATTATGATGTGGAAAAAGCTGAAAAAGGAATTGTCTTCATCGATGAGATTGATAAGATTGCCAGAAAATCCGACAATCCAAGTATTACAAGAGACGTTTCAGGAGAAGGCGTACAGCAGGGATTATTAAAACTGTTGGAAGGAAGTATTGTGAATGTTCCGCCACAAGGTGGAAGAAAACATCCGGATCAGAAATATATCCAGGTAAATACCCAAAACATCTTATTTATTGCAGGAGGAGCTTTTGACGGGATCAAAGAGATCATCGAAAGAAGAATGAACAAACAGGCAATTGGCTTCAGCTCTGAAAAAATCAATAAAACAGACGAGGATGAATATATATTAACAAATATTAATGCGATTGACCTTCGTACTTTCGGATTAATTCCGGAACTTTTGGGAAGATTTCCAATCATCACTTACCTCGATAAACTCACAAAAGAGACGTTGGTAAGAATCATGAAGGAGCCCAAAAACTCTATCGTGAATCAATTTGTGGAACTTTTTAAAATGGATGGCACAAATTTGGTTATTACAGACGGAGCAATTGAAAAAATCGTAGAGGAAACTATTGAAAAAGGATTAGGTGCAAGAGGGCTTAGAGGGACCACCGAAAAAGTTCTAGAAGACTATATGTTTTCAATAGGAGAGGAGAAAGATATCATCTTAAATGAAGATAATGTTTTGATTAATAGATAAAATATTTTTTTTTTAAGAAAAATAATAATACCTTTGCGGGTGAAGATTGTATTAACACACAAATAATTTATACAATGAGAAAAAGTTTATTTGCTATAGGTCTTTTAGCAATTAGTTATTCTGTTCAGGCGCAGATACTATGTCATGTTGACACTAATGCTAATATGTATGTGAGCGAAGGCACCCTAGTTTATAGCGGTGGAGGTGTACAAACAAAGGGTAATGGCCTTTTGGACGTGCATGGAAATATCATGGTTGTAGGATCTGGTACGGATCTCTTAAAAACAATTGATGCCGGTGGTGCTGATAAGACTGACGGTGGAAATATCATCTTAAGACTTAATACCCCTGCTTCTTTTGCTACTTCCACGTATGGCCAGCTGTACATCGACGGACTATCCCAGTCCAACATTACAGGTATTGTCACTAAAGAGTACAGAACTACAAGTAACGGAAGTGGCAATTATTTCCAACAAGTTGCTTTACCTTTCTTTGGTAAAGCCTTAAGTACATTATCTACTGAAGTTGGTAAAACTTTTAATACGGGTAGATATAGTAATCCAATTCTAAAGTGGGATAACGCTAATGCAGTTTCTGCACATTTTACAAATTTAGCTTCTACTACTGCTGATGGTTCAGGATATTATATGCTGAAAGTTTCCAGCAATGACTGGAACCCAAGCACACCTGCAACAGGAACTGTTTTCAATATCAATGGAAAACCGTATGCTCCACTAGCAGGAACTGTATCATTACAGAATGCAGGAAAATCTAATTTAGGAGCTTCCAATGTGGTATTCGGAAATGGTGGTAATGCTGTGAATTCTTACAACGAAAAGTACAATACTTATCTTGATGATTCATTTGAATTTACTACAACTCCATGGGCTGGAACATTTGGACAAAACTTCTATCAATTTGGTAACCCATTCCTTACTAATTTAGATTTATCTAATATCGGATATACTGAAAGTGTTACAGGATCAGACGGAAATGCCGTAAAAAATATCTGGGGTATTGAATATAATCCAGGTACTGTTGTTACACTTCCTGGAGGTTCTACTTACGCTACAGGTGCTCAGGTAGTTACTTACGTAGCTACAGGTGACGGAGTTGCTCCGGCAGTTGGAGATGTGAACCTAGATAAAATGGTTATCAAACCTATGCAGTCGTTTAAAATAAAGTTAAGAGACAATACAGCTCAGACTTTAGACTTTAATCCACTGAGAAGATTCAAATCAACAGCTAGAACAGCAGGTACTCCTAACGGTGTAAATGCAGCTAGAATGGCTGGTAAGAATACAGCCAATACTGTAAAACAGCTTGGAGTAATTGGTCTTGATGCTAATGGTAATGAGATTTCCAGAACGTACTACGTGGTTTCTCCATCATTTACAACAGGACACCAGGTTTCTACTGCTACAACAGTTCAAAGTTCAGCTGGTACCAGAATTATCGGTACTTACGAAGAAGCATTGAATGGTGGGTATGATAATAATTATACTAACTATTGGTTATATATTAACGAAGCTAATGAGGGGAACTTCCAAGGTAAAAATGTTAAGTTAGTTAACTACAAACTTGATCAGGTTAAATCTTATAAATTCGAGATCAGAGAAAATGCAGAACTTATTCCTGCTGGTGCACACCAGTTATCTTCAGGAATTGGTTTCTACTATAAAGCAGAAAATGGAAATTTAGTACAGGCTAAACAGGGAGATGTGGTAGCTGTAACAAATGAAGAAGCTAACTTGTATTATGGTGAACCAAGTAATATTACTTTAGGTGTGGATAAAGCAACTCCTAGTGTTTCCAGAACACTTGTTGTTTACGATCCATCTATTACAAATTACATTGTTAGATTTGATCCAAAATGGAAAAAAGCAGACATTCAAGTTTATGATATGAGCGGTAAACTGGTAATCTCTAAAAAAGCGGTTGAAACATCCAGAGATTTTGTAATCGAGCTTGATGGCTCAGTTAAAAATTCATATGTTGTAAAAATCGTTTCTGATAAGGGAGAAACTGTTAACACTAAAATCTTAAAATAAACCACATGAAAACTATTAATAAACTAGTCTTGGCATTTTTCCTATTTGCTGTATCTCTAGCAAATGCCGCTCCACCACAACCAGCAATCCCGGGAGGAGGAGGTAACGGAGGAAACGGTACCGGGTCACCTGCCTCACCAATTGATATGTATGTATATGTACTGGGTATCGTAGCAATAGGATTTATTGTTTACTTTACAAAAAAGTACAAGAGCGTAAAAGCATAAAATTTTATTAAAATAATATTAAACTCTCTGATTAGTCAGGGAGTTTTTTTATTTTTACTTTATGAAAAAGATTTATACGCTATCAGCGGTTTTGGCTGCATTTGCTTTACAGGCTCAATTTACTGTTACAATTCAGACTCCGGCAGACTTTAAAGACCAGGATGCTATTCTATATACACTTAACGGATCAAAAGATATTATTGTTACTAAAGAACAGAGTAAGAATAGTACATGGACTTTTAAATACCCAGGTCATTATATGGGGATGATGAAAGTTTATTTTCCTGGCTCTAATAATACCGTAAGCTTTATTTCTGAAAATAAAAATGTCAACTTTAAATTGGATATTCAGAATAGCAAAGTAAAAGATGTTATTTATCTGGATGATGCCAATAATCTGATGAGCAAACAACAGGAAGGCTCCCAAAAGAAAGAGCTTATTTTGCCAGCTTTAGCACAAATCAAAGAATATTACAAAGACAATACAGATTTTGGAAAAGCTCTGAAAACAGAAATTGACAGACTTTCCGGTGCTTCAGGTTCTATTGATGCTGCGCAACACCCGTTTATTGCTTATTATAATACGAATTACAGCAAGTTTCTTTCCAACTCACCCGATTCAACTAAGAAAGTAGATCAGGAAGAAATCATCAACTTTCTGGACAAATCAAATGATATGCTTGAAAGCTCATCATTATTGAGACCTGTATTGGTTGCTTATCTGAATTCAGGAGGAAATACAAATGTTACAGCGTCTGTTGATAAGTTACTGGATCGTTTAAAAGTTGAAACTCCAAGAGGGCAGACTGTATTGTCAGAATTGATTGATATTTTTGATGTCTATCAGATGGATGAATACAAGAGCAAATATCTGTCTTTAGCTAAAAATCTTAAATGTACCATTACTGACAGGCTTGCTTCTACATTGAAATCGAACGCAAACATCGAAATGGGGGCTGTTTTCCCTAATTATAAGTTCCAGTCACCTGTTAATACCACAGCAAAATCTTTACACGATATAAAGGCCGATAAAAAGGTGGTGGTGTTCTGGTCATCCACATGTTCACACTGTGAAAGTGAACTTCCAAAACTTTTGGAAAAATATAATGATCTGAAATCAAAAAATATTCAGATTGTAGGGCTGTCTTTAGATGTGGATAAGAATTCATATACCAAAAAAATTGCTGCATTTCCTTGGGTGAATGATTCAGAATTGAGAGGATGGAACAGTAGTTACACAGATTTATATAATATTCATGCAACTCCGACGTATTTTATTTTGGATGCTAACAATAAGATAATCAGCAAACCAGATCATGTTGGTGATGTTTTAGAATATTTTAAGCTAAAATAATTTTGGAGGTAAAGAAATATTTTCTATATTTGCACCACCAAAACGGCGAGGTAGCTCAGTTGGTTAGAGCGCAGGATTCATAACCCTGAGGTCACGGGTTCAATTCCCGTCTTCGCTACAATAAACCGCAATCATTGATTTAATGATTGCGGTTTTTACTTTTAAAAGAATTGCCTTTTTACCTTTTAATTCTTTCCAATGAATTTTATTTTTTAATGATTTCATTCTTCTGATGAAATATTAAGGGAATAATTATACTTTTTCAGCTTCATTATAGTGTTCGGTTAATTTTCATGATCAACTAATATTATGATTGTCCTCATATTCGTCTTCTTATTGCCCTTTTTTAAATGATCATATCTTTTGCAATAAAACCCTTTACTTGGGTAGATTGTGGCTATATTAGGCTATTTAAATGAATGAGATTGAACTTCTGCAAAACATTATCAGACGAATGAGAATTTTTAAAATAAGTAATAAAAACCCCGTTTTACAATTTGTAAAACGGGGGTAGTTTTTTAATAAAAGGTTTATTAAACCTGATATCCAAGTAACTTTCTGATCTGATAGAAGAATCTTTCAATCAGTCGCAGGTCTTGTGTTACAATTTCTGCACTGCCTCTAAGCTCTTTATCGAATGTGAGTGTTTTATTATAGCTTGTTTTTAATCCTTTTGGTAAAATTACATCTACATAATAATTTCCTTTTTCATCAGGAATCAGAGAGATGTTCTGTACCTTTCCTTCGATAATACCGTATTCCTGGAATCGGTAATTGTCCAGTTTAATCAGTACTTTCTCACCAGGAGTTATTTTTCCTGAATTTGTAGTAGGGACTGACATTCTGCCCACTAACTGCTCTTTATTTTTAGGAAGAATAGAAAGGATGGGTTCTCCTACCTTTACGAACTGATTCTCGCCAAAGAACTGTTGGAAACTGGCAACACCATCAGTGGATGAGATCACAAGATAATTCAGTTCCCACTGTTTTAGAGATTTTCGCAGCTGTTCAAGAAGCTGTAGAGTTTGTGAAGAGTATGTAATTCTGTCTTTTTCTGTATTAATGGCAGTTCCGCTTTTGGTCTTATTCAGATTGGAAATTCCTTCATCCATTTGGGATATGGAGATTTTAATATTCTCAAGGTTTTGTTGAGCCTGAAGATATTTGATCTTTTCGTTTTCAAGTTCCATGGCTGAAATAACCCCTTGGTTGAATAATTCCTGAGATCTGTTGAAGTTTTTCTTTGTCAGATCATATTTTATAGATTCCAGGTTCTTCTGCTGTTTCAAAGTAGCAATTCTTATTTTATATTCTGAAATGCTCTGATTGGCGGCCAGATTTTCTGGAGCATAAGGCTGTAGTCTTGTAAAAAGAGCTTCATCCTGAAATGCTTTTGCGAAACTGTTATATTCACCCTGCAATTCACCCAGTTTAAATCTTGAAGCCTGGGCAATAGGGAAGGTATATAATTTATCAGGTGTGATGGAGTCTACCAGTTTTTTAAGCTCTAAAATGTCTTTATAGTTAGCTGCAGACTGCATCACCATCAGAACGTCATTCTTTTTAACTTCCTGATGATCTTTTATGAATATTTTCTCAATTTTGGAACTGGTTCGTGCTTCTATTTTCTCAGGAGGATTCTGGGAAGTTACAATAATAGGAGCCGGTACAAATTCCGGATATTTTATAATGTAGCTCATTAAGAGAATCAACAGAAGGATAATAAATATCATGGTATTTCCCCAGCGGATCATCCAATGTGGTGGCTGGGTAAGAATATCCTGTACACTCTCTGAACGGAGTTCAATATTGTCTAAAACGTCTTCTTTCATTGTTTTGAGGTAAAATTTCCCCCAATATTTCAGGGGGAATATAATTTAAATAATTGGACAGTTCCCATCATACCAAGATGGTGGCGAAGTGTCTGCATCGGGTGGGCATTCAAAATGCTTAATACGGCATGGTACCCAGCTACCAAGGCACCAGGATCCACAACAGTTATTGTCCGGAATAATTACTCCTCCGCTGACTAATGTCAAATCTTTTCTCGAAAGTTTTTTAAGATTTTTCATGATTAAATTAGTTTTATTTTTCCTACTCTATAAGCTTTTCGGATTCCGCTATATTTTTGCTTTTATGATTAACTGCCTAATTCAAGCTGATTTCTTACAAGTCTGTAATATTCTCCCCTTAAATCTACCAGATCGGCATGGCTTCCTTCTTCAACTACTTTTCCTTGATCCAGTACAATGATTTTATCAGCATGTCTTACCGTTGAAAGTCTGTGGGCAATCACCACTGCTGTTTTACCTTTAAAGAACTGTTCAAGATTTTCCATAATCACTTTCTCATTATTGGCATCTAATGCAGAGGTAGCTTCATCAAATAAAATATATTCAGGAGATTTGTAAACAGCTCTTGCAATGAACAGTCTCTGCTTCTGACCACCGCTGACACCTACTCCTTCATTTCCAATCTTTGTATTATAACTTAATGGAAGACTTTCAATAAAATCTTTGATATTGGCTATCTCTACAGCACGTCTCAGTTTTTGTTTATCTATATGATCTTCACCTACCGCAATATTATTGGCGATGGTATCATTGAATACATATCCTTCCTGCATTACAACTCCACAATGATCTCTCCAGTATCTCGGAGAAATATTTTTCATATTGGTATTTCCGATTCTGATTTCACCCTGATCCGGATCATAAAATTTCATCAACAGTTTCAATAAAGTCGTTTTTCCACTTCCGCTGGCTCCCACAATAGCTGTGGTCTGCTGATAAGGAATCGTAAGGCTTAAGTTTTCAAAAACCGGAACATCAGAACCAATATATCTGAATGACATATCTTTGATTTCGATATCTTGCTTCGGAACATCTGTGACGTACTGCTCATTTTTATCTTCTTCATCATCTTTATCATGGATTTCTCCTAATCTTTCAAGGGAAATTTTAGCATCCTGAGTCTGTTTGATAAAGTCGATAAGCTGAAGAAGCGGGCTGTTTAACTGTCCAATAATGTACTGAACAGAAAGCATCATCCCCAAAGTAAGGTTTCCACTTAAAACAAGTTTTGCAGAAAGGAAACTCACCAGAATATCTTTCATCTGATTGATAAAGTTTCCTCCAACAGACTGCCATTGTTCTAATGAAAGAGATTTTATTCGGATCTTAAATAGTTTTACCTGTAGAAATTCCCAGTCCCATCGTTTTTGCTTCTCGGCATTATGCATTTTGATTTCCTGCATACCGTTGATAAGCTCAATTACTTTACTTTGTTCCTGAGATACCTGTGAGAATCTTTTATAATCAAGCTCTTTTCTCTTTTTTAAGAAAAAACTGATCCAGCCAATATATAATACAGCTCCTACGAGATAAACGATGAAAAGTCTGTAATCGTAAAATAATAATACAATACTGAAGATAATAAGGTTGACCAAAGAGAATAATGTATTCAGTGAGGAGCTTGTAAGAAGCTGTTCAATTCTGTGGTGGTCATTAATTCTCTGCATGATATCTCCTGTCATTCTGGTATCAAAGAAACTTATCGGAAGTTTCATTAATTTGATAAAGAAATCGGAGATGATCGAAATATTGATCCTTGCCGAAAGGTGAAGAAGAATCCAGCTTCGGATGGTCTCAATTCCCATTCTTCCCAGGAATAGCATAATTTGGGCAAGTAGAACTACATAGATAAAATTGATATCCTGATTCTGGATCCCGACGTCTACAATACTTTGGGTAAGAAACGGGAATATCAGGGAAAGTAAACTTCCTCCTAATAGACCAATAGCCAATTGTATAACAAGTGTTTTATACTTAAGAAGATATTTGGACAAGAATGTAAAGCTTGCCTTACTCTCTTCAGCATCAAACTCTGTCTGGAAGAATGCAGGAGTGGTTTCAAGAATCAGGACAATTCCTTCTTCTGTATTTTCGTTGGCATTTTCTCCAATCCAGGACTTGATAAATTCTTCTCTGGTATAAGTGATCAGTCCATAGCTGGGATCTGAAATATAGACTTTGTTATTTTTGTCGATTTTGTATACAACAACAAAATGGTTTTTATTCCAGTGTGCTACACATGGAAAAGGAACTTCTTCTGTAAGGGTATTGAAATCGATCTGGACTCCCATTGACCGGAATCCAAGATTTTCTGCGGCATCGCTCAGGCCAAGAAGGCTGCTTCCTTCACGGGTTGTTTCGGAAAGGTTACGAATCTGCTGCAGAGATATACTTTTACCATAATACTTACTGACGATTCTGAGGCATGTAGGGCCACAATCTTTGGTATCTGGTTGCTTATAAAAAGGAAACTTTTTTTTCAAAACTACTACTCATTATAAAATGCCGTCAATAAATGACGACATTTTTGCTTTAATTCAATTATAATTCAATGAAATGGTAAACTGGAAATAGTCCCATTGATCACCGTTTTTCTACTCTTTTACATCTTTTCAGATGGTTATTTTGTTTTTCCTAAGATAGTGAAATTTTTAAATGAATGAGATTTATTTACTAGATCTCATCATCTTCTATTAATTCATCAATAAAGAATAAAATATCTTCACGATCATACTTGTCTGGAAACTGATATCCATTGATGATAAAGATAGGAGTAAAGCTTAATCCTGCGTTACTGTTTTCTATGGACATCTCTACTAATGGATTCAGATTTTCTGAGGTTACGTTTCCTCCGGAAAGCGCATTGATTTTGCTTTCATCCTTAGTTTCAAACCATTCTTCTACAGCATGTAAAAATTCTTTTTCAGGTTTGTTATGATAGATATGAGTTAAATCTGAAATCAGCTGAGTGTATTTTTCTGGAGCTCTGTCTGGGCTGTAATTGAATCTCATCTGTAGTGAAATATTCTCCGGATATTTTTCCAAAAGTCCTTCAACAAGCTTATGTGCATCTTTACAGAAACCACAGTATGGATTGGAAACGATAGAAATACGAAGTTTAGCATCTCTTTTTCCAACAGCAAAAGTTTCAGTATCCTGAAATTCTATTTTTGGATTTTGTTCCATCTGGTTTTTAAAAAGCTCATAGTTTCTCTTGAATCTGAGATTTTTCGCATTCGATTTTTGAAGAGCTTCTTTTTGCTCAAGAAGAGTGTTGAAATAGATAACTGCAGAAAATACAAGAGCCCAAAGAATAACAGTCAATAAAAGAGCTCCCACACTGAAAGACAGATTCTCAAAAAATAAACTGCTGATTACAATTTGTCCTACCAGAATTGAAATAATCAAAAGACATACTCTACAAAATGTCTTTTCTACAAATGCCTGGATGTATAAAGAATATCCGATGGCAATTACAGAAACGAATGTGAAGCCTTTTACGATATACGCTGTTGCCGGTAAGAACAGACCTAATACGGCAAGTCCTGCAAAATAAATCAGAGAAAAATCTGCAAATTTTAAGCCCAGAATACTGGTTTTATCCTGTTTGATGATCTTATCACACGAGTTGGCTGTCTGACTTGCTGCAGCGCCTCCGCCTCCACATATACTTCCGATGACAGTAGAAGTATTCCCGAATTTCTGATTGAAAATTTCCAGGGAAATATAAACTCCTGCTAAGGAAAGTACATTAAACAGAGCTTCGTAAATGCTTTGGCTAATAAAAGAATAGGCAAGCACAGTTGCAAAAATGAGATAAAGAACCGGTTTAAAATTAAAAGCCAGTTTACTTTCTGCATTTTCTGTTTTCTCAAACAGCAGTACAAAATCTGTTGATTTATTATAAAGTTCTTCTTTACCGAAGGTCTTTGCTTTTTCTGAATATACGGAATAATTGCTTCCTGCCTTTTTTACCAGGGAAAATGAATTCTCAACAATAGCAATAAATTCTTCCGGAAGTTCGTCCCAATATTCTTTGTCAAGTTCGTAAGCATCATTTTTTACTCCCATAAAGTTGAGTGTGTCACTAAATGCCAGTGCAGATGGATAATTGGGATGGGAATTGAACTGGAAAATAAATTCCTGTTTATCGAGTTTTAGATGGTTAATTAGTTTGTCAAAAATCATATTAATATTTTTATCTAAAATACACAGATGTTTTAAATATACAAAAAAAATTTTCCTTTATTAGTGAGATATAAATGGGTGTTGGTAGATTTTATTTGATCCTCAGTATTTTATTGTAGAGGATTAGTGCTTTATAATGCAGGATGGTATTGATGCTAATAATAGATTCTCTTGTAAAGAAACAAGCTTTGATTTCAATAATCTTGTGTTTGAACAGTTCCAGGGTGAAGTATAGATTGAGTTTCCCCATGTGGGTAAATACTCTTATTTTTAAATTAAAAACAGAATTAATAACAGCGACAAGAATGATGGATATATTGTAAATTTTTGAATTTGAAATTTTAGAAATATCCTATACAATATAAGAGATAACTCCAATTTTTAAAATAGTGAAAACGGGATGAAATTGAAATGTTTTTTGTTTAAACAAATGTTTGATTTTTTGAGTTTTTCATAACTTATATGACGTTTATCCTTGTTTTGGTTGTTGAATGTCGCTGTTTTGTGTGATTTGTGACAAGGTGAGATGAACTCAAAAAAACTTAAAAAATCATAAAGTTTTCATAAAGTTTTAAAAAAGGAGGGAAATGTTTTTGTATTTATAAAATATGTCGTACTTTTACATCGCCTTGAATGAGGGAACAAGTCAAGGTAATAAATTTTTTTTCATCATTTGTGTTTTTAGAATCGTATCGCCTGATACGATTCTTTTTTTATGTTTTCTCATAATTCAGAAGAAGATCAATAAAGTAGGAATAGGTAACAGAACCTTCTTGTTGGTTACTTTTCAGAAACAGGTTATTGGTAAATCCAAAGAAGTCATCCAACCATCCCTGATGCTGAAAAACAAAACTTTTTTCATAAGCACGGTCTCTTTTCATAGCAGGAGAGTACTGATGAAGAATATTCTTTACAAACTGTGGGTCTTCCTCCACAATAAATCTTAAAAGGCTTTTTAAAGTAAAAAATTCGGTGCTGTATCTCAGTTCAGGATTAGTAGAGTGAATACCTATCAGATATCCCACAAAATTAGCCTCCTGTTCTCTTGCAAAACCCAGCTGATGAGAACTTTCGTGAGCCGTTGTAAAGGGGATGAAAGTATGAGGTAGTTCGGAGTTATACTGAGCTTCTGCGGTAAAGGGATTGTAATATCCGAGAATTCCGGTAAAGTTCATTACATTTTTAAACAGACTTGGTTTGATATCCAAAACCTGAGTTGCTTTTTTATCCGAAATATAAGAAGGTAGTTTGGCTTGTTGGTATAGGATTTCCTTTTGTATATCTGTAAGGTTGATGATGATAAAAACACCATTTTTATCCTCATGAGCAGACTGTCTGGTTTGCTTACATTTTTCAAGATAGACAAGGGCTAATTTTTTTGCCTTATTCATATCGGGTTCCTCCTGGCTGGAAAGTTTTTTAATGATTGGAGTCTGGAAATACAGCATGCCCCAGAAGATCTGATAGATAAAGTAAAAAGCATTCACAATTATCAGGATCTTTATCAGTGAATTATTTCTTCGCTGTTTACTGAATGAAGTAATCAAATAATACAGAAGGAAAACTCCCAGTAGAATGTATATAAGATCTCCAACAGAAAACGGAATCCAGCTGAACAGTATCTGATGAATCCCTTTCTGAAATTCAAAAAAACTTTCAAAAAAAGAAATCATTACTTTGGATTTTGAGAATCCATAAAACAAAAGAAATTGGGCAAGTAAAACACCTGCCCAAAATCTCTTTTTCTTATATATGTTTGTTGTTATATTAATGACCATTACCTTTAGATACTTTATCCAGATCAATGCCCTGAGCTTTCAGAATCCCACTTACACGGATCGCATAGAATGCAAGATAAGCAAAACAAATAACCCCTACGATATAACTGAAATGAATATTGGTAATATCTGCAATATACCCTTGTATAAAACTTACAATACCTCCACCCATAATCATCATAATAAGGTATCCTGAACCTTGGTTAGTGTGCTTTCCAAGTCCGTTGATAGCCAATGCGAAAATACAAGGCCATAAAGTAGAGCAGAAAAGTCCTACGCTGGTAAATGCATACACAGATACCATTCCTGTAGTAAACATACCGATAAGCAATGCTGTGATCCCTGCCAGAGAGAAGATTAAAAGCATTCTTGCCGGGTTTCCTTTACTTAAAATGTCACAGATAATCATCGCAATGATGATGAATCCATATACATAGAAAGGAGAAAGATCATGCTTGGCAATTGCATTCACGAATAAAAACACCCCAAATGCAAGATAAGGAGCTAAGAATCTTAAGATCTTTTTAAATCCGGCATTCACGTCAAATGCTTCCACAGCGCCTGTCCAACGGCCAATCATTAATGAAGCCCAGTATAAAGAGATGTAAGGAGCTACATCTTTTGTTTCAAATCCTAAATTTTTTTCCATATAAGCAGGAAGGTTACTTGCGGTAGAAACTTCCACTCCTACATACACGAAGATGGCAATCATTCCCATTACCAATTGAGGATACTGGAAAGCCGAAGTTCTGTGTTCTCCCGGAGTTGTATCATCTGTATTCTCAGTATTCGTTGGCGTTACAGCAGGAAGGGAAGAGAATTTAAGCATTAAAGCTACCAGAGCAAAAGCTGCTCCCAATATAAGGTAAGGTATCTTTACACTTTCTATACTCGCTTCCGTATTACCGGCACTTGCAGAACCAAAAATCGCAAATGCAACGATAAGTGGTCCAATGGTAGTTCCTAAGTTGTTGATTCCACCAGCCATTGTTAGTCTCTGAGATCCCGTTTCTGTAGGACCTACTTCAATAGCAAGCGGATTAGCCACAATCTGCTGAAGAGAGAATCCTAAACCTACAATAAATAATCCGGAGATCATTAACGGGAAAGAATGCATATTAGCCGCCGGATAAAATAATAAAGTTCCCATTGCGGAAATCAAAAGTCCCACAATAAGACCGTTTTTGTACCCGATTTTGTTGATCAAATCCTGTTTCAGGCTCTTTGATACAAGCATATAAATTAAAGAACCTACAGTGTATGCTACATAAAAGCATATCTGTACCAACATACTCTCAGTTTGAGATAAATTGAAGGCTTTTTGAAAAACGGGGATCAGAATATCATTACTGGCTGCTACAAATCCCCAAAAGAAGAATACAGTAACCAACGGAATGAATTGGGCCCAATTGGTTTGTTTAGAATAATTTGACATATTTATTATAGATTTCACAAACAAATATAACTATTTCCTTTCAACGGAATACCTGATTAAGGTTTTTTTTATTTTCTCATAAGCCTCTGCCTTTAAGTCTTTTGGCGAATCTGTAGGCTCAATGATTCCATTAAAATATACCTTTACTCTTCCGGGAAAGCCTTTTGAGTTTTCAAAAGGGAACATTTCCTTGAGTCCCACAAAGGTATAAACAGCTATAGGAGAATGATGTTTTGAAGACAGCATAAATGCACCGTCCTTAAAATCATCCAGGATAATAGAAGTGTCATCTGGCACACCACCTTCAGGAAAAATGGCAATACTGTTGCCTTCTTCCATCTTCTCAGCACACCTGCGGTACACATCTGCACGGCTTTTTGCACTGGCTCTGTCTACCATTACACATATCCTTTTATATATGGTTCCGAAAATCGGAATTTTTACCAGTTCTTTTTTTCCTACAAAACAAATCGGATGATCAGGGAAGAGAATGCATACAAGCATAATATCCATAATGGACGTATGATTGGAGATAAAAACGTAAGGTGTATTCTTATCTTTTTCCTGTTCTGAAAGTTTAATTAAATCATATCTGAAGCCCATTCCGTAAAACATGCCGAAACACCATAGTCTGACAAGTTTGTAACCGTATTGATAATGCTTTTTATTAAAGGATAAAATGTAAACGGGGATTCCAATGCTGACTGTCAGAAAAAATGCTAACAGAAGCAACCAGAATCTCCAGAGATAATTTAAAATTTTTGTCACAGCTTAACCGTTAAAAATTACTTTCTTCTTTATCGAATAATTCAGAATGGAAACCAGCAATATTGCTGCAATTTTGCTGATCATTTCCGGGCTCAAGGTATAAAAAAATAAATTGATATTATCTTTAAATATGAAACTATAGAATATTTGGAAAAAGCCTAAGCTGAGTAATGTTGAAAAAAAGGAGACCACCATAAAATAAGCAAACTCTTTTCTCTTTGAATGTTTTCCTCTTTCAAATACAAACCAGATGCTCAGAAAGTAATTGGTAATTATCCCGCAGCTTGTGGAAAAAATGTTACTTAAAGGATAGTGTACTCCATAGAAGTTGGTTTCCTTTACAAAGAAGTGCGGAAGATAGGTGCTGAAAATCTTAAAGCTTCCTATTTCTACAATGGCACTCAGTCCTCCTGCAATGATGAAGAACAAAACCTGTTTCTGGCGTAAGAGTATTTCTTTCATTTAATGAATATAAAACTAAAATGTTTGTACATATTGGACAGCATACAGAGCGGATTTATATCTCAGCAGATAAACACCTTAGTGAATTCCCTCTGTTACGAATGGTTTTGAAATCTCAATAATCCCAAAGCTTCACAATATGAATATGCAAATTTATAACTATATGTTAAACACTGAAAAAAGTTGTTAAAATATTTTTTTTAATAAAAATTATTTCTAATTTTAATATTCAGAATGATGTAATTAAGACCTGATAATAAATTCATTTTCAACTCCTTGTGTTGATGGTTTTTTCTATCTTGTAGTGCACGGTTAAGCGCATATACTCCAACATTTTATGACCCAATTTTTAATAATATTTGTATGAAACGTCAAAACAAATACAGAAAATTCCAGCTTCAACAGAAAAATATTGAGGCTCTTGAGAAAGAAAATTCCCGCTTCAAAAGAGTGTATTCAGAATATGAAAATATGTCAAACGAATTGTGGAATCTTGAAAACTCCAGTGGAGAACCGGTACCTGATGATTTTATCAATGCAATGGTATTACAGACTTCCTATCTGGAAGATGAAATAGAAGATTGGCTTATACAATTCAACGAAAAAAAAACACAAATCAAGCATTAATGATTTTAGACAGCTTCCAGGTTGTTTTTAAACGCTAATTGAAGATAAATTCATAATTTAGCACCCTTAAATTAAAATCTAAAATATGGTTGCTATTGTAGATAGTGGTTCTACTAAATCGGATTGGGTAATACTTGATGACTTTAAGAAAGTTTTTCTGAAAACAGAAACAATCGGTTTCAATCCGAATTTTATCAACAGAGAACTTATCGCTCCTGAAATACAGAAGAATAGCAATCTGATATCGGTTAAAAATTCAATTACCAAAGTCTTTTTTTATGGTTCCGGATGCGGTGTGAAGAAAAACTGCGAGACCATAGAAGAAGAACTGAAAAAGGTTTTTGGAAAAGCAGAGATTATTGTGAAGGAAGACCTTATGGCTGCAGCCTATGCCGCATACAGTGGGAAACCTGCTATCGTGTGCATTCTTGGCACAGGATCAAATTCCTGTTTTTTTGACGGTGAAAATGTAAAGATAGAACTACCTTCACTGGGATTCCTGATCGGGGATGAAGGAAGTGGAAGTGCTATCGGAAAGCAATTGGTGCGCAGATATTTTATGAAGAAACTGCCAGCAGATCTTCATAAAGAATTTGAAGCAGATTATCAGCTTACCGTAGAAGATGCATTGAAAAACATGTATCATACTCCAAGGCCAAACGCCTATCTGGCGAATTTTACCAAATTTGTAATCGAAAGAAAAGATCATCCTTATTTTAAAGACATGGTTTTTGAGGAAATGAAAAGTTTCTTCGAATATCAGGTTCTTCCTTATGAGGAAGCGCATGATGCCGAAATCAATTTTATCGGTTCCATCGCTTATTATTATGAAAATACACTACGTTCTGTAGCTACAGAACTTAATTTAAATGTGGGACATGTTGTGCAGAAACCAATTGAAAGCTTAGTAGATTACCACATTAAATATATACTTTAACAAAAAACAAAATTTTATGTCAAGTAACAACAATCGTGACGAAAAGAACTTTAGCCAGGCAGCGCTAGATTATCATAAAGCAGAACCCAAAGGAAAAATTGAAGTTATCCCATCAAAGCCACACTCTTCTCAAAGAGATTTGTCATTGGCTTACTCTCCGGGAGTAGCAGTTCCTTGTATGGAAATTCATGATAAGCCGGAAACTGTATATGATTATACAGGAAAAGGAAACCTGGTAGCAGTAATTTCTAACGGTACTGCCGTACTTGGACTGGGAGACATCGGTGCTGAGGCTTCAAAACCTGTAATGGAAGGGAAAGGACTTTTATTCAAAATCTTTGCAGATATCAACGTTTTTGATATTGAGATCGACGAAAAAGATCCGGATAAATTTATTGAAATTGTAAAAGGGATTGCTCCTACTTTTGGAGGGATCAACCTGGAAGATATTAAAGCTCCTGAAGCTTTTTATATAGAACAAAGACTGAAAGAGGAATTGAATATTCCTTTGATGCACGATGACCAGCACGGAACAGCCATTATCTCTGCTGCTGCATTGATCAACTCTCTGCAGATTGCCAATAAAGATATTGATAAAGTGAAAATGGTGGTGAATGGAGCTGGTGCTGCAGCTATCGCATGTACCAAGCTTTATATTTCATTAGGATTGAAAAAAGAAAACGTCCTGATGTGTGACAGTAAAGGAGTAATCAATCATAAAAGAGAAAACCTTACTCCTGAAAAATTAGATTTCATCGCTCAGACAGATATTGAAACATTAGAAGACGCTGTAAAAGGATCTGATGTTTTTGTAGGATTGTCAAAAGGAAACGTGATGACTCCGGACATGTTGTTGAGCATGAATGATAACCCTATCGTATTTGCTCTTGCGAACCCTGATCCGGAAATTGCTTATGATCTTGCTCTTGAGACTCGTAAAGATGTGATCATGGCAACAGGAAGAAGTGATTATCCTAACCAGGTAAACAATGTATTAGGATTCCCTTATATCTTCCGTGGAGCATTAGATGTACAGGCTACAGGAATTAATGAAGATATGAAACTGGCTGCCGTACACGCCATTGCTGATCTTGCCAAAGAACCAGTACCGGAAGCTGTAATTTTAGCATACAACGTTCAGAACCTTCAGTTTGGAAGAGAATATTTCATTCCGAAACCGTTTGATAACAGATTGATTACAAAAGTATCAAGCGCTGTTGCTAAAGCAGCTATTGAAAGTGGTGTTGCCAGAAAAACCATTACGGATTTTGATGAATATGAACACCAGCTTTTAGACAGAATGGGTAGAGATGAAAGATTGGTAAGAATGATGCAGAGCCGTGCGAAATCCAATCCGAAAAGAATTACCCTTGGAAATGCTGAAGAATACAATGTATTAAAAGCAGCTCAGATTCTTTATGAAGAAGGAATTGCTTACCCAAGTCTTTTAGGAGATAAAAAATACATCAAGGAGCAAATGGAGCGTTACGGAATTACCCTGGATGTTCCAATCATTGATCCAAGTGATGACGATCAGAAAGAAAACAGAAAAAAATACAGAGAAACCCTTTGGAAACTTCGTCAGAGAAAAGGAATGAACGAGTACAAAGCGAAAAGATACGTACGTCAGAGAGACTATTTCGGACCTTTGATGCTGAAGCATGGTGATACGGATGGACTTATTGTAGGATTCTCTAAAAACTATACTTCCGTTTTACGTCCTGTTTTAGAAGTGATAGAAAAAGATAAAGGAGTAGACAAAGTAGCGGCAATGATGATGATTCTGTCTGAAAAGAAACCTATTTTCTTCGCAGATACTTCTATCAATCAAAATCCTACCGCTGAAGATCTTGTGAATATTGCTAAAATGGCAGAATTTACAGTAAAATCTTTTGCTATCGAACCAAGAATTGCAATGCTTGGATTTGAAAACTTTGCTGCCATCTCTGAAACTTCTAAAAAAGTAGCAAAAGCAGTGAACATCCTTCATGAGAAATTCCCTAAAATGGTTGTGGATGGTGAAATTCAGCCGGATTTTGCAATGAATGCAGATCACCTGAGCGATTACCCATTCTCAAAACTAGGAACTACACCTGCCAACACATTCATCTTCCCGAATCTGGAAAGTGCAAACCTTTCTTACAAAATTCTGAGAGGAATGAAAGTAGCACAGGTAATCGGACCTATCTTAATGGGATTAAAGCAGCCGGTACACGTACTTCAGATGCGTTCAAGCGTTGATGAGATTGTAAACCTTGCTACCATTGCTGTTCTTGATGCTCAAAGAAGAGAGAAGAAATAATACAAAGGTTTGAAGGGTAACTGTAAATCAGTAATCCATTCCTCTTATTTAAAAAATGACACTGTAAACCGTGTTCAGATAGTAAAAAGACTCCATATTTTGGAGTCTTTTGTTTTTCTGTTAATTCCTTGAATTCTTATTTGAAATTTAAGTTAAAAATCATTCGTACATCAAATGAAAACATTAATTAGTTTAAATTGCTATATTTGGGAGTTTTAAAAATTAATAATGATATTTTCTTTACAAGGCACTGTTCAAGAACTTACGCCTACCTACGCTGTCATCAATGTTCAAGGAGTTGGTTACTACGTGGGAATCAGTTTGATGACCTCACAGACGCTGGTTTTGAATCAGCAGACCTTTTTATTTATTCAGCAGATCATTCGTGAAGATGCTCATCTTCTCTTTGGATTTAACACACGTTCAGAAAAAGAAATGTTCAATCTGTTAATAAGCGTTAATGGAGTAGGAGCTGTTTCAGCCCTTATTCTGTTGTCAACATTGAGTCTTGATGAGATTGCTTCTGCTATACTTTCCGGAAACAGTGCACTGATCCAAAAAGCAAAAGGAATCGGTACAAAAACTGCCGAAAGAATTATTGTAGATCTTAAAGATAAAGTACAGAAATACAGCGATCCAAACGCGAACATTTCTGTGATGGTGGATAATAAAATCAAGGAAGAATCGTTATCTGCATTAGAAGTTTTAGGGATTCCTAAACGAACGAGCGAGAAGATTGCGGATAAATTTATAAAACAAAATCCAAGCATCTCGGTAGAAGAATTGGTTAAACAAATCTTAAAAAACATTTAACATTTGGTGGCGAATATTAAGCATCTTAACATATTTTTGTTCCTGTCGTTCCTGTGTATGTCTGTCAGTGCTTTTGCACAGGCACAGAAAGATACAGCGATCATAAGAAAACAATATGAAGTGGCTGACCCTACGAGGTATGAAGCCTATTACGACATAAAAACCGGGATGTACTATGTGTATCCCAAAATCGGAAATACCATTACAGGTCCTCCCACAGCCATGTCTCCGGAAGAGTATAAAGAATATATGCTTGCCAGCCAGACCAGAGCTTACTATAAGGACAAATCTGATAAGTACAATCTCCTTTTCAGAAAAGATAAATCAGATGCGAGGAGAAAAGGACTTATCCCTTCTGTGATGATCAATAACAGGCTTTTTGAAACCATTTTCGGAGGTAACAAAATTGAAATCATCCCTTCAGGATATGCATCCTTGGATTTTGCAGGACTTTACCAGAAAATAGATAACCCAATGATCCTGCCCCAAAACAGGACCAGTTTTACCTTTGATATTGACCAGAGAATTCAGCTTGGATTATTAGGGAAAGTAGGGGAAAACCTTCAGTTAAAGGCCAATTATGATACCCAGAGTGGTTTTGCTTTTGAAAACAGAATGAACCTTGTCTGGCAGGCAAAAGGAAGCTGGAAAGATCTTCAGAGTAAAGGTCTTGGAAATGTAGATAAACCCAATGAGGGAGGAGAAGATAAAATCATCAAAAGAGTTGAATTTGGTAACGTAAACATGCCGCTTTCAACCAGTCTTATCCGTGGTTCCCAATCACTATTCGGGGTGAAAACAGAATTCCAGTTAGGAAAAACATTTGGAACAGTAGTCCTTTCCCAGCAACAGGGAGAGGCCCGTAATATTGTAGTACAGGGAGGTGGTGTGATGAATAATTTTAAAGTCAATGCCATTGACTATGAAGAAAACCAACACTTCTTTTTAGGACATTATTTCCTGAACAAATATGATGATGCTTTGCTTAATTATCCACAGATCAACTCAACCATCAATATTACCAGAATGGAAGTTTGGGTACTTGATCAGGGGAACAGTAATCTGGCTTATCAGAAAAGTATTATCGGGATCAGAGATCTTGGTGAAGGCCCTGGTGGAGTTACTCTACCGGATAACTCTCTGAACGGTCTTTATGATGCTGTTTCATCCGTAGCAGGAAGCAGAGAAGCAGGGAAAAACTATGGGACTATTTTCCAGGGACAGGTACTTCCTGGTGATCCCACTCCTTATGATAACGGAGAACAATTCATATACAATACAAAAGCAAGAAAGCTGAACAGTAATGAATTTACCTTCCAGCCACAGTTGGGATATATTTCATTAAATCAGAAGCTTAATGATCAGCAGCTTTTAGCCGTTTCCTACTCATATACTGTGAACGGAAGCAATAAAGTATACAAAGTAGGGGAGTTTTCTGAAGAAAGCCCGGTATTGATCACCAAAGTATTGAGAGTAAACAATAAGGTGAACACGCAGTCTCCAATGTGGGATCTGATGATGAAGAACGTTTATTCTATAGATGCAGGACAGGTATCTCCTGATGGCTTTATCCTTAACGTATATTACAGAGATCCAAAAACAGGAGGTAAAGTAAATTATCTTCCGGATACTCCTGTGAAAGATCAGAACTTACTAAAATTATTCAACTGGGACCGTCTCAATATGAACGGCGATATCCAGAATAATAAAGACGGAAGTAAAGGAGATGGTATTTTTGACTTTGTTAATGGGATTACCATCAGACCTGAAACAGGAAGAGTTATCTTTACTAAAGTACAGCCCTTCGGTAAATTTCTGGAATCAAAATTAGGGACAAGTGATCCTCAATATGTTTTTCAGGATCTTTATACCAAACAAAAACAACAGGCGATCTCCAGTAACCTTTCCCAGAGGTATACAATGGAAGGCCGTTATAAAGGTGTTCAGGGTCAAGGTATATCTTTAGGAGCAGTAAACGTTCCTCAGGGATCAGTAAAAGTGGCTGCAAACGGGGTACAGCTTACAGAAGGAGTTGACTATACGGTAGACTACATGCTTGGTACGGTTACGATCATTAATGAAAATATAAAACAGTCCGGACAGGCCATCAATATTTCACTGGAAAACCAGTTGACATTTAATACCCAGAGAAAAAGATTCTTAGGATTAAATTTAGAAAGAAGATTCAGTGAAAACTTTATCTTAGGAGGAACGGTGATCAATTACTCAGAATCTCCACTGACCCAGAAAGTAAACTTCGGACAGGAAGCGGTAAACAATACGATGGCAGGGATCAACTTGATGTATAACAATCAGGCTCCTTACCTTACAAGATTGACCAACAAACTTCCTATGGTAAAAACGGAAGCTCCTTCCAACTTAAACTTTAAGATGGAAGCCGCATACTTATTACCTGGATTGAATAAAGGAACAAACAATCAGTCTTACATTGACGACTTTGAACAGACAACTTCTAAAATATCCTTAAAAGAACCGGCAGCATGGAGTCTTGCTTCAAAACCGGAAAAAAATACATTGCCGCCATTTAACACAGTTCCGGCAAATGATGATATTACAAGCGGATATGGAAGAGGATTATTAACATGGTATAATATCGACCCTAGATTCTGGGGAGTTGGAGGAAAAGCTCCTTCAGGAATTACACCACAGTCCGTATCCAACCACGCTTCCAGAAGAGTACAATATTCTGAGATCTATAACAACAGAGATTTCGTAGCAGGAGAACAAACCTTCACGAATACTTTCGATATTTCATATTTCCCTAAAGAAAAAGGACCATACAACGTAAACCCATTAGCAGAACAGGCACAAAGCAGATGGGCAGGGATTATGAGATCCATCAGTGTTCCGAACTTTGTTACTTCAAACATTGAATACGTTGAATTCTGGATGATGGACCCTTATGCAGATGGTAAAACTCTGGGTACTGATCCAAAACTTTTGCTTCACTTAGGAAACGTTTCTGAAGATGTTCTGAAAGATGGAAAAATGCAGTATGAAAATGGACTTCCAACTCCAGGTAATCCATCTTCTACAACGAATTCAAACTGGGGAACTCAGCCAAAACAGCCACCAATTTTATATGCATTCTCTACAGAAGGAGATGAAAGAAAAATACAGGATGCCGGATATGATGGTCTTACTTCTGATCAGGAAGCAATGAGATTTGGAAATACATTTGTAAACCCGGTAACCAATATTGTTGACCCTGCAGTGGATGACTTCGTATTCTATCTTTCTGATAAATTTACAGGAAGCCAGGCTGCCTCTGTTGTAGAACGATACAAATATTTCAGAAACCCTGAAGGAAACTCAGAAGCAAACTCTCTGAATGTAGCTTCCCAAACTCCGGATGCGGAAGATATCAACAAAGATTATAACCTGGATCAGACTGAAAACTATAACCAATATGTTATAAAGCTTGACCAACCAAGTTTGTCACTTGGGTCAAACAATATTGTAGATGTAAAAACTGTAAAAGCAACTTTCCAGAACGGACAGAGTTCAGATGTTAAATGGTATTTGTTCAGAATTCCTGTGGCGAATTATGATCCAGCTGAAGGAACACACGAAGATGCAGTATTGAATAACGTAAGATTTGCAAGATTGATGCTGGCAGGATTTGATCAGACCTCTACTCTGAGATTCGGAACAATGGATCTTGTAAGATCAGACTGGAGAAAATATACCAGTAAAATTGCCAGTGTAAATGTTCCTAATTCCGACGAAGGAACGGGAACTGTGACAGATCCAAACTTTGAAATAGGAAGTGTAAATATTGAAGAAAATGCATTGAACCAACCTCCATATGTATTGCCTCCGGGAATTGACAGACAGGTATTGAGTGGAAATGCAGGAGCGCAGAGACAGAATGAAGCGTCACTTTACATGAAAGTGAAAGATCTTAAAACTGAGGCAAGAGGAGTATTCAAAAATACAACGTTGGATATGAGAAGATACAAAAAGCTGAAGCTGTTTGTACACGCTCACGATCCATTGAACAGAGTGATTGGATTGGATGAGAATACCAAATTCTTTATTCGTTTCGGAAGCGATGCCACTGATAACTATTATGAGTATGAATCATCTTTAAGAATGACTCCTACTACAGCTACTGCTCCTATGGAGATATGGCCAATGGAAAATGAAGTTGATTTTGATGTTCAGAACTTTGTAGATGCTAAAATCAGAAGAGACAAATCAGGTGTTGCTATTACGAATAGAACCGTTGACACAGGATATCAGGAACCTTATAAAAATATTTATATCAAAGGTAGACCAAGTTTAGGAAATATTACCACCATTATGATTGGGGTAAGAAATGCAGATCCAAGAACAAACTCTACCATAACAAGGGTTCTTTGGGTTAACGAAATCCGTCTTTCTGAAATTGAGAATGATGGTGGATATGCAGGAAATGCCAGCTTAAACTTCAATATGGGAGACCTGGCAACAGTGAATGCCAATGCCTCTTATACCTCAGTTGGTTTCGGAAATATCGATTCAAAACCTGCGGAAAGAACACAATCTACTCAGTCGGCATTCAGTATCAATACTGCGATCAATGTAGATAAATTCCTTCCGGAAAAAACAGGGGTAAAGATTCCTTTAAATTATTCTTACTCGCAGACTATTGAAGATCCAAAGTACAACCCTCTGGATACCGACGTGGAATTCAATAAAGCTCCAAACAAAGATCAATTGAAAAAGGTAGCGAGAACCTATACTCAACAGAGAAGTATAGGTGTCGTTAACATGCACAAAGAAAGAGTAAATCCAAATAAAAAACCTAAGTTTTATGATATCGAAAACGTATCAGTAACTGCTGTTTATAACGATGACTATTTCAGAGACATCTATACCAAAAGAAATTACAGACAGTATCTGAGAGGGTATATTGATTATAACTACACGTTTAAACCGTGGGTACTGAAACCTTTCAATAAGATGATCAGTGATACGGCGAAATCTACAAAGTATCTGAGATGGGTGAAGGAATTCAATATTAATCCAATTCCTACAAGAATATCTTTCAGAACTGAAATCGACAGAAATTATAACGAACTTGAGTTCAGAAATGTGGAAGCAATCCTGAACGGAGACATGAATAATAATTTTGATGCTATCAGAAACAGAAACTTCTTCTTTGGATGGCAATATGGACTAGGATTCAATTTCACGAAATCATTAAAACTGGAAATCAACTCCGCAACCAGAACGTTGAATGACAATCTGGACGTAAACTCGATGGATAGTAAATCCATTTTCGGAAATGTATTCAGAGCCGGAAGACCGGTATTGTATAATCACAGAGCACAGTTGAATTATAAACTGCCGTTCCAGTATCTGCCTTATCTGGATTTCATTGATGCAGAAGTAGGATACGGATTTACCTACAACTGGGCTGCAAGATCTACTTCGTTGACTGGATTTGTAGATCCTAATACGAACCAGACAGCAAGTTTAGGATCTGTTGGACAGAATACCAATGTTATTCAGGCAACTGCTTCTGCAGATCTTCCTAAGTTCTTTGGCCAGTTTAATTATTTCAAAAATATTAATGCCAAACTTCAGAAGCGCAGACAGGAGATGGACTCTCTGAACAATGTGTATGCGAAGCAGTGGGAGAAAAACAGATACAGATACAAAAAATATAAATTTAAAAATAAACTTACCCCACTTCAAAGTGCAGCATTCTTACTGACCTCTTTCAAACAGTTAAACGTAAGTTATAACGAAACGAATGGAACAGTACTTCCAGGGTTAATATCAGCGCCAAACTGGTATGGATCCGGACAGACATTAGGAGGTCCGACGCTAGGATTCCTTCTAGGTTCTCAGGCAGATATCAGAAGAACCGTAATGGAAAACGGATGGGTGAGTGGTTCCAATTATATGACGGATCCATACGTAAGAATGTCTACCAAAGAATTGAGAGCAGACTTACAGGTGATGCCGATGAATGATCTAAGAGTTGACCTTAATGTGTTGCATACCTTCAACAGTAACTTCTCCCATACAGGATTTAACTATACTAATGGTGGGGTTCCTGATCCGGACTTTACATTCGCCAGCGAAATGACAACATATTCCAATACGACAATGCTTCTTAGTACATCGTTTAAAGATGGACAGGCCGTTTATCAGGCGATCAGAGAAAATGCAAGAGCGCTTTCTCAACAGTTGGGAGGTCCTGGAGCAGTATTGGATAATAACGGATTTGCTCAGCACTATAGCATTGGAAATGCCTATGTATTGATTCCAGCCTTTAGAGCTGCGATGGAAGGGAAATCTGTGACGCCTATGGGTAATCCTAAAAAAGCGGGATTCCCATTGCCAAACTGGAGAATTACCTATTCCGGATTAAAAAATATCCCAATGATCAGTGGGCAGTTCACGAAGTTTGATATCTTACATGCCTATACTGCTACGTATACGGCAACAGGTATTCAAAGCAATGTAGACTATCACGGCAACCCGAACGGATATTATCAGACAGTGGATAATGCAGGGAATGTAGTCAAAAACGCAGGAGATAAGATCAATCCATATACATTCGCACAGGTTGGATATGTAGAATCTTTCTCACCACTTATCGGAGTAGATGTTACCATGAGAAACAATATGCAGTTCGGAATACAGTACAACAGAACCAGAATGATGGTACTGGGATTAGTCAACCAGACTCTTACCGAAGATGCCAATACAGAATATGTAGTAAGACTTGGTTATATTGTCAGAAACTTCAGATTGGGAACAGCCAATATCAGAGGAAGAGGAACAAGAGGAAAAGGAAGTGACCTAAATATCCGAGGTGATATTTCATTAAGAGACAGTAAAACATCCATTATGAATATCCTGTTGAATGATGCTCAGGTTACGGGAGGACAAAGATTAATGAATATTAAACTTTCCGCAGACTACAATGTTTCCGAGAATCTGAATCTGAGAGTATTCTACGAACAGATGACCTCAAAATATAAGATCTCCACAGCATTCCCGCTGTCTACGGTCAGAGCAGGTATCTCAGCCACATTTACATTCGGTGAATCCGGAGGTGGATTCTAAAAATAATACAAACATAAAAGTCCTTCATTTGAAGGACTTTTTTTATATCCAATATTTGAAGCTACTATATTTTTGAATACATTTGTACAAAATAAAAATTTAAAAATGAACACACCATCAGAATTAAAGTACACGAAAGATCACGAATGGATCAAGATCGAAGGTAACGTTGCTACAATCGGTATTACAGACTTCGCACAAGGAGAACTTGGAGATATCGTTTACGTTGATGTAGATACTGTAGATGATGATCTTAATGGAGGAGACGTTTTCGGAAGTGTAGAAGCAGTAAAAACTGTTTCAGATCTATTCTTACCTATCGCAGGAAAGGTTATTGAGTTTAATTCAGAATTAGAAGATCAGCCTGAACTGTTAAATACAGATCCTTATGGAGACGGATGGATCATCAAATTGGAAATTGCTGATGGGGCAGATCAGTCAGAGTTACTTTCTGCGGATGATTATAAAGCGATCATTGGATAAGATTTCAAAAATATTTAGTAAGATACTGCCCATTTATTGGGCATTTCTTACTTATATGCTTCTCAAGCCAGGAGAAGAAAATCATGAATATTGGTTCATGTTCAGCGGTATCGACAAGGTATTGCATCTTAGTATATTTGCCGCCTTGGGTTTCTCTTTCATTGCTGCATTCCCCAAAATAAAATTCTCTTACTTTTTTCAGATCATCCTTCTCTATGCCTTCCTCACCGAAATTCTACAGGAAGAAATGGGACTGGGCAGATCTATGGAAACTTTAGACATCGTAGCAGATACCATTGGATGCTTATTAGGATACTATACCTATAAGTTATTAATCAAACGTTTCTTTTAACCTTTGAATTCTGCCAGGATTTCAATTCATCTAGTAGCCTGATATCTCTAGCACTCTTAACTCTTCCACTCAGAAACTCTATTACTCACCAACTCTCTCACACTCAAACCCTCAAACTCTCCAACCTAATTAGGAGCTAATTCCTGCTATCCATTTTTACTCCTCGCGCCAGCGCACTCCCACGCTCCAACCCACCCAGTATCCAACCCAAGCTGCGGGGTAACCATTTCTATCAGGGCTAGGGAAGGAGTTGTAAATGATGAATGATGAGTTATGAATTATAAATT
>NZ_JBLFDU010000015.1:0-104958 GCF_047345655.1 Chryseobacterium sp. T20
ATGAACTTATAAATAATGAGTAATGAGCCAATTATTTGGATCTTTTTCTTTCCTTCCAGCTCCCAGCCTCCGGCTTCTGAATTCCTCCATCAATTCTTTATACCTGGTAGTAGTCTTTACCTTCATTACTGTTCTTTATCCCACAGCATTGTCACTCCGTAGGAGTCTAAGCAGAGTTCTTGTTAATTAAAATGCTTCGATTCCGCTCAGCATGACACTTGCTAATACTGACTGCTGAAAAAACGTAGACATTATCCTGTCATCTTACATCCTTTAAACCTCTCATACATAAACCTTGATTGCTAGGGAATGATGCAATTGGAATAAAAGTGTATCTGTACAGTATCCTTTTTCTATAGAAATCATGAATTTGAAAACTCTATAATGATAATAGGTCCTAACCCCGGAACTCGCAACCCGAATTAACCATCACCTATTAATCACCATCAAGCTATTCACAAAACTATTTCCTTCTATTAACCCGTTTTCCTCGAATAAATTCAATAAGTTTGTACTAGTTTTCCAAAAATAATTATAATGTCAGGAAATATTCTGATCATCGATGATGAGATCAAACTCCTTAAATTGTTAGGAATGATCCTTTCCCAAGAAAATTTTAATGTAAAAGAAGCTTCTACGGCACGTTCAGCAATGACGATGCTGGAGCAATATGAATTTGATGTTGTTTTGAGCGATGTGCGTCTGCCTGATGCGTTTGGAGTAGAACTGGTAAAGTCTATCAAGAATAAATATCCTCAAATTGAAATTATCCTGATGACAGCATTCGGCAATATTACCGATGCAGTGCAGGCCATGAAGAATGGAGCGTATGATTACCTGGTGAAAGGAGATGATAATGAGAAAATAATTCCGCTGGTGTATAAAGCTCTGGATAAGGTAAAGGATAACAAATCAAAAGTTGTTCAGCAGACGGTTGTGAAGGGATTTGACCAGATTATTGGTAAATCACCTCTAATTTTGCAGGCTAAGAAATTGGCTGAAAAAGTGGCTTTAACGGATGCTGCCGTCCTTCTTACAGGTGAAACCGGTACAGGAAAGGAAGTTTTTGCCAGTGCTATTCATGAAGGAAGTGACAGAAAGAAAAATAGTTTTGTAGCTATCAATTGTTCTGCATTCAGTAAGGAGATACTTGAAAGTGAGCTTTTTGGTCACAAACAAGGTGCTTTTACCGGCGCTGTTAAAGATAAGAAAGGATTGATTGAAGAAGCAAACGGAGGAACTCTGTTTCTGGATGAAATCGGTGAGATGCCTATAGAACTTCAGGCAAAACTGCTCAGGGTTTTGGAAACCAAGGAATTTATCAAAATGGGGGAAACTAAAGTTTCAAAGTCAGACTTCAGATTGATTGCAGCGACTAACAGAGATCTGGAAGATGAAATAAAGCAGGGTAATTTTAGAGAAGATCTCTATTTCAGACTAAATGTATTTGAGATTACACTCCCGGCATTAAGAGAAAGAAAAGAAGACCTGAAAGCTCTTGCCAAAAACTTTGTAGATATTTTTTCAAATAAACTTCACTTGTCCTCTGTTCAGGTTGATCCGGAATATTATAAAGTTTTAGAGAGAAATGACTGGAAAGGAAATATCCGTGAGTTGAGAAACGCAGTGGAGCGCAGTTTAATTTTAATGGATAACAATATTCTTGATGCTGAAAGTCTTCCTCATTATTCTGAAAAAACAGTTCCTGAAAGTGACTCTTTGAGTATCCGGTCATTGGAAAAAATACATATCCAAAAAGTTTTACAATATACAAAAGGAAATAAAGCGGAAGCTGCCCGTTTACTTGAGATTGGTATTGCTACATTATACCGAAAACTGGAAGAGTACGGATTAAAATAAATCGTTTATCATTTTAATAAAGAGCCTATCATTTTGATAGGCTTTTCTGTTTTTATATAGTTTGGTATTTTGATTTAATTGTTTGTTATTCAATGTTTTAAATGCTATTTTTTCAAAATGGACTTTCTTTTGGCATATAGTCTCTGAATAAAATATTTAAAAATGACAATTTCAAGAAAAACGTTTAAAAAACGGGAGCATTCTACTTTTAGTCTGCTGATTGTATCGTACGTATTGTTGACTCTTTTAACCCTAATGATTAAGATATGATGCTTATAAGTTTAATTCTGCTTTTTGCAGTGTTGTTTTGGCTTTTATGTAAATCAGTTGAATTTTTTGATAGAATATAAATTATGTGGAGTTTATTTTTCCTCTCAATACTTGCCTTTGTGTATATCTGTTATGTTTTAATTAAACCTGAAAAATTTTAATTAGTCATGAATACAGAAATTTTAGGCATTATAGCAATGTTTGCTATCACGTTAGTTATCGGAATTTTTTTAGGAAAATACATTGCTAATGTTTATGGATACAAAAAAACTTTTCTGGATCCGGTTTTTGAACCCATTGAAAAGTTAATTTATAAAGTTTCGGGAATTAATCCTGCCCGCCAGATGAATTGGAAACAGAATATGTATGCCATGCTGGCCATCAATCTGGTTTGGTTCATCATAGGTTTCCTTCTTTTAATGAATCAGGCGTGGCTCCCTTTAAATCCCGATGGAAACCCGAATATGTCACCCGATTTGGCTTTTAATACAACCATTTCATTCTTAGTGAACTGTAATCTACAGCATTATTCAGGAGAAACAGGGGTAAGTTATCTGAGCCAGCTTTATCTGATGTTTTTACAGTTTGTTACAGCTGCAACGGGAATGGCAGCTATGGCTGTTCTTTTCAAAGCTTTTAAAGAAAAAACAAGTACTGAACTTGGGAATTTCTACGATTATTTTACTAAATCAATGATCAGAATTCTGGTTCCGATCAGTGTGATTGTTGCATTAATATTATCCATCAACGGAAGTCCGATGACTTTCGAAGGTAAAGATCATATCATTACACTGGAAGGACAGAAAGCTGATGTTTCAAGAGGTCCTGTATCTGCATTTGTTGCGATTAAACACTTAGGAACTAATGGAGGTGGATTTTTTGGAGCCAACTCAGCGCATCCGCTAGAAAACCCTAATTATATTACCAATATGACAGAGATGGTCACTCAGATGATTATTCCGTTTGCTTTGGTATTTGCACTGGGTTTTTATCTGAAAAAAAGAAAACTTTCATGGGTGATCTTTACGGTAATGACGGTCGGTTTTCTGGCACTTACCATTCCGAATATCGTGAATGAAACAGGAGGAAATCCTTTGATTACACAAATGGGAGCAGACAACAGCCTGGGAGCTATGGAAGGGAAGGAAATCCGCTTCGGAAGTGCAGCATCCGGTTATTGGAGTATTGCGACAACGGTAATTTCTACAGGTTCTGTAAACGCAATGCATGATAGTACGATGCCTCTTTCTGGAATGAACGAGCTCCTTGCGATGATGATTAACTGTTTCTACGGAGGCTGTGGAGTCGGAATCCTGAACTATTTCATCTTTATCATTCTTGCTGTATTCATCAGTGGTCTGATGGTGGGACGAACCCCAGAATTTATGGGTAAAAAGATTGAAGCCAAAGAAATGAAAATCGCAATGATTGTGGCTTTATTTCATCCTTTCTTAATTCTTGCAGGAACAGCTTTAATGGCTTACTTACCTGAGTTTGGAGCAAAGACATTGAACAACCCAGGTTTCCATGGTTTCAGTGAAATGTTGTACGAGTTTACTTCTTCTGCAGCGAATAACGGATCAGGATTCGAAGGACTTGGAGATAATACTCCTTGGTGGAATATCTCAACAGGAATTGTACTGTTATTATCAAGATTTATCCCGATTATAGGACCGGTAGCGATTGCTGGGTTATTAGCACAGAAGAAATATATCCCTGAAAGTTCAGGAACACTGAAAACAGATACTGCTACTTTCGGATTTATGACACTGGCAGTGATTTTACTGATTGCAGCATTATCTTTCTTCCCTGCATTGACTCTAGGGCCTATTGCAGAGCAGATTCAGTATTTCTCAAAATAAATATGAACATTAAAATTTAAAATCAATATTCAACCATTAAGGATGCTGAAGAGTTTGAGGAAGCTAGTCTGACACTTACTGAAACGTTCACTTACTATTATCCATATCTATCCTTATTATTTGGCAGACCTTGATGGTGATTATTGATTTACAATGATATAAACTCTTTCAAAAAATGAAAAATCAGTCACAAACATTGTTTCAAAGAGATTTGGTCAATGAAGCGATCAAACAGTCCTTCGTAAAACTGAATCCGAAAATTATGTTTAAAAATCCAGTAATGTTCCTGGTGGAGATCGGAACCATTGTCATGTTTATCGTAAGCATGTTCAGTCTTACTGGTGATAAATCCCAGGGAAGCTTTTCCTATAACTTTTTAGTATTTATTATTTTATTTTTCACCGTTCTGTTTGCCAATTTTGCAGAAGCTATTGCAGAGGCAAGAGGAAAGGCGCAGGCTGATACCCTCAGAAAAACAAGGGAGGAGACACCGGCCAAATTGGTACTTGATAACAAGCCGGGATTCCAGGTAGAAACAAGACTGAAGATGTCTGCTGAAATGACATTAGGCGATATTTTCCTTTGTGAAGCGGGAGATCAGATTCCGATGGATGGGGAGATTATTGAAGGTCTTGCTACCATTGATGAGTCTGCTATTACCGGAGAAAGTGCTCCCGTGATTCGTGAAGCCGGAGGAGATAAAAGTTCTGTAACCGGAGGGACAAAAGTACTTTCGGACAGAATTAAAGTAAAAGTAACTACAAAACCCGGAGAATCCTTCCTGGATAAAATGATTGCCCTTGTAGAAGGAGCATCAAGACAGAAAACACCCAACGAAATCGCATTAACCATACTTTTAGCAGGATTCACGCTTACATTTATTATTGTTACCCTCACTTTAAAGCCTTTTGCAGACTATGCGCAGACTCCGATTACCATAGCGGCATTTATATCTCTTTTCGTTTGTCTTATTCCGACAACTATCGGAGGTCTGCTTTCTGCAATCGGAATTGCGGGGATGGATAGAGCATTAAGAGCAAATGTGATTACTAAAAGCGGAAAAGCAGTGGAAACAGCTGGAGATATTGATGTTTTGCTGCTTGATAAAACAGGAACAATTACCATCGGAAACCGTAAGGCAACCCAATTTCACCCTGCTAATGGAATTCAGATTGAAGAATTTATTAAAGCATCAGCATTAAGTTCTGTAGCGGATGAAACTCCGGAAGGAAAATCCATTATTGAACTGAGTGCTTTGAAATCTGAAGATTTACTGGTTGCCAATCCTACTTATATCAATTTTACTGCAGAAACAAGAACTTCAGGAATTGATTTTGATGAAACAAGAATCCGTAAAGGAGCTTATGATACGATAAAAAAACTGACTGAAAAAGCCGGGAATATCTTCCCACAGGAAACCCAGGATGCGGTAACCAAAATTTCTGAAAACGGAGGAACTCCTTTAGTAGTAGCCGTTAACGAAAAAGTATGGGGCGTTATTGAACTTCAGGATATTATTAAAACCGGAATTCAGGAACGTTTCCAGAGACTGAGAAAAATGGGTGTGAAAACGGTAATGGTAACCGGAGATAACCCTCTGACGGCAAAATTCATTGCAGAAAAAGCGGGAGTAGACGACTTTATTGCCGAAGCTAAACCTGAAGACAAAATGAATTACATCAAAAAAGAACAGCAGGAAGGTAAGCTGGTTGCCATGATGGGAGACGGTACCAACGATGCGCCGGCACTGGCACAAGCCGATGTTGGGGTAGCGATGAACAGTGGAACTCAAGCCGCAAAAGAAGCCGGTAACATGGTAGACCTTGACAACGACCCTACAAAACTGATCGAAATTGTGGAAATCGGGAAGCAGCTGCTGATGACAAGAGGAACATTGACCACTTTCAGTATTGCGAATGACGTTGCGAAATATTTTGCCATTATTCCGGCACTGTTTATCACTTTTATTCCTTCTCTTCAGAAGCTGAATATTATGAACCTTCACAGTCCTGAAACAGCCATATTATCAGCAGTTATTTTCAATGCGGTCATCATTCCGTTTCTGATTCCGCTGGCGTTGAAAGGAGTGGCTTACAAGCCGATTGGTGCAAGTGCATTATTAAGAAGAAACCTTTTGATCTATGGTTTAGGCGGAGTAATCGTTCCGTTCATCGGGATCAAAATTATTGATCTGGTAATCAGTTTATTCTATTAAAATTTAAAAAATGAAAAATCATATTGTTTCAGCATTCAGATTAACTCTTGTAATGTTGGTCGTTACAGGTATTTATCTGGCAGTTGTTTATGGAGGTTCTAAAATACTTCCTAACAAAGGAAACGGAGAAATTGTTTACAACAAAGGGCAGAAGTTTTATGCTAATATCGGGCAGGAATTTAAGTCTGAAAAATATTTCCATAGCCGTCCTTCTTCAGTCAATTATAACGCAGCAGGAAGCGGAGGAAGTAATAAAGGTCCAAGCAATAAAGAATATCTGGAAATTGTACAGAAAAGAATTGATACTTTAAAAATGGACAACCCTGAAATGGGTAATGCTAAAGTTCCTGTAGAATTGGTAACTGCCAGCGGAAGCGGACTGGATCCTGATATTTCTGAAGAAGGAGCTTTATACCAGGTAAAGAGAATTGCAAAAGTGAGAAGTCTTTCAGAGGAACAGATCAAAAGCTTAGTTAATAATCAAACTGAAAAGCCTTTTTTAGGACTTTTCGGTCCATCAAAAGTAAATGTTCTGAAGCTTAAT
The DNA here is from genome assembly GCF_047345655.1 of Chryseobacterium sp. T20. NCBI lineage: Bacteria > Pseudomonadati > Bacteroidota > Flavobacteriia > Flavobacteriales > Weeksellaceae > Chryseobacterium > Chryseobacterium sp. T20. Next base: position 6,752 of record NZ_JBLFDU010000015.1, read on the forward strand.
ATCGCTTTAGATCAATTAAAATAATTCAATTCATACAATGATAAAAAGAAGAATTGAAGCCATTAAGATGATTGAAGGAGCTACATTAAAAAAATCTACGATTTCAAAATATTTCTCATTTATAATTCGAGGGTAAATCCTTATCTTTTCTTAATAGCTAAATTCTTCTTATACTCTTAAATAATATAAAAATAACGTGAAAAAATATTTAGTTATAGGAGCCGTATTGGGAATGTTTTTCTCAAAAGCCCAGTCATCAGATTCATTAAAAACAAGTAATAAAGTGACATTTTCCGCTTATGCAGAACTTTTTTATACCTATGATTTTAATGAGCCGGGCAATCATATACGTCAAAATTTTTTATACTCATATAACAGACATAATGAAATGAATCTTAATCTGGGATTAGTGAAAGCCAATTACCAGAGTGAAAATATCCGTGCCAATGTTGCTTTAATGGCCGGAACCTATGCCCAGGATAATATGGCAGCAGAACAAAATGCACTGCGTTATGTAAACGAAGCCAATGTTGGAATCAAAATATCAAAGAATAAGAATTTATGGATTGATGCAGGGATCATGCCTTCCCATATTGGATGGGAAAGTGCCATAGGAAAGGATAATGTGAATCTGACAAGAAGTTTAGCCGCTGAGAACTCTCCATATTTCGAAACAGGAGCCAAAATTTCCTACACCTCAGATAACGGGAAATGGTTTTTAAGCGGACTGGTATTGAACGGATGGCAGAGAATTGCCAAACCTGAAGGAAACCAGAGTATTTCTTTCGGACATCAGATAACGTATAAGCCTAATGATAAAATTACTTTGAACAGCAGCTCATTCATAGGAAATGATAAAGCAAAAGAGGATAAAAGAATGCGTTATTTCCATGATTTGTACGGAAGCTTTCAGCTGACAGATCAGTTTTCGGCTATATTGGGATTTGATATAGGAGCTGAGCAGAAATCAAAAGGAAGCGAGCAGTATAACATCTGGTACAGCCCGAATGTTCAGATGAAGTATCAGTTTGACAGCAAATGGGCACTGGCAGGAAGACTGGAATATTATAATGATAAAAACGGTGTGATTATCAGTACAGAAACGCCCAATGGATTTCAGACCTTCGGATATTCTCTCAATGTAGACTATGCCATATTCAAAAATGTAGTTTTCCGTACAGAAGCGAGAGGTTTTACTTCCAAAGATGCCATTTTTGCCAGGAATGATGATTTTAAAAAAGGAAATTTCTATATAACATCAAGCTTAGCAGTCTGGTTTTAAAATCGGTTTAGTCACAGAAAATAGTGCTTAAAGTAAAATTAAAAAGAATAAAATCAATGTCATCAGCAAAAGATTTTTTAGAACTGATTCAAAAATCCCGTAAAGGAAAATTCAAAATTTATATCGGGATGAGTGCAGGTGTAGGAAAGACCTTCCGTATGCTTCAGGAAGCTCATTCTCTTTTGCGAAATGGCATTGATGTAAAGGTTGGCTATATTGAAACTCATGGCAGAGAAGAAACGGTAGCCCTTGTAGAAGGTCTTCCTGAGATTGAAAGAAAATCAGTCTTTTATAAAGGAAAAAATCTTGAAGAAATGGATCTTCAGGCTATTATCAATGAACATCCTGAAGTGGTTCTTGTAGATGAACTGGCACATACTAATGTGGAAGGTTCCAAAAATAAAAAAAGGTGGCAGGATGTGCTGGAAATCCTTGATAACGGGATCAATGTCATCAGTGCCATGAATATCCAGCATATCGAAAGCCTGAATGAAGAGGTAAAGAAAATTACTGGAGTAGAGGTAGCAGAGCGGGTTCCGGATAAGATTCTGGCTCTGGCGGATGAAGTCGTGAATATTGACCTTACTGCGGATGAGCTTCTGACCCGATTAAAAGAAGGAAAAATCTATAAAAAGGAAAAAATTCAGACCGCTCTGAGCAATTTTTTCCAAAGCGGACATATTTTGCAACTTCGTGAACTGGCTTTAAAAGAAGTAGCCACCCATGTGGAAAGGAAAGTAGAAACAGAAATTAAAACCGAAAATTTTAAACCGATAAAATTCCTGGCCTGCATCAGCAGTAATGAGAAGATCGCGAAAACTATTATTCGTAAGACAGCCAGATTAGCCAGCTATTATAACAGTCCATGGACTGTTTTGTACGTTCAGAAACCTTCTGAAAATCCGGAAAAAATTGCATTGGATAAACAGCGGTATTTAATTAATAATTTTAATTTAGCACAGGAATTAGGTGCCAAAGTAGTCCGGATTAAAGAAAGCAGTGTTCACAACGGGATTCTGGAATATGTGATTGCTCATAACATCACTACGGTCTGTATTGGAAAACCTCACGCCAGTTTCTGGCAGCGAATGTTGGGATACAGCTGGATCTATACTCTTATGAACAGGCTGAATGAAAGACAGATAGATATTATTATTTTATCTTAAAAGTAATGAAACTTAAAACTAAACTTACCTTAGGCGTGGGCCTTTTATTTCTACTGATTGTTCTGCTTTCAGTGATAGGTTCTGTATACATCAATAAATTAAAATCTGATACTGAAAAGATCCTTACGGCCAATTACAACAGTCTGGAATTTTCCAAAAATATGCTTCTGGCACTGGATAATATCAGTACAGACAGCACCGTTGCCGTAGCAGATTTTCAAAAAAATAACAAGCTTCAGGAAAAAAACCTTACAGAATTTGGAGAAAAAGAAGCCACACAGAACCTGAATCTTCATTTCAACAGCTACCTGAAAGCTCCCGATATCAATAAAGAAAAGCTCATCCGTGAAGATCTTTCGAAGATCATGTCTTTGAATATGAAAGGGATAGAACGTAAAAGTGATATTGCGATTATTACAGCAGAAAATGCCACTTTTTGGATTGTAAGTTTAGGAACTGTATGCTTTCTGATTGCTTTTATTCTGCTTTTTAATTTGCCACAAACCATTGCGGAGCCTATTAATCAGCTAACTTTCAGTATCAAACAGATTGCTGATAAAAACTATAGTGAAAGGGTTCATTTCAAAGGAAGTGAAGAGTTCAACAGCCTGGCAGACTCATTCAACAGTATGGCAGAAAAACTTCAGGAGTACGAAAGCAGCACGCTTTCGAAGCAGTTGATGGATAAAAAACGTATCGAAACACTGGTTAACAATATGCACGATGCGGTGATTGGCCTGGATGAGAACCATTTTATCTATATGATCAATGATGAAGCTTTGAAGATCACCAATCTCCATAAGGAAGATATTATCGGAAAAACAGCTCATGAAGTAGCTATTAACAACGATTTGATGCGCGAACTGCTGAAAAATATAGACCATCCGGTGAAAGATCCGATTAAAATTGTTCGTGATAATAAAGAAAATTATTTCGAGCAGGATATTATTCCCATCAATATTGTAAAGACAGGCGAAAAAGAAAAAAAATATATTGGAAAGGTAATTCTATTAAGAAATATTACGCCTTTTAAAGAGCTTGATTTTGCCAAAACCAACTTCATTGCAACCATTTCCCATGAATTGAAAACCCCGATTTCTGCGATCAAAATGGGTGTTCAGCTTCTTGGAAATCAAAAGTTCGGAGAACTGAACGAGCAGCAGCAGGAATTGTTGAAGAGCATCAATGAAGACGGACAGCGCTTATTGGATATCACAGGAGAATTGCTGAATCTTTCTCAGGTAGAATCCGGAAATATCAGACTGACCGTAGAAAAATGTTCTCCTAAAGAAATTGTACAGATGGCTGTAAAAAATGTTGAGAAACTGGCGGAGCAGAAAAATATCTCCATCAGCACAGAATATCTTCTGGAAGACAGTGATGCGGTAACCGCAGATTTTGATAAAACAGTCTGGGTGATGAATAATTTCCTGACCAACGCGGTAAAGCACTCTTTTCAGGATGAAAATATTAAGATTGTGGTAGAAAAGCTGAATGCATTCATTCAGTTCAGTATTATTGATACCGGAAGCGGAATTGATGAAAAATACCACCGCCAGATCTTTGACCGTTATTTCCAGGTTCCCGGAGAACATCAGAACGGGACAGGATTGGGGTTGGCCATCTCCAAAAATTTCATTGAAAAACAACACGGAGAAATAGGAGTGAAGAGTTCCTTGAATAATGGGAGTACTTTTTACTTCAGATTGCCGGTTTCATAAGGATTAAATTACGTATTTAAACACCTTATAGGTTTTATAAACCTATAAGGTGTATTCATCTATTAGAATAAGAAATATCAGATCCTTCCAATTAAAAAATGTAATCCTATTCTTTATATTTGTGATAAAAATAACAATGAGAAAAACGTTAGGACTCTTATTATTTTCAATTGTACTGAGTATCCAGATTTCTGCACAGACATTCACAGTAGAACAGCTTAAAGGATTCAACAAGCTTACCATGGATGAGTTTAAAAAGGAAATGAAACAGCTTCAGTTCAAGTTTTATGACAGAACAGAAGGCTTAAGCTTTCTTTTAACCGAATACGAAGCTCCAGACTATTCCTCGAAAATCGGAAAGTTTGAATACAAAGAAGAAAAATCAGAAGACAGAATTGAATTTGAGTTTAAGGACAAAAAAGAATATGAACAATACCTTAAACTGATATTAGCAGCAGGATATAAGGAAACTGAGAAAGGAAAGATTATCACCAAAGAGCCTTACACAGATTACTACAGGAATAAAGAACATATCAGGCTGATCTTGCCCAAAGCAGGAGAAAGTATTCCGTATACCATTATTGTATTTAAGTAATATTTAATAAAAACTCAATGATTACTAAAGAGGTTCACTTTTATTCTAGTAAGATAAAAAGTCTTATAGTATTGGTTATTGCATTTATTTTCATTTTATTTTTTTTTAATAAAAAATTGGGAAATGCAGGTCTGGGCCTTATAGTCATGTTTTATCTTGGATTTTTACTTTCGTTATTCGGAGTTGTCTATTCAATTTTGTTATTATTTCGAACAAAACCTTTATTAACAGTTACTGATAAGCAGATCATCATTTATAACCTATTGAGAAAACCAACAACAATTAATTTTGAAGATATTTCATCATTTTATATTTCAAATACAACATTCCGGGGAATAAAAACAAGTGAGTCTATTTATATTAACATAAAGAGTAATCCAGATCCTTTTGGCAGAAAAGGAAATGTTATAAACACAGACCTGTTGAATGTGAAAGCAAGTGCTTTATTGGAGATTTTAAATAGCAGAAGAACTATTATTTGTAAGAATTAAGATTTGTTTATTAAAGTAATACTTAATTTTTCTAAATTTGGTCTTAAATCACATAAGATGAACACATCAGATTTAAAAATTGATTTAATTAATAGGATAACCCAATTAAAAGAAGCCAGAATTATTGAAGAAATTCAAAAGATTCTGGATTTTGAATTGGATCAGAATGAGTATACTCTTACTACCGAGCAAAATGAAAGAGTTGCTGAAGGAAGAGAAGAATATAAGAATAAAGCATACCTTACAGAAGATCAGGCCAACCAGGATATTGAAGAATGGCTAAAAGAAAAGTAATCTGGACTGTTAAAGCCAATAAAGAAAGAAAAGATATTCTTGAATATTGGATTGTCAGAAATAAATCTAAAACATTTAGTATAAAACTCAACAAGTTGATCTTATATAATGTTGGATTACTAGCTGATCACCCTACAATTGGAAGGAAAACAGATATTGAAAGGGTAAGAGTAAAAATAGTGAGAGATTATCTCATCTTTTATGAGTTCTCAAGTTCTGAACTGATCATCCTTTCTGTTTGGGATGGAAGAAGAGAAAATAAAAAGTGAGAAATTGTTAATTTAACTCACTTCATGATAATAAAAAAACCATTGATTTCTTTCAATGGTTTTTTTGTGAAAATATTGTTAAAACTTATTGTTTTTCAATCAAATCCAGGAACTGTTGCTCATCCAGGATTTCAATTGTTCCGATATCCTGAGCTTTTTTCAGCTTGCTTCCTGCCTTTTCACCTACCACAAGATAGTTGAGGTTTTTCGAAACCGCAGAAATATTTTTTCCGCCATGCTTTTCTACCATTTCCTCGGCTGATTCTCTCGTGAATAAAGACAGTTTTCCGGTGAAAAGGAATGTTTTTCCCTCCAGAACATTGGATAAAACTTCGTTGGTACTTTCTCCTTTTTCAAGTTGTACTCCGTAAGACTTTAAACGCTCGATCATCAACAGGTTTTCAGAATTCTGGAAGAAATCAACAATACTGACTGCAATTTTAACCCCAATATCTTCAACCTGGCAAAGCTCTTCTACAGTTGCATTTTTCAGGTCTTCAATCGTTGGGAAGTTTTTAACCAGTTTCTTGGCCACTGTTTCTCCTACATGCTTAATCCCGATTCCGTATAATACTTTCTCAAAAGGAATTTCTTTAGATTTTTCAATTCCTGTGATGATATTCTGAGCAGATTTTTCGGCCATTCTTTCCAGGGGAAGAAGCTGTTCTTTCGTTAAAACATAGAAGTCGGCAGGGTTTTCAATCAGTTTTTCTCTGTAGAGCTGTTCTATGGTTTCACTTCCAAGATTATCTATATTCAAAGCTTTTCTGGAAACATAGTGAATCATTCTTCCTACTACCTGTGGCGGACAGTGAAGCTCATTAGGACAGAAATGAATCGCCTGATCTTCAATTTTTACCAGCTCAGTGCCACATTCAGGGCAATGTTTGATATATTCAATTTCTTTGCTTTCTTCCGTTCTTTTGTCTGTGTTTACCCCTACAATTTTCGGAATGATTTCACCTCCTTTTTCTACATACACAAAATCATTTTCATGAAGGTCCAGTTTCTTGATGATATCCTCATTATGGAGAGAAGCTCTTTTTACAATGGTTCCGGCCAGTAAAACAGGTTTAAGATTAGCAACAGGAGTAATAGCTCCGGTTCTTCCCACCTGATAAGAAACACTCTGAAGTTCTGTCTCTACCTTTTCTGCTTTAAACTTATAAGCCATTGCCCAACGTGGAGATTTGGCTGTATATCCAAGCTGTCTCTGCTGCTGTAATGAATTCACTTTTAAAACGATCCCGTCAATTTCAAAAGGAAGATTATGACGTTCAGTATCCCAAAACGTGATAAATTCCTGTACTTCAGCCATCGTTTTGCATAATTTGGCCTGTTGAGAGGTTTTGAAGCCCCAGCTTTGAGCTTTTTGAAGAAGTTCCCAATGCGTTTCTGCAGGAATATCTTCAGAGATAAACTGATACAGTACAGAAGAAAGCCCACGTTTTCTTACCTCAGCGCTGTCCTGCATTTTCAAGCTTCCGCTGGCGGTATTTCTTGGATTCATGAAGGGATCAAGACCTTCTTCCTCACGCAGTACATTCAGCTTATCAAAGTTTTTTCTGGTCAGATAAATTTCGCCACGCATGAAAAAATGATTCGGGAAACCACCTTTCAAAGTCAAAGGAATATCTGATATAGTTCTGACGTTCGGGGTAATTTCATCTCCCTGGAAACCATCACCACGGGTAACTGCCTGTGATAACTTTCCGTTTTCATAAAGGATAGAAATGGATGCTCCGTCATATTTCAGTTCAGCAACAAACTCTACGGGATCTTCAATGGTTTTGATGATTCGTTTTTCCCAGTCTTCCAGATCGTCAAAATCGTAGGAATTGTCCAGAGAATACATTCTGAACTTATGCTGAATCGTAGGGAAAACCTTGGTAACACCACCACCTACACGAACGGTAGGAGAATTTTCATCATAGAATTCGGGATACTTGGCTTCCAGATCCTGGAGCTCCTCCAGAAGCATGTCAAATTCATAATCTGTAATGGTGGGAGTATCCAGTTGGTAGTAATTTTCGTTATGCTGGTGAAGTTCCTTGCGGAGCTGTTCTATCTTTTGTTGAATGTTTTCAGACATTGGGTTTCTATCTTTTGAGCAAAAATAACTAAAGTAATTGCATTTAAAAAATAACAGAATAAAATAGTACAGGAAAATTAAGAATGCGTAATATACCTTAACTGACTGGTTTTGCAGAAAATAAAACACGTGTTTAAAGTAATTTAACATATCGTTCTGATTTAATTAAAAAAATGTTAAAACTTTCTTAAACACCCCGCTGTTAAAGTCAAAATACCTTTGCACATCTAATTGAAAGAAACCTCAAAATGATCTATCAGTATGAAAATCAAAGAGGTTTCCTGGAGAAAATCAAAAAATTAATAATATAGATCTTCGGAAGAAATGAAAAAAGTAAAGATTGTACTGGGATTATTGTTTTTAGGGCTTGGGACAATGGCTTATGCACAGACCACGCAGGCTTCTATTGTAGGGAAAGTTACCGGACCGGGAAGTACGGCTCAGGAAAAAGTGAAAGTGACGATTGTGAACGAGTCCACCGGATTCAGAACGGAAACGGAAACCAACTCAAAAGGGGAATATATTTTTAAAGAAATTCCTTTGGGAGGACCTTATACTGTCATTGTAAACGATGATAAAAAAGAAGGTTACAGTGTCAACTTCGGAGATCAGGTTACAGTAAATATGGATCTGGGGAATGAAAAGACTATTGAAGAAGTAAAAATTACCGGAAACCTTAAAAACAAGATCGGAAACCTTGGTGCAGCTACAGCAATTTCTGCGAAAAACATCAGCATGCTTCCGGTGAATGGACGAAACTTTACCAATCTTACGGAACTATCTCCATTAAGTGGAAAAGGAGGAAACCTTTCCGGGCAACTTGGTTCTTCTACCAACTTTACTATTGACGGGATGACAGCAAAAAATCCTACTTCTGCAGGATCTACTACCAGTCGAAGCGGTGCACCATTCTCCATTTCCATTGAAGCTGTGCGTGAATTCAAAATTACCACCAACCAATATGACGTTACTTTGGGAAGAAGCGGAGGAGGAACAGTAAGTGCTGTTACCAAATCAGGAACGAATAAATTTTCCGGAAGTGCCTGGGAATATTTAAGAACCAACTGGCTTTCCAGCCCGTATGATATCAGAGGAAACAAAAGAGATAACGATTTCTCTACTTCCCAATTCGGTTTTTCATTGGGTGGACCGATCATTAAAAATAAATTGCATTTCTTCGTAGCATGGGATCACCAGCTGGATTCAAGACCGTTGGTGATTGCTGATATCAAATCTCCGGATGATGAGAAGAGATTCAACACAACCACTCAGACGCTTAACCAGTTTCTGGATATTGCAAGAGTAAAATATGGGGTAGGAAACAGCCCGCAATTCGGAACGTTTGATAAAGTGAGAAATTCTGATGCCGGATTTTTACGTTTAGACTGGCAGATCAATGAAAAAAACTTATTAACGCTTAGAAATAACTTCACCTACGATCTTAATAAAAACGGATTGGGTGATAATACCAATATCAACTTCTTTGAGTCTTACGGAAATGATAAAAACATTGACAACAGTTTGTTATTGACTTTAAGATCGAATTTGAGACCTAATTTAACCAATGAATTAAAGGCGCAGTACCTTTACACATTCCAGGACAGTTATCAGAACAATCAATTAGGAAAACCTGTACCGAGAGCTATTGTGGAAGGAGTAGCTTCAAGTGCCGGATCTACCAATATTCAGATCGGAGGGCACCGTTTTGCTCAGGAAAGTTTTAGAAATAATGTATTCCAGATAGTTGACAACCTATACTACAATACCGATAAGGTAAAATATACTTTTGGTGCTGATTTAATGTATACAACAGCAAAATCGGTATACGGAAGTGAGGTGAACGGAAAGTTCTATTTCCAGGGAATGAGCAACTTTGACACTATGACTCCTTACCGATTCTACAGAGAAGTTCCTTTGGTGGATGATCCATCTGTTAGATCAAACATTTGGAATATTGGTCTGTATGGACAGTTTCAGACCAAAGTAGCAAAAGGCCTGGATTTAATGGCTGGTTTAAGATTAGATTACGGTGGTTACCCAAAAGCAAAATTCAATCAGAAATTGTTTGATGAAATGGGAATCAGAACAGATAATCAGCTCAAATCATTTGTTATTCAACCAAGATTCCAGTTTGACTGGAACATCAATGAAGAAAATAAAGACTTCCTTAAGTTTGGTGCCGGGATTTTCTCTTCCGATATCAACAATTATATGATCATCAACAACCTTGTATTTGACGGTAATCATCTAGCTACCGTGGATGTAACGGGTAAAGATGTTCCATTCCCGGATTTTAACAGTTATAGAGATAATTATAATACGATTCCTACACTTTCCCAGAAGCAGATGCCAACCATCAACTATACGGGTAAAGACACAAAAATTCCAATCGTTTATAAAGCGAATATCTCTTATACGCACTTCTTCAATGAAAGGTTCAGAGCAGGCATTGCAGGATATATGGCTTTAGGTAGAAATAACTACTATTACTACGACAGAAACATGGTAGCCAATCCTTTCTTTACTTTAGCTAATGAAGGAGGAAGAGGAGTATTTATCCCTACAGGTGCCATTACCAATAATGCCAATAACAGTGTAAGTTTCGACTGGAAACAGGGAAGAATCAATAATAATTTCGGTAGAGTACTGGAATTGGTAAGTGATGGTAAAGTAAACCAGTTCTCATTCGTATTGGATACAAGTTACCGTTACTGGAAAGATGGGGAAATCACAGCAAGTTATACATGGTCTGATATCAAAGACAATACTTCATACAACGGAAACGTAGCCAACTCTGCAACATTGTCCACCATGATTCAGAGTGATCCGAGAGATTTAAGAATGACGTATTCAGACAACCAGTTCCGTAATAAAGTCGTTATTTATGGTAACTCGCCTACGATTGCTGGATTTACCTTAGGGATCAGATACTCAGGGATTGGAGGAACGCGTTTCTCAGCGACAACCGGAGGGAATATCAATGGTGATTTTGTAGATTCCAATGACCTTGCTTTTATCTTCCCGAACCTTACCAAAGCCATTCTGGATGATCCACAGGTGGGACAGGCTCTGAAAGATTATATCAACGAATATAATGGTAAAATAGCTGAACGTAACGGAGGGAAAAACGGTTTCTATGGCGTGTGGGATGTACGTGTAGCTAAGAAAATAAAATTTGATAAAGTAGGAGCTTTTGAACTTTCTGTAGATATCTTCAACGTAGCCAATCTTCTTAACAAAGAATGGGGGGTAAACAAATCATATAATAATACATCTTTGTATAAAGTAACCAAGTTCAATAAAGACACCATGCAGTACGAATACACTAAAAACGTAAGTGGAGGTGGACTGGTTCCTCTATCCGGAAATCCATATCAGATTCAGATCGGAGCGAAATACTCCTTCTAATATCTGTTTTTAAACCACAGAAGACATAAAAGAAATTAAAGCGGCAGATTAATGGGGAAACCTTAGTTTTAGCCAGAAAATCTTTTATGTCTTTGTGGTTTCCATTTTTTAATAACTACCTTTATCAGAAGTTTCAGGACTTTCTTTTTAATAATCTAAATTATATTATGAAAAATTTTATCTTAGGGTTAGCAGTTTTAAGTACAGTTATGATGAAAGCACAAACCCAGATCATTGCCCATAGAGGATATTTCCAGGCTCAGCCTCCTACAACGGAAAATTCACTTCAATCCCTTGAGAATGCTCAAAAATTGAAAGTTTATGGGTCTGAATTTGATGTGAGAATGACAAAAGATGGTGTATTGGTGATTAACCACGATGAGCATCACGGTAAAATGGAAATTTCAGAAACAAGTTTCAAAGAACTGGAAGCTTTGAAATTATCCAACGGAGAGAAATTTCCTACTTTAAAAGATTATTTAAAACAGGGAAAAAAAGATAAATCTCTGAAACTGATTGTTGAGATTAAACCAGCTAAGACTCCGGAAATTGAAAATGAGATCACGCAGAAAACGATCAAAATGATTAAAGATATGAAGCTGGAATCTCAGAGTGAATTTATTTCTTTCAGTCTTAATATTTGTAAAGAGATCAAAAAACTGGCTCCTGCCTTTAAAGTACAGTATCTGAACGGTGAACTGTCTCCTGAGCAGATCAAACAAGAAGGATTAGACGGAATGGATTACCATTACAGTGTTTTCCAGAAAAACCCAACCTGGATTGCGGATGCAAAAACATTAGGATTAATTACCAATGCCTGGACAGTGAATGATGTTGCCGTATACGATGAACTGAAAAAGCAGGGAATTGGCTTCGTAACAACCAATATTCCTGACCAGTTAAAAAATAAATAACGATTGATTATTCTTCACTAATACTACAACCGAAGGACGAAATATTCCCCTCCTCCGGAGGGGTGGCAAAAATTCAAAGAATTTTTGACGGGGTGGTTGAAAAGATATACCCGTTAAATCAATTACAATCATAATTTACACAGTCTGACTTTTAAAATGGGTCAGACTGTTTCTTTTTATAAGCCTAGTCTATATTTTAAAGAATATTAAAAGAAAGAATATGATGAGGTTTGAATTAATAAGTTGATTATGAGTTTGTTGTGTGTTTTATGTAATATTATCCCAAGACAAGACAATAAAGATACATAAATATGGCTGTAGAATGGTATTAAAAAGACTTAATTGCTTAAGTGTTTATTAATTAGATATTTATGTAATGTTGTTAAGTTTGAATTAATATACTGTTTAATAAATTTTTAAGAAACGTTAAAATAATGTTAAGACCATCCTGGTAATGTCGTTTTAATTTTGCGCAAACAAAAAGGAAATGCGTAAAGAGACACAAAAACTGTTGGTTTTGTCGCTGTTAGGATTTGTCAGCGTCAATCTGGCAGCTCAGCAGAAAGCTAAAAAAGATACCGTTAAAGGACTTGATGAAGTAGTAGTGACTGCTTTGGGGATTAAGAGGCATGACAGAGCTTTAGGGTATGTTGCTGAGAAAGTGAATGCCAAAACATTTGAAGAAACCCAGAACAACAACTGGGCACAATCGATGGAAGGAAAAGTGGCTGGTCTTAAAATCCAGACGGCCGGAGCAGGACCGCTTGGAACTTCCAGAATTACTTTGAGAGGAGAAAAATCCATTATGATGGATCATAACTACGCTCTGATCGTTGTAGATGGAGTTCCAATGGGAAATTCTACCACAGGTACTGATACTGCAGCTTATGGAGCAGGTTCCGGAGGTGATGTTCCTATTGACCTTGGAAACGGATTGAACAGCATCAACCCTGATGATATTGAATCTGTAACTGTTTTAAAAGGAGCTTCTGCAGCTGCATTATACGGATCACGTGCTGCCAACGGAGCCTTAATGATCACCACAAAATCAGGAAAAACAAAGAATGGAAAATTAAGAGTAACTTTTAACTCTTCTTCAAGTTTTGATACCGTCTTGAAGTGGCCGGACTGGCAATATGAATACGGACAGGGAACACTGGCAACAAACAATGGTAGTTTTTATTACTCATATGGTCTTTCTCCTGATGGGCCAAGTACGGGCGGCACAAGTAGTGCTTTCGGACCAAAATTTGCCGGGCAGTATTATTTCCAGTATGATCCTACTGTAATGGGACAGAGTAAAGAAAGACAGTTGTGGAAACCCTATGAAAATAATATAAAAGGCTTCTGGAGAACTGGTTCTAACTACTCCAACAGTATTTCCGTAGAAAGTTCCAATGAAAAAACTAGCTTCAGAACTTCACTTACTTACCTTAATAATGAGTGGATGATGCCAAATACAGGCTTTGACCGATTCAATTTTGCGTTGTCTTTTGCGCATCAGTTTACCCAAAAATTAAAAATTTCTACAAAATTTGCTTATAACACGACGACCAGTGATAACCTTCCAGCGACAGGATACAACAATCAGTCGATTTCCTATTTCATGATCTTCCAGAATCCCAACGTGGATCTGGAATGGTATAAACCCATCTGGAAACCCGGACAGGAGCAGGTTGATCAAATCCATCCGTTCAGTTCTTATATTGATAATCCATATATGATTGCCTATGAAATGCTAAATGGGGTAAGAAAGAAAACCATTACAGGAAACATCACGGCAGATTATCAGTTTAATAAGAATTTCAGTTTAATGCTGAGGTCAGGAATTGAAATTCTGAATGAAAAAAGAACGACCAAAAGGCCATGGAGTTCTGCCAACTACCTGAAAGGTTTCTACAGAGAACAGTTCATCAAAAATCAGGAATATAACAACGACCTTTTAATCTCTTATAAAGCCGATTGGAATAAATTCAGTATTTCAGCATCAGCAGGAGGAAGTATCCGTTACAATGAATATCTGCAGAACGATTATCAGGCCATAGGATTGAAAACTGCCGGCGAATACAGCCTTACCAATGCTCTTAATATTCCGGTTAAATATCCCGCTCCAAGAGATAAACATGTAGACAGTGTTTACGGATTATTGACACTGGGATATGACAATAAAATATTTGTAGACTTTACAGGAAGAAATGACTGGAGTTCTACACTTCCAAAGCAGAACAGATCCTTCTTTTATCCTTCAGTGAGTACCAGTTTCATTCTTTCGGATCTATTTAATCTGAAAAGTAATAACCTGAACTTATGGAAACTGAGAGCTTCATGGGCGAAAGTAGGGATAGACAGTGATCCTTATCTTTTGGATAACTATTATACAGCCAGCAACATTACAGGAAGTGTAGTAGCACCTACCATTTTTAATAATCCTTCCCTTAAACCTGAAAAAAATACCAATATTGAAGCCGGTATGGATTTCAGCCTTTTCAAAAACAGATTGAACCTTAATTTTACTGCTTACCAGAATTTCAGTGAAAATCAGATTATCCCGGTATCGTTGCCAACTGAAACCGGATATTCCAAAAGGATCATTAATGCAGGAAAAATCCGAAACAGAGGTCTTGAACTTTCAGCAGATATCCTGGCTATAAAAGGTAAAGATTTCTCCTGGAAAGTAGGAGGAAACTGGTCTACTAACGAAAACAGAGTAATGACCCTACCTGAAGGATTTGACGGAATTGTTTCCAACGTAGGTGATGTGGTATTCTATAAAATGGAAGTAGGAGGATCTTTGGGAGATATGTATGGATTTAAACTATTAAGAACTCCGGACGGAAAAGTAATTTACGGAGACAACGGGCTCCCTGCCAGACCTGCAGATATTGAAAAAGTAGGAAATGCATTTCCGAAATGGAGAGCCGGCCTTCAGAATGATTTCAAGATTAAAAACTTTACAATCAGTTTCTCTTTTGATGGTCAATATGGAGGTATCGCTTACTCACAATCACATCATAAAATGTCTGAACAGGGTAAGCTGAAATCTACCCTTCCGGGAAGAGATAATCCTGGAGGAATGATTGTAGGAGATGGTGTTATTCAGAATCCTGACGGATCTTTCAGTCCGAACACAAAAGGAGTACTGGTATCTTCTTATTACGGAGATTACTACAGAAGAGCTAATGTAGAAACCAACAGCTTCAGTACAGATTTTATTAAACTGAGAGATGCCAGAATTGCCTATTCTTTCCCGAAAGAAACCATCAAATCTATAGGTCTGGATGATCTTACTATTGCCATTTTCGGAAAAAATCTGTGGATGTGGACCAAGTTCCCGCTATTTGATCCTGAAGTAGCTACGTTGGATAATGCGACCATTACTCCGGGAGTGGAAATGGGACAACTTCCATCGGCAAGAACAGTGGGTTTCCAGTTAAATCTTAAATTCTAAAATCTTAAAAAAATGAAAAAAATAATCATACATCTGGCATTGGCTGCTTCTGTTTTCACGCTTCAGTCCTGCGACAGAACATTCGAAGAAATTAATACTGATACCAGTAAGATCAAAGATCCGTCGGTAGGAAGCCTTCTTGCCCCTATTCAATATGAAATGGGAAGCTACGGATATAACAGAGCCGACGATTTCACTTTTGATATGATGCAGATTGCTTTAGATTTTCCCAATGAAGGAAACTCCTACAGCAGATATTATATGGATGAAAAAAGTGGCAACGGTTACTGGAACACATCTTATAAATGGCTTAAACAGGTAAGTGACCTTAAAAAATATGCTACTAAAGAACAGAATAATAACTATCTGGCCATATCAATGGTTTTAAATGCATGGATTGCCTCTAACCTTACCGATGCTTTCGGAGACGTACCATTATCGGAAGCCGTGAAGATTGAAGAAAATATTTTGAAACCAAAATATGATAAGCAGAAAGATATCTACATCCAGCTCTTAAATGATCTGAAAACAGCCAACGCATTATTTAATACAAACCAGACACTTACGGAAACCGATCTTTTTTATAATGCCAATACCAATAGCCAGACCGGAATTTTAGGGTGGAAAAAATTCTGTAATTCACTTTCATTAAGATTACTCACCAGAATTTTGAGTAGAAACGGAGAAGTGAATGTATATGAGCGTATTCAGGAAATTGTTAATAATCCTGCTCAGTATCCTGTTTTCCAAAATAATACGGACAGCGCAGTACTTCCGATTTCGGGAATATCTCCATACTTACCTCCCATAGCCCGTCCACAGGATTTTACGGCTTACAGATCAGCAGGGGAGTTCTTTGTAAATGCGATGAAAGATAATAATGATCCAAGGCTTAGCATGTTTTTTACTAAAGCTAAAGCAACATCAGGAGAAGATCTTGGTTATAAAGGAGCTCCGTCAGGATATGCTCTGGGAACATCTTTCAACTATCAGCCTTCTAACCTTAACCAAAATCTTGCAAAAGCACCTTTAAAGATTTTAATCATGACCTATTCTGAAGTTCAGTTTATTCTGGCAGAGCTTGTCAACAGAGGAATTATTGCAGGTAACCAGCAGACCTACTATGAAACAGGAGTAAAATCTATAATCGAACAATGGGGAGCAACAGTCCCTGCTAATTATTTCAGTAATACAAAAGTAGCATATGATGGTTCTCTGGAAAAAATCATGCTTCAGAAATACATTTCTCTGTTTTTTGTAGACCATCAGCAGTGGTATGAATTCAGACGTACTAAGCTTCCGGTATTGCCTAATAATGGCGGACTTCAGAACGGTGGACAGATGCCGGTAAGATTTATGTATCCTACTGCTACCAAAGTGATGAATACAGACAATTATAATGCAGCTGTACAATCCATGGGAGGTGATAATATCAATGTGAAAATGTGGTGGAATAAATAATAATTTTAATTGAAAGATTTAAAAATAATTTAAAGATTTAAAAAACTATGAGTATCAATATAAAATTTGTAATGCCATGTATGCTGGTTTCAGCAATGGCTTTCTCACAGGCTTCTGTTTCCGGATATGTATTCGAAGACAACAACAAAAACCAAAAGAAAGAAAACCGTGAAAAGGGAATAGAAGGTGTAGCTGTTTCCAATGGTATTCAGGTAGTTCTTACCGATAAAAATGGAAGATACAGTCTGCCGGTTCAGGAAGATCAGACTATTTTTGTTATTAAACCTTCAGGATATCAGACGGCTTTAAATGCTAATAATTTGCCACAATTTTATTATCACCATAAACCAAAAGGTTCTCCGGCAGATTTTAAATACAAAGGAATTGCTCCCACAGGAGATCTTCCCAAAGAACTGAACTTCCCACTTTATCAACAAAACGAAGACAAGAACTTTGATATTCTGGTTTTCGGTGATCCGCAACCTTACACAGAAAAAGAACTCTATTATTTCAAAAGAGGAATCGTAAATGAAGTGAAAAACACGAAGAAAAATGCAGTGATGGGAATCAGTTTGGGAGATTTGGTAGGAGACAACTTAAGCCTTCAGAAGCCGTATGCGGATGTAATGAAAGAAGTAGGATTGCCGTGGTATAATGTAATGGGGAATCATGATATGAATTATGATGCAAAGGAAGACAAGCTTTCCGATGAAACATTTGAATCCAATTTTGGTCCTGCCAATTATTCTTTCAATTATGGAAATGTACACTTTATCATTCTGGATGATATCCTTTATCCCGATCCCAGGGATGGTAAAGGATACTGGGGAGGTTTCCGCGAAGATCAGCTTCAGTTTATCGAAAATGATTTGAAACTGGTTGACAAGAATAAACTGATCGTTATTTCTTTCCACATTCCGTTGGAACATAATAATGAAGACAACTTCAGAAATGCGGACCGTCAGAAATTATTTGATTTCTTAAATCCTTTCCAGAATGTATTGCTTTTATCAGCACATACTCACATCCAGCAGCAGATTTTCTACGGCAAAAAAGCAGGCTGGAACGGAATCAAAGAACTTCATGAATATAACGTAGGAACCACCTGCGGGGATTGGTACTCAGGAACTCCTGATGATGCCGGACTTCCTACCTCAACCATGAGAGACGGAACTGCAAAAGGTTATTCTTTCATCAGTTTTACAGACAATCAGTATAAAGTTAAGTACAGAACAGCTGGAAAACCGGAAGACTATCAGATCAAATTATATGTTCCAAAAGTGATTTCTTCCTCAAGAACCTCAGCAAAAGTGCTGGCTAATTTCTTCATGGGAAGCAAAAAAGACAAAGTAGAATACAGAATAGATGGTGGAAAATGGGAAGAAATGAAGTACGATGAAACCATAGACCCGAATTTTGCTCTTTCTGTTTTCAAATGGGATTCTACAGAGAAAATTCTTCAAGGAAGAAGACCTTCCAATCCTGAAATGTCAAAACATATCTGGGAAGCAGATTTCCCTAAGAAATTATCATTAGGAAAACACAAAGTTGAGGTGAAAGCTGTTGACATGTACGGAAATGAATTCTCAGCTTCAGAAGAATTTGAAGTTCAGAATGCCATTCAGATTCCTTAAGCTTTTTATTTTTTTTACTATACCTTTTTTTTAGATTTTGAAACCGGTTTCTATGAGCCGGTTTTAATTTTTATCGAGGTTTAGATAAACCACAAAAGTCACAAAAGTTTTTTAAGCCATAACTTTGGATATAAGAAGTACACTTAAGTTGTATAAAATAATCTACGTGTTCATCTTTTGTTAACTTTTATACAGGATGATTGTAACTTTTAAATATTCTCAATAGTAATCATCTTTTGTGACTTTTGTGGTTGAATAAAATATAAGTTAAATCTGTGTTTTCACCGCCTCATAAAAATGTTGTTTCGTAACTTTGTATCAAGAAAAGTATCATTACTATGAATATAAACGGAAAAAATGCCATTGTAACAGGTGGTGGAAGAGGACTGGGGAAAGCTGTAGCGTTAGCTTTAGCCAATGAAGGAGTAAACGTTGCCATTACAGGAAGAAACGAGGAAAACCTTAAAATGACGGTTGAAGAAATCAAAAAATTAGGAGTACATTCAGCCTACGCAGTATTTTCTGTAGACAATGAAATTCAGGTAAAAGCTGGAATAGAATCTTTAGCAGAACAATTGGGAGGAATTGATATTCTGATCAATAATGCAGGAATCGGAGACTTTGGTTCTATTGAAGAAATGCCTTCTGAAACTTGGGAGCAAGTTATTAAAACCAATCTTTTCGGAGTATACTATGCAGCCAAAGCAGCTCATCCTTTCATGAAAGCTAAAGGAGAAGGTGATATTGTCAACGTAGCCTCTACTGCAGGTCTGAAAGGTGGTCCGAATATGTCTGCATATGCCGCTTCAAAAGCAGCCGTAGTATCTCTTTCTCAATCTATGATGGCAGAATGGAGAAAACAAAATATCCGTGTAATCACACTGACTCCAAGTACCATTGCTTCTGATATGAGTATCCAGGGAGGACTTACAGACGGAAATCCTGATAAAGTATTACAACCTGAAGACTTTGCAGAATGGGTAAGAGATATCCTGAAAATGAACAGAAGAGCATTAATTGCAAACGGGTCTATCTTCTCCACGAATCCATAAGAGAGTTAAAATTTAAAGTTCAAGGTTGAATGTTTAAGGTTCTGGGTTTAAAGTTTAAAGCAAAGAACTCTTATTTTTCTTTGGATCATAAAATTCAATAGGAGCGGGCTTTAGCCCGCTTTCTTTTTTATAAAATCTGTGTTATCTGCGCAATCTGTGGGATAGAAAAGAAACAACCTTTCCATATAAGGTTCATTCAGTAGGAGCGGGCTTTAGCCCGCTTTTTCTTTTTTCATACGTCTGAGGCTTTAGCCCAAACCTGGAATTTCTAGTATTTCAAAATAAATCTACATGGCCTTTAGGAAAGAAAAATAATAGAGAATTTATTTCCAGGTCTTTTTATAATACGTTTTGGCTAAAGCCAATGGAATTTGTCTTGATTTTGAAGACAGGCTAAAGCCCGTCCCTATTGAATATCCTGTATGCAATCATCTGCGTAATCAGTGCAATCTGCGGGATAATAAATCATAAAAATCCCCGGTTTCAGCCAAAAATCCCTCTATCATTTTTTTAACCGTAATAACATTAGTATTTTTGCAGCAAATTAGTCACATGCAAAATTATTTAGAATTCAATTTCAAGATTTCTCCATTGCAACCTTGGAACGAGATATTAATGGCAGAACTTATAGAGATAGGTTTTGACAGCTTTACAGAAGAAATTGACGGAATTTTAGGATATATTCAGACAGAACTTTTTCACGAAGATCAGTTGAAAGCACTTCCAATCTTCGAAAACGAAAATGTAAAAATCGAATATTCTTTCGAAGAAATGCCGAATATCAACTGGAATGAAGAATGGGAAAAGAATTTCTCTCCCATCAATATCGATGATAAAGTATTGATCAGAGCAGAATTCCATGAATCTGTACCGGGAATGCATGAAATTATTATTCAGCCTAAAATGTCTTTCGGAACAGGACATCACCCTACAACCCATTTGATGATCCAGCAAATGATGGATATTGATTTCAATGGTAAAAAAGTATTGGATATGGGATGCGGAACTTCTGTATTGGCCATTTATGCAAAACAACAGGGGGCTGGAGATACAAAAGCTATTGATATTGACGAATGGTCAGTGGAAAACTCAAAAGAAAATGCAGTAAGAAACAATGTAGAACTGGATATTGAACAGGGAACTGCTGAAAACCTGGGCAAAGAGAATTATGATATCATTTTAGCCAATATCAACAGAAATATTCTGATTTCAGATATCCCGACTTACGTTTCAGT
The DNA here is from genome assembly GCF_047345655.1 of Chryseobacterium sp. T20. NCBI lineage: Bacteria > Pseudomonadati > Bacteroidota > Flavobacteriia > Flavobacteriales > Weeksellaceae > Chryseobacterium > Chryseobacterium sp. T20. The sequence goes on from NZ_JBLFDU010000015.1 coordinate 27,814, forward strand.
ATTGAATGAAGGAGGAAAATTATTGCTTTCAGGACTATGCTTCTTTGATGTAGATGATATTCTGGAAGTATGCAAAGAAAGCGGTCTGGAGCTTAAAAAGAAATTACAGCGTGAAGAGTGGGTAAGCCTTCTGCTTGAAAAATAACACACCAAAAAACAAAATACGAATATGAAAACTTTATGGACAGCTTTATTTTTACTGATGCTGCAGTTTTTTACAGCACAGGAAAATGAAGTATATGCAGATGGTATCTTTAGCTTTGAAGAAAATAAAACTCAAAAAATCTTTACGGATTGGACCCGCGTGAGATCAGATCCCGGAGTGAATGCTCAGATTGTAGATTCATTGCAGGTGAACCAACAGGTAATGATCCTTAAAAAAGAAAATGCAGTCCTGAAACTGGGAGAAAGAAATGCTAACTGGTATAAAATTTCTTATCAGAAAGGAGAGAATACATTGGAAGGATATATCTGGGGTGGCAATCTTTGTGTAGGCTACCGTAATAAGAATGGGTATGATTTCCTCTTTGGGCTTTCCAAAACAATTGACCGGAAGAATAAAGAAATCAATGAGATCGAAAAACAAAACATTGCCGGAATAAAAGTATTGGAAGGAAATACACTTATTGATGAGGTGTATTTTGATACAGGAAGAGGAGAGGAGCTGAGTTCAGCAGCATTCAATATAGAAAGCAACCACAAACTGCAAAATGTTGAATTCACCTTAAAAGCAATGGTTTCCGGAGAAGCTTGTGGAATAGCAAGTTATGATCAGTATGTTCTTTTCAAAGATAAAAAGTTGATTACCCTTCCGCAATTGACAAACGTAGGGGATGCCGGTGCTTTTTATCACAGTGAAGAGTTTGTTTTTCCCAATGATAAAGGAGGAATTCCCAATGCATTTATCTTAAAAGTGGAAGATATGGAAGTGGATGAAAGAGATAGAGAGAAGAAAAAATATTCATCCAGAACTTACCTTTGGAATGGAAATACCTACAAACTGAAATAAAATCAGTATTGACGAAAATTAAAAATCCCTCAATTAAGGTTGAGGGATTTTACATATAGTGTCAGGGTTAAACTCTTATTATTTTAGAGGGAAATCATCATCATATTCATTATGCTCGTGAAAATTATTTAACCTCAGATATTGATCTAATAAATTGATAGAGATCAGTGTGTGCTTCAAGATGTAGCTTTTTGCGTAAGCGGTATTTCTTCGTTTGTACAGATCTGTGCTCCATAGAAGAATATTGTGCAATTTCTTTTGAAGAGAACCCCAGCCATATCATAGCACAGAAAGATAAGTCAGAGGGGGAAAGATTAACGTTGATTTTTAAAAGTTGCTGGCAGACTTCAGGATAGGTCTCCTGAAATAATGCTAAAAAACCAACACCATTTTTTTTTGCCAGTTGAATGATCTGCTCATGATTTTCATTGAGCTTTCTTTTTAGAATTTTTGCTTCTTCTTCCTGCCGAAGAATAATTGTTTTGCTTTCAATAAGCCTTTTTTTCTTTCTTTTAAACTGTAGATAAAAATAAAGAGACAGCAAAAAAATAAGTACAAATAAAACTCCTCCATACCATAAAAATGTCAGGAATTTGTTTTTCTGTTTTTCTTCTTCTTTTTTGGAAATTTTATTAAAAGCTAATGTGATAGCTTTGCTTTGGTTATTGTCTAAGCTGTCTTTCAGTAAGGTTGCCTTATTTAAATATTCAGATTCTTTCTCAGATTCTTTAAGGTCTTTATAAACTGTGGCCAGCCATCTGTAATTATCTAAGACCAGATAAGGTCTGTTTACTTGTTTTGCCAGTTCAAGAGATTCTTGGTAGGCATCAATAGCCTCATTATTTTTTTTCTGAACATACAGAAAAAAGCCATAATTATATAAAACAACTGCTCTCTGGTATTTATTATGTTTAAACCTTTGGGTTTCTATCAGGTCAAGACTTTTTTTAAAATAATAATTGGCTGAATCTAAATTTCGGTCATACTTTGTATAATGATAGGCTATAAGTGCTATATCTAAAGGATTCTGATCTATTTTCATTGCTTTATGAAGGTAGACGAGTGATGAATCAGTCCGTTCAACTCCGTTGAAATACGATGCCCGGTTTGAATAAACATACCGTAAAAAAAATCGGCAGTCCTGATTATCTTTTTTCAATCTTAAAGCAAATTTCATGGCTTTTGAATTATAACCTAAAGCCATTTTAGGGAGATTCATTCTGTTGTAGACCTTTGAATATTCCTGATTGATTTTACCAGAAAGAAAGTCATCATTGATATCTTTTGATTTTTCCTCAGCATGGTTCAGATATTCTATGGCCTTTTTAAATTCTCCTGTCAGCAATAGACGATTGGCGATATTGGCATATCCCAGAGCTTCTCCTTTAGGGTAATTATTTTGAATGGCTTCTTTTATAATTTTTTGATTCCAAATGATCAGATCCTCGTTAGATATTTGGGTTCTGAGTTCTTCATTTGTTTTTATAAGTAAAGTATCTATTTGCTGTATACTATAGTGTTGTGGAAATAGTTTTGAACAACAGCATGTAAAAACAAGGCAATAGATTATTCTATTAAAATTTTTCAAAGATTTCATCATCATAGAATAAATACTATATTGAGGATACTACAAAAATTAGATATAATGCAAGATAAAAGTGAATTTCATTATAATATAAACTACTGTTTATTAACTCTTGTAATTATGGCTAATATCAGAAAAAACAGGTGGGATTATTAACCCCACCCGTTAGGCATCATAAAGGTTTTTTGATCAATTTTGTGTTTTAGAATCGATATTTGGCTGCAATTTCAAAAAAAGAAAAGAAATAAGAAAATTATAGAATACATCATAGGTACATCATGTTGTTTTACTCTGTGTGTAAGCGTTATTATTAGGTTGTATGTATGGTGTAGGTTCATTGCTTGCATACATTGTATAGTGGTTTTGTAATGGATGTTGTTGTTGTGCTTACTTTGCATGAAGTTTAAAAAAAGAAATGAAAAAATAATCTTAATGTTCGGTATGTCTTTTTCTTTACCAATATTTTTCCAATCTATTAGATGTAAATCGGGATACGAATGAAAATAAAAGTTCCAACATTATATCGTATTGTGTACTGCTCAATGAAAGTTTCTCAATTATAATGTACAAGTATCTAAGTAGCAGACACAGGTTTCCCTAATGATATTTAATGCTAAGAATAATAACTTCTTCAGCAGGATATCAGAATGAATGATTAAGAGTATGAGTTCCAAAGATCTTGAATATAACAGAAAGACTCACTGTTTCCAGTATTAAGTGAGCGCGAAAGGATTCGAACCGAACCTTTGCTGTCCCGATTGAAATCGGGATGCTGTATCCAATTTGATTAATTACTGGTTGTTTGATAGTAAATAGAAACAAAAAAGACTCACTGTTTCCAGTAAGTCTTTCAGTGAACTTCAAAGGATTATCCTCGAACCTTTTAGTTGCTGATCTTAATTGGATTTTGCGTGTATTTTGTTGATTTTCAATCATTTAAAAATGTGATAAAAAGTTCGAATCCTGTAAATATTAGCTTATTTACTCATTTTTATTAGCGCAAATGAGTTGGTAGAGTTGGCGGTATGCCAACTCTATTTTTGTTTTATCTTCAAAATTTTTGGATGATATTTTTAAAGAATTATCCATACTTTTTTTTATTGTTTACAAATTTTTTATTGATCGTCTTTGTAGTTGCTCGTTAACAGTTTAGTGGGGCTGTAACTGTTTCCATTATTAAGGGCAACTTGATGGCACAACTCTCGGGCGGTGGCCTTTTTAATCTTTTTTTCATCTTCTTAATTTTAATTGTTTATAAATTTGGTCATTGGTGACTGAACGATAAATATATTTTTAAAGCCGATAATTTCTTCGTTTAGCACTTACTTTGCGTAATTTGAGAATTAATTTTTAAAACAATTTATAAAAACCAATATTTGCCCTTTCAGAAAGAATATATGTAGTTTTTTGCAAAATATATGATGTTGTTATCTAGGGTATTTGTGTAAAATTCGCTGGCTAGAGCGAAAAAAAACTATGTAAAACTTACATAGTCTTATTCTTTCCTATTAATTCCTACTAATGTTTTTGATTATGCTACATTAATACCTTCTAATATTCTTTTTTAGCTCTTATTCGGCTTAAAGTTGATTGTGTGATTCCAAGGTATGAAGAGATCATACCTAAAGGAATACGTGCAATAATATTTGGATATTTTTCAATAAGATGTTGGTAGCGTTCCGTCGCAGTAAAAACACGTAATTCGTTAGCTTTCTCTTCTGCTTTAATGTAATATGTTTCGGTAAGAATCCTTCCAATAAAATTGAACTCTGGAAACGAATGATAGAGATCTATTAATTTATCATAGCTAAGCACCAAGAGACTTGTATCTTCTACAGTTTCTAATACCTCAAAAGATCGTTTTTGACTAAAAAAACTATATACTGAAATGGCAAGATCACCCTCGAAAAGAAGCCAAGAAGTTGTGTCCTTACCATAGCTATCCAAGTAGTACGATCTAACAATCCCCTTAACAATAAAAAAAAGTGATTTTTGGATTTCATCTATGTCGAGTAGAATATGCTTCTTATTTACTTTTACCAAATGTGTATTTGAAAATAATGCAGCACGCAGTTCTGGTGACATGGAATGGATAATTCCGAGAAATTCCAATAAAGATTCCTTAGCTGTATCTTCTTCCACTGCATTTACAATATTTCTCATTTTACTTCTGGAAAGATTAAATGTATAGTTAGTAACGATATTGGAATTTACGTGAAAAATTTCAATTAAACACACTTTTTTTTGCCTTTTATCAAAAATATTACCTGTAAATAGTGTTTAATTTGTTATTCTGAAAACCATATTACAAAAATTTATTTATGAAAAGAAGTACATTTATTAAAAAGGTATTGCTACTCAATGCCTCTTTATGTTTAGGTTTTAACCTATTGTCCTGTGCCGAGGAGGATTTCGTGCCTGTGCATGGAAATGGCATTCCGGAAAATGACCTTAGAAATCTTCGCAACTTATTGTTGACAAATAGTACTATATACGTTACCTCGCCCAGAAAGCATAGGGAAGCCAGGAAAAATATGAAAATAGTTCGTGTTGAACTCGATCCTAAACTTGTTGAAAATAAAGCTAAAAAAACATTCAAGCCATTAGCTAGGACTAACTTAGATATCATTGGAGCATTGATATTCAAAAAGAACGTGAATGTGGATATTTTAGTTAATAGGGGATTTGGTCACCTGTTTGAGTTAGTGAGTGATGATATAGTTATGATCAGTTATAAAACCCCGAGTTCACTTTCAAGACCTCCAGGACGTGGACAAACGATTTATTACATTTCTGATAAGGATCTGAAAGAAAATAAAAATATTCATATTAACCAACTAAATGCGCAGTCATGAATAACTCGATATATGGAACAACCGATCCTGATTACGAACAGGATGGATTTCAAATTTCCCAAGAAAGATGCGAAGGATTCAGCCATTGTGTGAATATCTGTCCAGTTGAAGCATTGACACTTGTAGAAGGTTATGTAAATGAAATATTGAATATCCGGGCATTATATGTTCAACTTGATACATGTATCATGTGCGGTGTCTGTGAACCGGAGTGCCCAACGGAAGCAATTATGCTGCGCCTGAGCGGTGGTAGTCCGGGTACTACTCCGGGGACAAACCCAGGTTCTGACGGGGGTGGAACAGGAGGAAATTCGGGTGGATCTTTTTCGGCAATTGCACCAGTATCAACAATCAACCTGGAGGACCGACTGAACTGTTTCAACAATGTTGTAGATAATATAAATACAACATATAAAGTAACTTTGAACGCACACAGGATAGACCTAAATTCTGATAAGCCGGGGCATGCTTATCTTACTATTGAAAAATCAAACGGAAACCAGCTACAGAGGTTATCATATGGCTTCTACCCAAAATCCGGTGCTGCATCGGCTACCATGCAACCTACTCCCAGCGCTATGGGAGAAGAATCGAGTGATGAATACCGAAAAAGTGATGCAAGATATAGCCTTTATGTTACCAAGACACAATTTAATGCAATTATTAGCCAGTCTATTGCCCTATCGAAAGTCCCCTATGACCTCAATGATAATAACTGTACACATTATGCTACCGATGTATTTAATTTACTGCTTCCAAGCAATGGACAATTAAATAATAATGGTTTTTTGACACCAGATGGCGTTTATACTTATTTGGCAAATCTGAAACAGGAAGGCAATCCAAATATTCAATTAGGGCGAATCGTTCCGCCAGCTAGCACAAATTGTAATTAAGGATTATAAGTATTAGCTTTTTTGTAGAAAAGTCTTTAAGGATGTTTGACAGCCAGGAATGATAATAAGAAAATCAGGTAATAAATTTATCTTATCTTTTATTGGAGTAGTAGGCTAATTTCTTTGTAGTATTAATATTATTTTATTTAATACTATGAAATCCCATGCGGCAATAATTAAACTTGTTGATAAACCGGATTTTTGCAAAATCCGAGCAGATACCAATTGTGTTACTGCAAATAATTAAGCACCCTTGTAACCAATACATAAGAAATAAATTATAGTGTATATTTAATTTTGTTTTATCTCAATATGATGGGATATATTTTAAAGTGTGGGGCATAATCACTTTAAAAAAAAATCATATGAAACAGGCATATAAGAACATTTTATTATCTATCGAGAAAGAGGAGATAAATGTATCGAGAAGCAAGAAAAGTGCTATTGATGAAGCTTATCACATGGTCTCTTTTCTCGACAAAACTTTAACGGAATTAAAAGCACAAATTAATCTTAAAGGATTTGAGAGTATCCTTGATGAAATCATCTTTTTCAAACGTGTGAAACCTGAAATTTTGGGCATGCTGATGTTTTACAATAAAGTTGTAAAAATAGAGGCATATAGTCCAATAAATTCAGAGCTCACGGAGCCTTATTATACAGAACAGGTAAGGTTACTCAATAAGGAATACAAAAAGCATATTGCTTCTTCTGACTTTTACAGTTATTACCGTACAGGTCGATCTGATAAGGATGAATACTACTTTAGGCTCGGCAACATCAACTATTTCGATGGTGTGGACAGTTTCTTCTTTGAAGTTGACCGTGAGTTTTCGACCTACTACGATTACAAGATTGCACAGATCAAAGCATATGATCTCTATCATTCCTATCTTTCAGGAAAATTCAACCGACAGGAACCAACGGACAATACTAACTTTGATATCAATGAAGATGCTGAGTTTTCCTGGACTGATTCAAAAAATGCACTGATTGAACTTATCTATGCGCTTCATATTTCAAGAAGTGTTTCAAATGGACGGGTGGGGTTACGAAAGATCAGCCAAATGTTTGAAGATATTTTTGAGGTCAGTCTTGGGGATATCCATCATGCATTTTACCAAATGAAATTCAGAGCAGGTCAGAGAGCCCGATATTTACATTTTCTGAAACATTCACTTGAACAGTATATGGATAATGATTTGTAATTAAAAAAAGCCAATTTTTTCAGAGAGGGGTAATCTATTAGATTACCCCTCTTTTTTTTTTACCCATATCTAGTCATACTGTACCCATAAAGTCAGCCTTAAAATAGATTTATGAATGATTTTTCGCAATTATAATTAGAAAAAAAAATTCAATATGACTGCAATATGGGTAGACCCACTGGTAGAAATAGCCGGAAAAACTAGGTCAATTTTGGATCTGTAAACCAAACAGCAAAAGCTATGAATATTGACAGAGTTGAATTTTTGAATTGGATGGAGCGCATTATGAAGCGTTTTGATATCCTTGCCGGAGACCTTGAAAGCAGAGAAAAGAAACGATTGAGTATTGACGGGGAAGAGCTGCTGGACAATCAGGATGTGCTTCAGATGTTAAAGATAACTTATCGCTGTCTGCAGCGCTATCGTACCATCGGCAAGATCAAATACTTTACCATAAGCGGCAAAGTGTTCTACAAAAGTTCCGATGTCCACCAGTTTATCCGCGACAGCTATCACGGTGGCAAATATACGCCTATGTAGGAAAACAGCGGATTGCTACCGCAGATGACATTCAACAAAGTATAGATTCGAACAATGTAAAAACTTTTTATTATGAGCGAACAAACAATTTCTAAAGAAAACGGACAGCAGGTACTGGAAGCATTATCGGATATCCTCCTGGTACTTGATAAGAAAAAAAACCGTATTGAGGCAGTAAAAGGTGTGGATGAAGAAGGAAATCTAAAGACAACTGAGCCAAAGAAGTCAAATCTACTGGATTTTATGAGAATTGATAAGGGAGATGCAATAAGTAATTTCTTTTCCAACTTCTGGCGCAGGCTTAATGACCCGATATCATTCCGGTTTTTCAGGGCTCCTGAAATTGACTTGAATGAGGTTGCAAAAAAATTGCAGAAAGCAATAGACCATCCTACGCCGGAGGGCAATAAACTTTTGGATGCCCTTGAGATTAAGTATGACAACAAATTAAATCAAAAAAATATGGATACAAATCAAAACTCAGAAGGCGCAGCGCCAGCAACTGAAACCAAATCGGTTTACAAATACAAAGTCGAGGATATTGACTGGACAACACTTGAAAAATTTAACCTGAATCGTGCACTACTTGAAAAGAATGGACAATTGGACAAAATGTTAAAAGGGTATAAATCAGACGGAGTTTACAGGATCGAAGGAAATTTTGACAGTGTAGTCGTGAAAGCAGATGCCCGATTGTCACTAAGAAAAGCAAAAGATAGTGATCAGGTAAAAGTCATGACGCATGGTGTCCGAATCGAACCGGATCTTAAAAACCAGTTTTATGGGCATTCTTTTTCTCCTGAAGATAAAGAGAATCTTTTAAAGACTGGGAACATGGGGCGAGTTGCAGAACTCACAAACTATTCCGATGGTACTAAAGTGAAGTCGCTTATCAGCATTGATAAACTCACCAATGAGGTCGTGTCATTTCCAGTGGAGCGTATCAAGATCAGTGAAAAGTTTGGGGGAGTTAAGTTAAATCCCGAACAGAAAGCCGAACTTCTTGAAGGAAGACCAGTTCTTGTCGAAGGCATGGTAAATACAAAGACAGGTGAAGTCTTTAACCAGCAGCTGCAGTATAACGCGGATGCTAAAAAACTGGTCTTTATTGGGCAAAGTGAAGGACAGCAGCAGGGGCAGAATAATGCCATCCCGAATGAATTTAGAGGTCAGGTCCTGGATGAGAAGGATAGAAAACGTCTGGAAGATGGTGAAGTTATTTTTATGAAAGGAATTGTTAATAAAGAGGCCACAAAGGTTTACAATGGATATGTGTGGCAGAATAAGCAAACCGGTAAGCTAGAATTCGATTTTGACAATCCTCAGCAGGAGAAAACTCAGAAACAGGCCGAAACTCAGGGATCTGACCAGGGGCAGGCAAAAAAACAGGATGATACTGCCAATAACGCGCAGAAAAATGCTGCTAAAAAGGAAAATGCCAGAGGGCCGAAAATGCATTAAACCCTGATCTGATGAAAGCGATTATAGCAGAGAAGCCCTCAGTAGCCAATGAACTGGCTCGCATTATTGGGGCGACAGAGAAGAGGGACGGTTATTTTGAAGGTGGAGGTTTTTTTGTAACCTGGGCCTTTGGACATCTTGTAGGACTGGCGATGCCGGAGGAATATGGGATTAAGGGATTCAACAGGGAATCCCTACCCATAATCCCCGTAGAATTCAAATTGAATGGAAGAAAGGTGAAATCTGGGAATGGCTATGTCTATGATGAGGAGTCAAAGAAGCAGCTTGAAATTATTGACTCTATATTTAGAAAGAGTGACAGCATCATTGTGGCGACGGATGCTGGAAGGGAAGGAGAGGTGATCTTCCGGTTTATCTATCAATATCTGGGCTGTACCAAGCCCTTTGAGCGTCTGTGGATAAACAGCCTTACAGAAAAGGCAATAATCCAAGGATTTCAGAATCTAAAACAGGGAAGTGAATTTGATGGTCTATTTGCGGCTGGCAGAGAACGGTCACAATGTGACTGGCTTGTAGGAATCAATGCGACACAGGCGCTTACCATTGCGATGGGTGATGGCTTATTTTCGTTGGGACGGGTGCAGACACCTACGCTCGCACTGATCTGTAAGCGTTTTCTTGCGCATAAAGCATTTGAGGTCAAAAATTATTTTCAGCTGGAACTATCCTTTATAAAAGAAGGAATAAGTTTCAGAAGTCATTCCGAGGATAAGTGGGATGATAAACAAAAGGCCGAATCAATCATGCGGACAATTGAACGCTGTGGGAACGCTGAGATAAAAGAGGTGGAAAAAAAATCGGGTACGATCCAGGCTCCCCTGCTTTTTGACCTTACGGGATTGCAGAAAGAAGCGAATAAAAAGCTGGGTTATTCTGCCGAACGGACACTTGAGATTGCTCAGAAGCTTTATGAAAAGAAATTTATAACCTATCCCAGAACGGGTTCCAAGTACATACCGGAGGACATCTGGCCAGAAATACCCACTTTAATCCTGGCTTTAGGTTCCCGGACATCCTGTAAGGAAGCTGTTGATCAAATCAAGTGGGAACGCTATAATAAGCATATTGTAAATGATGTGAAGGTTACCGACCATCACGGCATATTGATTACTGAAAATATTCCTACCAGGCTGGAAGGAAGCGAAGATGCTTTGTACGATATGGTCGCAAAACGACTTCTTGAATCTATTTCCCCGCCCTGCCACCGGGAGATCACAGACATACGAATCTCAGCACTTCACTATCATTTTAAACTGAAAGCTATCAGGATCACTTCTGCTGGCTGGAAATTGATCAATGGAAATTTTGAGGTGGAAGGTGAGGATCTTGTCACTGATTTTCCTGATCTGCAGAGCGGAATGCAGCTGAATATTGATGCTGTAAATGTACTTGCGAAAAAAACAAAACCCCCGATGCTCTATACGGAGGCAGATCTCCTTGCGACAATGGAAAATGTAGGCAGTACAGTTGAAAACGAGGAAGAACGAAAAATCCTAAAAAACATCGGTATCGGCACACCTGCCACACGGGCCGCTATTATCGAAACCCTTTTTGATAGGGGATATATCCTTCGGGATAAAAAGAGTATTGTTCCCACAGATAAAGGCATGCTTGTTTATGAAATAGTGGGGGACAAGAAAATTGCTGATGCTGCGATGACGGCGCAGTGGGAGATTGCATTCGAAAAAATTGAAAATGGAGAGATTGATGCGGAACTTTTTCATGCGGAGGTTGAGCTCGCGGTACATGAAATAACCAGTGAATTACTGGACGTAAAAAGAGCTTCCGGGGATAATACGGATCTATGCTGTCCTAAATGTAAGGGCAAAGTGATCCTGCGTGAAAAAGTTGTTAAATGCAGAGAGGAAGCCTGTCATTGGGTATTATTTCGCAATATCTGTGGCGTTCAGCTAAGTTATCGGGAAATTGATGCCCTTCTTGTAAAAGGCAGAACCCCATTGATAAAAAGGATGATAGGCAGAAATGGGAAATCCTTTAATGCCTACATACTGCTGGACGGGTCGGGTTCAACATCCTTTGAGTTTGAACAAAAAAAGAAAGGAAAATACAAATAGTTCATGATGTGATTTTGGTTGGTGAAGTCCGGGACCTGCAATGGTTCCGGGCTTTTTTGTGTAATGGGAATATCTTGGCAAGAATAGGAAAGCTTAGGAATCAAAACAAAGATTACTCCATTAGCTGATTAGGTTTACCGCTATAAAGTTTTAAAAAAAATATAGCGATATGAAAAATCATAACCAGGACTATTCCTACTACCAGCTAAAGTTGCAGGATCACATTGATTCCAGTTTTCCCGAGAGATCAGGGGACGTTAAATTTATTAGCCAGCGTGCAAGGTGGGCCGCAAATGCCTATGAGGGAGCTTTCCGCTCAGGTAATCCGATCATTAAATGTAATGAGATTGCTGATCACATTTTATATGAAGGACTGCATTTTTCCAGATTTGATACACTATTTGAAGTGCTGACCTACGAATTTTCGGATGTTTTCGATGAGCTTGATTATCGTGATTTTGCATTAAAGGTCCTTCCAAAATGTGAGGAGATCTTTGGTCATTATGAGCTGACTGATGATTTTGCATATACAACTGACTATGATCTGCTGTATACGGAGCTAACCGGTTTCATAGCCATCTGGATTGAGCAAAATGGCATTCGATAAGAAGCGGAACATCCGCCAGAACATTGAAGCTATCCGGACGGTTTTCTCCATCGAAAAAGAAGCAAGAACAGCAACAAACGATGAAATATCCATACTAAAGCAATATTCAGGATTTGGAGGATTAAAGTTCATCTTGAATCCAGTAGGGCAGCCAGACGATATCAATCATTGGAAGGCTTCCGATATGCCATATTTTCCGCTTACACAGGAATTGTTCGCACTTATCAGGGACAATTCTGAAAGTGAAAACAGTTATAGGGAGTATATATCCAAAATTAGAGGTTCTATCCTCGATGCGTTTTACACACCTACGGAAATCACTCAGAGTATTGCAACAGCAATTAAAGACACAGGATTTTCTATATCAAGCATACTTGAACCTTCAGCTGGGGTGGGAGCATTTATCGAGCCTTTTACTGGCATCGACGGCCGCAGAATATGCGCTTATGAACAGGATTTACTAACCGGGAAAATCCTGAAAAACCTTTATGGCTCCAATGCTGAGATCCGCATTGATAGCTTTGAAAATATGCACGAAGAAGATACAGGATACGACCTGATTATAGGTAATATTCCTTTTGGAACTACTTCTATTTTTGATCTTTCTTATTCAAGAGGAAAAGACGAAGCACGAAAATTTGCTGCACAGAGCGTGCATAATTATTTCTTTTTGAAGGCAACTGATAAGTTAAGGGAAGGTGGGCTCCTTGCATTTATAACATCGCAGGGAGTTCTAAACAGTCAGTCCAATTTTCCTATCCGGGAGGCACTAATGAACGAGCACCGCCTGGTTTCTGCATTACGTTTACCCAATAATCTTTTCGAAGAAAGTGGAACATCTGTAGGAACAGACCTGATTGTTTTGCAGAAGAGCAGCGGGCCACGGTCATTGTCCGGACGCGCACTTGATTTTATGGGAACCAGCGAAAATTGTAATCTGCTATTTAACAACCCCAATCACATCGTTGCGACACGATCTTTCCAGGATACTGACCAATATGGCAAGGCAACTACCATTCATATACATGATGGTGGGACTGAAAGAATTGCAGAAGATCTTCACCGAAAGCTTTCTGAGGACTTTCAGCGGTATTTCGACCTTAAATTGTTTAATGAACATAAAGTAACAGCGATTGACACTAAAGTTTTATCAAAGCCTGCTGATAACATTCCTGAGAAAAATATCATTCATAATAGTGGTGATGAAAAAGCTATACAGCTCGATCTTTTTTCCGATCAAGTGCTCGGAGAAATGTCTGTTAAAAAGACCAAGAGAAGAGGTAAAAAGACGTCTAAAAGCGATGTTACAAAATTTAAACAGCTTTCCTTTTTTGATTCCGGAGAAATCGGCACGGTGGATCAGAAAGATAAACTGGATACTGAATTTAATCAGAATGAAAAGAAAGCCAATAGTCAAAAACATTCGTCCAATTCCTCAAAGAAAAGGGTTGAATCTCTTTCGTTGTTCCATGAAATCGACGATAGTAAGGTTTGCAAAAATGAACCGGAAACTTTTACAGGAGAAGTAAAATCTTTTTATCGGGAGAATACGCTGATTGTTTCAAACGGTAGGGTAGGTAAACTACAAATGAACCGCCGGGACAGAGCTTTTATTTTTCAGCCGATTGAATTATCCGTAACGGACAATAAACGTATCCAAAGTTATATCAAGCTGCGGGACAGTTATCAACTACTTTATGATTTTGAAGCCAATAACAGGCAGGAGGATGTAGAGACCAGAAAACTTTTAAACGAGACCTATGATGATTTTGTGGCTCGGTTTGGAAATTTAAACACGGCAGAGAACATTAAATTTATAAAAATGGATGCTTCGGGGAATGAAATTCCGTACCTGGAGCGGGTGGTTGGCGGTGTAATACATAAGTCCGATATTTTTGACCATCCGGTCAGCTTTTCGACAAGAGAAGTCACGGTAAACAGTGCTTCTGAAGCTCTATCTGCCTCGCTTAACCTCTCGGGTAGTGTTGATCTGGGGTTTATGGAAGAGATCAGCGGGTTTACTGAAAGTGAACTACAGGAAAATTTACAGGATCAGATATTCTACAATCCGCTTTCAGGCAAAATGGAGGTTTCCCAAAAGTTTTTGGCTGGAAATGTCGTGTTAAAGGCCCGTCAGCTGACCGAGTATATTTCCTTGCATCCACAAGACACAGAATCCCTAAAAAGCCTAGAGGCGCTTGAAAAAGCCCGGCCTGAGCCCATAAAGTTTGATGAACTGGATTTTAACCTGGGCGAACGATGGATCGGATGTGATATTTACAACAGGTTTGCCAGCCACCTTTTTGATACGGAAATCAAAATTTACTATTCGGAAAGCAGTGATGACTTTTCGGTCAATGCAAAAGCCAGCAATATAAAAATCACTGAAAAATATGCGATAAAGTCGGAGAGCAGAACATTTGACGGACTGAATCTACTGCGTCATGCCTTAGTGAATACGACCCCCGACATTACCAAAACAGAATATCTCGCGGACGGAACTGCTGTAAAAGTCAAAGATATGGATGCCATCCAGATGGCGAATGGAAAAATTGATGAAATAAGAAATGAGTTTACGGACTGGTTATATCAGCAGAATGATGATTTTAAAAATGAGCTGACAGCACGCTACAATGACCTTTTTAACTGTCATGTAAGACCTTATTACGACGGTGGTCACCAGACCTTTCCAGGACTGGACCGTGCAGCGCTTGGTATTGAGGATCTATATGATAGCCAGAAAGATGCCATCTATATGCTTAAAAGCAACAATGGTGGTATCTGCGACCACGAGGTAGGAGCTGGAAAGACACTTATTATGGTCGGGGGCGCACAGGAAATGAAAAGGCTGGGTCTTGTTCACAAACCGATGATCATTGCGCTGAAAGCCAATGTCCATGAAATAGCCGAAACCTTTCGAAAGGCCTATCCATTTGCTAAAATTTTATATCCGGGTAAAAAAGATTTTACACCACAGAAAAGGTTAAAAATCTTTGGTGATATCAAAAATAATGACTGGGACTGTATCATACTAACGCATGACCAGTTTGGAATGATCCCCCAGTCTCCCGAGTTACAGAAAGAAATTTTAGAGGCAGAACTTCATTCTGTGGAACAGAATCTCGACGCCCTGCGTAATCAGGGAAAAGATGTATCCGGTGCAATGCTAAAAGGTGTAGAAATTAGAAAGAAAAACCTGAACGTAAAATTGAAAACGCTGGAACATGACATTGAAAATCGTAAAGATGATGTGGTTGATTTTAAAATGATGGGAATTGATCACCTGTTTGTGGACGAAAGCCATAAATTCAAGAATCTGATGTTCAACACGCGCCATGAGCGTGTCGCTGGGCTTGGAAATGTTCAGGGAAGCCAAAAGGCGCTCAACCTTCTTTTTGCGATACGCACTATTCAGGAAAGAACAGGAAAGGATCTCGGGGCCACATTCCTCTCGGGTACGACAATTTCAAATTCACTGACTGAGCTATATTGTCTGTTTAAGTTTTTAAGACCCAATGCGCTGGAACGACAGGGAATAAACTGTTTTGATGCCTGGGCCGCTATCTACGCCCGAAAGTCCATAGACTATGAATTCTCGGTAGCGAACAATATTGTGCAAAAAGAAAGGTTCAGGCATTTTATCAAGGTTCCCGAACTTTCACAGTTCTATACTGAAATTACCGATTATCGTACAGCAGCAGATATCGGCATAGACCGGCCCATAAAAAATGAGATCCTTTATCATATTCCCCCAACTGCCGAGCAGGAAATCTTTATTAAAAAATTGATGGAATTTGCGAAGACCGGCAATGCTGAATTACTGGGGAGGCCGCCTCTGTCACCGACCGAGCAGAAAGCAAAAATGCTTATTGCAACGGATTACGCAAGGAAAATGTCTCTGGATATGCGTCTGATCTCTCCACGATATGCTGACGCCCCAGGAAACAAGGCTTCGGTCTGCGCAGGTAATATTGCAAAATATTATAGGGATTACAATGCGCAAAAGGGGACACAGTTTGTTTTTTCTGACCTAGGAACCTATAAGACAGACGAATGGAACATCTACAGTGAAATAAAAAGAAAGCTTGTTCAGGAGCATGGTATACCAGCAAATGAAATTCGTTTTATTCAGGAAGCGAAGACCGAAGATCAGCGTAAGGAGCTGATAAAGGATACGAATGAAGGCAGGATCAGGGTTCTATTTGGATCGACAGAAATGCTGGGAACAGGTGTAAATGCGCAGAAAAGGGCGGTTGCTGTACATCATCTTGACATTCCCTGGAGGCCGTCGGATCTGGAACAGCGGGATGGCCGTGCGGTACGAAAAGGGAATGAGATTGCTAAATTTTTTGCTGGCAATAAGGTTGATGTCTTTATATATGCTGTTGAAAAATCCCTTGATGCGTATAAATTTAATACGTTGGCAAATAAACAGCGCTTTATAGGCCAATTAAAAAGCAATACGATTGCGGTGAGAACACTTGATGAAGGAGGTATGGATGAAGTGTCAGGAATGAATTTTTCCGAATATGTAGCTTTACTTTCCGGCAATACCGATCTGCTGGAAAAGGCAAAGGTTGAAAAGAAGATATCTGTTCTGGAAAGTGAGAAGCATGCATTTTTACGTTCAAAATGGAGTTCTTCCTCCAAACTTGAAAACCTGACCGAAGAACTTGAAACAAGATCCTCGCGGTTAGAAAGGCTCAATGCCGACTGGAACAATTTTCAGAACCGGGTACAGAGGTCTAAGGATGGAAATATATTAAATACAATACAGCTGGATGGGCTTTCTAAAGATGCGGGTGTAAAGGAAATAGGTGCTAAACTCAGTAAGCTGGCTGCTGTATCAAGAACTGGAGGAGATTATGAGGAAGTAGGATCATTATATGGTTTCCGTTTACTTGTTAAAACAGAAATGACCCAAAAAGACAGTTCCAGCCTTGTGGAAAGAGATAACAGGTTTTTCATTTGCGGTGAGGGTAATATCAAATACACCCATAACAATGGTATCATGGCAAACGATCCAGAGCGGGCGAGTCTAAATTTTATCAGTGCGCTGCAGAAACTTCCCGGACTTATCGAGGAAGAAGAGAAAAAGTTAAAGGCACTGAAAGAGGATCAGGTTGTGCTTAACGATATTGTTTCTGGAAGCTGGAATAAAGAGAAGCAGCTCGCGTCGCTTAAGACGGAATTAGCTTCTGTTGAACGTAAAATACAATTATCTTTAGAAACAGATAAAAAGGATGAGGCGGAAGGCGAAGAAGTTCAAGTACTTAAAGAGGAGAAATCAAGAAAAAGCAATCAATTCAAAATCTAATTAACCTTTAGTTCTATGGTGAGCTTGGATGTTTACAATAACAGGATGAAAGGTTTAGGGATGGAATTAATGTTAGATTTGAAAAAAATGAAGCTATCAGCTCGGTATAGCTTCATTTGTTGTGATACTTGTTACGAATGAGAATGATTAAGATGGGAAATAGGACTTTGATCAGTAATAAGAACTGAGCTTTTTATGGTTAGTAAAAAGCTGGTTTATCACCATAAACACCAGGTTTATTGACACCTACACTGGCCCGGACATCTTTTTCAGGATGCTCTATAATATTGGCGATATAGGCCGCTACTGCTTTTCGGGCTACTTCAGTTCCGATAAAAGGCTCTCCCTTTTGTGTTGTTTCATAATCAGTTTCATTTTTATCCGTTAACCATGAGGGGCGAACAATCGTGTAATCAAGGCTGGATCTCTCAATAATCTGAGCCGCTTTACTATATCTTACCAGCTCAGAACCAATAATTCTGTTGTTCCATTCTCCAAACTTACCAGCAACCTCATCATAGATACCAAGTGAGGTTACAAAAATGAGTCTTTTTTTAGCATTGGCTTCCATCGTATTGACAATTGCTGAAGCCATTTTATCTACTTGTCCTGCAAGATTGGCATATACAATATCACTTTTCTTTATGGCTTCCGTAAGATCATCCTGATTCAGGACATCACCAAGAATGATGTTTGAAGATGAGGCAAACCCCTTCACGTGATCTGCATTTCTGGCAAATAATGTTAATGAAATATTTTTATTGGGAATAAGGAATTCAATGACGTGTTGAGCAATAGCTCCGCCTGCACCCAATACCAAAACTTTTGTTGTTTCCATTTTTTATGTTGTTTTAAACAATGAGGTCAGAACTCATCTGACCTCATTAGTTATTTAATTATAAATTTTCTTTGTAAAAAGGGATAAGCTTTTCCAATGCAATTTTTACTGGTTCCGGTTTGTCATAAAGATCATAATGTGACCAGCCATCAACCACTACTAATTCTTTCTTCTGAGAAGCAGCACGGCGGATGATTTCAAATCCATCTCTGTATGCTCCGAATGCTCCTGGTTTACGTCCCACAATGACTAATAACGGTTGGGTTAGTAATTTTTCAGCAAGGTTATATGCATCCCAGGTTAGGGCAGCTGCATTATGAGAGAATAATGTTTTGTTTACCCCATTGGCGCTTTCTCCACGGGAAGTACGGTAATATTCAGTAGCTTCCAGAAGATCAATGTCTGCATTCTTGTCAGCTTTAGCCATTTCATAAGTAGGGTAAAGCCCTTGATCCACTCTTAAAGCAGCTCCTCTTGCTTCTGCTGTTCTCTGTTCTGCAATCGCTTCAAGATTAGCAATCGGATCACCGAATTCACGCATTACACGACCATAATTAGCTCCGGTTACTGTTGCAACAGCTTTGATACGACGTTCTTTCATTGTAGCATTGATAGAGTAGCCTC
Organism: Chryseobacterium sp. T20; assembly: GCF_047345655.1. Taxonomy (NCBI): domain Bacteria; kingdom Pseudomonadati; phylum Bacteroidota; class Flavobacteriia; order Flavobacteriales; family Weeksellaceae; genus Chryseobacterium; species Chryseobacterium sp. T20. The sequence continues at coordinate 46,850 of NZ_JBLFDU010000015.1, forward strand.
CTGCACCACAAATTCCTAAAACTCCGATTCTCTTTTCATCTACGAAGGGAAGAGTCACTAGATAATCACAGGCATAGCTATAATCTTCTACACGGAATGACGGATCTTCTAAAAATTTCGGTTCACCACCACTTTCTCCCTGAAAAGAAGCGTCTGGAACTAAAACTACAAATCCTGCATCAGCAAATGCCTGTCCATAGACATTTCCAGAAGTCTGTTCTTTACAGCTTCCGATAGGGTGCGTACTGATGATGGTAGGGTATTTTTTATTTTCATCGAAATCTGGCGGGAATATTAGATCTGCTGCTATATCCCAATACAATGCTTTGAATTTTACTGACTTTTTCATGTTTTAATATTTTTAATTGTTATAAAATTTGTTTGTTTTATGAATTGCTTTTTAGAGTAGTTTCAAAAAAGGTGTTGATTCTGTCAACGGCTTGATCTACATAAGTGGATACGTCATACAGATCAAAATGATTGGCTCCGTCTACTATAAAAAGTTCTTTTGTTTTGCTGGCAGCTCTTTCATACAGAAAATCACTGTTCCATTTTGAAAGGGCATTACTTCCGGCTATGATAAGTAAAGGCTGGGTAAGTAGAGTATCTACACGGTCAAATGCGTGGAATGCAATCAGACCCGGTAAATCTGTTAACAGATATTCTCCTGTGGAATTAGGATGCTGTGCTCTTGGAGTTTTGTAATAGTCATATCCATCAGTGGCTTCTTTTCCCCAGGCTTCATTTCTTTCACCCACCCAGTTTAAATAAATGGGATCAGCTCCATTAGCCTCTGCTGTTCTTTGGTTATTGGCGGAATTCAGTGTTTCAGGAATATTCACTGTTCCTCCCTGTCCATTCCATCCTTTGTGGTACATCTCACCGATATCAACTGCACTCACGGTTGCCAAAGCCTTAATACGATGGTCTTGTGTCGTAGCGGCTACGAAATATCCGCCACTGGCGCAGATTCCGATTCCTGCTATTTGACCAGCATCTACATAAGGTAAAGTGGTTAAATAATCCACCGCTGCACTTATATCCGCTACTCGGAAATTTGGGTTTTCCTGATGGCGTGGTGTTCCTTCGCTATCTCCTTGGTAACAAGCATCAAAAGCAAGAGTTATAAATCCTTTCGCAGCCATTTTTTCGGCATAGATTCCTGCGGTTTGTTCTTTTACTCCTCCGGCAGGGTGACCTATCACAATAGCAGGATATTTTTTTGTGGCATCAAAGTTTTCCGGAGTATAGAGATTAGCGGCTATACTCAGTTCCTTATTCTTAAAGTATATTGATTCTGGTTTCATATTGTATCTTATTAAATGTTTGTTCATTTTGATAAGACAAAGTTATGATGAGGTTGATGCTCTATTTGAAAACAAAATACTTTAAAACGGAAACATTTTACTGATTTCTGAATACCTTGGGCGAAATTCCTGTTTTTTTCCGGAAGAACCGGGTAAAATAGGTGGGATATTCGAAACCTAAGCTATACGCTATTTCATTAATAGTAAGCTTTGTATCTCTAAGTTTAGCCTTTGCAGATTGTATGATATACTGATGAATGTGTTCTATGGGAGATTGCCCTGTAAAATGTTTAATGACGTCTCCAAAATAATTGACAGAAAGATGCGCTCTGTCTGCAAAATAAGAAACAGTAGGAAAGGTATCTATATCATAATCTTTTCCAAAATACCAATCCAGATCCTTATAAAAATCGGCAACTACTTTATTATAAACTTTACTTCTCGATTCAAACTGACGTTCGTAAAAGTTTTGAGTATAGGAAAGAATGAGAACAGCATACGATACCAAAATATCCTGCGAGAAATCTTCCCGCTGATATTCTTCATAAGCTTTTATAAAAAGATCATACAGGACTTTACTTTCCCGATCAGTCAGAAATAATGCTTCATGGCGAGTATAACCAGTAAATGTATAATCTTTTGCATATTTATCTAGCAGTTTTGGATTAACAAAAATTCCATATCCTATAAAAGGATGTTCCAGATCCCATTCCATATTATTTCCCGGTTTATCCAGGAAAAGACAGGAGCTTGACATTTCTTCAACCGGAGGCTGTACTGCAATATTATTTTTGATGGCAATCACGTAGAATTCCAGTTCTACAGAAGGAGATTTTAAAAGTAAATTCTCATGCTCATCATAATGAATGACTTGGATAGCATCACTACTGGAGCCTTGTACATTAATGTACTTTAAAAAGGATGATATGTTATAGGATTTCGCCATTGTATTATTTATTCAAAAATAAGCAAATACTTCATGAGGTAATGAAACTTATTACAGTAAGAACGAAACAATTTACAGGTTTGTAATGAAGGTAATCCATACAGGATTTTTTTGCAACAGTAAAATGTTTCTATAAAAAAGTAATTTGTATACTCATTCAAAGAGCCAATGCTTTTAGATTTGTACCTGTATAAATCAAGATGTCTTCGACATCAGAATAATTAAAAAAACAAAAATATGGATTCATTTACAGTAAAGGCATATGGTACAGCAGCACAGGATATTCCTTTGGAAGAAATGCATATTCAGCGTCGTAAAGTTCTACCTAAAGATGTAGAAATTGAGATTTTATATTGTGGAGTTTGTCATACGGATTTACACAAATCCAGAAATGATTGGGGAGGTTCTACCTATCCGGTTGTCCCGGGACATGAAATTGTTGGAAGGGTAACAAAAGTAGGTAATGAAGCTTTTAAATATAGTATTGGCGATCTTGTTGCCGTAGGATGTCTGGTTGATTCATGCAGAACATGCCCGAATTGCCAGAAAGATTTGGAGCAATATTGCCTGAACGGTTTTACCGTAACTTATGGTGGGGTTGATAAGCATCTAGGAGGCTCAACGTATGGTGGATTTGCAGAAAAGATTGTAGTAGATGAGGATTTTGTTCTGAAAGTGCCTGAAAATGTAGATGCAGCTGCTATCGCACCTGTTCTTTGTGCAGGAATCACTGTCTGGTCACCACTAAGACACTGGAAAGTAGGAGAAGGATCAAAAGTAGCCATCATTGGTCTTGGAGGATTGGGACACATGGGAATTAAGCTGGCAAAAGGGCTTGGAGCAGAAGTTACCCTGTTCTCAAGAAGTGCTGAGAAGGCTTCCGATGCTACAAGACTTGGAGCAGATCATGTGGTGATATCTACCAGTGTAGCGGATATGAAATCTGTTGCCGCAAAATTTGACCTGATTATTGATACCGTTCCTTACGATCATGATATCACACCCTATATGCACACTCTGGCAACCGATGGAACATTGGTATTGGTAGGATATTTTGGTGATTTTGAAAAGAAATTCAGCACTCTTCCATTATATATGAGACGTTTTGTAGTGGGATCTGTCATCGGAGGCATTGCAGAAACTCAGGAATTGTTAGATTTCTGTGGCAAAACAGGAATTGTATCAGACATCGAGATGATCGATATCCAAAATGTAAATGAAGCCTTTGAAAGAATGGAAAAAGGGGATGTTCGCTACCGTTTCGTGATTGATATGAAATCTTTGAAAAACTAAAAACAAAAAATCAGTAAAATGTATCTTTTATTAAGTGAAATGTTTTCGTGTCAAAGAGCGGGCTGTTTGTACATTTGATATAACTAAATAGAGAATGACAGTTGTTGGAAAACCAATCTTGTAATCTTGATTAAAAATGAACTGTCAATTGAAATAACACAATCATTTAAAAATTTAATAGTATGGCACTCACATTAAGAAGTAAAAACTTCAAAAACGGTGATTTACTCCCTAACGAGCAAGTGATCAACGGAATGGGGTATAGCGGTGATAATCGTTCGCCACATTTATCCTGGGATGGTGCCCCTGCAGGTACCCGTAGTTTTGCAATAACAATGTATGATCCTGATGCCCCAACGGGGTCAGGCTGGTGGCACTGGGTAGTAGCGAATATCCCCTCCAATGTTCATGAATTTCCTGAAGGTGCCGGAAATACGGGAAGCGTTTTACCTGCAGGTGTTTTGCAAACCATTACAGATTTTGGAGTTTCCGGTTATAACGGGGCAGGAACGCCAAAACGACAGAGCCACCGTTATATTTTCACTATTCATGCTTTAAGTGTAGATAAGCTGGATATAAAAGAAAACTCTAGTGGAGCAGCAGTGGGTGCGGCGATCTATTATACCAGTTTAGGTTCCGCAACATTGACTACACATTTTGGATCATAGTACATTTTAAGAACCTACAGGTTTTCATATTCAATCAGAAAACAGAAGGTATAATCATTAAAAATTCCTGATGTGATTTTTCAATGTTGTAAGAAAAATCATTGATAAATCATATTGGGATATATAGAAAACAGTAACACTGATGAAATCAAAAATAAAAGTAATCATTACAGGGGCTACTGGAATGGTAGGTGAAGGAGTATTGCAGGAATGCATTGTCAATCAAAAAGTAGAAAAGATCCTGCTGATCAACCGCAATCCAAGTGGTTATACCCATCCTAAAATTGAAGAAATTATACAGGCAGACTTAAGTGATATTTCTGGTTTAATTGAGAAAATAAAAGGATATGATGCCTGTTATTTTTGTCTTGGGGTTTCATCGGTGGGAATGAAAGAAGAAGACTATAAGAAAGTGACTTATGATCTCACCCTGGGATTTGCTAAAACACTTGCACTGGTTAATCCGGGAATGACTTTCTGTTATGTTTCAGGAGGCGGAACGGATAGCAGCGAAAAAGGAAAGCAAATGTGGGCAAGGGTAAAAGGAAAGACCGAAAATGATTTGATGAAGCTGTCATTAGATGCATATAACTTCCGGCCTGCTTTTATGCAGCCTACAGCTGGAGCAAAGAATGCAAAAGGTTTTTATAAATTCATTAATGCTATTTATCCCTTTTTGAGATTGTTCAGTAAAACTTTCTTTCTGACGCTGAAAGAAGTAGGAATGGCGATGATCAATGTATCGCTTGGTGGTTCTTCGAAACATATTCTGGAAGTAAAAGATATATCTCAACTCTCACAGAAACAATAGTAGATAGCTACTCTTGAATTTCGTACATGGAATGTTTAGGAAGAACAAATATTTGTAGGAATTGCGGTATTTTTCATCATCGGAGCGAGTTGAAAATATTCGTTTTAATAGAACTTTTGGCCCCATTGAAGCGTACAAAAAGCGAATTTCTCTAAAAGTATTCAGACGCCAGTAATATTAACCCATAAAAACATATCATCATAAATTGAAATGACGGCTTGTTTTTATGGGTTATTGATTTGGTGGTCAATCTATTTCATGTAACGATTAAACCAGTTTATGAGCTTTTCAGGATGTTGACCGAAGTGATTGTATGCATAGAAACGCTGATTACTTTCTTCGATCCAAAGTAGTTCTTTTTCTTCTGTCCCTAAAGCTTCGAAAATTTCATTACCGTCTTTCTCTGCCTTAACCAGAAAATCTCTTCGGAGCTGAACCATCATGGTTGGTACTTTAACGTATTTAGCATATGGTGTTGGTGTTTCGTCTTTTAAGTGAAAACCTGTTAGTTGATGAAGTCGTTCATCTAATTGTTGTGCTGCTTTGTCAGGGTCAGCATTGATCATTTCCGCACCTGCTTCAATAAAGGAACGAGCAGAAACAATATTTAGGAACAATGCGGCCTTTATGTTAGTAAAATCTTCGGGAAATTTAGCCATGGCCATTACGGTCGAAATAGATCCCATACATCTACTATAAATTCCAACTGTCATATCAGCAAGATCTTTACGGCTTTTAGCATACCGGACTGAACCGACTACGTCACGGCATTCAAATTGTCCTAGGCCTGAAATGCCACCATTTCCTTGCCCGCTTAAACCGTGATTACGTAAGTCATAAGTAAGGATGTTGTAACCGGCATCGTGCAAGTGTTTTAGCTCTGGAAGAAAGTTTACTTCAAAGCCGCCGAACATAATATTCCAAGGTGGCAAATGACCTGGATAACCATATCGATTACAGGGCATGGGATGATTTATAATTAAAAGCTTATTTGAATTTGTTGGTATATACCATCCTTCCAGTGGTACTCCGTCTAGTGAAGGAAAGAATACATCTTCGTATTCCATCCCATATTCGTCCGGTCTTCTTAATACAGGTGTTCTGTCGCCGTGTGCAAATAATTGAGCGTATTGCTCGATCATAGGATGCAGTTTGTGTGAAATGACACTCGCGATATTTTCTACTACGTTTCCTATATAGTCAGTTACTTTTGCGTCATTCTGCCCAATGTTTTTTGTTTTTTGTTCCATAATTTCAAATATTTAAGTTTAGCGTAAGTAACTAGAACAAACATTGTTCCCCATGCTAGTTAAAATATTAAAAACCGTAAAAAGTATCGTTTTTTAAGTAATTTGTTTTCTAAAATAGAACCAATATGATGAATATTAAAAACGGAAATGTTCGAGGAATTACGCTCTTAATGTTAATTTTCTATCTAAGGTTTTGACAAGAGCAAAAAGTACCCTTCGGTCATTGTCTCTCATCCAAGTTGGTGAAATTAATGAACAGACAGCCGTTTTTTATGCAGTAGAACTTTCTGAGAAAGGATTTATAATGTTTCTTTTAATGCGTCTTATTATGGAGGACGTATGGCATAATCACCTAAGCTGGAAAACCCTTATACATACACAGAATATGTAAGTGCGGTCATTGATTATGTAACAAAATGTTTTAGTCGGTCATAATTGTGTGATAAGTAGCAATACCATTTATAATGGTTCGAGATACTCTTTTAATACTAAATTTAAAACGTCATAAAAATTGTTACATACATCTATATCGTGTATTTTTTTTAATATTTATATAGGTTTTGTCAAAATTTCATTTCAATAATATTTAGAAAACTGCTGGTAGATACTACATGTTAGTATATCTTTTGTCAGGTTTTGGAATTTTTAATTATATGTTTCAATTCTGGGTCATTTTCAATTCTTTGAATCTCATTCGCAATTATGATTGAAACATCAAGTTTTATCTGGCGGTAATTTTCATCAATTTCTTTCTCCATACTATCTTCTCCTTTCTCTGAAAGAAAGGAGCGAATCTGTGGAATCGGTATGTAATTCTTGGTTTCATTGGCAACTTTTTCATTATCTACTACGATCTGGGCATGGAATATCTTTTGGTCTATTTTCTCCCCAAAATTGTCAGCAACAGCGCCTACAAACATTCCCTGTGATAAAGTTGAAATCTTAGATGCGGGAATCAGGCTATCCAGCTGCGTTGAAATGGATGAGCTTGTATCATTTCTATTGATACTTATGGACTGTCTTTTTTGTACAATTTTCCCAAATCTTTCTGAAAGGGTTTTTGCAGTGTCCCCAACAACCTGTCCTGCGAATATATTACCAACAATGTTTTGTATTACTCTAGATTCTTTATCGCCATAATCCCTTGTTAACATTGAAAAGTCCTGCAATCCCAGGCAGACCGATATTAAATTACTTCTGGCACTTGCGATCAGATTATCTAGTCCCCGAAAAAATATTTGTGGCAACTCATCGATAATTAGGGAGCACTTTAATTGCTTCTTTTTGTTGATTAAACGGACAATCCTTGAATTATAAAGTCCTAGAGCAGCTGAATATATATTTTGCCGATCAGGATTACTTCCTACACATAAGATCTTGGGAGCGTCGGGATTGTTAATATCAAGACTAAAATCGTCTCCGCTCATTACCCAATAGAGTTTTGGAGATATAATTCTTGATAATGGTATTTTAGCCGATGCGATCTGTCCTTGGAGCTGGTCCTGAGCTCCACCTTCCCACGCGTCAAGGAATGGACTTAGGTAGTTTTCAAGTTCGGGATAACTTGTAAGTATGGTAAAAAGATCTGCATACTTCTTGTTCAAAAGTTCAATAGCGTGAGGAAATGTACAATACTTCCCGTCTTGATAAATCTTAAGAAACCAGATAATTGAAGCAAGTAGTATTATGGGAGATTCAACAAAGAAATCGCCCTGCTTCTGAATCCATGTTCTATTTAAGTTTAACATTATGGTATATGCTGATTCGTATGCATCTGATATATCTGTCAAAAATGACGGACTTAAAGGATTACAACGATGGCTGCGACGTGGATCGTCAAAGTTTAAGACATAAAACTGTGGTCTGACTTTATATTTATCATAATGCTTCAGCAAATGGTTATATACAATGACAGAAAGATCATCAAACTTAAAATCGAAAACATACATTGAAAATCCCTTCTCGATGTGTTGCTTGATATAATTATTGATTATAGCATAGCTTTTTCCAGATCCTGGCGTCCCAGCAACGATTGCTGCACGAAAAGGATTCACCACATTAATATATCCATCGTTCCATTTACCCTTATAGTAGAATTTGGTAGGTAAGTTGACCGAATATTCGTTTTCGATAAGTCTGGTTTCCTGTAAGAAACTTTCGTTTTCGTTGTTAAAAGGGTCGTCCATTAACCTGCTTTTAAGCAGTCTGCTCATCCATAATCCGGCAACCATAAGTAGGATAAATCCGGCAGAGGTTGTTAGCATATATAGCGACGCAGAAATTTGGAGAATGGGGAAATTTAAGAGATACAAGATTGAACCTATGATTAGACAGGTATTTATTTTTCTCCATTTTATCTTTTCATTTTTCACCCCTTTTGTGCCCAAACAGCTGAGCGCCAATAAAATCAGGGCAAACAACTTGCTGTAAGAAGAATTAGAGAACAAGCCTGAGGTTCTCTGAAAATTCTTCAATATCCTCTCCAAAACTTCAAGGGTCCATCCCTGCTCATGAAAGGAAGAATAACAGAACCAATAGAAATTCATCAGTACCAATAAGATACTTACTGCGCGCATAAAGGCCATAATCTTGGCTAATCCCCGTAAATCGTCTTCTTGCATAATAAACTGTTTTCAGCATAGATATAAGGATGGCTATGACTATTTTTCAATGTGAACTACAGAAACCTATAAAGACCTATATTGTCTCAATTCTGGGGATTAGTTAATTGATATGTAGCTGATTAATATCAGATGTTATGCATTGCATATATTGTATTACCGTTATATCTTTGGAGCCTTTAAATTTTAAGAAAGCGTTTATTGGAGTTAAATATTACTAAATAAAAGATAATGGGATGTTTTATTGATCGCTGTCGGAATGTGATGGATGATATGGAATTGGGAATTGTGAAAAAGAAAGACGGGGATTTATATAGTGCATCCACAATTCGGAGTATGCGCAGTAACATCCGTGTCGTACATAATTTTGTAGTTGCTACGCGTGGTCTACTTAGAATGGAAGACGTAAATAAAGAACTTGTAGGCGATTTCCATCAATTTTTGCTTGAAAAAAACCTGGCTAAAAATACTATTTCAGGAAGACTTAACGGACTTCGATTTTGGATAAGAAGATTCTGCGGTGAAAAATTAATTGATTACTGTGGAGAACGTGGAAAATACCCGATGGAAATTACCACGGCAATCGCTTTAAGTATTGAGGAATTAAGGACATTGTATAATTTATCATTGCCAAATGGCCAGAAAAAAGTCCTCGATATTTTTATTTGTCAGTGTTTCTTAGGTCTGCGAGTTGGAGATATGTTTAAATTTTTAAAAAATATCGCTGTACGGCAACGTACATTGGATGGGCATGTTTTTTTCGAAATATTAACGGGCAAAAAAGGTAGTCCTGTCGTTATTCCGGCCGCAATAATCGTTATGCAGATCTTTAGAAAATACGGTAATTCCCTACAAAAAGGATTTTCGGAATCGCACTATAATACTACGCTAAAGAAAATAGTTGAAAAGTCTACAATTGAAAGAGACGTTGTTTTTTTTAGAACGCAAGGAGCGAAGAAAACGGAAAAAATTGTAAAGCTTTCATCATTAACAAGTAGTCATACTGCAAGGAGAACCTTTGCAACTAATGGCTATCTCGCTGGAATAAGTCCGTTTGACCTCATGAAGATAACGGGCCACAAGTCGCTGAATTCTTTTTTTAGGTACATGAGATGTGACAATATCGCAGTTGCACTGAAAATTTCTACACACCAATTTTTTAAAATAGACTTTTCGGAATCAGTAATCGATTGAAGTATTTATATTTTGCTGTAAAATTCATATAATTAGGGAGAATTTTACACGTAACTTTTTTTCTATGCAGGACACAATTGGCAAATATGAGGAGCATTTTGACAAACAGGTATTCCGGGTAACTTATAAATTAAAGGATTATCAGGTCATTCTACTTAAAAAGGATCTGAAAAAAGATCTTAAGGAAATAAGCATACTTTTAGATGGTGTTGTTCAGAAAATGATTAAAGAGGAGGGAAAGTGGCGTTTTGAACATGGTAATGACCGGGAGCTGGCCAATGATATCTGGCGTGCGATTTCATTACGGTATCGAATCTTCGTGTGATTATTCTTACATGTGAACGAGGAAAAAAAGTGGATAAGATGTCGTTATCCACTTGTCCAGATATAGTAAATACTATTTTTTAAGATCATTTTCTTTTGACCCGGCCTGTACGTTAGCATCTTCTAGGTTGGATGCCATTTTGCCTTTAAGTTTATCGAAACTTTCGGCTACCGTACTGGCTACATTGTTTGCCGTGTCTTTAATATTTGAGGAAACATTGTTATACTGATCTTTTACAGCTTCGGTAACTTCACCATATGTATTCTTCGCTTGATCTTTTAAATCCTCTGATTTCTTTTTTATTTTCTTTCTGGTTTCCTGTCCACTATCTGGAGCAAATAGGAGCCCTACAAGCGCTCCAATAGCAGCACCTGCCAGCATTCCCAGAACCAAGCCCGTTTTGTTATTTTTTTCGTTGCACATTGTATATATATTTTAAGTGGTTTATAAATAACTGAATACAAAAAAATACAATTAATATACCAATTTAAGCTCTTCTCGAGTTAAAAGTAATTTTCAGGTAATAGTCGTAACATTCGACCGTAATTAGACCTATTAACTAATTTATTCTTGGTTACCAATATAAGATATGATTTAAAACGTTAGCCTGTCGACAATCTATATTTTAAATTGTGATTCTAACAAAAATGAAAGCTTATGCAAGACAATGTACGAGTACGGTGATCTTAATCTAAGAGATGGATCTGGAAAAAAATAAAAGAATTTCCTCACCCGCGCAGTACCTCGTTAACAATGTTTTGATCCAGAAACAAATATTACTCATGATCCTTTGGATGACTTGCGTGTTTCATGCATTTAATTTTGGTTATCTATCGATATATTTTTCAGTTACCTTCCAAACATCCGATTTTTCAATATTCTGTAAAACCCATGCTTTGGCTGCTATGGCAGTTCCAGCGACAGTTGTATAGGGAGCAACATACATATTAATTTGATCCGGCTCAATTACCTCGATATCACCCGTGGAAATAGCACCATCTGAAAAATCAATAATTACCTCCATATACACGCATTCCATTAACGGTCGAAAATTAAACTTTCCCAGACAACCTATATAAATATGTGTATTGTCAAAGTTAATATGTCTCATAACGCTTATATTAAATCACTCTTAAGACTCATCTTTGGTATTCTTGACAAGACTTATTCCAGAAGAGAAGAAAATAAGCGCCAAGATACCAACTACCGCCAAGTTCGTATAAGCGGTGCTTTTCATGATGAGCTCATAGCCTGTGTAAATTAATCCTCCTATCCCTAATATTGTCAGAATAGTTCCGAATATCCGTTTTACGTTCATAATTTCTTTATTATTTGTTTAATTTCTGATTATCCGAAAATTTTTCTATTGCAGCTTTTAGATCGATACCTTTACCAAGAACAGGTTTAAAAATATCACCTTCAGACTGCATTCGTTCTATCGCATTGAAAATATGGAAGTCAGACATTTTTAGGCCCTTCTTGACTTCATCCCAATGCAAAGGCATTGATACAGTGGCACCAGGTTTAGGTCGAACGGAATAAACCGAGGCAATAGTGGCATGCGGCCTGTTCTGTAGAAAATCAAGGTACATTTTCCCCTTACGATCTTTAATAGCACGTTCAAGACTGGTATAATCAGGTAGCTCTCGATGCACCAGCGTTACAATAACACGTGCAAATTCCTTGCACTGTTCATAGGTATATTTATTACCTAATGGGATGTATATATGCAATCCTGTTGAGCCGCTCGTTTTACAATATGAGGGTACGCCCATGTCATCAAGAATTTGCTTAGTAACCTGTGCTGCTTCAATTACCTGATCAAACGAATTCTTGTCAGGATCTAGATCGATGATGCAATAGGTGGGATGTTCCGGCTTTTTGACGGTACTGTTCCAGGGATTCATTTCGATGCATCCCAAATTGGCCATGTACAGTAATGTCGCCTCGTCTTTTCCGACGAGATAATGCCTGTCTTTATCATCAGAATCACTGTGATACAAGTAAGTATCGGCCCATTCGGGTGCTGTATCAGTGACATTTTTAAAATAGAAACCTTCGTCCTCTATTCCGTTTGGAAACCTATTCATGCTCTGTGGCCTTCCTTTTAGATAAGGTAGGATAAATGGTGCTGCCTGATAATAATAGTTGATCAGATCCCTTTTCGTAATTTTTTCTTTCGGCCAGAATATTTTGTCCAGGTTGGTAAATTTTAGTTCGTGCTTATTGATCTTTCTGACCTGCGTCTTATCCTTAGGATTCAGCAAGGTCTTACGGCCATTGTCAGATCGTGAAGGTACAATTGACCTTGTATTATCCTCTTCGATTATTTCTTCAATAGGTTCTTCATTTTCAAGCACGACTTTCTTAGCACTTTTATCTTCCCGCATACCATCAAATGATGGATGCCGCATTACCCCATCGCTGGTCATTTCCGTAAAACTTACCTCACAGACAAGTTCGGGTTTAAGCCATGTTACGGTCGCATGGGGTGGATTGGGTCTGAACCGCGAAGGTTTATTGACATCGGGTTCTTCGGCAAAGGGCACTTTCTTTGAAATCAAAGGCTTGAATTGCGACATCATTTCTTTCTGCATTTTCTCATTGAACCCGGTGCCTACCTTACCCGTATAGACCAGTTTTTTACCTTCATATACGCCAACGAGGATACTGCTAAAGAGTTTGCTGGAATCGTCGTTTAAGGTAAATCCGCCAATGACTACTTCCTGCCGCTTATTGGCTTTTATCTTGAGCCAATCGCGTGAACGGTTATGGATATGATAAATGCTGTCTTTCCGTTTGGCCATAATCCCTTCAAGACTGAGTTTTTTGGCTTCCTCCAAGAAAGCAATACCGGAAGTTTCAAAATGTTCACTTACTAATATATTATTGCTCTTAGGCAGGATTTCTTTCAATATGGCTTTACGCTCGCAAAGTGTTAATTCCGTAAGATCTTTCTCTTTGTACCATAAGATATCGAATATATAATAAACCAGATCGCCGTCCGCTTCACTCCGCCAGTTCTGTAATGAACCGAAATTCGCGGTACCATTTTTGGAGAGTACAACAACCTCACCATCAATGATTGCATCAAGATCCATATCTTTTAACGCGTCATATACCGGATAAAACTTTTCATTAAAGCTTTTATCATTGCGCGATTTAAGCTCTACCTTACTATCTTTCATAAATGCTACGGCCCTATAGCCGTCCCATTTCACTTCATAAATCCAGCCTTCATCATCAAAAGGTTTATCGACAAGGGTAGCAAGCATAGGTTCCACAGTGGTATAAAAAGCCTGTTTGGGTGCCTTTTTTAATAATTCGGCAACTTTTTTCGATGCTTTTATTCCGTCTGCAGATACAGCCTCCAACTGATCTGTTATTATTTCAGCGGCCTCATTTGCGGTGGACTTTTTATCCTTTACTGTGGTATCTTTCTTGATGATATTTTTCCCGTACACCCTGTCCGGAGATTTTTCCATCTGGGCAATGGTCTTTTTTGAAATAACGGATTTATCTTTAAGTGTAACATCATCTGTTGTGGCATATTTGTCATCAAGCTTAAATAATAGCCATCCATTCTCGCCCCTTCCATGGGCCTTCACAAGAACAAACTCACCTTTGAGCTTACTGCCATTGAGTTTGAATTTTATTTTTCCTGAATAGAGCTGATGGAGCAGACTTTTTTCCATCTTTTTAAGATCTTCCCCTTCAAAATCAACGGCTTCATAGGTTCCCTCGTCCCACACAATCACTGTTCCGCCACCGTATTGTCCTTTAGGGATGATGCCTTCAAAATTGCGGTAATCATACGGATGATCTTCGACCATCATGGCCAGACGTTTGATTTCAGGGTCCAACGATGGCCCTTTTGGAACCGCCCAGCTTTTTAAAACGCCGTCCATTTCCAGACGAAAATCATAATGCAAATGGGAAGCATCATGTTTTTGTACTACAAAGCGTAACTCTTTCCCACTCGGCTTCCCGCCAAAAGGCTCAGGGGTTTTCTCCTCCGAACGTTTTTGGCGATATTTAGATAATCCCATAGCTTTATAATTTAAATGTTATTCGAATTAATGAAAAACAAGGTTTTACTTTCCGTGACGCTTCTTCAAATAATCTGTTAGCACTTTTCTATCGTTTGATCCGGTAGCCCGTATAGCTCCTGTAACTGCCTGGGAACTCACACCCATTTTTTCCTTAAAATATTGGATTTCGTAATTCTCTGATCCGCTTACTTTATTTCTGTCGGATTTTCCTTTTTTTGATTTGTTGTCTGTCATAATAATAGTTTAAAAGATTACAATTCAGTATTTCGATTTTTAATTAAACCTTAAGCTGGCAATCAAATATTTATATAACATCAGGTGATATAAATTCGATTGATTTCTTTTCATTTAACGCAGTTTTTTTATCAGGCATTAATAAAAGATCTTTCTATCCTTAACAAGTATTAGTCCTTCTTCATTCATTTTTTTAACGGTACGGATTACAGTTTCTACACGCAGTCCCGTCAAATTTGCAATTTGCTGTCTTGTCAAGGGAAAAGAGTAAGAAAACTGTCCTTCCACAGACGCAGATCTTTTGTAATAATCCAGAAGAGCCAGTATTTTAGGGATCGGCTCGTTTGCTGAGTTACCAAAAAGCATGGTGTATTTATAAAACAATCTATCTGATAGATGCCCTAAAAGTCTGAATACAATACTTTTATTTTCATCCAGAAGCTGTAAGAATTGTGTTTTTGGTAAATACAGTATGGAACATTCATCTTTTGCTACAGCGTTCATTGGATAATGATTCCCTCCAAACAGAAGTGATTCTCCGATACTTTGACCTGCTGATAGGATATTTAAGGTAAATTCCTTTCCATCTTCATGATAGTTATTGAGCTCTACAGTTCCTTTACTGATCTGCAGATAGGCCGCTGGGTTATCACCTCGGCTAAAAATTGTTTCTTTTGCAGCGTAATGGTGAAAAATAGCACCGTATTTAATTAGTAAATTCTCATCAATTACCATGAATAATAAACTTTTTGACAATTAACACTCCATTCTACCTAAGCCGCCAGCATGAGAATACAAATATTAGACCGATAAAGGGAATGCAAATTCAGCTAGATTTTAAGAAATTCTGATAAGGTATTATTTATTGTATTATAACAAATTTCAAAAACAAATTCATTGAACAATTGTTTATAAGATGCGCTAATAAAATACGTGGTCTATTGATCTTTCGACTGATCTGAAAGATCATTCCGAAATTTATCGAACTTATATTTTTTACATTTATGAACGGGCTTATTTTTGACGATGTCACTATTCAGATTGGTGGTACTGCACAATTTTTATTCGATCCTGAGATTGGGCAAAAATCCGTACCTGCAATTATTGAATTTCGCGGAGGTGAAAAAGCATATGCAGAAATTTCCGAAGTCCATGTAAATAGAGTAGTAATTAAAGTTGGTGAATATTCCGCGGGACCGCAGGAAAAGCTTCCCGGCGGAAGTTGGTTTTTGCAATATAATAAGAAGAATGACAATTGGAGAATAGTCAAAAAACTCTAATTAAAATAAACAGTTAAAATGCAGTATCTTGGTCGGGTTAGAGCTTTTCTTGGCAAACTGACTATTAAAATTTGAGCTAGCTTTATTGACCATGTTATGAGGCGTAATTTTTGATATCTTTAATACAATTAATTGTGAGTAAACCGATTTAAAATATACCTATGTCAAAAGCAAAGAATGACTCAAAAATCCTGGGTTTTTTTAAAAAATTAGGTCCTGGACTGATAACCGGCGCCAGTGACGACGATCCTTCGGGGATTGCGACCTATTCACAGGCAGGTGCACAATTTGGTCTGTCCACCTTGTGGACTGCGCTGCTTACTTTTCCACTGATGGCTGCCATACAGGGTATGTGTGCGAGGATTGGTCTGGTAACATGCGAAGGGTTGACAGTAACACTAAAAAAACATTACTCGAAGCCTATCCTTTATAGCATGCTGCTTTTTAGTTTTCCTGCAATTACCCTCAATATCGGAGCCGATATCCAGGGAATGGGGGCTCTAGCCCATATGATCTGGCCTAAAATTCCGGTATCAGCCTTTTGTATTGTTATTACGGCAATTCTTCTTTTTATTATCATAAACTACTCGTATCAGAAAATATCAATGATCCTGAAATGGCTGTGTTTAAGTTTATTGCTATATATAATCGTACCTTTTATGGTTGGTCAGGACTGGTTATTGGTCGCAAAAAAAACCTTGATACCTACAATAAAATTTGACAAAGATTTTCTTTCAATTATTGTAGCGATTCTAGGCACCACAATTTCCCCTTATCTCTTTTTTTGGCAGACAACTATGGAAGCAGAAGATCAGTCGCACAAGGGTTCAATCGTGGTTGACAAGCAGATACTAAATGAAATGAAGACCGATGTAAATTTGGGCATGCTGCTATCCAATATGGTCATGTTCTTTATGATACTTACAACGGGAACGGTTCTTTTTAATGGTGGAATCCATAAGATCGACACCGTGGATCAGGCCGCAAAAGCACTTGAACCACTGGCAGGGAAGCTGACCTATTTAATTTTTGCTACAGGAGTTCTGGGAACGGGAATGCTCGCAATTCCGGTGCTTGCTGGGTCACAATCTTATATGCTTGCGGAAACTTTCGGATGGAAGGCAGGTTTAGATAAAAAGTTCTCCCAAGCGAAACCGTTCTATGGATCTATAATTGTTTCACTTCTTGTAGGACTTTCGCTGGATTTCTTCGGTGTAAGCCCTATTAAAGCCCTGCTTTATACGGCAATCGTATATGGCTTGACTGCTCCTGTTATGATAGCAGTTATTATGCACATCGCAAATAATAGGAAGATTATGGGAAAGCATACAAACACAAGACTTTCAAATATTTTGGGCATCTTGACTTTTGCCCTAATGACGATAGCGGCAGTAGGATTGATTTTCTTTCTGTTCCGTTAATTCAATACACAATCTTATATTGGAACTCCCAGATTTAAAAGTAACTTTTAAAATAAGAGGTATGCATGAGTATTAATAAGTTTCTCGTTAAGCAATTAATCCGATGTAGCATGTTTTGATGCGTATTTTTGTAATTTCCCTTATATCATAATTACAATAACATACTATTTGGACAGGGGCTATATTTAAATATTTAAAATAATCATTAAATTAGAGAACTCCAATCCCTATAGGAGTTATTTGTCAAAATAAAGCGCGAAAGCACCGAAGCCAATTCGGTGCTTTTCTCATAAAATTGAGGTAAGCGCTTTGTTCGTTTTTATCATCTTAGTTTTTGTTCCGGCGACTTTTTCTCTTCTTTTTCTTCATATTGAACTCGAATAATTGCTCTTCTGGATCTTCGGCCATATTATTAAGCAATAGCGCATCCAACAGTCCCCAGTCACTTATAATATTTCCGGTATTAATCATAAAATCGAATAAAGGATGCAGATCTTCTTTTGGAGATTGTGTATTACTCAAAGGAGATTTTTGGCGAGTTAAGAGATCGGTTTTCAAGTTCTCATTTTTGTCATTAGCTGAAAAGAGCTCTTGAAATACATTGGCGGAGAATTGTTTGCCTAAATGAGAACCATTGAATACATTTCCGGTATTGTGATCTATAAAGGTAATTCCATACAATCTGCCCTGTTCATTTCTTCTGATTACTGTATTGATTCCCTGGTCTATTAAATAAGCTGTAAAATCCTTTTCATTGGAGATTATCGTCTGGGCAGTAGAAATAGTCTGTCTGGTTTTTGCTTTAGTTTCGGGACTGACTATTTTACTCTTTTCAAAATGTGATCGAAGGGCTATAAGTCCCGCCTGTTTTCCAAACAGGGATGCTTTAAATGGATTACCTATTTTAATGCCTCCAGCATCCAGAACACTATAAACTAATCCCTCTTTGACCTCACCTCTATAATCTTTTTTTACATGTTCAGCGGTAATATTGAAAAGTGAAAGAAGAGCATTGTAGCTACCTAGGTTCTGAAAGCTATAATAATCTGGTAGGTAGCGTACAATCGAGGCAATCTGACTTTTTATATTTCCTATGTTATAATCGACAGGATAAAAGGTAAAACCTTCACCACCACTTATCCTTTGATCTGCGGGAGCTAAATGGTATTTTTTTTCAATATGGCGACAAATCTCCATTGATCTTTTCTTCTCAAAAACATCGGATATTTTTATTCCGTTTTCATCGACTGTTGTTGATACAATGTGGATGTGTGTTCTATCAATATCATTGTGCCTAAAAACCACATAGGGTTGATTGGCGTAACCCATTTTGGTCATATATTCATTTGCAATGTTGATAAAGTCTTCATCCGAAACAATATCATGCGGATCTGGATTGAGAGAAATATGGATCGTAGTTTTTTCTGTGTTCTTATTAGCGGCAAGGTATGGCATGAATGAAGCAAATAACTGTCCGGTCGTATAGTTTCCGTCAGGTGTTTGCAGCATATTGTTCATGTGTAAAATCTGGGCATTATCCTGCAATACCTTGCTATGATTATACAGCAGCGCACCATAGATTTTTGAGCCACGTCCTATTTTGGCTATCATAAATTTTGTTTTTTAGCAAGAATTTCGCTATCGAATTTCTTGCTGAGGATCAAAACTTCGCGGCAGATATTAGCCAGTTCTATAGTCAGTCCTTCAAGTTTTCCTATATAAAAGACTGTTTTTTTATCACCGAAATTTGTGTGCAGGATCTTTACGATCTGGTTATAGTTTACCCCGATTGCCCTGAATTGACCAAAAAACTGCGTTAATTTTGTGCAGTAATCCATAGCCCCTTTATCTATAATCACCGAATTTATCTTCCTTTCAAACAATAGAGATACAATAAACTTAGCTTTATTGTCAAGTCCTGATTGATCCAATAATGATAAAAACCTTGCGTTTTCTGTATCCGTGAGACGGAAAACATAACGATGGGTTGCTTTGTCGATTTTGGGTTTTCGACCTCCCTTCCGATTTGCTGTCATATCTTTTTTTCAAAACCTAATTGAAAGCGATGAACATTCAAGCTCATGAGCCATTAAAAACCTAGTTTTTCCTACTGATTCATAAGATATCTAAGACAACATAAAAGGTAAATCCGACTTCGGAGGATTACCCAGCCCTCGGCAGAGCAAGTAGTTTTGGGGCACAAAACGAGTTTTGAGGCACTCAAAACACAACTTGCTCTGTTCTTGGGAACAGATATGAGAAAGAATAGAATAAAGCTCGCATCATAAAGAGCTTTCGGAAACCGTAGGTAAAAAGAGGAAAGGTAGTAAAGCTTCTGCTTTACAGCCCTTACAGTTGCCTTCTTTTGCATAGAGCATGTCGGTAAGAACTATGGTCAATTTACCCTCTTACAAAGCAAGTAATTGTAAAAGCATAAAAGTATTAGGTTTTAAAACCATAAAAGTATAAAAGCATAAAACTATAAAAGCGTAAAAGCATAAAACTGGTAAAATATGAGGTCATAAATAGAGGAAGTTTTTTTACCAGCCTACTATATTTTAAGAACTACATATGATTTACAAATAAGATATGAGCCTTTATGCAAGGTCATTTTTAAACCAGTAATACTGACTATGCATATATTTTACGACGCATCTGTAAACTTAGGTTCTTGCTCTTTGATACAACTATAAAATTAAGAAGCTATAAAATAATATAATATGGAAAAAAAGAAAGAAACCTTAAAGGTAAGCATTTATGCGCAAAAGGGCGGAGTTGGTAAATCGA
Source organism: Chryseobacterium sp. T20 (assembly GCF_047345655.1). Classification (NCBI taxonomy): domain Bacteria; kingdom Pseudomonadati; phylum Bacteroidota; class Flavobacteriia; order Flavobacteriales; family Weeksellaceae; genus Chryseobacterium; species Chryseobacterium sp. T20. Next base: position 67,039 of record NZ_JBLFDU010000015.1, read on the forward strand.
CAATGACGATTCTTCTTGCGAGCGTTTTGCATTATCGTCTTGGATATAATATCGTGGTACTGGATTGCGATTTTCCGCAGCACAGCCTTCTGGGTATGCGCGAAAGAGATAAGCGTACCATTATGGAAAGTGATTTTCATAAGAGGCTGGCCGTAAAGCAATTCCATTCGATCAATAAGAAAGCTTATCCGATCATTAAGTGTAAGGCGGAGAACGCACTTGAAAAAGCCTTTGACTACTGTGAGAGTAGCTCCGTTCAGCCGGATATTATTTTTTTCGATCTCCCCGGAACTGCAAATACGCAGGGTGTTATCGGTGCTTTAAAGGGCATGAACTTTATTTTTTCGCCAATAACCGCAGACCGACTGGTCGTTGAGAGTACATTGGCATTCAGTGAGGTTTTTCTGAAACTTCCCGCACAGAACAAAAATGCCCTTGAACAATCACTGTTTCTATTCTGGAATCAGGTTGATGGCAGGGAAAAGACAGGTCTTTATGATTCTTATCAAACTGTAATAGAGGGATTATCGCTAAAGAGTATGACAACAAGGATCATGGACAGTAAACGGTTTCGGAAAGAAATTGATGACACAGGAAGCTATGTTTTCAAGTCCACGCTGCTGCCTGCCGACTTACAGATTTTGAAAGCTACGCGTGTAGATGAATTTGTTAAAGAATTTTTAAAAATAATTCATATCTGAGATGGCAATAAAGAAAGATCGTAAAGAATTTCAGAAACCCATCATAGATGAGGAGTACCTGATGAACATTATGAGTGGCGATGAGCCTTTACCAGCGGCAAATCCGGAGGAAAGCACCGATAAAGATGTAATTCCCACGCCTAAAGTTGAGAAGTCCAGACCAAGATCCGGAAAAAAAATGGATTACGAAGAACTGTTTCTTGTCAACCGTTTTCTAACCGGGAGGAGTGGAAAGGTTGTCTATATCCGATCGGAATATCACGAACGGCTTCTGCGCATAGTGCAGTTGACACGTGAGGACAAAATAACGCTGTATTCCTATATAGACAATATACTGGAAAATCATTTCCGAGAATATGGGGATGAGATTACTGATTATTTCAATAAAAAATTTAAACCCATTTTATAAAATGAAAAAGCAAAATAGAAAGGTTGAAGTTACTGTTAAAGTTCATCAGCAGGTAACTTATGAAAATGTGAGTTATGAATCGCTTTTCCTTTCAGCTACTTTGATGGAAAAACGTGGCGATAAGAGCATTTATGTCAGCAGCGAGCATCATACCAGATTAGCAAGAATCGCCAATGTAATCGGTGAGGATAAAATACCGTTGTATGCGCTACTGGATAATATATTAAGACATCATTTCACGCTTTTTGAAGAAATGCTCGTCAGGGAGTTCAAGGACAAATCAAAGCCACTTTTTTAAGTCATGGAAACTTTAATACAGACCGTAATATTGTTCTGCCTAATTGTCGTGATTATACTATTACTGGTCGATAAGGTTAGGTTCATAAAACCACAGCGGAAAATATTTCGAAAGGTTGAGCAGATAGCTGAACCGGATGTTATAGGGAAGGTCACAGTTCCTGAAAAAGCAAAAACACCCGTCTGGCTTGCCAATAGGAAAAAGTTAATCGAACAAATGTTGACAAATAAGGCGGATCAGGGCAACGAAGATCCAACCAGAAATGACCTGGAGAAGGAAGATGTCTCCAGTTCTAATATTGAGGAACCTGACGAAACCGATAATATTCCAGCGGATGATGACCGATTTGGGCAGGCAGTTTCTTTAAATGAACTTACAAAAGTTGGGGATCTGTTGAAGCAGGACAATCTGGATGCAGCCCAGGAAAAAGAAACAAGTGATATCCTCCACAAAATGGAGGGAACGGAGTTTCTTGCGATGATGCAACAGTCCATCGATGGGGCTTCGCAGAAGATCGCCAGGCTTTTGGATAAGTCGTTATCGGAAAAGCATAATGTCATTCCGAAAGAGAACCAGAATAATGCTCTCGACAATTTTGATATCGGAGACTTTATCTGATACTGAATTTTTAAGGCACTAATCAGTAATAATAAAAAAAAGGAGCTATGATAGCAAAGGATGATCCCGATTATGTGATCGAAGAATACAAAGGACGGATAATAGCCAGTCATAAAAATAATGTTTCCCAAAAATCAATTGACAACATTATAATCGTTTATGATAAGCTTGATTTTCCTGATTACGGATTTTACATCGGACTTGATGATTCTAAAAGTGCAGGCTACAGGAAAATGGAACCTGTTAATATGGATGATGCCAGAAGTTATATTGATTGGTTAGCAGAAGTGACCAATAAAAAAGACCTCCAGCAAGATGCCTCAGTTTCTGTTCCCGTTCCGATTAAAGAAATTGTGGGCCAGATCTTATCTGAGGTCGCTTTGAGAAGGCTGGAAAATAATGAGGCACAGTCCCCGAGTAAATCCCGGAAAAAGGGTAGAGGGATCTAACTAGATATTCATAAATAATAAAAAGAGTATGGAAGCAAACCTACCTGAAATTGAACTATGCGGTACCAAATTTCAATTTGATATTGATAGATTAGTTTTAATTGAAAAAAATGATCCAAAATAATTTGTTGTTTTTCAACGAAATGCTTGATCATCTTACCCATTACGATTTTTTTTACAGTAAAATAAATAAAAATACTCCTACGGAAAGATCTTTAGGTCCCGCTGATGATATCTTTCATGAATCCGAAAAAAGTAAGGAAGAATTTGCTCAGTCAACAGTAAAAGTAAGCGTTCTAAGAATTGCTGAGATTGATCCGGAAGGTATGATGCGGAAATACGGCTGTAGCGTGGATGACATTAAAAATAAAACTGATTTTGACATCATCGTGGATCAGGAGGTCCTCAGACGAAGGGTATCCGGTGAACGCGTAAAAATTGATATTGCGGGTATAGTTTATGAAATAGATGCTATTGCTAATTCACTTCGACCACTGAACGGCGCTATGGATAGTATCAAATTAACAGCGTATCGGTATGATTATTTTATTGATGATGAAAGTTGCTATTACTTATACTGCAATATGAATGATGGCCATATCGTCGATCTGCTTCGAGATCAAACGGTCGAAAATTCAATAGAGTTTAAAGTTCCGGATCTTACAAACTTAGATCCAATTGCAGTTATCAATAATTTTCATTTCCTTACAGATCTTGAACTATATTATCAGGATCTTAAAATGTTTCATTTTGCCGAACCGTCACAACAGCAGATCAATGGAACCGCTTTATTAAACAGTGATTTTACAGTTAAAAATCCAGATCTGAAGACCTTGATCCAGATCTCAGAAAATGATCCTGATTTTACTCTGCAGGAATACCGAAATTATATTATTGCGAGTAGCAATGACACTGGCTATCCTGCTAAAGACCTGACCATAATCTATGAAAAAAACAACAAACCGTACAATGCACAGGTGATAATTCCTTTTTCTGAACATTCAGCCAGCAATATGAAGCAGTCAGGTGTAAATGAAGCAATGAAACATATTGACAATTTAGTCGATAAAGCGAATAATATATCCAGTAATTCTATATTGAGCAGACTTCTTCCCATTAATAAATATCTTGAACTGTATCATTCGCAAGATCAAATAGAAGCTAAAAAATTATTGATCAAAAATGAAAAATCAGCAATAGAGAATCCCAAGAAAGGGAAGAGGCCAAAATTTTGAAATTAGATAGGAAAATTCAGGAAAAATGGTACCTCAATGTTCTGCAATTCTCCAAATATTTAACGCTACAGTAGAATTTAGCTCAGCAATTAAATTAATAAAAATAATAAAAGCTGAGTTATGGAAAAAGAACTACCGATCTATACAGATCCAGATTACGGAATTGAGTTTATTGTTGATGTGGAGAAATTCGAATTTCGTGAAAGGGCCAACCCCGAAAACCGTTACACATTAGAGGACATGATCGATCTAGGTGAAGAGGGATATCGCTTTGATCATTTCGACAAGATGGGTAGGCAGAACCTGACTATAACTCCTCCTCAGTTTGTTACGCTAGCACCAAAGCAGATGGCAGAGAAATATAATAAGGCTGTTGAGGAAATTCTTTTGCTGACCGATTTTGAGCTCATGGTCGATCAGGTGGCACTGACAAGAAGAATTAAACATGGAGAACTTCCAACGGTTGAAATTGGAGGGCACATCTTTTATGCAGATGCAAGGATTGATCTTTTAAGGCCTAAAGATGTTCTATCAACAATGGGTATACGTTTTGATGATCTGGAGGATTGGTATGTTGAGGATAAAAATGTCTATGCCTTTCCTTACGATCCCAAAAATTTTGAAATAGGAGATCGAGAATGGGATAAAATACTGGACTACCCCATAGATTTAATTTTTGTTGAAATTCCTTATTCAAGAACCCTTGATCCGGTGGGATGGAACCGAAGAAATGGATGGGAGGAGATGGAAGGTTTGAAAGAAACGGGCCTCAGACTTGACTTTAAGGCCGAGTTGGTGCCGTGGAATAAATCTGGAATTGATGAAATTATCTCGGAAAATAGACTTAAACAGCCGATCAGGGAAGCAGTTAAAGACAATGAAAAGAAAGAACATAAGAAAAGGCGGAAATTATAGGAACATTGAGGTTATTGCTTTACTCGAAAAGTTAAAAACCTGAATGACAATTAATGCAGGAATCAGTTGAGCACTGATTCCTGCATTAGAAAGATCAACAAAATATGAAATCCTAACTACAATCCTAGAAAGATGAATATTGTAGTCTTTCTTCTTCAAGATCAAGACGCATCAGATGTTTTTTTATTATATCCTCATCCAGATCTTTGTATTCTGCATTTTTTTTCAGCAGCCAACGTCTTTGAAATTCTAAAAGATCTATATAGAGATTTTTGGACGGAGCAGTTCGGCATACATTTTCGACATCATTATATTTTTTCTCCCACTTTGCTACCATGTTCATGACATGGGGATAATCCTGGATTTTATCACCGTATTTGTCCTGGAGGTAATGGACAGTTTCCGCTGTCATTTCCTTAAAAAGACTGGCGCTGATCTGTTCTTCGGACATTTCGTTTTCTTCGGAAGGTAAGTTCAGTTTTTTAATGAGAAGGGGGAGAGTTAATCCCTGAACAACAAGAGTTAATAGGATGACTACAAAAGTGACAAATAAAATGAGGCTTCTTTCCGGGAAAAGCTGACCGTTATCCATATAAACCGGAATAGAAAGTGCTGCAGCTAAAGAAACCACTCCGCGCATCCCTGACCAGCCAAAGAAAACCGGGAATTGCCATCCGTGGTTCTGGGCAGCTGCGACCGTCGTAAATTTTCTTGCAATGAATGTCGCAATTACGGCGGCATAAGAAGAGATAAACCGGATAAGTATTACAACGCCGGTAATCAAGACACCATATCCGATAGCTTTTGAAATGCTTACATTTTCAAGCTCTGCAATAATCTGGGGAAGGTCAAGACCGATCATCATAAAGACTGTACCGTTTAGTATAAAGCCCAGGCAGTTCCAGACACTTATTGTCCGTAATCTGGAAGAACTGCTCAAAAACTTATGCTGGTTATAGGACAGAAACAGTCCTCCCGATACAACAGACAATACACCGGAAGCGTGAGTTTCTTCAGCCGCAAGGTACATAATGTAGGGAGCAATGAGCGTTAAAATGGTATCTATATTAACATCTGTATCCAGTTTTTTATGTACTTCCATAAAGATTTTTCCTGTCAGAATACCAATTCCCACGCCACCGATCACCATCCAGAAAAAGCTTCCCAAAGCTTCATACCAAACAAAATGTCCGGTCATTACTGCGGCTATGGCAAAATGAAATATGATCAATGACGAGGCATCATTCAGTAGGCTTTCGCCCTCCAGAATAGCGGCGGAACTTTTGGGTATTTTCACATTTTTAAGAATTGCCCCCGCACTTACGGCATCCGGCGGCGATACAATTCCACCCAATAAAAAACCCAGGGCCAGGGTAAAACCGGGAATAAAATACCAAGCGGTAACTCCAACTGCGAAGGCAGTGAAGAATACAACCAAAAAGGCAAAACTGCTGATAATCCTGCGCCATTTCCACAGCTCTTTCCATGAAATATTCCATGCTGATTCGTAGAGCAGGGGAGGTAGGAATATAATGAAAATTAGCTCGGGATCAATTGTTATAACCGGGACACTGGGAATGAAGCTAACAGCTAATCCTGCCAATACCAGTAAAATAGGATAAGCGATCCTGATCTTTCTTGCCAGAATAATCAAAAGAGTAATCAATACTGCAAGGATCAGATAAAAAATAAATTTTTCTTCCATTTTGCAAAAATAATATTCCTAAACTTGATCGTATAGAAGTATCCTACAACTAATTCAACACTATATAGAATTGCACATTAAAATAATGTGCAATTCTATATAGTGCAGCGTTATTGCATCTTTGTATGATATATTTAGCGGGATCTAAGCCCCTCAGTATCGTTAAAAACTATCGGATGCGAATACTTAGATATAGATGAACTGTCTATAGAGACCGTCTAATTGAAGGCGGATTTCATCTGTCAGTTTTTCATCATGATCGTCTGATGCAGCAACAAGCTGACGTTCCAGTTCAGTTATCCTTTCGCAGAGCTCCTCAAGATTCTTACAAAAAGCTTCTGTGTGGGTGAAGTTTTTTCCTTCGCGGGGTTCCTCCGCATTTGGTCTACGGCTGGAGGAAACGGGAGAAACATGATTTTCTTCGTTGAAAGCAATTTGGCGTTTTCGGCGACTTTCGGTTTCGTCAATAGCTGCCTTCATTGCCGGGGTGATCTTGTCGGCATACATAATAGCTTTTCCGTTGACATTACGTGCTACACGGCCAATCATCTGTATAAGTGCACTTGCTGACCGCAGAAATCCAGCCCTGTCAGCATCAAGTATTGCAATCAGTGAAGCCTCCGGAATGTCGAGTCCCTCCCGCAACAGACTGATACCTATCAGGATGTCGAATTCTCCGGCTCTGAGATCATTGAGAATTTCAGTTCTTTCTAAGGTCTTAAAATCCGAGTGTAGATATCTCACGCGGAAACCTTCACTCTGGATATAGCCACTGAGTTCTTCGGCGGCGGCTTTTGTCAGCGTGGTGATCAAAACACGGTTGCCCGAATCCACACATTTTTTTATTTCGCCCAGCAGATCGTCAATATCATTTGCTGATGGCCGTACCTCCACAATGGGATCGAGAAGTCCAGTGGGTCTGACAACCTGTTCAACAACGCGGTCCTCTGAAACTTTCAGCTCATAATTACCGGGGGTGGCCGAAACAAATATAGTCTGCGGTTTGATCTTCTCAAATTCTTCAAAACTAAGGGGATGGTTGTTTTTTGATGAAGGAAGTCTAAAACCATAATCTATCAGGGTATCTTTACGCGCCTGATCGCCCTTGTACATTGCCGAAATCTGCGGAATCATGACGTGTGATTCATCTATAAACAGAAGGCCATCCTTCGGTAAATAATCCAGAAGGGTAACGGGTGGCAGTTTGGTATCACGGCCACTAAAAAAGCTTGCGTAGTTCTCCATACCAGAACAGTATCCGGCAGTACGGAGCATTTCCACATCATCGGTAATACGCTGGTAAAGACGGTCAGCTTCTTCCAGTCTATTTTCGTTGTTGAGCTGTGCAACACGCTCATCAAGTTCGGTCATAATCTGGTCCGCTGCTGCTGTTGCCTGTATTTTTGAAGGTGCAAATAGAGTTTTGGGCGACACTGAATACGCTGTTATATCTTCAAGCTCTTTGCCTGAAGCGGCATCAATAAACTTTAGTGAAGTGATTATCCCGTAACTAAGAACGATTTGTATGGCCCTGTATTCTGAATCAGCGGGAAAAATTTTTATGATATCTCCTTCGATCCGGTAGTTACCACGTTTCAGGGCACGTTCCGTACGGCTGTACTGTAAATGTGCCAGGCCCTGCTCCAGCTGGTCTATCTGAACTGTCATTCCCAGCGACAGGCGAACCTGTAATGCGCTATAATCGCTGGGTGCTCCAAGCCCATAAATGGACGAAACCGATGCGACCACAATAGTATCCCTGCGTTCAATAAGGGATTTTGTGGTGGAAAGGCGGAGTCTTTCCAAATGCTCGTTGATGGAAGAGTCTTTTTCAACGAAACGGTCACTGCCGGGCAGATACATCTCAGGCTGAAAATAATCGTAATATGAGACAAAAAACTCAACAGCATTCTCTGGGAAAAATTGCTTCATTTCATCATATAGCTGAGCAGTCAAGGTCTTGTTAGGTGCAAGAATCAAGGTCGGACGCTTTAGCTGATGGATAATGTTGGCCATTGTAAAGGTCTTTCCTGAACCTGTGATACCTTTGAGTGTCTGGTGGGTAGCTCCAGATTCAATTCCCGAAACAAGTCTTGCGATAGCATCCGGCTGGTCTCCTGCTGGAATATACTTTGAGTGCAATATAAAAAGGCCTTTTGACATAAGTTTCCTGTTAGTTGGTTGTAACACAAATATAATTAAAAAACTGATTCACGGTTTGCCGGTGTTCCGGGAAAATCAATGTTTCATTGATCCGCAAACTAAACCTCCGGAATTTAATGTTTGACCAGCAGGTGTAAAATAGTTTGGTAAGGCCATAATGTGCGTTGGACTGTTATTGATCAGGCACAGTTACCTTTTTTCTGGGTTCAGCGACACCACTCCCTATACAATACAGTATTATTAAAATATAACCCGCTCTTTTACAGTGGTCAGGAAGGTCGCAAATGTATATTATATAATGTTATATGTATAATATCAGGCGTCTCAGGCAGCATAACTTTGTATTATCAAATCAGAGGATCGGGTGATAAAATATCCTTACTACAGAAAATGGAAGAGAATAGTTCAATAAATAATTTAAATATAATCCTGGATGAAATTAAAGCGATTTCATCAGTACTGAATCCGGTATCGCTACAGACACTGGAGTACAATTTAAAGAAAGCGGACCGTATATTTTTTGCAGGTGCCGGACGTACCGGTTTAGCACTGAAGATGGCTGCCATGAGATTTATGCATCTAGGCTTAAATGTATATGTTGTGGGTGAAACAACTACGCCCGCCATCTTAAAGGACGATCTTCTGCTGGTAGGCTCCGGTTCTGGAAGCACGCCGACACTTGTAATCGCCGCTGAAAAGGCAAAAAAACAACATGCAACTGTTATTGGCATTACAGCGGATTCGAATAGCAAAATTGCTAGCCTTTCAGACCATGTGGTGCTTGTTAACGCGGCGGTGAAGACGGACTTTGGAGAATCAGCGTCCCGTCAGTATGCCGGAAGTCTCTTTGAACAGTCTGTCCTTTTGGTCCTTGATGCTGTATTTATGACACTGTGGAGAGATTCAGGCCTGACAAAAGAGGAACTCTGGCCGAAACATGCCAATCTTGAATAACGAGAAATACAATTAAATAAATATTAAAATTTTATATTATGACTAAGTTACAAGTAGCGATTGACTTATTGACTACAGAAGCAGCCCTTGATTTGGCTGCAAAAGTATCACCTTATGTGGATATCATCGAGCTGGGAACACCTTTAATCAAAGCTGAAGGTCTAAAAGTGATCACCGCAATGAAATCCGCGCATCCCGATAAATTGGTCTTTGCGGATCTGAAAACAGCTGATACAGGTGCATTAGAAGCAGAAATGGCATTCAATGCAGGTGCGGATCTGGTAACCGTAATGGGTGCTGTTGATGATTCCACGATCAAAGGTGCGGTAGAAGCAGCAAAAAAAGCCGGTAAAAAAGTAGTAGTTGATACGATCGGTGTAAAAGACCGTGTACAACGTGCCAAAGAAGTTACAGCCTTTGGTGTGGCATTTGTTGAATTGCATGCTGGCCTTGATGAACAGGCGCAGCCGGGTTATAACGTGCAAAAACTTATCGGTGAGGGCCGCGAGGCACAGGTTCCTTTTTCGATTGCCGGTGGTGTAAATCTTGACACGATTAAAGATGTCGTGGCTGCTGGTGCAGCAGTAGCTGTTGCCGGAGGAGCCATCTATGGTGCCCAGGATCCAGCTGCAGCAGCTAAAGCCCTGAAAGAAGCCATCACAGCATAAATCAGAAAGTCGGATTATCCTTCGAAGTCTTCTCTGTACTAACAGGGAAGACTTTATTCTACGAATCAAATCTGCTCAATTTTTAACTGTAGTGAAGAATGATATAAATAGAATATTTAAAGATTTAGAAAATGAAGACATATAATTTTGGTATAGTAGGCCTGGGTGTGATGGGCCGAAATTTATTGCTCAATATGGCGGATCATGGATTTGCTGTGGCCGGGCTGGATATGGATCAGGAGAAGGCAGGTTCATTGCAGAATGAAGCACAGAAAGACCATCAGATTTTTGCAACCGTTGATCCGGAATCCTTTGTTAAATCTCTGGAAAGTCCGAGAGCAATAATGCTCCTTGTTCCTGCGGGTTCTGCTGTTGACGGGGCAATAGGAACTTTACTTCCCTTGCTGGATGAGGGCGATATAATAATCGATGGGGGCAATACCTATTTTTCTGATACCGACAGGAGGTATCAGGAACTTTCGTCAAAGGGAATCCACTTTTTTGGTATGGGAATCTCAGGTGGTGAGAGCGGGGCCAGAAGGGGGCCGAGTATGATGCCCGGAGGTGATAAGGTAGCTTATGAGCGATTACGCCCCATTTTTGAAGCAATTGCTGCAAAAGTTGATGATGCACCATGCGTTGAATTTTTGGGTAACGGCTCAGCGGGCAACTATGTGAAGATGGTTCATAACGGTATAGAATATGGAATTATGCAGCTTATTGCAGAGACCTATGATATAATGAAGAATGTCTATCATCTGGAGCATGAAGTGATACAGGAATCATTTGAACAGTGGAACAGGGAAGAACTGAATTCCTTTCTCATTGAAATTACCGGAGCTATTCTAAAGCGAAAAGAAGAGAATACTTTCCTGGTGGATCTGATTTCAGACTGGGCTAAATCCAAAGGGACAGGTAAATGGACATCTCAAAATGCAATGGATCTTCAGGTGCCCGTACCTGTGATCGACGCTGCTGTGAATATGCGGGACATGTCCAAATATAAATTGGAAAGGATTCAGGCATCGAAGCTGCTGACCTGGCAAAATACGTCAAAAGTTGATCCTGTTGATCTGGAACATCTGAAGGCCGGTCTTTATTTCGCGATTATTAGCACATACGCACAGGGGCTTGCCCAGCTTAGGATGGCATCTGATACCTATGGTTATGGATTGAATCTGGAGACCGTGTGTAAAATCTGGCGTGGGGGCTGTATCATCCGTGCGACACTTCTGGAAGACTTCCGAAAGGTGTTCGCTTTACAGCCGGATCTTGCAAATATTCTACTTGACAGGGAGATTGCTGCCAAGTTAAATGCATCACAGGCAGGTATCCGGTCCATCATTCGGGATGCCATTCAGAATGGTACACCTGTTTCGGCATGGATGAATGCACTGTCATATTTCGATTCTTACCGTGCAGAAAATTTGCCTACGAACCTTATTCAGGCACAACGGGATTTTTTTGGAGCGCATACTTATGAAAGAACTGATAAGGAAGGCGTATTCCATACCCGTTGGGAATCTTAAAATTAAATAAAATGAAAAATAATGATAAAAAGCCAACCTCGATCGTAGTTTTTGGGGCAACAGGAGATTTGGCGAAAAGAAAATTATTTCCTGCATTTTTCAATCTGTTCCTGGAGGGTTGGTTGCCCGAGGAATTTGAAGTTCTTTCACTGGGAAGAACGGAACAGACACAGGAAGAATTCAGGAATTATATCCTTGAAAATATCAGGACATTTTCAAGAATCCAAAAATTCTCCCAGGAACAATGGAATAATTTCAGTGAGAAAATTAAATTTATCAGATTTGATATAACACAGGAGGAATCTTTTATCCGGTTGAAAAATGAACTTGATACCATTGATGTAAACTTGGGGATCAGATCCAACCGTCTGTTTTACCTTTCGGTGGCACCCAGTTTTATTGAAACGGTATCGAATAGCTTAAAAAATGCAGGTCTGACCGAGAATGTTGATCAGGACAGGATGATCATTGAAAAACCTTTTGGGTATGATAAGGCTTCGGCCGTAGCGCTCAATAAGCTCCTTTCGCAGACTTTTAAGGAGGAGCAGATCTACCGGATCGATCATTACCTTGGAAAGGAGAATGTACAGAATATCCTGGCTTTCCGTTTTGGAAATACCATTTTTGAACCATTGTGGAATAATAATTATATCGATTCTGTACAGATTACCGTTGCGGAGACTGTCGGCGTTGAAGACCGGGGCGGATACTATGATGGGTCAGGGGCTCTCCGTGATATGATCCAGAACCATTTGATGCAGATTCTCTGCATGATTGCCATGGAAGCTCCCGCTGCATTTGAATCGTCAGAGATCAGGGACCGTAAAGTAGACGTGCTCAAAAGTGTCAGAAGGATCAACCTTGAGGATATCGGACATTATACGGTAAGAGCACAGTATACCGAGGGAGAGATTGACGGTAAAAAGAAATCTGGCTATTTGGAAGAACCCGGAGTGAATCCAAAGTCAAATACCGAAACATATGTTGCGATGAAGTTTTACATTGACAATGAACGCTGGCGCGGGGTACCGTTCTATATGCGGACGGGCAAGCGCATGCAGGAAAAAAAATCTTCCATCGTGATCAGTTTCAAAGACGTCCCGTGCACGACATTTCGAGATGATCTGAATATGCTGTTCCCCAATAAACTGGTGATCAATATCCAGCCAGAAATGGACGTCAGGCTGTCGTTCATGACCAAAAAACCAGGTCTGGACATGAAGCTGAAACCGGCTGAAATGGTATTCGACTATTTTGAATGTTCATCGGAAACTCCTGAAGCTTATGAAACCTTACTCCTGGATGCTCTTGACGGGGATTCTACTCTTTTTATGCGTTCGGATCAGGTGGAGGAGGCCTGGGATGTTATCTCCAATATTCAGACCGCCTGGGAAAGCGGAAATTCGCCAAAGATGGACACGTATGCTGCTGGAAGTGCGGGGCCTGCAGCTGCGGATGATTTATTGAAGAGACAGGGGCATCACTGGTTATCTACTTCTGCCGAAAAATTTAAAAAGGAACAAGATGCTTAATATATTTGCGACCACAGAAGAAATTTTCAAAGAAGCTGCAGCGGTTTTTATCAGTTCTGCAAATGAAGCGATTATGCAGAAAGGATATTTTGCTGTTGCACTGACAGGCGGATCTTCACCGGAAGGCCTGTATAGGTTACTATCGGAAGATCAGTATAAAAACCAGATCGACTGGACCAAAGTACTGATCTTCTGGGGAGATGAAAGGTGGGTGCCACTTGACAATGACCTGAGCAATGCCAGGATGTCCTATGAGCAGCTCTTGGACAGAGTGCCTGTTCGGCCGGTCAATGTCTTTCCCATGTACCGGGACGGTATAACAGCAGAGGATTTCGCTGCTGTATATAATGTATTATTAAAAGAAATGCTGGGAAGTGATGGCAGAATGGATCTCATCCTTCTTGGCATGGGACAAGATGGGCATACTGCCTCGTTGTTTCCGGGAACCGTGGCGCTGGATGAAAAAGAAAATTGGGTCACTGCGTATTATCTGGAACAGCAGCAGATGTACAGGATTACACTGACGGCCCCTTTTCTTAACAGGGCACGAAAACTGCTCGTGATCGCTTTTGGAGAAACGAAGGCAGAAGCTCTCAAAGAGGTTATCGAGGGGCCTTATAACCCCAGAATATACCCGGCACAATTGCTTGCGCCATCTCAGGGAGAATTATTATTTTTGGTAGACAAAAAAGCAGCCAAATATTTGCACGGCAATATTTAATATAAAAAATAAATATGATCACACATCATCTGAAAGATATTCAGCATAATTCTGAAAGGGCAATCACGCCCTTTCATATTTTTGAATTGGACAGGAATGCACTGGAGGAATATAGGGAACCGCATACAAAAGACCATTTTTGTCTATTATTTGTTAAAAAAGGCAAAATGAAAATGCAGGTGGAGGACCGCCGGTACGATGTGACCGAAAATAATATCTGTGTTATATTTCCTGGACAGCTATCATCAAAAGAACAGATCAGCAGTAACTTTGAGGGCAAGATGATCCTGTTTGATGAAGTGCTGTTCTGTTCGGATATCCTTAAAAATGAGCTGAGTATTTACAATCACAACATTTCTGTCAAACTCAATCATATTGAACTGCCCGTAGCGGAGACCAAGGAAGTAGAGTTGCTGTTGGATCAGATAGAAAAATTATACCATGACCTGACATCGGTAAAGAAAGAACAGGCACGGTTTTACATCAAGATAACGTTACTTAAATTGGTCGAGTTTGTCCACACGAAGTGGGACAAGAATAAACTGACCAATGAAAATACAAAACTCTATGGGAAATTTTTAGAATTACTGGAGCGGCATTACAAGACAGAACGTACAGTAAGCTGGTATGCGGAAAAATTGCTTATTTCACCAAAAAAATTAAATGAGATCACCAAGAAAACCGCGGGGCTGACCTCGATCGAAACCATCCACGCAAGGATCATGAATGAGATCAAGCAGCTGTTGCTGCTCTCCAGCTATTCCCATAAGGAAATTGCTTTCGAACTTGGCTTCAACTCACCCGCTGCACTTAACAAGTTTGTTAAGGCTAAGCTTGATGAAACACCCACGGACCTGCAGCAGCAATTGGCGCAAATGTATAAGACATAGGTATAAGTTGGTTGCGTGACCGCCGGAGAATTGAACTAGGTTTGTAACATAAATCTTAAACATATGTTACCAACGGTTAATTTAAAAGATACAGCGGCTTTTCAGAAGCTTACGGCACATTTCCAGATGATAAAAGATGTGCAGATCCGCAATTTATTTATAGAAGATCCCCATCGGTTCTCCACGTTTTCAGTGCAATGGGGCGATATACTGTTTGATTATTCAAAAAACAGAATTACAGAAGAGACGCTGAACCTTTTGCTGGAGCTGGCAAAAGAGGTGAAACTAGACCAGGCGATTGATAAAATGTTCGCTGGAGACAAGATCAATGCAACGGAGGGCAGGCCTGTTCTGCATACAGCACTGCGCCAGCCAAAAAATGCGGTAGTTACTGTTGATGGAGTGAATATCATACCCCAGGTTCATGAAGTACTGGACCAGATGAAAAATTTCACACAGGATGTACTTTCGGGAAGCTGGACTGGATATACGGGAAAGGCGATAACTGATGTTGTCAATATTGGGATCGGTGGGTCAGATCTCGGCCCCGTCATGGTAACGGAGGCTTTAAAAGCATATAAAACGCCTCTGAATCTGCATTTTGTATCGAATGTCGATGGTACGCACATTTCTGAGGTCTTCAAGCAAGTGAATCCTGAAACCACACTTTTTCTTATTGCTTCCAAAACATTTACCACCCAGGAAACCATGGCCAATGCCCATAGTGCGCGTTCTTGGCTGCTTGAGGCGGGGGCTGAAATAAAAGATATCGAAAAACATTTTGTTGCGCTGAGCACGAATGAAGCTGAGGTGGAAAAGTTCGGAATCAATACGCGTAATATGTTTGTGTTCTGGGACTGGGTAGGGGGAAGATATTCATTATGGTCCTCAATAGGTCTGTCCATCAGTCTTGGAATAGGGTATGCTAATTTCCAGGCGTTATTGGAGGGTGCCCATGAGGCCGACGAGCATTTTCAGCATATTCCCTTTGAAAAGAATATTCCCGTAATCATGGCTCTTTTGGGGATCTGGTATATCAATTTTTATGGTGCTGAGACCTTGGGTATTTTTTCGTATGATCAATACCTGCACCGTTTTGCTGCCTATTTTCAACAGGGGGATATGGAAAGCAATGGTAAATATATCGACCGTAACGGTCATATTGTTGATTATCAGACAGGACCTATAGTCTGGGGCGAACCCGGCACCAATGGACAGCATGCGTTTTATCAGTTACTTCATCAGGGGACGAAGCTGATACCTGCGGATTTCATCGCGCCTGCTCAGAGTTTAAATCCGCTGGGAGAACATCATAAAATACTATTGTCCAATTTTTTTGCGCAGACCGAAGCACTGATGAACGGAAAATCGGCGGAGGAAGTGATAACCGAACTGCAGGGATCAGGAAAATCAGCTGATGAAATCGAGCAGCAGCGTAAATACAAGGTATTTCAGGGAAACCGTCCGACAAATTCATTTTTGCTGAAAAAGATAACGCCAAAATCATTGGGTAAACTGATCGCTCTTTATGAACATAAAATTTTTGTGCAAGGGGTCATCTGGAACATTTTCAGCTTTGATCAATGGGGCGTTGAACTTGGTAAACAATTAGCTAATGCTATCTTACCTGAACTTCAGGAGGATCACCAGGTTCAGGGCCACGACTCATCTACCAATGGGTTGATCAATCAATATAAGTCCTGGCGCTGATTCAGGATAGGTTTTACTCCGAGTATAAAAAGCAGAAGTTTATTACTTCTGCTTTTTATACTTAATACAGTACCAAATATGCTGTATGTCAGTGATTAAATGTATAACAATGAATGTTGTGTTCCGTGTGAAGTATTTGATTTTCAATAGTATAATGGTAGTTGTCTGCCTTTTTGTTTTAATTTCAGTTGTTTATTCATAAGGGAGCAAATGTATATCATATAATATTCAATGTATAACATCAGCCTCTGTCATTGCAGTAATTTTGTATAAGAAATTTAAAATAAAAATATGAGCAAGTTATTTGTTGCCAGCGAAGTATTTCACGGAGCTGGAAGTTTATCAGAATTAAAGAACCTTTCAGGAAAGAAAGCGATCATTGTAACTGGTGGACAATCAATGAAAAGAAGTGGGACCTTAGATAGAGCACTTTCCTATTTAAACGAAGCAGGACTTAAAACTGCTGTTTTTGACGGTGTTGAAGAAGATCCGTCTTCGGAAACAAGTCTTAAGGGAGCTGCAGTGATGCGTGATTTTAAACCGGACTGGATTGTTGGTCTTGGGGGCTGTTCTGCAATCGATGCGGCAAAAATGATGTGGGTCTTCTATGAATATCCCGATGCCGATTTTGAGGCAATGACAAAACCTTTCACTGTTCCGACATTACGCCAGAAGGCTAAATTTGTAGCGATCCCTTCTACAAGTGGTACAGGAACAGAAACAACAGGTCTGGCGGTTATCACTGATAGAGAAAAGGGGGTGAAGTATCCGATCGTTTCTTACGAGTTAACTCCGGATATCGCAATTGTAGATGGAGAAATATGTGCTTCAATGCCGGCTCACATCACATCAAATACGGGGCTGGATGCTTTGACACATTG
This sequence comes from Chryseobacterium sp. T20, assembly GCF_047345655.1. NCBI lineage: Bacteria > Pseudomonadati > Bacteroidota > Flavobacteriia > Flavobacteriales > Weeksellaceae > Chryseobacterium > Chryseobacterium sp. T20. Next base: position 84,417 of record NZ_JBLFDU010000015.1, read on the forward strand.
TGTGGAAGCCTATGTGTCGAATATTGAAGACAACTATGCAGATGTACTGGCAAAAGGAGGTCTGGAAATTGTTTTTCAGAATCTGGAAGAAGCGGTGAATAATCCGGGCAATATCAAGGCTCGTCAAAACATGCACGATGCTTCATTTATGGGAGGTTTAGCTTTTAATAATGCGTGGTTGGGTATTGTACACTCATTATCGCATCAAGTTGGCGCCCTTTATGGTATTCCCCATGGTGCAGCCAACGCGATATTCCTTCCAAATGTGATCCGTTACAATCAGACAGCAACAAGCAGATACCCTGATCTGGCCAAAATTGTTGGCAGGACATCAGCAGAGGAGCTGGCTCAGGAAATTGAGAAACTTAGAGCGTCTGTCAATAACATAGGTTCACTTAAAGCATTCGGTATTTCCCGTGAAGACTGGGAGAAAAATCTGGATTTCATCAGCAAAAATGCTTTAGAAGATCCATGTACAGGTTTCAATCCGCGTAAACCGACTTTACAGGACTTAAAAGATCTTTACAATGCTTCTTTTGAAGGCGATATCTATCAGAATTAAACAAGTTTGATAAAGAAAGTGGTTTACCCTTTAATTTAGGGTGGATCACTTTCCTCCATTTGATATTTTGGAGCTATATTTATTAAATTGGAATCGGAAATTCTTATTTTGAATTGTATAGTAATAATAATGTTAAATAGAAAATCCCATGATTATAAACCGCAGAGTTCCATTTAAATTTCTATTAAATGAAATTAAGGTACAATTGTTTACAGTTGCCCTTCTGGGGGTTACTTTTGGTCTATTACCATATTATTTACCAGATTATGCGCCGGATATTTCCATTCAGATAGCGACAACATTGGGTATTGCGATCTCGATTCTGTTATCGTATAAAATCAACCAGTCCTATAACCGGTGGTGGGAAGCCCGTACCATTTGGGGAGCAATCGTAAATGACAGCCGTTCTCTGATCCTGCAGCTCCAGCTTTATGTGAAAACTGAAAACGTAGATGTGGCTAAAATTTCCCATTATCAGATTGGCTGGTGCAGAGCCTTAGAAAGATCATTGAGGCGGCAGGATATTTGGCCTGTTCTGGAAGATTTGCTCAGCGAAGAGGAAATTAAAAAGCTCCAAGAACATTCAAATGTTCCCCTTGCGATCAGTCAATTACAGAATGGATGCTTGAAAAAACTTTATGATGAAAAGCTGCTGAATGAATTTGCTCTGCTTCAGATAGAAAAAACATTAAATGATCTGGTAGCATCGATGGGGAGGGCAGAGCGGATTAAAAATACCGTTTTTCCACCCACATTTGGGCAGATATTGCATGCCGCCATCTATTTGTTTGCCGTTTTTCTGAGTCTGTCATCCTCGTTCCACTTAAACATTGTGCTGCAGGTTGTCATTCTTATTTCGGTTTCGATGATGTTTTTTTTCTTGGAAATGCTAGCGCATAGGCTTCAGGATCCTTTCAGCAACAGCCCTACGGATACGCCTATGACCGCACTTTCACGAACGATAGAGATCAATATCCGTCAACTATTAAATGAGAAGGAAATCCCAGATCCGATTGAGCCGCAGGGATTTTATCTTATGTAACCTTAAAGCATTATTTTATGAAAATTTTTGGTAAAAATACAGAAGGCTCTAATAAGAGAGGCCTTTCAGATCAAAGTCCAAGCGAACAGAATTTCGAGGGTTTTTTACGTGTCAGGGGAGCCAAGGAACACAATCTAAAAGATGTTGATGTCGATATTCCGAGAAATAAACTTGTCGTGTTTACGGGGATATCGGGTTCCGGTAAATCTTCTCTTGCATTCGGTACGATCTATGCGGAAGCACAGCGAAGATATCTGGAATCAGTTTCACCCTATGCAAGACGTTTATTTAATCAAATGAATGTTCCGGAAGTCAGTGCCATTCATGGACTGCCTCCGGCTGTTGCCCTGCAACAGAGTAGGGGAGGAACTACCGTCCGCTCTACAGTGGGAAGTGTAACGACTATTTCCAATTTATTGCGGATGTTATATTCCCGGGCAGGGGATTATCCGCCAAAACAGTCTATCATCTATGCAGAAGGATTTTCTCCAAATACGCCGGAAGGAGCATGTCCTGTATGCCATGGTATCGGACGCATCTACGATGTCACAGAAAAATCGATGGTACCGGATGATTCCCTGACAATACGTGAACGGGCTGTGGCTGCCTGGCCATCGGCTTGGCAAGGGCAAAATCTCCGGGAGATTTTGATGACTTTAGGATTTGATGTCGATAAGCCGTGGAAGGATCTGCCGAAAAAAGACCGGGACTGGATACTGTTTACCGATGAAACACCTACAGTACCCGTGTATTCAGGGCTGTCTGCGGCGGAGGTAAACCGCGCAGTGAAAATGAAATTGCCGCCAAGCTATATGGGAACTTTTACCGGTGCCAAACGCTATGTTCTGCAAACATTTGCAAATACCAACAGTCAGATGATGAAGAGACGGGTATCACAGTATATGCTGAATACGGAATGTTCGGAATGTCACGGAAAGAGATTAAAAAAAGAATCTTTGGCTGTAAAATTTGAGGGATTCGACATCGCTGATCTATCCAATCAGTCGTTATCTCAGCTGATGGCTATTTTTACCCCATATGCGGAAGGTAGATTTTTATCTAAAGATAAGGATAAACATCCTGAGAAAGCGATCGTTGCCCAAAATATTGCGATAGATCTTGTTGCCCGGTTAAAAATCATGATTGATCTCGGTCTGGGCTATCTTTCGCTGGAGCGGAGCACGCCAAGTATTTCTCCCGGCGAATTACAGCGGTTAAGGCTGGCGACACAGGTACACTCTAATCTGTTTGGGGTAATTTACGTTCTGGATGAACCCTCAGCGGGTCTTCATCCTGCAGATACAGAAGCCTTGTTGGCTGTTTTGATAAAATTGAAAGATGCGGGCAATTCAATGTTTATCGTAGAGCATGAGGTTGATATTATCCGGCATTGTGACTGGGTTGTGGATGTTGGGCCACAGGCGGGAGCCAATGGCGGAGAGATATTATATAGCGGTCCTCTGGAAGGACTACAATCTGTAGAACGGTCGGTAACTCGTCATTATATTGATCCGGTTCCTGTTACCAAAGAGGTTGTCAGGACAGCTGAGCACTGGCTGCGAGCAAGTAATATCACCAGAAATAATATCCAAAACCTGGATGTGTCAATTCCCTTGGGCGTTCTCACCAGTATTACAGGTACTTCAGGGTCAGGTAAAAGCAGTCTGGTAAGTCAGGCACTGGTAGACCTGATATCGGATTATTTGGGACAGGATATGGAGGAAAGCAGCGATGAACAGCCTGAACTGTCACAGGAAACCAATATTCATACTTCAGGTGTTATCACAAACGGCATGGAACACATCAAACGGCTGGTAAGAGTTGACCAAAAGCCAATCGGCAGAACACCACGTTCAAATCTGGCAACTTATACGGGGCTGTTTGACAGGGTAAGGCAATTATTTGCTGAAACTGAGCTAGCTAAAAAAAGGAAATATGATGTGGGACGTTTTTCTTTTAATGTAGCGAAGGGACGATGTGCACACTGCAAAGGAGAAGGGTTTGTTATGGTAGAACTGTTATTCCTTCCCAGTGTTTATACACCATGTCCGACCTGTAAGGGAACCCGGTATAATGAGAAAACACTGGAAGTAAAGTATGACGATAAAAATATTGCCGAAGTTTTGGACATGACTGTGGATCAGGCCTGGGATTTTTTCAGCAGCGACAGGTCTTTAAGGCAAAGTCTTGAAGTCCTCAGACAGGTCGGTTTGGGTTATATACGTCTTGGACAGCCGGCCACTGAATTATCCGGGGGAGAAGCACAGCGTATCAAATTGGCATCGGAACTGCAGCGTACCCAAAAAGGGAAAACCTTGTACGTTTTGGACGAACCAACGACAGGACTGCATCCGTCTGATGTGGAAAAATTGATAGGTCAGCTGAATTTTTTGGTTGATGCCGGAAATACCGTGATTACGGTTGAACATGATATGCATGTTGTGGCTTCCAGTGACTGGGTGATAGATCTTGGACCCGGTGCGGGTAAAGATGGCGGAAAGATAATTGCTGAAGGAGCTCCCAGGGATGTAGCTAAGAATAAGCAAAGCAAAACAGCTAAATATTTGGCTGCCTATGTTTAAAAAATGAAAATTAAAGGACGAAATGTCCGCTATTAACAAAATAAATATGTCGTATGAATACAGACGTAATTGGACTCATTGCAGGTGTCTTAACTTCATTTGCAATGATGCCCCAATTGATAAAGGTGATAAGAACCAGAAATGCGGATGACATTTCAATCTTAACACTTATTGTTTTACTTTCAGGCCTTTCCCTGTGGGTCTGGTATGGAATCATGAAACAAGATTGGCAAATCATCCTATCGAATGCCTTTGCCGTTCTGGTCAATTTATCCCTCCTGGCTTACTGTATTATTTCCAGAAAGTGATTTAACAGGTGCAGATCCGAAATGTATGGCACACTGCGATCAAATCTGGCGGCTGCGAAAATTGGGATTAAGTAAATTTTATTTGGTCAATAGTAAATATATAAAGACTTAAGTATGAAATCTTATCGGATAACTCCCGTAAATTTAAGCGACAGTTCTAAATTGGATTCCAGACTGGAGCACCGGAGGACTTTTAATCTTCCGAACTGTGAGCTCAACATATTTGAAACATTTCATAAAAGTGACAATGTAATACTTTCATATAGTGGTGGATTGGTGGTTTCAAGTATGATGAGAGGTAAAAAAGTGATGTCCGTGGAGGGTCAGGAGGCATTTGACTTTTTGCCCGGTCAAAGTGTGATCCTTCCTGACGGACTAACCATGAATGTAGGTTTTCCAGACGCAGATGAAAATCGTCCCGTGCAATGTATCACTCTGACGCTGGACTGGGATACTGTTCACAAAAATCTTGACTATCTAAATGAGAGATATTCAAATCATCAGGCACCTTTTGAATGGAAACTTGATTTTTCGCATCAGCATTTCGAGAATAGCATGCAGCTGGTAGCAAGTCTCAATAAACTTGTTAACCTTAGTATGGAGGAAGGTTTTGCAAAAGAGGCAATTGCGGACCTGTCTCTTAAAGTACTTCTATTAAGGCTTCTTCAGACCCAGAACCGTTTGTCAGTGAACAGCAATCAATCAATGTATGACAATCGAATTCAACCGGCAATCAATTATGTGCATAAGCATCTTACGGAAAAAATAACTGTTGAAAAGATGGCAAGAGAATGCTGTTTGAGCCAATCATCTTTTTATCAATATTTTAAAAATATACTGGGCATAACTCCTTTGGAATTTGTTCTGCGCACGCGCATAAACCATGCAAAAAAAATAATGGCAGACAGTTCCGTTACTGTGACCGAAGCCTGTTATGCATCAGGTTTTAATAATGTGAATCATTTCATTAAAATTTTTAAAAGGCTTGAAGGGCTTTCTCCGGGCCAATATAGACACTGATTAACGCAAAGTGCGCGTTAAATAGGTATGTAATTGGTTAAGCTGAGAAATTAAAAAAAGGTGGGACATTTATTCGATGCCCCACCTTTACTTTTTATTTTCGCTCTACATGAGTTTACGAACGGTTTTTTATCATGCCATGTGGATCGATAATAAACTTTTTGCTTGAACCATCCGAAAAGTCTTTATAGGCTTGTGGTGCTTCGTCAAGGCTGATAACCTGCGGGTTCATGATCGTTTTCATCGAGATACGGCCCCATAGAATAGCCTGCATAATTTGATAATTGTAACGTCCAATTGGAGCCATTCCCGTTTGAATATGCAATGACTTAAGCCAACCTTTTCCCCAGTCGACAGTCAGTTTTCCGTGTTTGGCGTTCTCATCACGTCCTCCTGGGTCAGAAGGAGTATAGATACCTGGAATCCCTATACCTCCGCTTGCGCGGACAACATCGAAAAGATCATTGATAACTGCGTTGGGATTTTCTTTTTTGTAGTCTTCATCACCATGTCCATGTGCCTCATAACCTACGGCATCCACACCGGCATCCACTTCGGGTACACCGAGAATCTGTTCGATCTGTTCTGCTACGCTTGCATCAAGGGTAAGATCAACGGTTTCCATTCCGGCCTGTTTGACAAGTTCCAACCGCTCCTTGTTCATATCTCCCACAATAACGCAGGAAGCTCCAAGAAGCTTTGCTGATTCTGCAGCACAGCGTCCCACAGGTCCGGCACCAGCAATATAAACGGTTGATCCTGTTGTCACACCAGCAGCGTATGCACCATGGTATCCTGTTGGAAGGATGTCAGATACTAATGTGAGATCTAAAATCTTTTCCAGTGCTTGTTCTCTATCAGGAAACTTAAGAAGCTGAAAGTCAGCATAGGGGATAAGACAATATTCAGATTGGCCACCTAACCAGCCTCCCAGGTCAAACCCATAAGCGCCAACAGGGGCATCCGGATTAACGGTCTCGCAGACGTCGGTATTTCCATTTTTACAGTTTCTACACCGTCCGCAGGAAACGTTGAAAGGCACTGAAACGATGTCACCTACCTTGATGAATTCTACGTCTTTTCCAATTTCAACTACTTCGCCTGTGATTTCATGACCCAATACGTGTCCCACAGGTACTGAGAAACGTCCCCTAAAAATGTGCTGATCACTTCCACAAATATTTGTGGAGACCACTTTAATGATTACCGCATGATGAATGTCCTTTCCCTTGGGGTTCTGGAATGTGGGATAGGCAATTTCATTTACTTCTAAGTTCCATGGGCCTTTGTAGACCACTCCTCTGTTACTAGCCATAATGTTTTATTTTGATGGTTTATAAATGTTTGTTTTCCCTCATTCTGTGAGGATTATAAATTAAAATTAAGCAATATTTAGTCTGGTAAAACATGTTGAACTCAGTAACGGAGAATGCTTATTCTAATATCAAGGATCGTTCTATTGCTCTGTGATCCAATTATGATGAGAATAGTAGAAACGTTGCTTTTTAAAGCACTTATAATTTATGGAGCGAGACCTATTTTTGTAAGATTTTAGTATAAAATTTTATCCAATAATGTTCGGGAATAATGACTTACCAGAATTTTATTTTTGGGATAAACCAAATCTGTAATGAATACTAAACGCGAATAAGTAAGATATGAATCAGTAAAAGAAATTACTGGAATCATTTTCAAAAAAATGCATAACCACCAGCTTCTAAAGCCTGACGGTTTTTTTGTTTCCCGGTACTCACATTAGGAAAACAACGGCAAACTTAGTACGTCTGATACCACCTGCCCCCAAATCCGATCCTATCTGAGACACCTTTGTTTCCAAGCCCGTAAAGGCGGGTATTACAAACTTAAAATGTAATGAAACATGAAAAAATCAAGACAAAAAATTCTGCTGGCGTTGCTGTTTATTTCGCTTATCAGCAATGGGGCTTTTGCGCAGGGAAATGGCGCTGCAGGTATCCAGGAAGCCACGCAAATGGTTACCAGCTATTTTGATCCAGCAACAAAGCTGATTTATGCTATCGGTGCTGTGGTCGGACTGATCGGCGGCGTGAAAGTGTACAACAAATTCAGTTCGGGCGACCCTGACACTTCAAAGACAGCGGCGAGCTGGTTCGGTGCCTGTATATTCCTGATCGTAGCAGCGACCATCTTAAGATCATTTTTCCTTTAGGCTAACCCTCTTAAATTTTTTCAATTATGTCAAAAAATAAGATGGTAACGCCATTGACCTATTATGGCGGAAAGCAACAGCTGGCCAGGATCATTATTCCGCTTATTCCACCCCATTATACCTACGTAGAGCCGTTTGTGGGAGGAGGCACAATTTTTTGGTCGAAACCGAGATCTGAGGTTGAGGTGATCAACGATTACAACCGTGAGCTGATCAACTTCTGTGAGATGGTGAAAAATCAGTTTGTTGAACTGGAAAAAATGATAAGGATCACACTACACAGCAGGTCGCTCCATAGTGATGCGCTTGTGATCTATAACAATCCCCATCTCTTTGACAGATTACAACGGGCCTGGGCAGTCTGGGTTTTATGTAACCAGTCTTTCAGCGCAAAAATCGGCGATTCATGGGGTTACGATGTACGGGATCAGACTTCTTCCAAAAGATTGAGCAATAAGCGTGCGTCATTCTGTGAAGATTATGCAATACGCCTTCAAAATGTTCAGATCGAAAATACAGATGCCATTAGGATCATCAATTCACGCGATCACGAAAAGGCCTTTCACTACTGTGATCCGCCTTATTTTAACAGTGACTGCGGTCATTACGATGGGTATAGCAAACATGATTTTGAATCTCTGCTATTGTGTCTATCCAATACGAAGGGAAAGTTTCTTTTGAGCAGTTACCCGAGTGATATCCTGAACAAATTCAGCCGCGATCTTGACTGGCATACTGTCAAAATGCAGAAAGAGGTGCTGGTCGATAAACATTCGGGAAAAGTACCCAAGAAAAAGATCGAAGTACTTACCGCCAACTATGACCTTGCAATCGTGCAGGGCACCCTAAACTTTAAATCCCAAGAACATGAAAACCTATAACATCAATAAAGGTATCGGCTGTACAGTCGAATTTAAAGGGTTGAAAGCGCAGTATCTCTTCGGATTTGCCGGAGGATTGTTATTGGTCCTGATCCTGGTTATGGTGCTGTACATGGCTGATGTAAATATGTATATCTGCCTTTCGGTCGGCTGTATTTCTGCATCGCTGATCATTTGGAAAACTTTCAGTCTGAACAACAAGTACGGTGAACATGGGCTGATGAAGCTAGGTGCAAAAAGAAAGCATCCACAATTTATCATCACCCGTAAACCTGTCCAATCTTACCTTAAATACCCAGTTGCAAAAGGTGAGAAAATCCAAAATTTTAACACTAAATCTTCAAGGCTATCATGAGAAATATCTCTAAAACAACTACATTAGAAAGCCGTTTTCCTCTCCTGGCAATTGAGAACGATTGTATTATATCGAAAGAAGGAGACCTTACCGTGTGTTTCCGTGTAAGGCTACCGGAAATTTTTACGGTGGGCACGGATGTGTACGAATCCATTCATTCCTCATGGAGTAAAGCGATCAAGACTTTGCCGGATTATAGTATCCTGCACAAACAGGACTGGTATCTAAAGGAAAACTACCAGCCGGATCTTGAAAAAAGTGAACATAGTTTTTTGTCACGTTCTTTCCAGCTGCATTTTAATGAGCGACCGTTTCTGAATCACTACTGTTATATTTTCCTGACGAAAACAACAAAGGCACGGATGCAGTCCCAGAGCAATTTTAGCAGTTTGTGCAAGGGCAATCTTGTTCCAAAAGAAATAAGGGATAAAGAAGGAATGCGGCGTTTCCTGGAATCGGTAAGCCAGTTCCAGCGTATCATCAATGACAGTGGTCATATAACAATGGATCAGCTGAGTGAAGCTGAAATATTGGGGAGCGAAGGGAAAACCGGAATCCTTGAACAGTATTTTACACTGTCACGTGATGCCAACCCCGTTCTGCAGGATATGGCTCTGGGAGCAGAGGAACTTAGGATCGGAAGTAAGAGGATGGTACTTCATACCTTATCCAGTACAGACGATCTTCCGGGAGCTGTTTCTGACTGCAATCGCTATGATAGGCTTTCCACAGATCGCAGTGACTGTATGTTGTCTTTTGCCAGTCCTGTGGGACTGATGCTCAGTTGCGACCATATCTATAACCAGTACCTGTTCATCGATAATAGTTCTGAAAACCTTAAGAAATTTGAGAAGTCCGCCAGAAATATGCACTCATTGGCACGTTATAGCCGGGCGAACCAGATCAATAAAGAATGGATAGAGCGTTATCTGAATGAAGCACACTCCCACGGTTCACCATCGATCAGGGCCCATTATAATGTATTTGCGTGGAGTGAAGACCGAAATGATCTGCGTAACCTGAAAAATGATGTCGGGAGTGCACTTGCTCTTATGGAATGTAAACCCCGTCATAACACAGTAGATGCCGCCACTCTATATTGGGCGGGAATTCCGGGGAATGCCGGTGATTTTCCAGCCGAAGAATCCTTTTACACTTTCATCGAACCGGCACTGTGTTTTTTTACGCAGGAGACCAACTATCAGGATTCACTTTCTCCTTTTGGGATCAAGCTTGCGGACAGACTGACTGGCAAACCTGTGCATTTGGATATCAGTGATCTTCCCATGAAAAAGGGGATTATCACGAATAGAAACCGTTTCATTTTAGGGCCATCTGGGGGTTGGCGGGCTATTCTTAATTGAGTAGCCCGCCAACCCACCCAAAAATGGAAGTGGAAAATCATTCTTCACCAATCATATGGTGAGACAGTATTATGAGCAGGGAACTCATGTACTATTAGTCGATACAGGTAATTCTTATCAGGGTCTTTGCGAACTGATCAAAGGTAAGACTAAGGGAAAAGACGGGATTTATTTCACCTATACCGAGGAAAACCCGATCTCATTCAATCCTTTTTTTACCGAAGATAATGTCTTCGATATCGAGAAAAGAGAAAGTATTAAGACCTTGATCCTTACATTATGGAAAAGGGACGACGAAGCTCCCAAACGTAGTGAGGAAGTGGCACTGTCCAATGCAGTCGCAGGATATATCGAAAGAATTAAGAATAGTTCTGAAAGACCTTGTTTCAATGCTTTCTACGAATATATCAAGGGGGACTACAAAAAGATTCTGCAGGACAAAGAAGTTCGGGAGAAAGATTTTGATCTGGCGAACTTTTTAAATGTGCTGGAACCCTATTACAAAGGTGGTGAATACGATTATTTGCTAAACTCAGAAAAAGAGCTCGATTTGCTTAATAAGAGATTTATTGTCTTTGAAATTGATGCAATCAAAGATCACAAAATCCTGTTTCCTGTGGTTACGATCATCATTATGGAGGTCTTTATCAATAAGATGCGTCGGTTAAAAGGTATCCGTAAGATGATACTCATAGAGGAGGCTTGGAAGGCAATTGCTAAAGAGGGGATGGCAGAATATTTAAAATATTTGTTTAAAACCGTCAGAAAATTTTTTGGTGAGGCAATAGTGGTCACACAGGAAGTAGACGACATCATACAATCTCCCATAGTCAAAGAAACAATCATCAACAACAGTGACTGCAAGATCCTGCTCGACCAACGGAAATACGCCAATAAATTTGACGAGATCCAGAATATGCTCGGGCTTACAGAACGGGAAAAATCGCAGATACTTTCGATCAATCAGGACAATGATCCGAACCGCAAATATAAGGAAGTATGGATAGGACTTGGAGGAACGCATTCAGCGGTCTACGCGACAGAAGTGAGCGAGCAGGAGTATCTGGCATACACCACGGAGGAATCGGAGAAAATGGAAGTGATGGATCTAGCGCATGAAATGGGCGGGGATGTTGAAGCCGCCATAAAAAAAATCTCACTGAAAAAGATCAAAGGGTTAACGCCCGGCGATCATCCCAATAATTAAACAATCTTAAAAATTTAGAAAAATGAAAAATTTATTAATGACCGTGTTTATGGTAATGGCAATTACCATAACACAAAAAGTAAAAGCACAATGGGTTGTAACTGATCCGGGCAATCTGATCTCAGGTGTTCTGAACAGCGCGAATGAGATTGTACAAACCTCAAATACTGTAAGTAATGTGGTGAAGAATTTTAACGAAGTCAAAAAAGTGTATGAACAAGGCAAAGAGTATTATGACAAATTAAAGGCCGTCAACAACCTGGTGAAAGATGGGAGAAAAGTGCAACAGACCGTCCTTTTGGTCGGGGATGTCAGTAATCTTTATGTCAATAATTTTTCCCGTATGCTGAACGACAAAAACTTCTCTGCAGCGGAACTGGTAGCAATTGGAAATGGGTATTCATCGCTGCTAAATGAGAGTACAGAACTGCTCAAGGAACTGAAGCAGATCGTAAGTTCCAGCAGCCTTTCACTGAATGATAAGGAGCGTATGGAGATTATAGACCGTGTCTACAAGGAGGTAAAGGAGTACCATAGCCTGGTAAGATATTTTACGAACAAAAATATCTCTGTCAGTATCCTGCGTGCAAAAAAGCAGAATGACACCAAGCGTGTCATGGACTTATATGGTACAGCTAATCAAAAATATTGGTAATAAATTCTTACGGTTATGGAATTTAATAATTTACATGAGATCCTTCGGGGCCTCTATGATGAAATGGTCCCGATGTCGGAAACGATGGCAGTTGTCGCAAAAGGAGTTGCGGGTCTGGGAGCTCTGTTTTATGTGGCGTTAAAGGTCTGGCAGGCACTGAGCCGGGCGGAACCTATTGACGTTTTTCCCTTACTGAGACCTTTTGCAATAGGCATCTGCATCATGTTCTTCCCGACGATAGTATTGGGGACAATTAACGGTGTACTTAGCCCAATTGTTAAGGGTACACACTCTATGCTGGAAGGACAGGTTCTGGATCTAAACACTTTGCAACAGCAAAAAGATGTACTGGAAAAAGAAGCGATGTTGCGGAATCCCGCAACGGCCTATCTGGTCTCGGACGAGGAATTCGACAAAAAGCTTGATGATCTGGGTTGGTCTTTTGAAGACATTGCAACGATGATGAATATGTACAGGGATCAGGCGGTTTATAATATAAAGCAGGAAATCAAGCAGCAGTTGCGCGAATTACTGGAACTTTTATTTCAGGCGGCGGCACTTGTTGTGGATACGATCCGTTCATTTTTTTTAATTGTTCTTTCGATACTCGGACCCATTGCTTTTGCTATTTCTGTGTGGGATGGTTTTCAGAGTACGCTCAACCAATGGCTTACACGGTACATAAGTGTATATCTGTGGCTTCCGGTTGCTGATCTTTTCAGCGCAATGCTGGCGAAAATAAATGCCATGAGCGTCCAGCGGGATATAGAGCTCTTAAGTGACCCCTCATTTGTGCCCGATCCTGAAAATAGCGTTTATCTGATTTTTATGATCATAGGAATTGTTGGATACTTTACCATTCCAACTGTTACCAGCTGGATCATTCAGGCTGGAGGTGCAGGAAACTTTACCCGTAATGTCAGTCAGGCTGCGATGCGTACAGGAAATGTTGGCGCTGCCGCTGCCGGAGCTGCAGTGGGGAATATCGGGGGTGAACTGTTGGATAATAAGAGCAATGGACAGGGACAAAAAAGCAATTGATTATGGAATTCAAAACATTAAGAAATATTGAAAACAGTTTCAAGCAGATCAGGCTATACGCAATTGTCTTTGCAATATTGTGTTTAGCGGTAGCAGCTTTTGCAGTCTGGAAATCATATTCCTTTGCATCGGTACAACGGGAGAAAATTTATGTTCTTGATCAGGGAAAATCGCTGATGCTGGCACTCTCACAGGATGCAAGCATAAACCGCCCCGTTGAGGCACGTGAGCATGTCAGGAGGTTCCATGAGCTTTTTTTTACGCTGGCACCAGATAAAGCTGCGATTGAAAGCAATATGAAACGGGCGTTCGACCTGGCGGATAAAAGTGCTTTTGATTATTATCGTGACCTTTCTGAAAAGGGGTATTATAACAGGATTATCTCCGGGAACATTCAGCAAAGAGTTGAAGTGGACAGTGTGGTCTGTGATTTTAATACTTATCCTTATTCTGTCACCACCTACGCCAAGCAGTTTATCATCCGGTCCAGTAATCTTACCCGAAGGAGCCTTGTCACATCATGCAATCTGCTCAATAGCGTCCGGTCAGACAGCAATCCACAGGGCTTCCAGATGTTAAAATTTTCAGTCCTTTCCAATAAGGATGAGGAAGTGATAGAGCGGTAGAGAAAATCAGTTCTCTCCTTAAAAGGGGGAAGCGTTATGGTTCAAAATTTAAAAAATGAAAAATATTAGAACAACAATTGATAATGAGCTTGAGAAGCTCGATCTGAGATGGCGGAATTTACCCGTCCGTAAACAGATCAGATATGTACTTTATCTATTCGCATTCTACCTGCTTATGGGCGTAGGCGTACTGGTCAAGGTATTTTATGATCTGGGAAAAGGGGATAAAATCGATATAAGCCATATCGAGGTGTCCGCAGTAATTCATAATGAATCTTCTTTGAAAGATTCTGTTAGAAATCCTAAAACTATACACAATGGAAGAGAAAGAGAATAAGAGGATCAGTTTAATTGTGGATGAAGATTCTACAGAAAATCCGGAAAGTAGTTCCTCAAAAAATGATAAGCTTAAAAAGCCCATCATCTTTGGCCTGATGGCCATTGTTTTCATCGCCTGTCTTTACTTAATATTTAAGCCTAAAAATAGTGGTGAGGAAAATAAAGACAAAGGTTTAAAAAATGCAGTACCCGAGGCAACGGATAAAGGACTGCAGGCCGATAAACAAAAGGCATATGAAAAAGAGATGGTTGAGGAAAGGGAAGCGGCAAAGCGTAATTCCCTGATGTCTTTGTCAGATTATTGGAGTGGTGCAGACACATCGGTTAACGCTGAAACTCCAGTTTCGAAGGTTATTGCAGGAAACTCAGGGGGATATGGGATGAGCGGTGCACAGAATAGTTCGTTGAGCAGTTATCAGAATGCGCAGCAAACTCTGGGCTCGTTTTACAGGGATGATGACCGTGAGAAATTGGCACTTCGTAAACAGGTAGATGAACTCAAAGATAAGCTTTCAGAAAAAGATGTCCCGCAGGCACCTACCTATAAGGATCAGCTCGCATTAATGGAAAAATCATACGAAATGGCTTCGCGCTATCTTCCGTCAGCAAATGGTGGACCCGCAAGCCCTACGGTGAAAGTTGGACAGAATATGGATTCAACTGCAGTTAAAACAACTGCTCTACCGGGCAAAAAAGGGAAAACCGAAAGTTTGAAGGTGCTGAAAAAGAGTGTCGTCTCAGCCCTCTATCGGGAAGAGGACACATCGGAGATTTTAAATGGGATCGGAGATCGTAACATGGGTTTTATAACGCCAGGACAAGTTGTTCAAAGCGATGTTGTCAGGAACAGCATACGTGCAATGGTAATGGAAACAAAAACATTATCAGGCGACGGGTCTCTAAAGTTGAGGTTATCCGAAAATGCCACTATTGGCGGTCATTATGTTCCCAAAGGAACCGAACTGGTTGCCGATACCAAATTTCAGGGTAACAGGTTACAGCTAAAGATCAGCGCAGTTGAAGTATCCGGAAATATAGTTCCGGTTGAGATTCTAGTCTATGGCACGGACGGTCAGCTTGGGCTACTTGTCCCACGAACAGATGAGATCAATGCCGCAGGAGAGATAGCGGCTAACATGAGCCAGAGTTCAGGAATGAATATTTCGATGTCACGTTCTGCGGGCCAGCAGGTTGCCAGTGATCTGAGCAGGGGCTTGATTCAGGGAGTTTCCGGTTTTTTTTCTAAAAAGCTGAGAGCTGTTAAGGTAACAGTGAGATCAGGGCATCCGGTACTCCTGTTGACAAAAAAGTAATATAACAACAATAATAATCATACTATGATATCAATCAAAAATACACTTATGATCCTGCTTTTTGTAGGACTGTTCATCAAGACCTTTGGACAACAGTCTCTTGAAGCGGGAAGGGTCGAACCTTATAGGCTGGAAGTTACCTATAATAAAACCTGCCACCTGATTTTTCCGGTAGCGATCAGGTACACAGACCTGGGATCGAATTATCTGATTGCGGAAAAAGCTGAGGATGCGCAGAACGTCCTGCGTATAAAGGCCGCGGTTAAGGACTTTGCAGAGGAAACCAATTTCAGCGTGATCACAGAGGATGGGCAATTTTATAGCTTTAATGTTATTTATAATGCTGATCCTTATACGTTGAGTTATGATCTAAAGAAAATGAAAACTGATGTTGAGCGTGAGGAAGGAAGAAACGTTCAGTTTGAAGAGCTCGGTTTTAATCCACCATCTTTAACAGAAATTGTACTTAAAACCATCTATCAGCAGAATAAAAGATATGTACGGCATATCGCTGCCAGATCCTATGGCATTCAGTCAATTCTTAAGGGAATCTATGTCCACAATGGAAAGTTTTATTTTCATCTTGAAGTGAAGAACAGATCCAATGTACCTTTTGTCGTTGACTTCTGTACCTACAAAATAGTGGATAAACAGATTGCGAAAAGAACAGTATCTCAGGAAAAGCAATTGGTTCCGGTAAGGCAATATCCCGATCTTGAAGTAATCTCGGATAATTCAATCGCTGGCAACGTCATACTTCTGGATCAGTTCACAATCACCGATGAACAGGTGCTAAGAATTGAAATTTTTGAAAGGAATGGCGCAAGGAACCAGGTTCTGGAAATTGAAAATTCGGATTTGGTTGCCGCAAAGCCTGTATCTGAAATGAAGATTAAAGTCACTCAATAAAGCAGCGAATTATGAAAAAATATATCATCTTTTTGGTACTGGCGATTTTGAGCATCAAATTACATGCACAGAGAATGGTCTATAAACAGAAATCTTTGGAAATTAATACGGGACTTCTAAATACAGAAAGGGTAGGCAAAAATTTCTATCTAAATCTGACACTGAACAGTTTTGCGAAACATGGCAACTATTGGATCTGGGGAGTGGAATATCAAAGAAAGACCGTAGACTACAAAAATTGGGAAATTCCTTTAGAAGACTTCATCGGAGAGGTTGGTTATAGTTTTAAGCTTCTCTCGGATTCAAGAAAATTTATTACGCTGAATGGAGGTATAACTGGAGTTGTGGGCTATGAATCTGTCAATAGGGGAGACAGTCTCCTTTTGGATGGGGGGCTTCTAAAAAGTAATAATGGATTTGTTTTTGGGAGCAGCGGGAGATTGTCGCTCGAGACATACCTTTCAGACCGGATTGTTTTTATGCTGCAAGGTCGCATAAGGGTGCTTTGGGGAACAGATCTTGAGCGGTTCAGACCTTCAACGGGTGTCGGTTTACGTTTTAACTTTTGAAAATCAGCGAATAAAATGAAAAATTTAATTAATAAGTGGAAAATGTCGATAGGAACGCTTTTTCTAGGCTTTATTGCTATGCTGGGAATTACGTTACTTTCCGGATGTGATAAAGAGGTTTTGGATGTACAGGAAGTTTTCCCTTTTGAGGTGAAGGTGATGCCAGTACCAAAGGAAATCGGAATGGGTGAAACTGTTGAGATCAGATTTTCTATCATTTCAAACGGAAATTATACAGGTAATACCTACCGGATACGTTATTTTCAGAACGATGGACAGGGCATTTTAAATTATTCAGGTTATAAACCTTATTTACCGAACGATCTTTATCCCTTGGCCGAGAAAGAATTTCGCTTGTATTATACCTCACAATCTTTAGTTTCACAACAATTTGATGTGTGGATAGTAGACAGTTTTGGTAATGAAAAGCAAATTTCTTTTCAATTTAACAACAAAAAATTGGGTCCGATCATTATCGGTCCGGTTAGATAATATTATATTTATAAAAGTATTACCGTAAAAATAGGGCGAAGGCCTTACACTACCAGAGTGAGAGCATGCTCATTAGGACAGCCAATGGCTGTCCTTTTTTGTTACAATTAATTAGTAAATGTATGCGCGAGAAAGTGAGATGATTTTTTTACATGGAAATATTTCTTTATTAGGGTAAAAATGTTAGATTTATATAAACTATAGACCATAAATTACACTATACGGAAACTTATTTTTGCTATCCCTGAGATCGGTCTAATTTTGATGTCAACTTATAGATTGTGATGAATTTTTATATTGTTTCATTATTGGACGCTATGGCGGAGCAAAACCTATCTATATTTTGCGATCTTAATTTCGTAAAATCTGCTGGATTTTTCTCAGACCTACATGAAATTTCCAATCGTTTCAAAGTGGTTACCGATTTTTATTTCTCCTTTTTAAAAAAACTAAATTTTATATCGAACGAAGCTTCTATTACAAATCATTTGGGTTATTATAATTTTACAGAGCCTAATATATATGAGCGGCCAGTAAACGAAATCTTGCGCGCCCTTAGTCACAAAAAACTGCTGTTTAAAGATGTAATACCAGTTCAAACGAGATATACAGATAAGGATAATATGCATTTAGTAGTAGGTTTATACCGGATAGAGAATATTAAGAGAAGCTTTTTGCATATAGTTGATCTATGTCTACCTAAAAGCGAAATAAAAAATATCCCATCTGAGGTAACCTATGTTAAGGACTTACTTGATTCTTATATTTCTGATGAAAAGCAGACATTGAGAACATTTATAGAAAAAAAAGGATATAATTACAATCATTTCCAACGGGACTGCAAAGTATGTTTTGGGGATTCCTTTTATAGCTTCTGGTTAAAAAAGAATATGATAGAGGCTGTTCAGGATATTGTTTTCACGAAGATGAGCTTAAAGCAGGTTGCATTCAAAAATAGATTTCTTGACTATCAGAATATGTACAAGGCTTTCATTCGTCACGGAATTGGTTTGACAACAATTCCTCGATTAGCTAATTTATAATATTTTAAGTTACTATTGTACATACTTTTGTTGCATATTGGTATAAGTTTATTACATATTGGTATATAATTGTTAATATTGTCAATATTTAATTTTACCCTAATAGCGAAATTTGTCATAATCAATGCCAATGATTATGATAGGCTTAGTAAAAAAATATTTTGTAAAAACGGTAAGCATTCTTCTTGCTTTGCTTTTCATATATGCTTCTGCCAGTAAATTGCTTGACTTTGAGAACTTTCAGGTGCAGCTTGCGCAATCTCCTTTATTAAGTGCTTATGCTGGAATTATATCCTATCTTATCCTTATCATCGAATTTTCCGTAGCAATTGCGTTATGCTTACCCAAAACCAGACTTATTGCATTATACGGATCACTGGCGTTAATGGTGGCTTTTACTATTTACATTTACCTGATCTTAAATTATAGTGATTTCATTCCCTGTAGTTGTGGCGGTATACTTGAAAAATTGGGTTGGAAGGAACATCTGATATTCAATATTTGCTTTGTATTATTAGCTCTTGCGGCAATTGTAGTGCTCAGCAGGAATAGAGGGAATAAAATTCGTAAAGCGTTAGTTTTTTCCACTATTACCGCTGTGCTGACCTGTGTCATTGTGATTTTACTGTTTCTGGGATCTGAACATATTGTTAAAAAGGAAAATAATTTCACAAGGCGTTTCCTCGTTCATCCCGTTATTGAGGAAAAAAAGATTCTGGATCTGGATAATCCTGACTATTATTTTGCAGGTTATGATGATGGGCACGTCTATCTTGGAAATAGAATTTTCCCACAGATTCTGATCACTGCAGATACTGGGCTCCAGAACGATCAGTTAATGAAGATCGAGCCGGACAATATGAATCATAAATTTTCTAATTTGAGGCTGCAGGTAAATAACGGATTTTACTATTTCTATGACGGCACAATCCCAATTATTTACAGTGGTAGGTTGGGAAATCCAAACGCTAAAACTTTGAGTTTTCAGGATGCATATTTTAATCAGCTCATTGTTTTAGATTCAGCCCGTTTTGCGCTTAGAACACAGAGTAGCGCGACCAAACAGTTTACTCTGGCGCTTCTTGATCTGAATGCTGTACCGAAGATAAAATTATTTCCGGAGCTTTTACAAAAACAAATAGACGGTGTGTTTGATGTAGATGGCAATATAACTTACGACAGATCGCAGAAGAATTTAATTTACACCTACCTGTATAGAAATGAGTATCTAATTATGGACGATAGGCTGAATTTGAAGAATAAGTTCAATACTATTGATACAACACGGATTGCCCAGATCAAAATAACAAAGCTTGCCGATGGAAGGCACAAAATGAATGCGCCACCATTGAAGGTTAATCGTCAGAGCGTTTCTTATGGAGGAGTACTCTTCAACCAATCGGATCTTATGGGTAAGCTTGAATCGCGAGAAGCGTGGAAAGCAGCCAAGGTGATCGATATGTACCGTACAGACCGTCAGGAATATATCGGAAGCTTTTACATCTATAATAAAAAAGAGATGAAAATGCACGATTTCATGATAACTGAGAAATATATGTATGTTCTGCGTGGCGATGAAGTTGTACGATACCGGATTCGCGATATTATAAAAAGAAATTATATAAGAGGGGATGCTGAAAACCTCCACAAAGAGTAGGCAGAGAAATTATAAACAAATTAAGATGAAAAAATTGTTATTACCCGCACTCCTTGTAGCAATGGGTGCTGGCGCAGCAGTTGCCGGAAACATGGCAAAATTTAATGAAACAGCTTATCGCTTTGATGAAAGCCAAGGGCTGTGTATCGAGACCGAACAAATGTGTGGTGAAGAGGAAACTAACCCTGTTTGTACCTGGTCTGCTGATAATTCAGTAGAATTACAAAGATTTATCAGTCCGACAGAATGTGGAAAGGTTCTGCACGAGATCTTACCTTAGTGGTTGGCGTTAAAAGTAAAGGGATGCTAATTGTGGCTGTTGCACAAAGTAGTTTTGCGAAGCCACAAATAATTCCGTTCTAAAATTAGGAAGGTTGAGGAATCAATCT
>NZ_JBLFDU010000016.1:0-98888 GCF_047345655.1 Chryseobacterium sp. T20
TTATCAGAAAAACTATTTACAAGTAGGCACTTAATTTTTTAGCATATTTATTTGCAAGTTAACATAGAACGTTTAAAAATATCCTATTTCTTCAGATACGGTTGCTTATTATTTTGTTTTAAACGCAAAGACGCAAAGTTTTCAATATTGATATGTTTTGTAAGGCGCAAGAAAATCAAAGATTTTCAGCAGGTAAGTATATTGGGTCATATCAATTTTATCAGAGATAAAATCCTTGTGCCTTAAACAGCATCCCTATGATAAAATCTTGCGTCTTTGCGATTTCCAACCAAAAATCAGCAAATGGATGCACACAAAAAGCACGTTTCTCACGTGCTCCAGAAAAAGTATTTATTCTTACTGATTAATACAATGGCTTATTATTTTGTTTTAAACGCAGGGTCGCAAAGTTTTCAATATTGATATGTTTTGTAAGGCGCAAGAAAATCAAAGATTTTCAGCAGGTGAAATACTGAGTTATAGCAATTTTATCGGAGATAAAATCCTTGCGTCTTAAAAAGCGTCCTTATGATAAGAGCTTGCGTCTTTGCGATTCCCAATCAAAATATGGTAAACAGATAGCCACAAAAAAAGCACGTTTCTCACGTGCTCCAGAAAAAGTATTTATTCTTACTGATTAATACAATGGCTTATTATTTTGTTTTAAACGCAAAGACGCAAAGTTTTCAATATTGATATGTTTTGTAAGGCGCAAGAAAATCAAAGATTTTCAGCAAGGAAATTAAAGTAAGTCATCAGAAATTTTATCGGAGATAAAATCTTTGCGCCTTAAACAGCGTCCCTATAATAAGAGCTTGAGTCTTTGCGATTCCCAACCAAAATATGGTAAATAGATAACCACAAAAAAAGCACGTTTTTCACGTGCCCTCAAAAAAGTATTTATTCTTACTGATTGTTGTTTGAACTGGATGGAGGAGGTGTTTGAGTGGGTACTGAAGCCTGTCCTGTCACAAAAAACTGCTTCATATCATCATAAATAACATTGGTACCTGGTACATTCTCTTCTGAAAGGTATCTGATGCTTCGATAGAAACTGATGGCGTTATGATAATTATCGTGATCCAGTAATACTTTGGTGTCTGAAAGTTGTTCAGTTAAAGAATCCAGTTGTTGCAGTCTTTGTTCGATCTGCTCTCTTGCAATATAATCTTTATCGAATTCTGCTTTATCCAGAAAATTAGGAACGTACTGGGCATATTGTTCCATATAGATTTTGGCTTTATTCACGAAGAGTTTGTTCTGTTCGGCAATTCTTCCGTATTGCTGTCGCTGATCCGGAGTAAGGTTGATGGTTTTTCCCAACAGTACAGACTGGATGTCCTGAATTGCTTTATCAATAGTTTCTAAATCACTTTTTGAAAAGCTTACACTGATTAAATTGTCTAGTGCCATAATATTGTGTTTTTTGGTTTGTACGATCAAATATAGCAAGTGTCAGGTATAGAAAAACAGGGGATTGTAAGATTTTCAGCGCATGTTCATCAGAAAATGAAAACCAGATAACAGCGTTTGTTTTTTCTGACTTTTTGATGAAAAAAAGAGGGCATAAAAACGGAAATGGTGAAATAGGAGAGGAGGCCCGTTTCACAGTATCAGTAGGAAGAACACAGATTGTAATTAATCTGTTTTTTAAGGAACGTTTTTATAAATATTTTTCTATATTTAAAACTCATAAATGTTGAATTATCATGGAACATAAAATACATCAGGGGCGCAATGTAAAACGATTCAGAGAAATGCTGGGCATCAAGCAGGAGGCATTGGCTCTTGACCTTGGGGACGACTGGAACCAGAAGAAAGTTTCTCTGCTGGAACAGAAAGAAATTATTGAAGATCCTTTACTGAAAAGAATTTCTGAAGTATTGAAAATTCCGGTGGAAGCGTTTCAGAATTTTGATGAGGAGCAGGCGGTAAATATTATTGCTAATACTTTTCATGACAGTGCTGTTGCCAATACATTTAAAGATGAATCTCAAGTTAATTTTAACTGTTCTTTCAATCCGTTAGATAAAATGGTTGAATTATACGAAAGAATGCTTAAACAGCAAGAGGAAATGATTAATAAGTTGGAGAAGTTAATACAAGATAAATAGTAAATCCTGAGATCACTCTCAGGATTTTTCTCTTAATGCTTTTCCAAACCTGTTAGCCAAGTTTTTAGTTCATCTATAATCTGTGCATCTCTAGCAGGTATCTGATTAATTAATAAAGAATTAAGTTTCTCCACATATATATTTGTTGTCAGCCATCCAGTTTTACGATTAAAATTCTGTTCCAAATATTTTCTGCCTGCACCACGAGTTCTGCAAGCATTGATAACAATATCAATATCATCATCATTTTCCTCTAATAATTTCTCAATTTTTTTAACTTGAGCTAAATCGTCACCAGCACTTAGAAATCCAATACGAAGTTTATTAATTTGAAGAGTCCCTAGGATTTCGTCTTTAGTAATATCTACATTATGTGGATTTGTTATGGGATAATTATCAATTACCCATTGAGCAATTTGTTTAACTTTTGTTGTTTTACCTGTATTCGAAACACCACGCAATGTGAACATTTTTTTCATATCATTAATGTGTTTTATTATTTATCAATTCTTCAAGTTCGCATACTTTATCATATTCTTTATTGTGAATTTTTCTGCTGGTATAATCAATCTGTACAGTTTCAAGAAATTCCCTGAAATCACTATTCATTGCTAATTTATTTATCGTCTCAAAATCTAAATCCTTTTTATGCTTTGCGGGAATTACCAATTCAGAAGAATGAGGATCTTCAATATCCAATTCTATAACACCTATTCCAAATGATAGCGAGAGTCGTTCAAGTTCATTCATAAAATCCTCGTCTTCAGATATTCTTGCAGCAACAAGATATGATTCGTTTGCCCAAGAAGAATTAGATACACATTGAAAAAAACTTTCTCGTAAGTTTGCAAAACTCAATTCTCTTTTGATTTCAAAAGAATATAAAACAATTGATCTTATCCCTATTGCATTGCTAAAATTACCAACTTCCTTTTTCCAGTCCTGAGTTTTGTAATAGCACCCTACCATATCGGGATGCACCCATTCACCAAACTCTTTTTTACTGGAAATATTATGATTTATCGTTTTAGTATAACATTGCATATAATAATATGCATGGAATGTCAGGTGCTTATGAAGATCTTTTTCCAAAAAATCAAATTTCTTCTTTTTTACTATTGGCTCATCTGGAATCGTATTTTCATAAAGGTCAACTTTACCTGCCATGTTTTTAAGATAAAACCTTTTGGGCCTTGAATCTGTTTTCAAAAATATTGACTTCGGATTGTCTTTTACATTCACATAAATTAATGCTCCTAAAGTAGCCCAAGGAGTTTTTCCCTGAGAATTAAGCTGTTTATCATATCCTTTTTTTATTGCTATATTCCAAATTTCATTTGATGTTAAAGGTTTATTTTCTTCCTTTATTACTAATTCTGCTAATTCTAGAAAAGTCATTTTTGGTATTAGTTTTTATTCTTAAATATTTTCTTACCTATTTTTTTTAAAATTTTCTGCCTGTTCCAGTACATTTTTGTAAACATCATCTTGTGTAATCGGTGGATACCCATATTCATGAAGTTTCACAATAATATCCATTTTTAGTTTTGCTTTGATGTCTTCTCTATCGTTCCAATCAGGATATTCTATTGTGTTATCTACGATCTTCTTTATTTCCTGGGCTAGTTCTAACATTTTTATTAGGATTGTTTCTGTTAAAAATCAGACCATCTGTCAAGAGTTTTTCTATGTATTTATTGCTGTCATACAGAGTGGTAGGCCAATTCATTGATTAGCGTTTCTAGCTCTATTGCTTCTAGACCAAGATAATGTGACAGCAGAAAATCACTCATATCTTCCCAAATCAAAACCTCTTGATACGATGCCAGAACTACATTTTTACCATTCACCTACTCATAACCAAAAGGTCAATGAATGATTTTTATAATTGGAATTCAGTGTATTTCATGTCAGGAAAATTTTATTTTGTCACTTTTTTTATAACCTTCTAACTCTTTATAAAAGTCACTCTTAAATTTGTGTAAAGGCATATTCTGTAAATTTTCTTCTGTAAAGGGTGTTTCGGAAATAAAATATTCTAAATCAGCTGATATTCCTTTTTCTAATAATTTTTGAATATGCGCTTTGTAAGAGGAAGAATTGAATTTTTTATATCTTTCTAACAGATTTTCAATTGGTGATTTGTATTCTTTATATAACGATGTCAACTCTAATCTTTTTTCTAATGTAGAATTAATCTTTTCAATTTTCAAATCAGTCAAATTTTTAAAATTAACTTGTCCTTTATTGATTTCTAAAACATCTTCAAATTTAAAAATTGGAATTATATTGGAATCAAATGGATTAAAATTAAATTTTGAAAGATCAGCATTTAATTTTCTTTGATTACAATGTCCACAGACAGGCACTAAATTATTAATACTCAAACTAACTAAAGCATTTAAACTTTTAGGATAAATATGATCTAGGTTCCCTTTAACATAAATTTTTTGCTGGTCAATGCCATAAGAGGTAGTATACTGAGCTAGGCAATAGACACAATTTTGAAGATCTATTTTATGTAAAACTCTTTTTAATATTTGAGTTCTATTCTCTAAATGATAGCCAAAGATAAACTCTAATATATCATTAAGAGTACATTTTTTATACTTTCTCCTTGTCTTCAAATATGTAGCTAATTGTTTGAAATTATTATTAAACGGCTTTAAGTTAGTGATACTGATAGCTGTATCTATTTGTTTAAGTTGTTCGACCTGTTTTCTGGATGATTTTATAAAAGAAAAATCACTTTTAAGATCAATTACCTGTTCCAACTCATTGAAAAAAGATGAAATATATTTTATTTTTGAAATTTTTTGTAAGTCAGATTTTATCTGATTGTCTATATCTTGGATTTCATTATTTAGCTCTACATCTAAAGTCCCTAAACTATATTCTTTGATTTGTAGCATCTTTCCGTTTATTTAAAATTTCTTGTAATCTCGTAATTTCTTTATTTAATGAATCATTAGAAACTTTATGTTCAATTTTCTTTTTAATCACACTTTTTAGAAATGGATCACCAATTAAATTTACGACATCCAAGTCTTGTTGTTCAATATTATCTTTATTTAAAATATTTGTTATTTTACTAGATACATATGCACCTATTGCTCCATTTTCTAAAAAAAATTCATCTTTTAATAAATCATAGATATTAGCCGCAAAAGAATTGATACCATCATTAGGTTCAGGCTTACCATCTTTCATTTTTAAAATGTTTTGAGATGGAATATCTGATAGAATAAAAGGGGAATGGGTTACCATCAATATATTGTAATAAATATTATTTTGATTCGTTATAGCTTGAATCTTGTTTAAAACATTTATAAGGTTATTAATATAAACTCTTTGGTATTCAGGATGCAAGTACAACTCTAATTCATCAAAAACTAAATTGATATTTTTATACTTTATCAAATCAGAACCATTTTTTACAGAAAGTAGATTGTAATTATGATATACTATTGTTAGAATAGAATTTATCAAATGTTGTTCACCAGAACTTAATGAGTTATATGGATAAGGCTTAAGTTCTTCATCAGCTATTAATTTACCTCTTTTATCTTCATCTTTCTCTTTGGTCTTAACCACCTCTATAAAATGATTAAATACTGCCAATGGAATATCCTCAATCTTTTTACGATCTTTAAAATACTCTCTTTCTATATTGACATTGATGTTACAATCATTCCCATCATTATTAACAATAGAACTATTTTCGATATCTAAACTTTTGAAAATATCTAAATTAAAATAATTTATAGCTTGTTTTAATTTAAAAGTTATGTGACTTGTATCAAGGTCTAATTCTTTAATATAACCTTGACAGAGATATTGTCTAAATTCTTTTCCGTTAAATAATTCTTGAATTATTTTTTTAGTAGGCTCAATATTATTTAGAATATTATTATCGTATTTAAGTTTTAATAAATGCTTATCAATATTATTGGGTTCAGAATGAATTACTCTGTAATAACTCATAAACAATTCTTTAATAAAAAATAAATCATCTTCAGTTAATTCACTATTTTCCTCAGCAATTAGATCTAAATTCAACATTAATATTTCATACACAATTTCTTTATTATTAATATCAGAAATGGAACTGCTAACATTATCCTGTATAACTAAACTTGAATCATGAAAATGAAAATTAAATGGTAATGTATTTAAAAATAAAAAGTGATATTTTCTGTATTTTTTGTAGGTTTTGGATATTTTATATAACTTTTTAAAAATATACAAATAGGTAAATGTTTTGTAAATATCATAGTTTACTAAATCTTTATTATAAAATACTCTGCAACACTTTCCTTTCTTTTCATAAGAATCATCTTGTAAAAACTCGCGCATTGAGTCTAGAGTTATCAAATGATTGGCAGAAAGATTTTTAAACAATAAAATATCATAATCTACTTTACTAATATTTGATTCCAAAAATTGCAGCAACATTATATAGGTTGACATATTGTTTTCAATTTGTAGAATTTTATTGACATTAATTTCAAAATGAATATTATGAATATATATATCTTCAATAATTTCTTTGAAACCCAATACATAAGTATAAAAAACGGCTCTGGATTGCATTAGTAAATATTCCTTATTGATATCATAATTTCCATATTCTTTAAAGGGATTGATTACAACAGGTAATTGATAAGCATCATTTTTGTAGAAGATTAAATCAATCCATGGAATAAAGTTGGAATTTAAACCATATATTGAATAGTTTAGAACATTTGAATAAAATTTAAAGTCTATACGTTTGTTTAAAGCTTTTGTAAAAATAGAATTATCTTCCGTATAAACTATTTCATTTTTTTTTCTATATATTTTTGATTTTGTTGATTTTGTACTAATTGTTAATACTTGAATTGCGTCCTTTTTAAGAAGTATCATTTCTGCATTAAAATCATTTTCTAATAATTTTTCATTTTCTATGTGTTTTTTGTTATATAGAAGAATAGCGTAGTAAAATAACTCCATCAAGGTGCTTTTTCCACTTCCATTTTGACCAACAATTGCAGAAATATTTATGTTTTTACCATATAAGTACGTTGGTACTATGGGTGTATGCTCTATAGTCTCTATTTCATGGTATTCTTTGGAATCTAATATTTCTTTTCCCTCCTTATTTATATATTTATATTCACTATAAAAAGAATAAATACAATTTTCTTGCAGACTCTTTAATAATTCTGGTGAAGTGCCTTTCAAGGGACGAATAGCTAATAATTTAAATTCATTAAAGTTTTCTAAATTACTCATAGTTTTAGTTTTTCATATTTAAACTCACTCTCTCTACAACAGCCAACCGAAGCAACAATTGAAGTTGAGTAATTTTATTCATTTACAATTATTTTCAAATCAATATCTGCTACTTCTTTTAAATAATTTGCGGTTACACCGAG
The DNA here is from genome assembly GCF_047345655.1 of Chryseobacterium sp. T20. NCBI lineage: Bacteria > Pseudomonadati > Bacteroidota > Flavobacteriia > Flavobacteriales > Weeksellaceae > Chryseobacterium > Chryseobacterium sp. T20. The sequence goes on from NZ_JBLFDU010000016.1 coordinate 7,532, forward strand.
CAAAGTCATTATTGATTCTGAAGTATTTTGTTTTGACAAACTTGGCTGAACAATAAATATCTCAAAGTTCATTGGCTTTTTATTTTTTGCAATAGCTAGAAATCTTTCTAAATCAGCTTTAGTTCCTTTTTCAATTCGACTTCGTTCATGTCCATTTCTAACTTTAGCTTCCCTTCTTAATAAATGTTGAAAAAATTCAAAACCACTCTTATGTTTCCAATGAATTGATTTTTGAGCCTGACCACATACTTCGTAAAAATTATCTACTCTAGTATTAACTAAACCATCTTTTGCAAATTTCAAATGGTAAAACTGTACGTTAATTTCATTTTCATATTCTTTTATAGTAATGATATCTGCAATTTCACCCGAGTAGTCATCGTCATAAACAATATCAAAATCTCCAGCTATAAGATCTTGTATAACTTTATATTGAATCGAGTCTGTTTTTAATGGATGAATCCCCTGCGCCTCTTTGCCTAAATCTACACCATCCCAATTCCAATCAATTAACCTTTCTGTTGGATATGGTTGAATAAGTTGTTTTAATTGAATATATTCATTTCCTTGAAGCGCTGATCCATCTGCGAACCATATAATTGGCGGAAATAGATTGAAGTATTCAAGAAGTGTAAAAGTTTTTGACGCAATTTTTACTTCGCTTTGAGCAGTATCTAACTTAATAATTCTAAAGTTTGGATAATTGCTACCATCATTATTAGTATCTATAAATAATTCTTTTCTAAATTTTGCAGAACCATTGGGTGAAACAACTTGAAAATCAATAATTCCTTGATCGTTTTGATTAATTATCTCAATGGTACAATACGCAGAATTAAAAATACCATTAATAGTTATTTCTATTTTTGATTCAGGAAAATTATAAAAATTATCATCCCAATCAATATAAGTGGAATATAAATGAGGAATTTCAGTAATAACCTCAGGAATTAAAGTTTCACGTAAAACTTGATTTGGATTAATGCTTTCATCAATTAGTTTTTTTCCTAAATTATTACACCAGTTAATAAAAGCTTTAAGGTCTCCTTTCATATAGCTCCAAATTCTCCCTTTGTATGAACAACCAAGAGTAATCTTGTTACCATCTTCAAAGCCTGAACCAAATACAAATGCTTTCTCACCCCTTTGCTGTTCGGCTAAAGAAAGAGCATCTTGAATATCTGTTCCTACACGCATTGTAAACCTTATTTTCCTATTTAAAAACTCTTTCAATCCTACATTTTGTAGTGATACACGATTTACATCATAGAAGCTTCGGTAAACCAATAATTTATGAATTAATTCAGACCTATCGCCTAAAACAGCTTTTGCAAGTTCAGGATATAAACTAGATTTGTCGGAACTATGAATGAAAAGAAGACTGTTTTCTTCATTGTAGTATAATATTGTAAGTCTCCAATCTAAACCAAAAACTTCTTTATAATTTACCCACTCAACTTCAGATTTTGAGGCAGTAATAATCACTACCGTCTTTTCAGTTGGGTTATAATCATCAAATTTATATTCCAATTCATCATAGCCATTAACCCCTTTTTTAAAATTTAATAAATCAAAAGAACTATCTGGATTTAAATTTTTGTAAACAACAGTACTTAGAGCAAACTTAATATTTTGAAAAGGAATTTTAGAATTATCCAAATGTTGAAAACCGTTTATAAATTCATCAAAATTTATTTGTTCATCAATCTGATCAGAACTTAGTCTTGATAATAAAGTATTCCAATCCGAATCTTGAGCGTATAGATCACTCAATTCGCTTTCTGTTTCAGAATCTGCCAAATTTGCGATGAAAGTTGCATTGCCTAATTCATTATCAATTGAAGTCCTTGTAAATCTTCCAGCAAATTGTAAAGTAATTGGTAAACTTTTTCTAATATCATGAAACGCTGCAATTTTTAGTTGTGGTAAATCAAAGCCTTCTCCTAACATATTTACAGCAACTATAATCCTATGATTACCCTTTATTATATTTTGTAAAATTTCTTTTTTACCTGATACTGATGAATGGATCAATACAGGTTTTAAATCTTCATATTCTTCGTAATACTTAAAAACTTCCTCAGCTTTTACTGTATTTACACATCTAGCCATTAAAATATGATTAAATCCATTAGCTAGATCTTCTCTAAGTTTTTCAACCGCTTTTTGTGCAATTAATTTGTGACCTTTATTTACATCATATTCTCTTATTGGTAAAAAATTGATTGGCTTGAAATAACCTTGTTCCTGAGCTTTTTTCAAGCTAAAATTAAAAATTACTTTTCCTTCTATCCGTTTTTGGTCATTACGGAAAGGGGTTGCGGTAAACTGTAAAATTTTCTTATTATCAAAAGCTTTTCTAACACGCTTCCATGAATTTGCCTCAACATGATGTGCTTCATCAATTAAGACGTTTGAGACATTAGTATTTAGAATAGCTAATATGCTGGGATGAAAATTTGACAAAATATTCATTGTTGTTACAATAACATTTGACTTTTCGATAAATTCAAGTAAATCTTCGTTTTTTTGGAAACTTTGATATATAATCCCAACCTTAGGGTTAATAACACTGGGATTAATAATTCCAAATTGTTTTAATAAACCTAATTTTAAGAACTTATTTGATATCTGAGTTCTTAATGCATCTGAGGGAACAGTTATAATTATTTTATTTAACTTACCCGCTATTAAAGTAGACAACATTGTTTCAGTTTTTCCTGTACCAGTTGGCATTACAATAGTCCCAATTTCATCAGACACTTTTAAATGACTTAAAATCGAATACAATGCTGCTATTTGAGGTTCTCGTAAACCATTTATACTAGCATCTAAATCTTCCTCTAAAAAATTAAAATTCCTTGTCCATGAGTTTAAAATTTCTGTATTAGAGTATTCTCTTTTCATAGGATGCTTTAACCATCTCTTCAAAACAATTTCTCCTTCAACCTCTAAAGTTTGCTCTGTAGGTTTTTTATTTGAAAGAATTATCAATTCAAAATTAGGCGATTCAAAATCTTTATTAGATGTAATGCAAATTGGAGCTCCATCAACTAAAACAACAACATAGCCTCTGTAGCTATTTTGAAAGAAATAATCTACATAAGCTTTCTCTAAGATGATTTGCTCAACAGTATTTTTTACACCTACTTTATTGAAGTAAGATAATCGTAATTCAGGAAGTGAAATTTTAGTCATATTTGGTTTTCTATCGTTATTAGTTTTTATTTTAAGCACTCACTTTTTCCCCAACCGACAATTGTGCAATAACAAACTTTTTAGTTTGTGAGCTTTTGGTTTTCTTGTATTTTATTTAATAACAACTCATATAGACGAGAAACATTTTTATTGAAATTACATTTAATAGTTTCTGGAAAATCTATTACAAATCGTTGTTTAAAATCTCTAGTAACCAAAGCGCTAAAGTAGCTCCAACAGCTTCACTTTTAACTTGTCAATTATGTTTTAGTACTAATTGATGAGTAAAAAAAGGAAATTTATCCTTAATAGCATAAAAACTTTGATTCATAGCTATATTACACGATAATAATCCAATTGCTCCAACTGTACCCCTCGCGTAAAAATAATGATATTAAAATGCAAAGAAAAATAAAACAAGAGAAAAAAAATTACGGTAAACCATAAGTTACTGTGTTTATAGATAGAAATAGAGGATTGAATGGCTAATCTTCAAATATTATTTTTTAACCCCCAAACTTCTTCACCCTAATCACCTTCTCCCTTACCTTAATCACAAAAGGCTCAAGTTGTACTATTTTCCCGGCCTCCACTTTGAAAGTATCAGTAGAGCGTTCGCAATAGGTGTTGGAAGGCAATGAGTTTTTATTCAGTTCAATCCTGTAATTTCCGGAGGGTAGGAAAGAGGCAAATTCACCGTTGTCATCGGTGATGATATGATGTACTAACTGTTCGTTGCGGTAAATATTGAAAAGAATACCTCCGACTTTGGGCGTGAAATCTACTGCTGTTTTGGTGTCAAAATCATAGGTTATTTTTCCCTGGGTCGTTCCGTTTTGATGAAGAGGGATCTCAAAAGAGTAGTGGTGCTTGTCTACGGTAAATTCGGTTTCATCGTAATACCAGCCTTGCTGGATCACCTGTTTCAGGGCATACTTTCCGTAAGGGATAGAGCGGTAGCTGATAGAACCTGACGGGTCGGTTTTAAATGAAATATTGTTGAGCATAATGAGATAGCCTGCCGCTTCTTTGTCGCCTTCATCATAGATACTATTTTCGTTCAGATCATAATAGACAAATGCTTTGATATCACCTTTTTTACCAGGATCAAGAGTGCTGTTTCTAAGGTTGACGGTAACACCTGCTTCGATGGTCAATAGATTATTGGTGAAGCTTCCGGCAGTATAACTGAAGTAGGATGAGTTCAGATATAAAGCGTACTTTTCCCTTGAATACTTCAGGTTCATAAAGCCGGAAGGCGATTTTCCGTACAGAACATCATCCGTATAAGACACCCCTGAGGTAACATTCAGCTGACGGTTGAAGAAGTTTTTATTCACAAAAGCAGAAAGGGAAAGCTTTTCGTAGGGAGTGCTCTGGTTCATCATTTTTGAAAAAGCATATTCGGAAAGGAAATAGCTTCCATGCTGATAGATCCCGTTCACGGTAAGCCATTTGTAGCTGTAAGTTCCGCTTACTTTCATCTGAAACTGCTGTTTGTCGTTGTCCGGATATTGTGCCAATCCTGTTTCCATGCTCAGGATGGAGGAGTGTTGCTTATCAGGACTCAGCCAGGTAAGGTATTCCGTAAAACGCTGTGCTCTCAGCTGTTTCGTGTTCTCATAAGGCTGGGCATTGAAAAAATTATTATAAGAATTGGAGTTTTCTTCCTGGTACTGATAGCCAAGTCCCATCCCGAAATTCCCTTTTTTAGGGAAGTTGATTCCTGTATCCAGTCTTAGATTGCTCGAATTCAGGGTGTTGTCGTAAAAGTAGAACTTAGGCGAAAAATGAGAAGCCACAATGTTGGCATACACATAATGGTCTTTGAAAATCATGGTAGAGAAATTCTGCTGAATCTGTAAAATTCCTCTTCTGTTTCCGGGATAATAATCTGTGCTGTAGAAATAATTTCCGTTCAGATTCACCTTTTTGATCATTCCGGAATATTGGGATTCCAAAGCTAAAGAAGGCTTGGAGGGCTGGTTGTTTTCGTAGAAACTTAGTCCGCCATACACCTTGGTGTTGGTTCTCCAGTCTTTGCCGAAAGCATACTGAAGATCTGTTCCGGCTACATGATGCCTGGCTTTTTCGTAAGGATCATCCCTGAAAATATACGTTCCGGAGATATTGCGGGAAGCGTTTTGAGCCCCAAGGGTTCCCCGTGTATAAAATCCATAACCATATTTCAGAAAAGAATTTCTTTCGATCAGGCTGTAGGTCTGGTCTACAAAACCTGCTTCAATTTTCTTGTTCTTATCCGGAGACGTGTAGGCATATTCCAGCCCTCTTCCGAACATAGATAGTTCCAGTAGTTTATTGATGTTTCCGATGGTGAATTCACTGTTTTCCCTGTGATAGGTCAGATAGGTATTGTTGACAATAGGATCGTTCTGATTCGTCATGGTATAGATATTCCCCCGGATGAAAATATATCCTGAAGGAAGGTTGAAACCTCCCGAACCTACCAATTGATACATGTCCAGGTTTTCCCCGGCATGTCTGTAACTTGCCGTGATGGTGTTTTTGGTAAAATTGGAAAATGCAGTGGATTCCATATCCTCATAACGTTGTACTGAAGAAACATTCTGGATGGAAACACTGGTATTGCCAAATATTTCTCTGTCCGGCTCTCTGAAACCTGCAATATTGACGGAAATCTGAGTGCTGCGGGATCTGATTCTGGAAGGCAGAAAACGGAACACAAAGACTGAATCTTTCTGCACACCAATACTTCCTGTTTTCTCTATAAAAGCATTTCCCTGCTCGGCTTCCGGAATTTTAAATACAACGGTTACATTCTGCTTTCTGTTCCCAAGATTGGAAACTCTTGCCCTTACTTCTACTGAATCGATGGCCTTATTCACATAGATCAGTGGGTTTTCTGCTGTGATGCGCATGGCATTATTTTCAGTGACGGTGTAAGGTATTTCTTTTTCCGCCATTGTTTTATTCTGCTGGTCCGAAAGACGGAAACCCAGACGGGATTCTCCTGAAACGGCATTATTGCTGACCACAATCTTTACCGGTAGGAAAAGATGTTCCCCGGATTTCATTTCGACCTGAAGACTATTTCCTGAAATATTTCTGAAACCTTGAGGAATAGTAATATTTACTTTTCCTTTGAAATCATTGGTGCTTTGATTGTCAAGGACGATGATCAGATCCAGGATCCCTGTTTTATCTGTTCTGGATTCATTACGGATATCAAGACTTATCCCGGAACTGCTTTGTGCCGGAATCCATATCTGAAACGAAATCAAAAAAATGAAAAAGATTTTTTTGAACAGGTCTTGAAGCATGGTTATTGGGGGATAATCTCGTATTGAAGGGTGGTGGAATATTCTTCCGATTTGGCATTAATCAGTCTTTCATCATTGGCTTTGGTGGAATATCGGATATCGTAATATAGGCTTGAATTTCCTGTTGAGCCTCCTGTAGCAATAAGCTGGGGAGAAGCACTCAGCAGGATAGGATATACATTCCCATTGTTTCCTGAAACGGGGATGAGATTCATTTTTACGGTTCCTAAAGAAATGTAGTTTCCGGCTGGAGAGCTGAACTGCCCCTGAAGAGAACGTAATTTGATCTGGTAATTGGTATTGCTTTTTACGATCAGTCCATTGGAATAGGTGACACTTACTCCGTTGACATAATCTGACATACTTTTGAATTCCAGTGATCCGTTGATCGCTTTTGCGGAAAATTGAAGTGACATTTCGGGGACATCTGTCGGGCTTCCGCTGAGTGGCCCGATGTGGAACTGAAAAATGTGATCTCCTCTGCCAATAATATTGTTGTACTGATCATACGCTGTAAACTGTACCGGAGCGTTAAATCTGGTCCAGGAAGGGTAGCTTCCCAGATAAGACCCTCCCATAACGGTCAGGCTGTATTTTACCTGCAGGTTATAATAGCCGTTGGGCTGTGGTGGCTGATTGTACAAGGCTGCATTGGACTGTGGAATTAAAAAGACTTCCTGGTTGGCCTGAAGAAAAGTATTCAATGGCATTCCGATCTGAGGAATCGTGGGTACAGGTCCCGGATAAGCCTGTCCTGAAGTGGAAACGGGCTGAAATGATATTTTGTTGGCAGGCATCGTATAATTTCCGTCAGTAGAAGTGATAGGCTGTTTAAGCTTCATGGATATTTTCCAGTAAGGAATATTAAACGCGTCGTTACCAGCCAGCGTAAAGGTATAAGCATCGGGATTGGTATTTCCGCTGTAGGAATTAATCTGCAGATAACTGTTCACCCATGAGTTGTAATTGACCTGTGAGAAGCAGTTCAGGGAAACCAACAGAAAGAAATAGAAGAATTTTTTACTATTCATAGCTGAAACTTAATTCTCCTAATTCCAGATTGTTGTTGTCTCCATAATCAATCATTACAGAAGCGGTATACTTTCCTTTTTCAAGGCTTGCCGGAAGAGGGATATTCATCTCTCTTTTGTTTCCTGGCATGGAATAAAAGATAACCGGATCCAGGGACACTTTTTTTCCGGTTTGCGTATTCACAAAGTCAGTGTATATTTTTCCGTCACCCCATACATCACCCTGATTTTCAAAAAAGAGGTTGATTGTATTGGTTGTTTTTCCGTATACCAGATTCTGGATTTCAAGTTTTTTAGTTTTGGCGGCAGGCAGCTTGTGGAATAATTTGATTCCTGAACGGATGCTTACCTTGATGTTGGCGCCTTTATGATCCACATCATCTACCGGATTCATTTGGCTGACATACAAAACGGCCGTATGGGTTGGCAGTTGATTGGAAAGCGTATTGGGAACCGTAATGGTGACCTCAATATCTTTTTTTTCTCCCGGAGCCAAAGTAAAGTAATTCTCTTCTTTTTTGACCGAAACCCAACTTGCGCATGAAGTAGGAAGAGTATTGGCGGGATACGTTACATTCTCACCTTTGCCGTCATATTCCCAGTCTCCTAAACTTACAGCGAGGTCCAGAGAATTTTTGGCACTTACATTCGTTACCGTTATTGTCTGGGTATTGCTGTTTCCGTTTCCTGACTCAAAGTACAGTCTTGGCGGTGAAACCGAAACCCCTGTTTGTGCATATCCGTGAAAAGATGATAGGAAAAGAAGACTGAAAAGGAGAAGAGAAAGTCTGCTCATGACGGAGATTAGTTTTTAAGTGTTGATAAAGTGCTGTGGTAGGTACAACACTTTATCATTACAGAATGATATCTATTATTGAGAAATAATGGTATACGTAAGTTCAGTAGTGTATACTGTAGGATCTTGTCCGGCAATATAATTGTTCAGGTACTTATTATCTCCGGCTCCTTTATATTCAATGTTAATTTTTTTGTCTACTCCTCCGGTAGAAGAAGTTACCAAAGTAGCTTCGTTAGTTGATAATTGTACATTCTGAGCATATTGAGCACCGTTTACAGCGTCAGAACCTGCGCTTGCTTTAATCTGGATGGTGTTAGCCTGGATGTTTTTACCTCCATACTCTAATACATCGTTACCACCTCTTACTTTTACCTGGAATCCTCCTGTGCTGTAAATACTTAAGTGATCTGCGTTTACAGAAGATACACCATCGGCATAGTCATCTTTAGTGATGTAGTCTAAATTAACGACTTTTTGAGCGTTGTTAACAACAAGAGTCTGGATAGGCTTAAGTCTGACATTTAGCGTTACACTTTGTGCCTGTAATGTTGAGAATCCAAGGATAGCAAAAGATGCTAAGATAAAATTTTTCATAAGGTTAAAGACGTTTTTTTGTATTAATTATTTTTAAAATTGCGGATGCAAAGGTAAATACAAAGAACTTCAGGACCTTTGTGAAAAGATACTTATTATTTGTGAATTTTTACGGAGAAATAGGCGCGCACCAAGTAATACTTTTTATGAATAATTACATAAAAAGTATCATTTAAATGTTGATAAAATCACCATAAAGTAAAAAGAATGCTTTATTAATCTTAAACATTAATTTTACTTAATATATAGGGAATGAATAAATTGCAAGATTTTTATTTAATGCAGAATTATTTTTTTAGGCCTTGCTTAATTTTTTACTGAGAAATTAGAGTTAATATTAAAAAATTTTCATCGTCACTTCTGTTAACGCTTAAATTTTCCATAGCATTTTCATTCTCATGTTGGATAGGATATTGCTCCTGAACCACTCCTTTAGAATGGTTGATAAGAGGATATTCTTCAAACTTTTCTCTGTTGCTTTCGGAATTACCGATTGTACTGCGATATTCATTATATTTTGCATTCAGCTGAAACCCTGTCGGACTTGAGATGGTTACAGACTGAACCTCCCGGAAGGAAGACTCGTTTCCATCGTCCGAAAATCCTGAGCCTATAGCAAGCATCTGTACCGGATAAAGCCTTACGTTAAGCCTTAAACCGTCTGCTGCCTGGGCAAATGATTTTGTAATAGCAAAATAGAACAAAATGAATATAATGTACTTTGCAAGCATATAACCTGTATTTTTCCCCAAAAGGTTACTTATGTAAATATACAAATTATTTCATTTCTGAGGGATTTTTTCCGGTATGTTTTTTAATAAAATTGGTGAAATTTCCTTCATTGCTGAAACCCAGGTCATAAGATATTTCAGAGATAGTGGAATTTGAAAAATTCAGCGCTTTTTTGCATTCAATAATGAGTTTTTCAATGATGATATGCTTGGCTGTTTTGCCCAGTACATACTCTGTCATCTCGGTAAGTTTCCTTGAAGAGATATTAAGTTCTTCCGCATAGTAAGCCACTTTCTTTGCTTTTTTGTAATCTCTTTGCAGTAGAATTTTGAACCGGTTGACATAGTACATATAGTCAAATTTGATATCCTTTTTGATTTCTTCGGTGGGAATATGTAAAAGGGCATCCAGCATCAGTCTTTCTATGGCATTATGGGCAGCAGATATATACAGGCTTTCGTCCTTTTTCCTGAAACTTTCCATGCGTTCCAGAAATATCACTCTCATCTGTTCTGCATTGAAGAAAGGAGCGATAAATATTTCAGAATTATAATTATAAAAAAGCTGCGAATTGATAAAAAGGCTGTCTTTGGTTGATCTTTCATAAAAACTGGATGAAAAAGCAATGGAATACACATCCGATCTTTTGGTTTCTCCAAAAACGATTTTCTTTTGTGGTCCAACAAAGGCAATATTTCCCCCTTTTAGTGGGTAGGGAACATTATCTATCGTTAACTGGATATCTTCCAGAATGATATAGATACAAAAATATTCCAGGGTATTGAATTCTCTTTTGTTTTTATTTCTATTGATAAGGTAATCTAAACGATTGATACTGAATCCTATATTCTTTAACTGATCCGTTATTTTGTACATACATTGTTAGTCATTCTGTCCAAGAAAAATTCTTGCAAATTTTTCATATAAATATAAAAAATTTACCAAATATTGAGTTTTAAAGAAAAAAATTAAGTCGGTCTTTGCGTAAAAATACCCGGTGATTTCATGATCATCCGGGTATCGTTATCTTTTTTTTGATTTTAATTAAATGATATACAGTATTATAGCTGCTTTTGTCTAAAAATCATGGGTTTGCCTCTGCAGGTACTGATGTCACTTTGTACATCCATCTTCTCAGTCTCCATACTGGTAAATACACAAAAATAACAGACAGTATCCCCGCCAATGTACCTACTACTACAGCCATTGCCGTAGCATCCAGTTTATAATCTTTTGAGAAATTATATTGTCCTATAAAAAGCAGAGATAATACCAATAAACCGGTAATCAAACCATGTAAAATGCTGAGCCTGGTCATAAGTTTTTTAATATTCAACTGTTCATCTACCGTAAACTCTATAGCTTCCTGGCTGGCGGCATCCGTTACTCTTTTGATGATATCAATGGTGAGAACCACCGGAAGGAAAATGGCCATAGGCAGGGTAAGACGGGCCAGGTTTTGAGTTCCTGAGAAAAAATGCGTGTAGCCTAATTCTTTGAAACTGGCATAGGCGATGATGAAATTAAAAAATACATTCGGAAGGACATAATAAATCATACGCTTAATGAGAAAGCGTTTGAGGGTGGTTTTCTTTATAGGTTTGGGCTTCGGAGGCTTTATTTTAAATTTCATAGAGAGGTGGTCAAAAGCTCAATGGCTTTATCTTTTATCAGATGAGCTTCCTCTTTGGGAAGGAAATTTTCATTGGACATGAAAGTGAAATCCATCTGTTGGTTGTATGTACTGGTGACTAACGTATTTGAGTTCAGCCATGGGAAAGCCACGGTAGGACTAAAAACTGTTTCCAGATTGAAATTTTTATAATCATTCGGGATATTGACCTTTCCCATATTGGAGAGGGTTACATCATGTCCGCCTTCGCTGGATTTCAGCATGTTGATCATACGCTCCACAACAGGATGCATATGTTCACCCATCCACAGAAGTTCACGGGCTTCCAGCTTGTTGATTTTCTCAATAAGATCCTTTTTGATCTCTTTGGCGTTACTCAGAACATCTTGGCTGCTTTTTTTTAAGGAAAGTTCTACTGTTGGGGCAAAAGCAAACAAATGATCATCTTTAATTTCCGGAATAAAATGGCGCACATCTACAGGGCTGATCACCTTACCTTTAGCTCGGTCTCCCTGAACATCACGGAAGGCCTGCATTACCGAAGAACACAGTAAAGCGTGCACAGAAATTCCGTTGGCTTTACATTTTTCAGTGATCAGTTTGCTGTCCTCTGGGGTCATTTTCCAGTGAATAGCGTAGTTTTTTCCCTGATTTCTCTTTTTGCTTTTCTTCTGTATGGAAAAGAATATTTTAGCGAACAGCAGATAAAGACTGGCCTTATATTTTTTTATTCCTGTGTTAAAATCCGAAGGCAGGAAATCGTCCACAGATTCAAAAGCAACATAAGGAATTAATGGACCATAAGGGTTGTCCAGTAAGCTTAGAAGTTCCCGCATTAAAGTGACTCCGGTGGTCCCGTCGGAAATGCAGTGAGGCATAATCCAAAGAATTTCGGAAGTGCCCTGTCCTTTTACCCATACTACTTCGGCCAGTGGTTTTTTGGGAGTTTCAAAAAGTTTAAACCATCCTTTTTCAGATTCTTTAAACCAATCTTCGTCCGTTTTACGCTCTACAATACGAAGGGGAATGGGTTCAATATCTCTTTGTCCCATAAAAAAAGGATAGCGCCCTTTGTTATGATCAATATTGGTTCTCAGAATAGGATGCTTCTGCTGAATTCTTATTAAAGCCGTTTTAAAATTTTCTTCAGGAATTTCTCCCTTGATTCTTGCAGTATAAATACAATTTAAAGGTGTTTCCGGATCTACATACATGATCCTTTCCACCATCATTAAAGGTCTTTTGATCATGATACTGCTGTCTGTTTAATTTGTGAATAAATTGTACGCAGAACCTCATCACGGATGGCTGTTACTTCTTCATGCGGTAAATAACCTTCGCTTCCTATGATTGAAAAATCCATTCTTCCACGGTAAGTAGAAACCACCAGGGTAGTGGTATTTCCCAGCGGACCAATGACTGATGGACTGAAGATAGTGTCTACTGTAAACTCTTTATATTCATGAGGAATCTGAAGAGGTCCCAGATTAGAAAACATACAGTCGTTGGAAGATTTTCCGTTCTTTAACAGCCTTGTGAAGCTTTTCAGCGCATCATGTCCGGACTCCATAACCATCATCGTAGTGTATGGATCCAGCTTGGAGGCTTTTTGTTCCACGTACTTCTGCATCGCACGCAGATTCTCTGTAAAGCTTAGTTTTTCATCCAAAGAAATCACAATCATCAACCCGAAAGCGAAGATATGATCTGCTTTAATCTGCTTAGCAAAACGTCTGATGTCTACCGGGCAGGAAACCTTGTTGAAGGATTTGTTGCCTCTTACTTTTTTAAATGAATGTAATAATGCGACACTCAAAAATGTATTGACAGTAACTTCCTGAGATTTGCAATAAGCGATAACTTGCTGACTTGTTTCTTCATCCAGTTTTCCATGGATCAGATAGTCATTCTGTCTTTCAACAGGTTTTTTGTTTACCGGAAGCCATTTGATCGCTGTAGCAGCCAATCTTCCTATAAATCTGGCTTTCAGTTTTTGTCTTCTGCTGTTCAGAATATGTGAAGGAACCACATCCTGGATTCCCATGATCGGGTTTTCTACTCCGATATCGGCAGCCGGATTGTCCAGAACAATGAGAAATTCTTTTAAAAAGGCCATTGCAGAACCACCATCGCAAAGACAATGGTGGAACGCAAATAGCATGTCAGAAACGTTTTCCCCCTTGATCCAGATAAAACGGATCAGGGGTAATTTTTCGTAATTAAAGGTGGTGTTCCATTCTTTTCTGGATTCTTCCTGCCATTGATCTTCACTTTGTCTGGTGACGATTCTGACAGGAATAGAAACAGGTTTTTCAGGAACATTAAACCATGGAATATTTTTTTCATCATGGCTGATGAATGCTCTCAGCCATGGGTGTTTATTTTGGATCCGGGCCAGAGCCTGCTGGATATCTTTTAAAGTAAAGGTACCTCTCAGTCTGAACGGAATGACTGCGTTAAAGGGTTCTGAGCCGTCTCCCAATAACATACGTTCTCCAAATAGCAATCTTCTTTTAATAGGTTGATTCATAGGCTACACTGAAGCTAATATTGAATGTTCGTGTACAAAATTTTCTAATAGTTCTACGGCTTTGTCGTTTCCTCCGGCAAGGGTGAATGTATTGCGGACTTCCTGAGCAGCGGTTCTGTATTTTGGATTTTCCAACAATTCAAAAACGGTTTCACGAAGAGCATCCACACGCAGCCTTTTATATCGGATACTGATTCCACAGCCTGCCTGCTCAATCAGTTTTGCAATATGGAAGTGGTCATAAGCGATAGGAGTGATTAACATCGGTAAACCGTTACGGAAAGTATCATTAACCGTATTGAAGCCACCGTGACAAATTACCATATCCATTTGCTGCATCACTGCCGACTGAGGAACAAAGCTGTTCACAATAAAGTTGTCCGGCCATTCTTCAAAGATTTCCGGTGGAGTAGCGGCAATCACTGTTACGGGTTGGTCTTTAAATGCAGCGATGATTTTTTCAAAGAAGGCCTTTCTGATGTCTACCAATAAAGTTCCCAATGATACAAAGATCTTTGGAGTGGTAGAAGCGTTTAATTTATCCCAGTCAAACGGAGCATCGTTAGGACGGCCTTTTACAGGACCTACGAATTTCATATGAGAAGGAACAGTTTCAAAACCAGCGAAGGCCTGAGATGTAAACACCATATTCAGTTTGTGAGAATGGATGTAAATACCTTCCTCATGAATGCCTACTTCTTTCTGAAGATCTTTGATGAGGTTTTGTTGCCATTCCCAGATTTTTGGAGCACTTTTTTCCGTATCGCCCATCACATCCGGTGGCACAGGTGTTGTCGTTACACAAGGAATATTATGCTTATGAGCGAAAAGAGCCCCTCCGAAAGTGATACAGTCGTTCACAATCACATCCGGCATCCAGCTTTCTGTCAGCCTGGTTAATCCCGGCATCATCATTTTAGCGAAAGGAACATAGGTTTCTTCCAGTGCCAGTTTCATCACTTCAGGTCCGGAACATGCGGGTCCGTCATCCTGTCTTTTTAAAATACGGGCGATTTCTTCCTGATACGGAATAAGATCTTCTTCAGGATAGAAATAAGAACCTCCTTCAGGAATATGTTTACTGTCTAAAGGGGTAATCCCGAACCATTTTACTTCATGTCCGCGGGCAATCAGACTTGCTCCCACACTTAGCGTAGGGCTCACATGTCCAAAAAACGGTGGAACTACGAATAAAAATTTAGATGGTTTTTCAGGTTTTGAAGCCTTTGATAGAGCCTGCTCCAATAAGGTAGCTGCTGTAGCTGAGCCTCCTGCTTCCACAAAAGACTGACCTACTTTCTGGGCTGCTTCACGGTAGCTTGGAGTATTTAAAATCTGCTGTACTGCTTCTCTCAGGTGATTGGCTTTAAATCGGTTAAAATTAAGACGTTCACCTGCTTCGGTACGCACCACACGTCCTGCAACATGCGATTGGTCATAGGCAATCGGAATCACAACCAAAGGAATACCGTTGGATAATGTTTCAGAAACGGTATTATGACCGCCATGGCACACTACGCCGTCAAGATGAGGCAGCAGATCCAGTTGCGGAACTTGTTGATACACCATAAAGTTATCCGGCCATTGCTCGAAAAGCTGTGGATCAGAAACGACTACAACGGTTAAATCTTCATCTTTAAAAGCATCAATCACCTTTTGGAAGAATGCTTTTTTATGATCGTGATCGAAGGTAGTTCCGATACTTACTAAGATCTTTTTATTGTCTTTGCTTTTTAATTTTTCCCAGTCGAATTCACATGAAACACGTCTTTCTGTAAGAACCGGACCTGTGAATTGATATTGAGACGGCAGATCTTCCATTTCACCAAAGAAATAACTGGAAGTCAGAACAAGTGTCAACAGATCTGAAGTTGCCAGAGAACGTTCTTCCTGGAAGCCCAATTCTTTCTGCAAATCGATGATTTGATTCACTTCCCATTCGTGTACTTTTGGAAGCTCATTCATAATTTTGATGGCTGCCGGAGCGGTAACAGAAGTGGCATAAGGAATACCAAGAGTTTTGGCTGCAACCGGGGCTGCAAATAACTGATGGTCCCCGATAACCAAATCGGGCTGCTCTATTTTTAATAAAGAAACAATTCCGTTATAGCAATGTCTGTTCAGCGGGATAAGAACCTCTTCGTACAGGAACTTAACACTGTCTATACCATACACTACTTTTTTGGAGATAATATCGAGATATTGTTCACTTTCTTTCTTTTCTTCGTCGGTCTGATCGTATTGGATCAGTAATAATTTTCCTCCCTCGGGAAGTTTAGCCTCTAAAGTCGGGTCAAGGCTGATCCAGGCTACTTCATGTCCTCTCTCCAGCAAGGTAGCACCGATGCTTAGGGTAGGGTTGACATGACCTGTCAATGGTGGAACTATAAATGCAAATTTAGCCATGGTTTTGTGTTAAAATTTTAGATAAAAATTGAGCAATCGTTTCAGCAATGAGCTGAGGTTCCTGGATAGGAATATTATGATCACCCGGAATTAATTCGAGTTCAGACTGGCTGATTTGAGATTGCAGCCACTCACCGGTAGGTCTGCAATTGGAATCAGCGCCATAAAGCAATAGAGTGGAAGCCGTCAGTTTGCTGAAATCGGTTTCACCCAGGAAATGTTTTTCCTTAATCATATCTGCTTTAATGCTGGTCTGGTTAAACAGAAATTCATACATACGGTGGTTCTTTTCCATTTGTCTTTTGCCCATCTGCACTTTGGTGGTGTCTGTAAAATTGGCGACATAATGCTCAAGAAATTCTTTGCTGTATTCATCAATGATGTTACGGGCTTTTTCGTCCTGAGGATCCGGAGCTTCCGTCACTACAAGCTGATTCACGCGATCTGGGTATTCCAAAGCTGTTTTCAGCGCAATAAGACCTCCGAAGCTATAGCCGACAAGGTGTACATTTTCCAGTTGAAGGTGATCTATTAAACCTATTAAATCGGATGACATGTTGTCAAGATCGTACCCATCCAAAAAGCGTTCACTCATACCGTGGCTTTTCAGATCGTACATCACCACATGGAAATGCTTTGCCAGCACCGGGGCAATATTAAAATAATAAATGGACAGGTTACTGAACATACCGTGGATGAGTACCACGGTTTGTTCGGCTCCTTTGTTGAGTTCCTGTATATGAACTTGTCTGTTATTGACTGTGATTATTGGCATTCGTAGATATAATTGATGATCATACTAAGGTCAAGATTAATCAGCTGGTCAAGATCCATAGAAGATAACCAACCTGTAAAGTCGATCTGATCGCCAAAATGCGCCTTGATCTTTTCAGAGAAAGAGACAATTTCAATACTGTCCATTTCAAGATCTTTGGTGAATGAACTTTCAGGAGTAATATCCATCTCTTCTACAAATTCAGCACCTATCACTTCAGTAATAAAACCTTTTAATAAAGTAAAAAGTTCTTCGTGGTTCATTTTTAATGTTGCGTTTACAGTGTCCATCCGATAATATAATTTTTATGTTTAATAGTTTTGATTTCAATGTTGTTGATCCACAAGTGATCGTCTTTTATCATTTCGACTTCGAAGGCTTTAGGATTTCCTTTGAGTCCTGTTCCAAGGAACTTTCCATAAGCTTCCTTGGCTACCCAGAAACGAGTGGTCCATTCTGCCTGATCTCTGTCTTTTAATAAGGTTAACTCTTTGTCGGTAAATACCATGTCGTAGAATCCTGAACTGCGTTCTTCCATCAGCTCCATATCAATTCCTACAGATTTTCCATATCTCGCGATTCCTACAGCTTCTTTTCCTTTATGAGCTAAGGAAATATGGATGTCTTCTGTGAAATCACTGATGAGGTAAGGTTTCCCCACTTCATCGGAACGGATTTCAAACGTGATTGGGAAACAGGCATGATTTTTTTCCTGACGAAGAAGGTTTCTTACGGCATCTTTCACCGCCACACGGCTTACCATCCAGTTTTTCTTTTTGTTAGGTAACAATTGCTGGTGATGTTGCTTTTCCGTTTGGTTGAAATATCTTTTCAGGATAAAATCCCATGATGCTACTCTTGTATAGGCTTGGTGGAAGAAGAAAACTTCAGGAGCAATCTCTTCCGAAAGGCGGTTGTGCAGCGGTGACATGGAAACATTCCATAAAGCGGCATCAATTTCCAGTCTTCTGTTCTGCCATCCTGTAATGGCACACCATACTTTTCCTTCTCTTTTCAGGATGATATCTGCGATGGCAAATTCATCATTAAGTTCGGTCAGCATACAGGTACATTCAAAAATGCCTTCCTGATCATGCATATCTCCGAAGAATTCTATATCTCTGATTTTTACAGGGAATGCAATACGGTCTTTCACCAACGTAAGCTGAAGCCAAAGCCCGAATAGCTGTCCTGCATTATCAAGCAAAGAACCTTTACCACCGTTTCCTTTTATTTTTCCGATGATTCCTTTGTCTCCAACGGCTGAAACTTCAGTAATTCCCTGATATTTATCTCCGTGGAACATGTGCATGTCGTAGATTTCTTCAGGGGTTCTTTCGATAGGTAAAAGATTACCGATGGAAAGATTGAAATCAGGTGTCGGAACAGGAGCAGATTTTAAAACCACTTCTGCGTTGGCAAAGTTTTCAATATCGAGATAAGCGTGATTAGTTGAACGCCATTCTCCTTTTACGGTTTTTTCGAAAGGTTTAGCCACATTCATCCATTGGAATACACTTACGTTCATGATTTTATGAACCAATGTTCCCGGGATTTCGGTTTCTGCGATTTCTGCTAATTGCTCAAAAATCATCGTCATCGGAATAACCGGTTCCATATCTGCGACATGAGCCCATCCTTTTGGCTGCCTCAATAAACTGTGATCGATCAGGTAAGGATGACTTTCCAGTGTTACATACAGATCTTTTGTAAAGTTTGTACTTCTCACTGGTTGTGGGGCTGCTGGAGCTATAGGTGCAGGTCTTTGGATGGTGATTTCCGGGCGGTTTTGGAATAAGGTCAATACTTCTTCCTGCATACGGATCATATCGGCAACGTTATCCTGGAATGCCTGTACCAGTGGATGACCGCTTTTTGTAGCAATAGCTGAAGCTGTTGCTGTATATTGTTTTGGCGTATCCAATGACTGAGCCAAAGCTTTTACTTCTTTAAAATTGCGGATGATAGGAGATCCTAATTCCAGCTTAATGCCTTTTCCTGATGATCTTTTCGGATGATTCTGAATCTCTAAAAAGTCAAGGGCAATTGTTTTCCCTTCCACAAACAAAGAAGCGACTACACGCTGCAACTGAGCCAATGCAGAACGGGTTGGAACGCTGGATGCAATCGTACTGAAAGCTTTTCCTTTTAAAGTATCATCAATAAATCCAATCAGACCGCCAGTTCCTACTTGAATGAAGACTCTTGCGCCTTCTTCGTATAATTTGTCGGTCAGTTCACGGAAACGAACAGGTTCTACCAAATGCTCGGCACTCAGTTTTCTGATCGCTGCCTGATCTGCAGGATAAGGTTCTAATGTGGTAGCAGACCATAATGGGATTTTCGTCTGCTGGAACTGTGCTTTTTCCATTCCCGCAAGGATTACATCCAGTTTATCAGCGATAAAAGGAGAGTGGAATCCTGACTGGAACGGTAATACCTGATGGAAGATCTGTTTTACTTTTAATAAAGGAACCAATTCATCCAGAGCGGCATTGCTTCCACAAAGAATCACCTGATTAGGGCAGTTGTCATTGGAAACATAAAGGTTTGAAATTTCTGCAATAAAAGGTTTTATCACCTCAATTCCGGCTCCTATGGCAATGAACTTGGAATCTTTTAATTCAAAAGTTTCAGGATTCAGCACATCAATTAAAGCCTTTACAGAGTTGGCTTCCGCTAATTCCGAAGAGTAACCTGCCAGCCATTCTCCTAAACTGTGTCCTGCGTTCATATCCGGAATAATTCCCAGTTTTTTCAGTGAATTATCAAGAATACTGCAGTTGTTGAAGATGTTTAAGGCATCGGTTAAAAGACCTTCACCTTCTGTTTCGATAGGGGCTGTGAGATCAAAATAACGGCTCACAGTCTCTACCTCACCTTTTGCCAGTCCATCTAAGCCAGGGAATACAAAGGCTACTTTACCGCCATCTTTTAGTAATGGAGTAGAAGTGTACCAGATGTCCTGCTTGTTTTTCCAGGTGATATTTTTGGAAACAATTTTAATAGCTTTTTCCAGTCTTGCAGGCGTTGGATCGAATATAGCAACCCTAAAATCTCCTTCACCAATGGTTGTTTCATTATTTTGTAATGCGGAAAGCAGTTCTTCATGGGTTGGTCTGGCCAGGATTAATACCTGATCTTTTTTCGGCATATCATAGCCTTCCAAAACAACGTGGGCATTGATTCCTCCGAATCCGAAAGCATTCACTGCGGCTACTTTTGGTAGTCCTGTTTTTGACCAGTTTTTGGCTTCCTGTACAGGCTCAAACCTTGTATTCTTCATCTCCGAAGTCGGATTTTCGCAATATAAAGTTGGTGGCAAAGTATCGTGATGTAAGGCAAGACAAGTTTTAATTAATCCTGCAATTCCAGCAGCTGGCATGGCATGCCCAATATTGGACTTTACAGATCCGATACCCGCAGCCGGAGCTGCTTCTTCTTTTCCGAAGAACTGAGCTAAGGTCTGAAGCTCTGTTTTATCTCCAAGGGGTGTTCCTGTGCCATGAGCCTCAAGATATCCCACTTTATTTTTATCTAAATCAGCATTGATCCACGCCTGTTCTAAAGCCTTTAACTGACCTTTTACAGAAGGGCTCATCACGCTGGTTCCGGTACCATCGCTGCTTACGCCTACACCTTTGATTACGGCATAGATTTTATCCTGATCACGAACTGCATCTTCCAGTCTTTTTAAGACTACGAAACCACAACCTTCACCAATCAAAAGACCGTCTGCATCCATACTGAACGGCTTGATCTGCTGTTGGCGGGACATAGCTCCCAGCTGGGCAAAAATACTCCAGAAAGCAGCATTTTGTCCTGTGTGTACCCCTCCTGCGATCATGATATCGGAACGACCTCTCTGAAGTTCCTGTACGGCATGATCTACAGCAATCAAAGCAGAAGCGCAGGCGGCATCTACAGTGAAGGCAGCGCCTCCTAAATTGAAGCGGTTGGCTACAAGAGAGGCAACAAGATTGGGAATTAATCCCATGGCAGTATCTGCTGCAAAACGGCCTTTACGCTGTTGGAAAGCATGTTTTACTTTTTCAATATCTGCAGAAGAAACCTGAGGCAGCAATTCCTGTAATAAGGAAGAAATCTGTTCTCCGGTTCTTACAATTTCGATAGCTCGGGTAGCGCCCGGACCTGTGTAGTTTCCTTTACCGATGATAATTCCCGTTTTTTCAAGGGAAATATTCTTTTGAAATACGCCTGCATCTTCCAGTGCTTTCTGTACCAGATCAAGGGTCAGCAAATGGTCAGGTTCCGTTCCTTCAACGGCTAATGGCAGGATACCAAATGCGGTAGGATCGAAAGTATAGTCAGGGATGAATCCTCCACGCTGACAGTAAAAACGGTCAACGGGACTTGTGGTATCACTGAAATGAACCGGATCTATCCGATCCGCTGGAGCGAGCTCGGTAGAATCGACTTTATTGACAATATTCTGCCAAAAAGTGTTGGCATCCTGTGCCCCGGGAAAGACACAGGATAGACCAATTACAGCAACATCTGTTTTTTTCATACTTTGTTTATGCAGTGTTTACCAATTATTTCCTGACATGATCAGCACCTGGCTTTCTGTTCCGTATTTAATCTCGTTAAGGAAGATTTCTTTTCCTTCATCCAATGGAATCATGGAAATACCTCTGCGTTCGTATTCTGATTCAAGAGTGGAAGAAACCATTCCGGCACCTTTCCATGGTCCCCAGTTGATAGAGATTACTTTTCCTTTTAATCTTTTGTTTAAAGCATTCGCGTAATCATCCAGTACACTGTTGGCCGCAGCATAATCTGTTTGCCCTTTGTTACCATATACGGAAGCAATACTTGAGAATAATACTACAAAGTGACAGTCTGAACGAAGCTGTTCTGCCAATACACGAAGTGGTTTTACTTTGGTATCAAATACACGTCCGAAAGAGCTTGTCGTTTTTTGTTTGAATAATTTATCTTCTAAAAGGCCTGCTCCATGAATGACTCCATCCAGACGGTTGTATTTCTCATAAATACTGCTGATCAGATTACTTAAACCTTCTTCATCACAAAGATCCAGTGATTGATAAATAATGGTATTTCCAAGATTTTCCATGTCACGAATTGTGCGCAGGATCTGATTATTTTTGAAAATCTTAGTCGTTTCTTTTTCTATTTCTGAAGGAGAAGTGAACTGACCAGACTTGATCAGGAAAGCTCTGATTTCTTCTTTGGTTTTCATACCTTCAAAGTCTTTAGCAGAAAGTTCATTTCTTGGGTCAGCAGATCTTCCTACCAGAATATAAGTACAAGGATAAGCCTGAGACATGTGTTTTACCAACTCGGCAGTGATTCCCTGTGCGCCTCCCAATACCAATACCACAGATTTTTGATCTAACTGGATATGAGCTTCATTCAAGCTTGTTGATAATGGAGAAGGAATGATGTCTACCTGGTGTCTCTGATCATTTTTATAAATCACCTCAGCAGGTTTATCGTTGGTAAGAATTTCTTTTAAAGTAATTTCAGCAATCTGATCTACTTCCTGAGGGGTACTCAGGCTGATTAATCTACAAGTTGTATTATCAAATTCTCTTGCTAAACTTTTGAAAAGTCCAGGATATCCCTGATGATGACGTAATATGCTTGCATCTGTAATTTCCTGAAGATGTGCAGGAATATCAGAAATAAGATATACCCATTTTGCTTTATCAAAATCCAGTTTCTTGATCAGATCTACGTGATCGATAATGCTTGGTTTATCAGTAGCGGAGAATAGATCTAACATAATTAATCCGTCAATATGGGAAAGATCTTTTTCAGTATCTATTAACTCTACGATAGCTCCGTGTTTTTCTAACGCTTCTTTGATGGCTGAGGTTTGCTTGCTGTCATCTTGTGTAATGGCAAAACGTTTTCCCTGTAATATTTCTGTATTTTGTACTAAAGAAGCATCGGTAGGAGTGATGTCAAAACGAAGACGTGACAATACATTTTGAGTTGGCTCTACTGTATTTTCTACTTTCACTTCCTGAGCTGCTTCGTTGGTTTCACCATTCATTTCACTGATCCAGCTTGCCAGACCGCGAAGGGTTTTAATAGCAGCCAGTTTTTCCATCACATCATCAGCTTGTTCAAGGTTTTGTCCAAATCCGATCTTAGTTTTAAGATCACCGATGATTTCCATACGTTTGATAGAATCTATGCTTAAATCTGCTTCCAGATCAAGGTCAAGACCCAACATTTCTTTCGGATATCCTGTTTTTTCGCTTACAATATTCAGAATCGCATTTTGAAGATCTTCAAGAGAGAATGTCGGCTGAGCTTGTGATTTTGAAACTGTAGGTTCAGTTGCTGATCCGTTTTTTGCAGGAGCAGCAGTCGATTCAGCTCCAGAAAATTCAGTAAGCCATGAAACCAGTCCGCTTAGAGTTTTTATTCCGGCAAGCTGTTCCATAACGGTATCTTCACTGGTGTTTCCGTTACCCAGAGTTCCCAATTCGTTGCGAAGTGTTCCGATGATCTCAACTCTTTTGATAGAGTCGATACTTAAATCCGCTTCAAGATCCATTTCCATACCCAACATTTCCTGAGGATATCCGGTTTTGTCACTTACCACCTGTAGTAATAAAGACCTGATATCTCTTGAAGGAGCTTGTTTTACAGCGGCTACAGCTACAGGTCTTTCCTGCTGAACAGGCTGAACCGGAATGGTAGATATAGGTTGGTGGGCGGCAGCGGGTGCAGGTGAGTTGTATACAGGAGCAGGGAATGCCTGAGGATTCTGTCCCATAAAGGAAAGCATCACATCACGCTGTGCCTGTATCATTAATTTCATGCTGTTCAAATATTCCTGCAACATGCGTTCAGCAGTAGACTGAGCTTCCGTTGCGGGTGCCTGTGGGTTATTCGTAAAGTTGTTCATGGGAATTGGGTTTATAAGTGGTAAAGCACCATTAGATGGCAGATTACCGGTAGTTGGGTGGGCAGTTTGCCCGTTAACACGCCAGATAGCAGGGCTTTTCTTGTAAAGCTCAGGTTGGTTAAGATCAATAATCGTAACGCTTCTGCCGTCAAAAAGTTTATCAATGTTAAAGCTTCTGCCTGTTCCTAAATATTGTGCCAGCATGCAAAGCAAGTGACTGAATTTATTACGGCTGTTGTCTTCAACATATAAGGTCAGCTGGTCTTTTTCCAGACAAGACTTGGTCAATCCGGTAAGTACTTTTCCTGGTCCTACTTCGATGAAGATTCTTGCTCCATCGTTATACATTGCCTGAAGCTGTTCTACAAATTTTACAGGCTGTACCAGGTGATCGGTAAGTCTTTCTTTTATTTCTGAAGGATTCGCCGGATATACTTCTGCCGTAGTATTAGACCACACAGGGATCTGCATTTCCTGGAAAGGAACGTCTTTTAAGACTTCAGCATATAAACCTTTGGATTTTGCTAATAACGGGCTGTGGAAAGCACATGCAACCTCCAGCTTTTTAGCAGAAATACCTTCCTGTTTAAGAACCTCCAGTAATTTATTAATAGCTTCTGTACTTCCAGCGATCACACATTGCGTAGGAGCGTTGAAGTTTACAGGATAACATCCTTCAACTTTTGCGATAATTGGTTGTAAACGTTCTGCAGTAGCACTTGCTGCCAACATGGAACCCGGATCTCCGCCTTCTACTGAATTTAAAATAGACTGTGCTCTCTGAACACTTAAGTCAACCAGTTTATCTTCACCAAATACTCCCGCAAAGCATAAAGCCGGAATTTCACCATAGCTGTGACCTGCAAGCATATCAGGAATAATTCCCAATGATTCTAAAAACTTAGCCAACGCAAGGTCTACAATTCCTAAAAGCGGTTGCGCTAAACGGGTATCTTTAATGGTTTCTTTCTGTTGCTTTAAATCAGCTTCAGTAAACGTTTTAGATGGGAAAACTACTTTTTCAAGTTCAGGATACTCATCAATAATCTTACGCATAGCCGGGAAAACAACAAATAAGTCACGAGCCATATTGATTCTCTGGCTGCCCTGTCCAGGGAATGTGAAAGCTACTTTACCTTCTTTTTTATTAACGGTGAAAGTATCTTTTGTCTCAATCCCTAGCAGTACTAGCTCAAGCTTCATCATCAGGTCTTCAGCGGTGTCTGCTACAATGCTGAACTGAATTGGCTTTTCTGAGCTGATGCTTAAACTGTAAGCAATATCTTTTAATGGAATCCCATCATTAATTTCTAATAACGCTTTAACCTTGCTTGATTCTCCTTTGGCTTCTTCGTAGGTGTCTCCGCGGAACACAAACAATTCTGAAGGCCACGACTGCATGGCGATTGAATTATCCTGTTTAGGATGGTTGGCAATTACCGTATGGAAATTGGTTCCTCCAAATCCGAAAGCACTGATTCCTGCATAACGGTTCTTCTCACCCCACAATCCACTTTCTGCATGGAATGCAAATGGACTGGTTTCTGCATTATAGTACGCATTAGGCTGCTGAAGGTGAAGGGTAGGTGGTTTTACTCCATGATATACAGCCAGGGATGCTTTGATTAATCCTGCCAATCCTGCTGCACACTTGGTATGCCCGATCTGTGTTTTCACAGAACCTAAATGTGTCTGCCCAGGTAAAGCACCTGAACGGCTGAATAAATTAGTCAGTGCACTTAATTCAGTTTTGTCACCTACTACCGTTCCTGTACCATGAGCTTCTACAAGACCTACTGAAGCAGGACTTATCCCAGCTTGGGAATAAGCACGCTCTAAAGCTCTTACCTGGCCTATTTTTCTAGGAGCAGTCAATCCTAACGCTTTACCGTCACTGGATCCTCCAACTCCTTTGATTACTGAATAAATACGGTCACCATCGCGTACAGCATCTTCGTATCTTTTTAAAACAAGGATCGCAATACCTTCTCCAAGAGCAATACCGTCTGCATCATCATCGAATGTAGCACATCTTCCTTTTCTGGATAGCGCATGCGTGCTGGAGAACATCAGATAATCATTGATTCCATTGTGTAAATCTGCTCCTCCTGCAAGGACCATATCAGATTTTCCTAAGACAAGTTCCTGACATGCCAGATCAATGGCTGCCAAAGAAGAAGCGCATGCTGCATCTACCGTAAAGTTTCTTCCACCAAGGTCTAGTCTGTTCGTAATCCTACCTGCGATTACATTCGCCAGAATACCTGGGAAAGAATCTTCTGTAGTATGTGGGAAGGCTTCTTTTACTTCTTCATGAAGTTCTCCGAAAACCTGCTTATAATATCCTCTGAAACTATAGCTGTTGGCAAGGTCATTACCTCCTTCAGCACCTATAATGACAGAAATGTTATCTCTGTTGATGTGTTTTTCACCATATCCAGCATCTTCCATCGCACGCTTAGCAACCAATAAGGTTAGCAGCTGTGTAGGTTCAATAGCGGCAAGGGATTGTGGCGGAATACCAAATGCCAATGGATCGAAATCGATTTTAGGAATAAATCCTCCCCATTTGGAATGAGATACATCCGATTCGTTGGAATCCGGTTTGTAATAAAGGTCTTTATTCCATCTTTCATCCGGTACTTCGGTAACACTGTCTTTTCCTAAAATGATATTTCTCCAGTATTCATCAAGATTTTTAGCACCAGGGAAAATACATTCCATTCCTACGATGGCGATGTCCAGCGGTTTTTCTACTGAAACCGGTTCTTCCGGCAATGCTGCTTCCTGAATGTGTTCGTAATTATCTACCACACTCTGATGAAGGGCAGCCAATGAGATCACGCGGTTATGCATCGTGGCAACCTGTCCGATCATGTACATTCCTAAGTCCAGTTGGTCATCTTTAGGAATATTGACCAATTTATCACCCTGACGTTCTATCCCTTTAGCCGCAATACGTAAACGGCCTACATTTAATTTTTCAAGTTGTTCCCATACCTGTTTTTTATCCATTCCGGCAGCCAAAAGTTTTGCTTTTTCTGTATTGAAATGGTGGGCAAAAGCTGTATTTAAACAACGGGTTTCATGTCCGGGAGCTGTTTCCAGTAAAACGGTATCCTTCGCCTGCATTGCCTGAGACTGGAATTCCTCCTGAATAGCTCCGGTTTCTACTGCTTCGTTGGTATACAGATACGCTGTACCCATCAATACTCCAATTTTTACTCCTCTTGCAGCCAATGGCGCAGCCATGATAGATACAAATGCGGTTGAAAATGCATTATGAATTCCTCCTGCAAAAAAGACACTGATGTTTTCAGGATGATCTTCTTTTAAAATACGTTCAATTTGTTTTTCCCAAAGAACTGTACTTGAAAGAGGGCCTACGTGGCCTCCGCATTCACGTCCTTCAAAAATGAAGTTTTTAGCTCCTTCTTTCAGGAAAATATCCAGAAGGGCAGGGGAAGGAACGTGTAAAAATGATTTAATTCCTGCTTTTTCAAATACTTTAGCCTGTGCAGGTCTTCCTCCGGCTATCAAAACTACAGGAGGCTTAGCTTCTAATATATATGATGTCTGTTCATCTCTTAATTCCTGTGGAGCAAATCCTAAAATTCCAACTCCCCATGTTTTTTCACCAGCCAGTTTTTTGGTATCCATTACCAACGATTTTGCAGATTCTCCTTTCAATAAAGATAGGGCGACAAAAGGTAATGCTCCTGCATCTGCTACTGCGTTGGCAAAGGAAGGTACATCACTTACACGGGTCATTGGACCTTGGGCGATAGGGTATTGTAATCCCAATTCCTTGGCTAAAGCATTGTTTTTATCAATTACTTTAAGTGCTTTGGCTTGTTTCAGATGTCCATACATAGCTTCTTTGAAACCGAAAACAAGTTTTTTCAGTGTTTTGAAATCTTCATACAGATCCGTGGCTAATGAAATATCTTGTCCCATAGGGATATAGCATGTGCTAAGGTCGAAACCTGTAAAGTATTGTTTCAGGTTTTCAGCGGTTGCATTTTCAGGTAAAACTGGTGAGTTAGGTCTTACCAATACACGATGGTTAGCGATCACCTTAGTTTCTGTACCATTCAGTTTTGAGCATACTTCTTTCAGATCCTGAGGAACCGAACTTTCCGGGAACAGAGCAAGCTGGCTGTCCAGAACAATTCCTGTTGCTCCCAAAGCTTTTGCTGCTGCGGCGGTATGGAGACCAATTCCTCCCTGTACCCACACCGGAATGCTCTGGATTTCTTTGATCACACGCTGGAATAATACAAACGTGGATTCATAGCCTACTAATCCACCGGCTTCATTTCCTTTGATAATGATTCCCTGTGCTCCTGATTCTTCAGCCTGTCTGGCCTCTTCCAGACTGGTTACCTGATAAATAGCAGGTATATTGAATGGTTTAGACATTCCGAACGGAAGGATCGCAAATCTTACTTTTTCCGGAATCTGCAGAGTGGTGAAATTGTCGTTAGAAAAATAAATACCATACGATGGTACGTCTATCTCGTCAAGTTGATGTAACGCTTCCTGGGCTTTCGTTAGCTCATTTCCTAAACTTAGTACGGGGAATGCACCCGCCTGGTGCAATCGGGATATAAGGTTAACGTCCGGCTTTTCAAAAGGCGTCAGTCCAATAATGGTTAATTTTTTCATGGCGTGTTAATTGAATTATTGAATGATAGCAAGAGTTTCATAACAGAATGCAAGGTCTTTCGATAAGACCATTACTTTTTGCTACGATATAGTAAAAATTGTTTTTGTTAAATCGTTAACAATATGTATTGTTTTGTGATAATTATTTAATAATCTATCATTTGCGGATAGATTTTGGGTTGTAGTAATTATATCCGGCTTTTCAAAGGACATCAGCCTGATTTTGGTCAAGTTTTTCATAGCATTTACGGTATAGAAATAGTTAATGATATCTCATAGCAAAACACTAATGTTATTCGTATAAATAACAATTTGCTGTTATGAGGAAATAAAAATAATAAAACTATAATATATCTTCAATTATAAATGCTATTTGATAATGATTTTTTAATATGAAAATATCAATTGTTCAAATGCTATTAAAGTATATTTATTGTTTCCTTATTCTTAGAAACATGGCCGGTACAATCTTATAAATTTTAACTATAAATAGTTATAGTTAAAAAAATGTTAAGCAAATATAGGAATAAAAAATAAAATATTTCAAAAACAAGAGATTTGTTTTTAGGTATATTACAAAAAGATAATATACAATGAATAAGGTTCTGAAATGTTAGAATTACCTTTATCAATCTGATAAAATGGCAAAGCGAATTTAAATAAAATTAATCAATATATTGTGATTTAATTTGAATTATTTGTGAATTTTTTCTATCTTTTTGATAAATAAACAGATAGGTATTTTTAAGAATAATTTAAATATCTTTCCGAAATTCATAAAAAAACAGTAAGTATCTGATATACTTACTGTTTTTATAGGTGTAGATTATTGATGTTTTTTTGACTAATAGGTCATTTTAATGCTGTGCCGGATCATTTAGTGGAATTTATTTCATTGAATTGTATAGTAAATGAATGGTCTGCGCATTAACAGAGATGGTGAAAAAATTAAAATATACTTAATCCGTACTGCTTCGCCAGATCTAAAATCATATGATATCCGGCAAGAGAATTTCCGTGTTGATCTAAAGCGGGACTGAATACCCCGATTCCTATTTTTCCCGGAACACTTACTGTAATTCCTCCTCCGACACCGGATTTACTTGGCAAACCAACAGTTCTGGAATATTCCCCACTGAATTCATACATTCCGGCAGTCAGCATCTGCGATTCTACTAATTTTGCCATATCTGCGTTTTTATAAGTGGCATCTCCGTCAAATCTTACGCACTGGTTGGCAAAAAAGTATCCTATTTTTGCGAGATCTTCAGCAGTAAGTTCAATAGAGCATTGTTTGAAATAGTTGTCCAGCTGGTCTTCATTTCCTGAAATCAGTCCGCTGTTTTTCATGATGTAAAACATTCCACGGTTACGGTGTCCTGTTGATTTTTCCGATTCGTAAACCGATTTGTTGTAATCTATGGATGAGTTTTTGGTAATATACCTTACCATATCCAGGATTTTAAGGAATGGTTTTTTCCCGTCTCCTGAGATCAGTGAAGTAGTAAGGATTGCTCCGGCATTCATCATTGGATTAAGTGGCTTTCCTGTGGTTTCAAGATTTGAAAAGTGGTTGAAAGGCTTGTCTGATCCAAAGTATCCCATTTTATCAAAAATATGAGTTTCTCCTTTTTCATTTACAGCTACCATTAAGGATATGATTTTGGAAATGCTTTGCATGGTAAATTTCTTACTTACATCACCGGTATTGAATACTTTTCCATTTTTATCAACCACTGAAAAGGCAATTGCTTTAGCGTCCATTTTACCTAGTTCAGGAATGTAATCTGCTACTTTTCCCTGAGTATAATAAGCTCTGTTTTTTTCCAGAATGGTATTTAATGTTTTTTCTGAAAGGGTTGAGATATCTGCTGCCTTCTGTGCATAAACGATTGTGTTTAAGGAAAGAAAAGCTGCGGTACAGATTCCTTTGGCGGAAAATAAAAAGTTTTTGTTTCTCATATAAGAGTTGTTGAATATAATGTTTATGATAAGCCTTGAAAAACAAAGATAAATTATTTTAATCTTGTCGGCAATTCTAATGGTTATCCTTAAAGATATTGACATAGGTGTGGATAGGAAAAGCTTGTAGATGAAGATGGAGTTGTCGAAATACGTATAGGTTTTTTAAGAATTAAGAAATGGGTAAAAAGCTTGTTATTTTATCTGTTTTGAATGTGATTAATTTTAATATAAATTGATATTATTTAGTAAAAAATAAATTAAATTGAATTTTGTCTATTGATTTCGGGATTTATTGATTGAAAATTTAGGATTTTATTTGATTAAAAATGGCTTGGTGACCCAGAAATACAAAAAATGATGATTTTTTTTATATAACTAATAAGTTGGTGAAATAACATATAAGTATGAATTTATCTATATTGTTGAAATTCAACTGTGAAATAATGTTATTTTTTCACGATTAAATGATTTTTGTATTATTATTTTTATTAATTTGACAAAAAATTAATAACACTTTTTTAATAACTATGAAAAACAACACCTATTTTGGTAGGCAGCACATCTTCAGATGGCTCCTGCTATGTTGGCTTCTGGTACCCTGGGTACTACAAGCTCAAGCTCGAATTACATGGACCGCTCAGGTCGGATGCCAGGAATTCCGTGGCGAAAAAGAAGGTCAGATCCCTGACAACGGAATCGCTTATTCCTACATCAATTCATCCCAATGTCTCCGGGTATGTGAGAAATCAACTGTAAAATATGAGATTCAGGGACCGAATGTTTCCAATGTCCAATGGACGGTTTCAGGAGGTACTGCAGCCATTTCAGGACCTGCGAATACCATAGCGAATGTAAGCTGGGGAGCAGCGGGGAACGGATCTTTACAGGCGGTTATCACCTACAATGACGGAACTGTGGAAACCCAGACCATTTGTATTGAAAAGATTAACAGACCGATTGCTAAATTCGAAATGTTAAACCTGGCTGATACTGTATGTAGAAATACGACGATCTATTTTGATAATCTTTCTGAACAGAACGGTGGATCGGATATCATTAACTACTTCTGGGAATTTGGCGATGGTACAACTTCTACCGCCTTTGAGCCGTCTCATTTGTATGCTAATCCAGGAAATTATACGATCAGTCTGACGGTAACCAACAAGTGCGGCTGCCAGGATAGAATTAAAAAACAGATCAAGGTATTAAAAGCTGATCCTGTACAGATCAACTGTGCTTCCGTAGTATGTGAAGGCAGTACTGAAAAATACAATGTACAGGATGGATGTAACAAAGGACAATGGAAAGTTATCGGAGGATCAATTGTCAACATTAACGGTAACGAAATTGAAGTTGTCTGGGATCAGGTAGATCCGTCTGACGGCTTTGGATATGTAATGTACATGTCAGAATGTGCATGTCCTGAGTGGACGACAATTAAAATTCCTGTTGTTTTAAAAAATGCAAAAATTAAAGGACAGGAAGTGATATGTACTGGCAGACAGTATACCTATTCAATTCCTCAGTGGCCAACAACCAAAGTTAACTGGAATGTTTCAGGTCCTGCGGGAGGTCTGCTGACGAATACTCAACAGAGAAACGAAATTGTTTTCTCCGCAAATCAGCCAGGAACTTATCACCTTACGGCTAATTATTTCAATACTTTACTGACATGTGAAGGACAGGCTTCTATAGATATCGTAGTAGAGGCTCCTGTATTGGTAAGTGGAGGTGTGGATGAAATCTGCGCCGGAACAAGCCAGGGATTTACGGCTTCTCCTAATGTACCGGTGATCTGGAAAGTAACAACCGGAGCATCTACCTATACTTCGCTGCCAATGACGGGAATATTTACCTATACCTTTGCAACCGCAGGAACATATACGGTGACGGCTACCAAGCAAGGTGGAGGTTGTGAAAGCAATGGAAGAATTATTAAGGTATTACCAATTCCACAGGCACCTAACGGAACCATTTCCGGAGAAACAAAAGTATGCCCTGGAAAACCTTATGTGTATACCATCAGTTCAGTGGATCCTGGAATGGTACCGGTTTGGAGTGTTACCAACGGAACTATTCAGGGAAGTAATGCAGGACAATCTGTTACAGTGATATTTAATGCCGGTGCTACATCTTATACAGTATCTGCGCAGAACAAATCGATCAGCAGTGCAGCATGTCTTTCAGCTCCGAAAACGTTTAACGTAACTAAAATAGACCTTAGCACGATTGTTATTAATCCAAACTCAGGACCTTTCTGTCCGAGTAGCACTCAAACTTTCAGTGCAAACCTGAACGGTATTGTTCCGGATTTTATGGAATGGTCATTTGCCAGTTCCAACTTCGGAAGTGTAGTGGGAGGACAAGGTACAGCTAATATTACGGTAAACTTCAACGAGATTTCTTCAACAAATACTACCAATCTTATTCTGAAAGTAGTAAAATGTGGAGTGACTCAAATTATCACTATGCCGGTATCTTTAATAACGCTTCCGGTAGTAAGCTTTACCAATGTTGGTGGAATTTGTTTAGGATCCAATCTTACTTTTACAGTAAATCAGGGGACTATTACTTCAGCCACAAGTGTTACATTCACTTTTGCTGGAGGAACGTATACGACAGCCTTTAATCCGTCTGGAATTTACAGCTTTCCGAATAACGGATATATCCAGAATAATTCAGGAAACAATGTTTCCCATACAGTTACTGTAAATTATGCAGGTACTAACGGGTGTAACTATAAACCTACTGCAAGTGCTAACTTTATTGTATATCCTGAAACCATTATTACTGTTTCTCCGGTATATAATATTGCAGTTTGTGATCCTACCACAATGACACCGTATACTATTACGGCTAACAGCTCTACAGGACTTACCAATATCATCTCCTGGCAGTGGTATAAAGATAATGGTATTATACCAGGTGCCACTACCAACTCATATACCATCTCAGGAGCAGGTGCTTTTGGAACGTATAGAGTACAGGCTGTAGATATTAACGGTTGTGTGGTTTCTTCACAGAATATTAATGTAACTCAGTCTTGCCCGAGCAGTGGAAGTTGTACAGCAAATCCTCAGATTAACTTCGTTCCGGCATGGTCTGCTTGTAACAATATTACAGTTTCTGGTTTAACATACAATGGAACTCCGGACGAAATCCAATGGTTGTCAGATCCTATGCTTACTTTGGTTTCCGGCCAGGGAACTGCTTCACCGGTATATCAGACTAATCTTGCAGGAGCACATCTTGTTTTTGTACGTCTGAGATACGGTTCATGCTGGTACAGCAAAGGAGTAGAAGTGAGAAAGAATTATGAGCCTAAATTCAATATCAGTACAGTGTGTAGTGGAAACGGTTACAGCGTAACACTTTTCAATACCTCTACGATATTTGAAATCAATCCGGCATCTATTACCTACACATTCACTTCACCGGGACAGCCTACCCAAACAGGGCAGTCGGCTACATATAATCTTGCGCCGGGTACTTATACTTTCACAATGACGGTATCTGCACCAGGGAAGCCAATATGTACCACTACGCAGACTATTACATTAGCTCCGATCCCTGATACCTCTTTCTTGGTTCCTGCATGGCTATGTGCACGTTCGCCTATTACGTTTAGTCCTATAAACTATGTGGCAGGAAATACTTATACCTGGATCTTTGATGGTACCTCTTACGTTACGACAGGACCAGATGCTACAATAACGTATAATACAGCAGGAACAAAAACCATTCAGTTGAAAATTAAAACTCCTATGGGATGTGAATATACTTCTGCTGTAATTGGTGTTAATGTGAAAGAGGCTACTCTGGATGGTACTATAGCACCTCCTTCACTGGTAGCTTGTATGGGAAGTGCTCCAAATATCGTATTTACCAGTACGCTTGGATCTCCTAGCCAGTATATCTGGATGAATGGTTCTCAACCTGTTTCAGGAGCACCAAACTCTCCGGTATTCACACCTACGCAATCTGGTAACTACTGGCCAGTGCTGGTATCATCAGATGGATGTACAACAAGTATTATGAGTACTAAAGCAATACCGGTAACGCTTAAAAATCCTCCATATGTTAACATATCAGGAACAGCGAATATCTGCGAAGGATCTTCCACGGTACTTACAGGTATTGTAACAGATAACACATTGGAATATCAATGGAAAAAAGGAAATTCTGTGATTGTACCATGGGCTTCTGCTCCTTATCCTATTGCTATAAGTACAGGACCATTATCTGCAGGTACGTATGTCTATACGCTGGAAGTAAGAACTCCGGGTACTTCAGGATGTACAAGCAGCAAAAGCTTTACTGTTACTGTAAATAGTCCGCCGGCACCGATTTCAGTAACTTATAATATGGTAAACTGCCAGCCTTATCAGGTGATGTTAACAGCATCAGGACCGTCTGCAGGAGTTTATAACTGGAGCAACGGAATGACAGGCCAGTCTATTACAGTGAACGAAGGTGGTGCTTATCAGGTTATTTACACGGCACCAAGTGGATGTAAAGTTGTAGGTAATACACAGGTTCCATTAAGCCTTGAAAGCCTGATGTGGGTATTCCCAACAGGATGCTATGATGAATGTCTTAGAAAGAATTATGTTTTAGGACCAAAAGGAGTCTTCGATCATCATGATTGGCTGTTGTTCGGAAACAGCATCCAGAGCGGAAACAATAATTATATCTATCCGCTGTACATCAATGTTGCAGGAACCTATCAGTTGCAAATCGATCATCTGGGATGTCAGTTTACTTCCGGAACCATGAATTACTATCCAGGTAAAGAATGTGGATTCGAAACAGAATGTAAGCTTGAAGCAAGTATCAAAGACATGAAATGGGTTGGAGATCACTATAAAGTGTATGGTGTTATCTACAATGGCGGAAGCCAGCCAATAAGTCTTACCGTTTCAAGTCTTAATGGATTTGGAATTTATCTTCCATCTATTATTACGATTCCGGCAGGCGGAGTGTATGATATGAACGCTAATCCATTGGCATTCTATCCAAACTCAGGCTTCCAAGGTACGGATGAGATTTTATTCTCTAATGAAACATGTAAGTTTACTACCAAAGCGGTAGATCCTAACTGGATGGGTATGAAAAATGCAGGAAGAAGTGTGACGGCAACTTCAGTTTCTTCTCTGAAAATGACACCAAATCCTGCTAAGGAAAAAGTGAAAATCTCGTATAATACGGGCAATGAAAAATTACTGGCAAAACAGGTTACGGTTTTTGATGCCATGGGCAATATCAAATTCCGTAAGGAACTGAAAACGGCTTCCGGAGAGGTAGACGTGGATGTTACCAGCTGGCTGCAGGGTGTTTATATTGTTATCGTACAAACGGGAGACACCTCATTACAAGGAAAACTAATTAAAAATTAGTAGCTTATAAAGCAGTGTTCTCTTCGGAGAGCACTGTTTTTTTATAGGATGTGATAATTAAATGAATTTTTATGATACAATTAAAAAACAAACTTTGGGGATTACTTCTGATAGTACCAGGATTATCTTTTAGTCAGGCCTACCAATGGCAATGGGGAAAACAGGCAGGAGGATTAACAGGTTCAGCGGATCCGGGGTTTCATTATGTATTTGATGAATCCATAAGGGATATTGTAGTGGATAATAACAATAATACCTATTATCTTGCCACGATGCGTGAACAGGATCAAAACCTGAATGGAGCTTCTGTAACCAATTACGGTCTGAGTGATCTTTTTCTGTTCTCTGCCGATTGTGCAGGAAATATAAGATGGTCCAGGCCAATAGGTGGTTCAGGAGATGGAGAAAATGCATGGCATATTAAAGTAGATAATAACGGAGGATTATACGTGTTGGCGACCCTTTATAACAATTCATATGTAGGAGATCCTAATGCTGTTCCTATGCACTTTGATGATACTCATACACAACCGCTGTATACTTATTATGATCAAACAATAGAACCAGCCCATAAAGCGGCTTTTCTGTTAAAATATAATACTTCAGACGGTACACTGGCATGGAGCAAATCTTTACAGGGAGATGTTAATTATTTCTCCCGCATGTGCGATGTTCAGATGATGTATATGGATTCTTCCAAAAACATTCATGCTGTAATGGGATTCAGGGCAGGAACTCATTTAAACGGATTAATTACGGTGCCTTCAACCTTTACGTCAACCTATCAGTATTATGCGGTCAAGTTTAATTATGATAATGGTAATATGACACCAGCGACTCCTTTGTTACTTCCTATTACAGGAGATGCAATAAATATTGTAGGAAGAGAAGGAAAAGTGAATGTAGTATACGATGAAAGTTTGAATCGTTATTATATTGCTGGTAAAAGGATGGATCCGGGATTCAGTAATCTGGTTGATCTTTCCTATAATAATGTTCCCTTTACGAAAGCAGCTTATGTATTTGCTTTTGATGGTACTACCGGAGCTGAGGTATGGAGAAAAGAACTTAATAATGGTACGACAAGTACTGATGATGAAATTCATGCGATTGTAAAAGATCCCGTAACTTCTGATATTTATATTTCTGGACGTTATTTTAACGGAATAACAGTGCCCGCAACTTTCGGAACTTATACTTTTCCTCTGAGAAATTATGTGGAAGCCGTTCCGTTTGTTATGAAGATGAATGCTTCAGGTACAGTACAATGGGCAAGAACTCCGGAAGCAATGTCCGGTCTTCAGTTTGGCTATCGCTTTACCAAAGGAGCCATTGCGATTAATGGAAACGAAATAGCCTTTGCCAAAGGTAGCTGGTCTGATGTCTGGGGAAGTTATGCAATGGTACGTCCTGATGGAGATCGATCAGATCCTTTATTGGTGAGACTTAACAAAGATACCGGAGAGGTCTTGGGAACAGGAGAGATTCGCAGTAATTATTATGTTATAGATGAATTTACGGCGGTTGCTGCAGATAACGATGGCAACTATGTAGTGGGAGGTTTTTTTCATGATCAGCTATTTACGGATGCCAATGATAACGTCAATACAATGGCCGTCAATGTAGCGGGAGGAAAATCTCAATCTTTTTTTACAAAATTTGCTAAATCAGCGTGCAGTCAGATGTCAGTAGAAGAAACGGCTGCTCAGGCAGGAATACAGTTATACCCTAATCCGGTTCAGGATGTATTAACGATCAAAAGTAAAGAGCCTTTGGTTTCTTATGAAATTTTTGGAGCAACAGGGCAACTGGTCAAGCAGGGAAATTTGAATATGACACAAGAACAGATCGTATTATCTTCGCTTCAGACAGGAGTATATTACATTAAACTTAAAACAAAATCTTCAACAGTAACAGAAAAGATATTGAAGAAGTAAAAAAAACAAAACTGAAAATTAATAACCTTATATATAAAACAGTGTTCTCCAAAAGAGGGCGCTGTTTTTTTATCGTTGTCTTCTGATGCAATTGAATAACCTATTCCGTATTTTTGCACAGAATTAAGCAGCAAAACTGTTGATTCCAAAATATGAGCAATATGTTTTCTGACCATGATCAAGTTGGTGTGGTTTCTTCTTTTTCTGAACTTGTGAATACCCGTTTTCAAGGAGCAATGAATGCCATTTGCTGGTATAGAAATCTGATGGGTGATTTTAATGAAATCGTGACAAAGCTTCAGTTGAAAGATGATATTACAGAAGTTTCCGGCGAAGATCTTTTAGCATTGGAATTGTCAGAAGAGGGAAGTATTGCGAGAGAAATTATTTTAAATGACCTGCAAGTATTAACAGATTTCGGAGCATCTCCGGTTCTTAATTTGCTTAAATGTTATGAACGCGATGAGGAGCTCAGTTTTATTTCAACAGACGTATACTCTTATCATGTCGACCGTTCACCAGTCGGGACAGACACTTTTCTTTGCACTTATCACGGGACGGCAAGTGATATCATAGCCAATGATCAGGTGGAACAGAAAATTTTAATTCCTGAAATCCGTGAACAGCTTAAAAAATTGCATGACGGTACTGAAGACGAATTTGAAGACTTCCTGAAAGAGTATTTCTTTGATCTCCATTATCAGCCTAAGCCCAATGCAGAACCTGTTAATTTAGGAGTTGGCCACCTTTGGCGCATTGCAGTAGATCATCCTGATCAGGAAGCTTTACCTTGTGTTCACAGAGCGCCTGTGGAAAATGACGGGGAATTTCGTTTACTCTTAATTTGCTGATGATTTTTTTGGATAAAAATCAATTTGAAGCATTATTTTACTCTTGACTTAATGCAGTTAGTTTGTTTAAATAATCTTTACTTTCAATATTCCCGATCGCAAACTCGTATTCCAGCAGTTTAATTTTTTCTCTCCTGGCATAAGGACGGTTATAGATTGTATTCAATGTATTTTCTTCATCAGCGATAGGGTTGAAAATATCCTTAAGATCACGATAAGCCTGATAATATCTGATTCCCAGTACTCTTTGTGAATGAGCATTGAAATGGATACCATCAGGATTGGAATCAAGATCTTTTGCCGTAACAAAATAACAGTTTTCATGAGATTGGGCAAAATGTTCCAGTTCACGATTGACGAGGGAATAATGGGTAAAATACTGACCCAATATTCCTTTGGGTAAAAAATCTCCCAAACCTCCAATGATGAGAGGAACTTCATGAATATTGAGTTTCTGACGTAAAGCATTAATAATTTCAGAGAACTTTTCTTGGTATTTTTCTGCCTTTTCAGGAGAACAGTCACTTTCTCCCTGATGCCATAAAATTCCTTTAATTTCACTCGTCCGCTGGGCAAGTCTGGCTTGTGATACTGCATTTTCAAAGAGTGCACCGCCTACCGCCCAGTCATCAAGGCTGGTTCCTCCGTCTGCACATGGAATCAGCCCGATTTCATCCTGTTCGTTATCCAGTCTCCATGCTGCTGCAAATGATGAAGCAAGACTTACCCCTGAACTGGGACGGTCATAATTAATCGGTTCAGACATGATCTGCCATAATCCGTTTCTCTGCATTTTAATATGTTCATCAAAAATAGGAGGGACTTCTTTAGCGTAGCCACGCCCGGCCATATTAGACTGGCCTATCATTAAAAAAGAATGTGTCATTGTTGTTTATTTAATTGTAGGCCAATGCTTCTGCTGAATGATTTCCAGGCCAGTTTCTTTATTTCATTAGGCGCAATATCTCCGGATCTGTATGCTGTGATGGTTGCTGTGATACTATTGGTGAAAAGAATTTTTATCCAGGGTAGTGGCAACTGGCTATCTATTAACTGTTCTTTCTGCAGTTTTTGCAGGGCATCAAATACATCGGTTCTTGCTTTTAAATATTCCTTACTGGTTTCAGTTTTGTAGGTAGGTTCAATTTCGTTGAGCTTTATTAAAAAAGCATACTTTGTTCCGCTGTCAATTCCCGCATATAATAAATTTTCAAGCTGTACCAAAGGATCAGAGGAACTATTACAGGCTTTAATGGCAGCTTCTTCCCAGGCATGCATCATATTTTGATTGCAGGCTTCCAGTAATTCGTTGCGGTTTTTAAAATACCGGTGCAATGTTCTGCGGTTAAGGTTACAGTGTACGGCAATCTCTTCAAATGTTGCTGAAAAATTCTCATTGAAGACCGCTATAGCTTTATCTATAATTTTTTGTTGGGTATTCATTATTTTTAATTGGCTCAAATTTACGACAAATGTCTCAATTTTGAGACATTTATTTTAAGAATAGAAATAAATAGAAACAGGTGTTAAAAATAACAGGCAGTAAATCAATTGATTGAATTTGTTTTTTTTAATCCCAAGCAAGGATATGGAAATTCTGTATTTATATACATGAGTACTCAGTAAAATATTTTTTTAATCAAAATAATTAATTCAAAATCAAAATGAAAAAAATCAATCATGTAAAGTTGATATCCATGCTTGTGATCTTACTGGCTATTCCTTTTGCTCTGGCAAGTTGCAGTAATGATGATGATGCTCCAAAGCCTGATCCCATAACCATCAGTTTTGATGATCTTAACGGTGAATACACCGGAAAAGCAAGCGTATCCCAGGGAACGGTGAATGGAGAAACTGCGGTCACCTTTTCAGCCAAGAAAAACCTGATTTCCTATTCAGAATTTCCGATGAAAGAGATTGTGTACTCTGTAATTTCCGATCCCGTGAAAGCCAATCAGGCCTTAACAGCCATCGGAAAAATAAAATATGACCTGGATTATACAGCGGTTTTATACCAGTATAAAAAGGAAATAGAACTTAATCTTCTTCCTAAAGAATTAACTGTTCAGGTTCCTATTGACGGGGTAAGCAAGAAAGTTGTTATCACATTTACCGCCTCTAAAAAAGGGTTGTTTACCAAACAGAATACGCAGAATATGAATTTTGAACTGCTTGCGAGTAAAATAACCGTTGAAGGAACAGCTGTCAATCCATTCAATCCTATAAAATATAATTTTCAAATGCTGAAGAAATAGTCGCAGTAAGGAATATGGTACAGATGCACTTGCACAAGTGCATCTGTTTTTACTCTTAAATACCTTAAAAACTATTATAAAAACAACTTAACTAGAATACAATGAAAAAAACATTCATCATCTGTTTAGCCGTTCAATCTTTTATTATGATTGGATGTGTATCAAATCCAATAGATAAAAATACTGATGTCAGCATGGTAAAACCAGTATCTGTAAGCGGTAAGATTACCAAAATTGAAAATGGGAAAGATGGCTATACCGCTACCATTATTGATACTGCAGGAAAAGAGTATATTGTAACTGTCAGTGTAATGGATCTTCAGAAAAACGGAGAGCCATATCAACTTTATAAAGTAGGGGATACAATCTCTGTGACTGGACCAACATAGAAAGGTAATGAGGAAAAGGTATACATGTCGGCAGAGAAAATCAAATATGTACAATAATTAATATTAAATATTTTTAAATATGACCGATAGGTCATATATTTGTCCCGTCATTTATTTTCAATACATTATAAATGTGAAAACAGAACTATTTGTAAATTAAAAAACTGACCTGAATATGAAGCAGTAAAAGAGCAATGATACAAGATATGGGCTCAGTACTCAATGAGCTGTCCTAAATATAATTCCACGGGAAGTAAGCTGATAAAATTAAGTTGAGTTATCCTGGAATTACACAAAATTGCCAGTAATTATGGTTTTCTTTGTTACAAAATACTGAACGCGCGCTAAACTGGCAATGGAAATTAACTATAATTTTAACCCTATAAAACATTAACGGAAAAAAGGAAATATTTTTTTTATCTATAATATGACCGATAGGTCATATTTTGGAAATAATGCTAAATAATAGAACATTTAAATACAATGAAATTCTTAGAAATAATAAAAGACATAAAAAGTAAATGCATTCTTCTGCTCATGATCACCTGTTCAGTAGGATTCTCTATTACTTCTTATGCACAAAACAAAATTGAAAAAATGGAGACGAAAACAGAGATAACAACACTCATTAAAAATCATTTTGACATCATCAATTCCCCTGGTTCGAAAGACCGGATTGCTCTCATGGAGAAAACCTACTCACCCGACTTTCATATTATTGATACCCATTTTGAAAAATTCGGAATTCCTGAATTTGATAAGACAATTGATGAGATTCATCAAAAGCTGCCCGGGAAAAAATTTATGATAACAGAAGATATTATCGTTCTTAATAATGCTGCTAAAGCTGTATGGAAATTAGGAGATACTTTCGTGGGAGAAGATATATTTCTGTTTCATAATGGCAAAATTTCCACCATCGTGGCATTTGTAAAATCCGTTGAAGATTCAAAAAAATAAATAAGTCAAAAATATTTACAATTCAATTTAACAATAGAAAAATTATGACAAATCAGACAGATCATACGGGAACATCATCTTTTCAGACCATCTTACTTTCGACTCTAGTCGTGGCTCTTTTAGATACAATAGCGGCCACTGCAGTATTTTATATTTGGTTCAAGATGAGCTTTGTTCAGCTTTTTCAATTCATTGCCAGTTCATTATATGGGCAGGAAGCATTTGACGGAAGCAGTCGTAAAATAGTGACGGGAATCATCATACACCTTGTTACCTCACTGATCATCGCAGTGGTATATTTCTATGCCTACCCAAAAATCAGGTTTTT
This sequence comes from Chryseobacterium sp. T20, assembly GCF_047345655.1. Lineage (NCBI taxonomy): Bacteria > Pseudomonadati > Bacteroidota > Flavobacteriia > Flavobacteriales > Weeksellaceae > Chryseobacterium > Chryseobacterium sp. T20. The sequence continues at coordinate 50,188 of NZ_JBLFDU010000016.1, forward strand.
GAGTAAATCACCTGTATTATCCGGCTTATTATATGGTTTGGTGTTTTGGTTGGTAATGAATTTACTGATCATCCCCAATACCCATATAGCGCCTTCTCCTTTCATTTTAAGTCTGGCGCTGACAAGTATCGCATGGCATATGGTTCTGGTAGGATTACCGGCAGCCCTTATTACAAGAAAATATTATCAACAATAAATAACAAAAATCAAGATGAGTAAAATAGTTTTAATTACAGGAGCTTCAAGAGGTTTTGGAAAAATCTGGGCTGAAGCCTTATTACAAAGAGGAGATAAAGTGGCAGCCACTGCACGTAATCTCGAAAGTATAGAAGATTTGGTGGAAAAATACGGTAATTCCGTTTTACCGATTGAATTGGATGTGAACAAAAGAGAAGATTGCTTTGCCGCAGTTCAACAGGTTCAGGAACATTTTGGAAAAATTGATATTCTCATTAATAATGCAGGATATGGACTGTTCGGAACCATCGAAGAAACGACTGAAAAGGAAGCAAAAGATCAGTTTGAAACCAACTTTTTTGGATTGCTGTGGATGACGCAGGCTGTCTTACCGATTATGAGAAACCAGAGAAGTGGGCATATTATACAGGTTTCCAGTTTTCTTGGACTGATAACGATTCCTGTACTGGGATTATACACCGCTTCTAAATTTGCGGTGGAAGGATTATCTGAAACATTGGCCACAGAAGTAAAAGAGTTTGGAATTCATGTTTCATTAATTGAACCCAACGGCTTTTCCACAGACTGGTCAGGAGCTTCGTCCTATCATACCGAACCCATGGAAGTATATGCTCCGCTTAAAAAAGAGTTTTTTGAATCTGCTACACCGGATTCATTTGGAGAACCTAATGCAACCACTGAAGCTATTTTAAAACTGATTGACACTTCCAATCCGCCTTTAAGATTGTTATTGGGAAAAATTGCCTATCCGGCAGTAAAAGGTATCTATGAAGAGCGTCTGAAAAGTTGGTCAGAATGGAAAACTGTATCAGATAATGCACACGGGAAATAATAAGTAATGAGCGATAAGTAATGAGTAATAAGTATAGCTGTGCAAAGACGGCATAGCTGTGCTTTTTAAAAAAATGAAAAATGAAAGCAATCGTTGTAAAAGAAAATTCCAATTGGAAAGAGCTGCAATTGGAAGAAGTCAGTATTCCTGAAATAAAACCCAATCAGGTATTGGTAAAGATAAAAGCCATTGGGGTAAATCCCATCGACTGGAAGGCACCGGAATATAATTTATTTGATTTCCTTCAAATGAAGACCCCTTATATTATGGGAAGTGATATCTGTGGTATAATAGAGAAAGTAGGTGAGGAAGTAAAGGGTTTCAAAAACAGGAGATGAAGTGTTTGGTGCTTTTGAATTGGTTAATCAGGGAGCCTTTGCCGAATATGGAGTCATAGATGAAAATTTCATCAGCCATAAACCTGAAAATCTTACTTTCATAGAAGCAGCATCCGTTCCCTTAGCTGGTTTAACGGCATGGCAGGGACTTTTTGAAATACTGGAACTGCAGCCTGGTCAGAAAATTCTTATTCAAGCCGCAGCTGGAGGAGTAGGTGTGTTTGCTACACAATTAGCTAAACTTCGGGGAGCCCATGTAGTGGCAATAGGTTCAGAGAAAAACTTTTCATTCTTACACGAACTTGGGGCTGATGAAGTAATCGACTATCATAAGGGATATGCAGAATTATCCAATGATTATGACGCCATATTTGACAGTATGGAAACTTCAGCGCTTCTGATTCCGCATCTTAAAAAAGGAGGACGGTATTTGTCCATAACAGAGGCTGCTTCACAAGAGTTGGCACAACAATATGAGATTAAGGCATTCAATTTTTTATACCAGCCTAATACCGCTCAGCTCAATCAGGTGAAAGAGCTGATAGAAAAAAACAAACTTAAAGTATTTGTTGATAAGGTTTTGCCATTGGCTGATGCCGCAGAAATCCTCAAATACCAGATGGAGGGACATTCAAAAGGGAAGAATGTTCTGGAGGTTTTTTAATTTCTTAATCGTATAAATAAGTACTTCAATTTTAATATAAAGACAAATGCTGAGATAGGCTAAGGCTATTGCATTTTATTTGGATATAACACGCTAAATTATTGAGTGTTAATTGATAACAGGTAATCAGAGGTAGCTCAATTGTCCTATACTTTTGTCAATAAAATTTTTATAATATGAAAAAACAATTTTGGGTATTTGGCTCTAAATTAAGCGTATTACAAGGTGCTGAAGATACAGAAGGCCGTTTCGATCTTGTAGAAGGAATCCTTCCTGTAGGTTCACGCTTACCTTTTCACGTTCACACAAAATATTCGGAGACCTTTTATGTTGTTGAAGGCGAGGCAATGGTTCTTACCGATGAAAGCGAAACCCTTCTGAAAGCGGGAGAACACTGCTTTATTCCCCGAAATACTCCTCATTCAATTTTTAATAATTCCGGAGATAAAGAATTGAAGGCTCTGGCTGTAGCTTCTCCCAGTGGCTTTGCAACGCTCATCAGATCCGTTGGGCTTGAAGTTATGGAGGGAGAAACAGAACCTTCTGGCGAGCATGATTTTCAGCTTGTACAAAAAGTACTTCATGAAATTGGTGATGAGATTGTAGCTCCACCCCAATCATAGTGTTTAAAACCTTAGAAGTGTAACAAGGTTTTTTTATTTGAGTTTGTTGGTTTCAAAAACAAGTCAGCTTCTGAAGTTGACTTGTTTTATTTTTATCCATCATCGTATTCCGGAACTTCTCTTTTACCATTTGATTTTTATTTTTGGAACTACTTTTTTTATTTCTTTGGCTACATTAGTTCCTGCTTTCCCCAGTTCGTTGCTTATGTTTCTGACCACTTTCACCGCTTCATGATTTTTCCCGGGGCCATATTGTAAATCATGAACTGTAGTATTCCATGTTTTGACAATATCGTTATTAGGCCCAAACTGACCTTTTAAAGCGTCTCCAATCTGATTTAACCCTTTAACAATGGTATTATTCTTTCCGAAGCATCCGTTGTCACCACCAACACCGTTTGTTAAACATTTATTTAATTCTCGGTAGGTGAGTTGGCCTCCTGCACATCCTGCAAATGCATACGGCTGTCCTCCGGTACTTACCGCACACTCAACGGCTATCTGGGCTTCCGTATTCAGATTAAGTTTACTCGCTCCATAACACACGGCAGTTCCCATAAAAGATATTTCACCACTGTTAGCCTGATCTTTAAAGCAGGAAACTAATTGCTTGAGTTCAGGATCGTTTACTTTATCAGCGAAACAAAGGGGGTACATTTCATAATTGCCGCCATATTCTTTATAGCATTTCAACATATCCTGGGTAATTTGCTTTTCTTTTGAACCCCCTAAAATACTGAGCATACAAAGACTCTGTTCCTCCATGGTTGCTGAGTTTTTGGCACATTTATAAATTTCAAGCTCTTTCTGACCAGCCATATTCGTTACCATACAGTCCCCGAATTTCATCTGATTTAATGATCCATCAAAATTCAAAGAATTCTTGTAACAGTCTACTGCTTTTTGCTCGCTTGTCATCATGACATCTCCAAAAGGGTTTTGTTCATCAATAATCTGGGTAGGTAATGGTCTCATTCCGTCAGCTGTTTCAATCCCTATTTGATTATCATAGATAGGCTTTGGCAGATACATAATCGGTGGAGGAGGAACAGGAATATTGGAATAACCCACGACGCGGTATCCATATCTGTAATCCAACTCTATAATATTTTTATTAAAATCCAGGAAAAAAGCCTTTTGGTAAGGAATGGCAGAGGGCAAGAGTAAATAATTAATTCCAGTTTGATCATATACGGCCTGGCCGGCATTTCCCGGATTCCCATCCTGAACAATCACTCCTGTATTATACATCGTAAAAGACTGACGATAAGTAGTCAAAAACATCTGTCCGATTGGATAAACCTGCGCCAACAGGAAGGAACAGAAACTCATCAGTGAAATCAGTACACTTAAAATTGATAGTTTTTTAATAATTGTGTCCATGGTACTTATTTTTTGATAAAGTTACCGTGTAGACCATTATAAGGAAATTACCCTTTTTCGCTATTTTTGAAGTCTGCTATGTAACGTCTCCTGATTTTGAAGATCGGATGTTTTAGGAAAGGTAGCAGATGGGCTGGGGCTGGTTACGAATATAAAGCTCGCTTTCCCAAATCCATTCTTATATTAATTTTTGAATTACTTAATCTTATGAATACAATTTTACAAATAATACTTCTTATCATTATATTTTCAAATTCAATATTTTTAATGTTGGAAAAGAATATATCATCTTTTAAAATATTCAAATTAAGTTGGATCATCGCATTAATAGATATTTTAGTAATCCTATTCTTTTTTGAACTAAAGCAATCTATTATCCTTTATATCTCATTTACATCAATTATTGTTGTTTTTACTTTAGGACTAAGAAGTTTTGTAAATAGTTATAATACCAATACACTGGAAAATCATGATAATAGAAAGCGATTTGTCAATTTCTTCACCTATTTTTTACTCTTCTTTTTAGTGATGCTTACAATTGGCGTTATGAAAAATCTTTTATTTGATTCTCCTTTAGAATAAATGGGTTAAAATTATGAAATATTTGTTCCGCTAAGCAAAGTCAGTAGACTTCGGAGAGCGTAAAATTGTATATTATTGTAGTTGTAATTATGTATTTGATGGGGTTATTTCCCGATGCGGAATCTGAGAAAGTCTTTATTAATGAGGTTTGTGTAGAACAAGGTGTACAAAAGTGGTACAGGATTAAGAAGTTGCAAGATCTTTTTTTCTACATTTTTACACGAATTTCGTCTTGGCAAACATCGATTTATAAGAGAGTTTATCCATTTTATAGGTAAAATAAAATAATTATTTGTACGCTTTTGTATATTTTAAGTGTTGTAAATTAAATACTTAGAAGCTATCGATTGCAAATGTGTAAATTTATATATTTCGTGTGTACACCTCAATTTTATTTATAGGGCGAAAAATGGTTTTAGTTCGTTAATTAAACATTAAAGTTAAGTAGGTCTTATCATCTATAAGCGTTTCTTTTATAATGGCTTTCCAATAATTGAAACCATAATATTTTTTCTCTTCAACTATATCTTCCTTTATAGTTTTTATTAACTCATCTTTGCTAATTTTATCTTTATATTTATTAATTTCTTTACTGAGTTCATAAATTGTATCGTGGCTATTTTTTCTAAATCTTTTTGGTAGATGTAGTCTTTTATAATGATTTTCAATTAGGCCGAAAAGATTTTGTTCAATACCAAATCTATTTTCTACTGTAAATCTTAAAGTTATTTTATCTGCATCAAATTTTGGACTACAGAATAAATACTGTTCCTCAGGTAGATTGTCTAAATAAAGATTCAGGAATACTGACCTTTTATTTTCTCTCCAAACATAACTTTTATGTCCATTACATTTAGAGCATGAAGGAAATAAATTTCTTGGATTTACAGCGAATTCTGGAAACTCATCTTTTGGTACAATATGATCCAAAGAATTTATTTCATTTATAGTACAATTTTGGCAAGTATTAATTAATCTATTGCCTTCAAGAGTTGTTACTTCTTCGTTTAATTTTTGTATTACTGAATTATCATATTTATATAATTTTAATAAATCAATTTTATCTTGACCTACATAACCGGCAGTGGTAAGTGAAGCAAGATTATTTGCGGTATGTTCTGTTTCAAAAGTTAAATATTCTTTTTTAACAGATGGTTTTAAGATTTCTACTCTTTTTTTATATTCCGGATCTTTTTTAGAAATATTTTTTGCTTTTAAAACATCATCTAAAAAAACACTTGAACATTCTTTATAAGGTTTAAGATTTTTCATCAATAATACTTTTTAGAAATAAACGTGTATTAAGGCTAACAGGAACATTATCAGATTCTATCTCTTTAATTATATCTTCATAAGACATTCCTTGTTTTATTAAATCTGATAAGATGATTTTAAATTGTTTTGGAATTTCTCTATTACCAAAGATCTCTTCTATAATTGTAGATAAGTTTTCACCGAACGTTTCTCTACTAGGCTTTCTAATAGTAGCGTAATTGCCTTCCCGTTCAATTACATATACGTTTTTCGACAAGATTTCTTGAACAATTATTGGTGAATGCGTTGCGATTATACAGTAGGATTGGAAAATTCTACTTAATTCACATATTGTGTTTGTTAATGATGAAATTGCATTTGGGTGTAAATGCGTTTCAGGTTCGTCATAAATTAGTAAAGAATCGTATCTGATATTAGCAATTATTTCAGTTATAATAAATATTAAAACACTTTGACCAGAGCTTAAAATCTTTATAATATTCATAAACTTAACATAGTTAATTTCATACGAATTGCTTTCAATATTAAAAGGAAGAAATTCATTAATTAATTCTTTGTTAATAAATTCTTGCAATGTATCTGCGAATCTTTGTGTTCGTTTTTGTTTACTTATTTTTTCGTATGAATTCTGAAACCTTAAAATTAATTTATCTTCCTCCAAACGTCTACCATTTTCATCTTTTAAGCCGCAGTAGACATAATTAAATTCAGCTGTTTTTTGGGGTATTTCAAATCTATCAAACGAGCTATATGAAACGGCAATTACTTTACTAAACAAAGGTGTTTTGGGAGTGAAATTAGAATCGTTTTTTTTTGATATGTCTATTGGTAAACTTGTTACTAACTGAGTTTTCCCAGTTCCGTTCTTACCAATTATAGTATAAATTCTATTTGGAATTTTGCTACCTGTATCAAAATCAAAGTCAACTTCTAATTCATTTTCAGCAAATTTTGGTTGGAATTTATACTTGAAACTATAAAGTTTGCTTGAAGTTAAGCCGTAGATTTTATACTTAACTTCACGCATTAAACGTTCAGCATTGTCATCTCTAATTAATGATTCTTTAAAATTACTATTTCTTTCAAAATTTTCTTGAATTGATGGAAAGAATGCGGTGTCTTGAAGTGCCCATAGGATATTTTTAAATGTTCCGCCAAAAAGTTCTTTTATATTTTCATAAAATTTGTATTCTTGCCCTAATGAGCAAAAATTATTATCAAGCTGTTTAAAGGTAGTAGGTATTACATTTTGAGTTTTAATATCTTCAAAATGAATGATTTTTAATTTACCAATTAAAGTGCAGTCTTGAATATCTTGGTAAAAAAACAAAGCGTATTCTGAAACTATACTGAAATCATTCCAACGGTCATTTAAAGCTAAAACAAAAGATGGGAAAATCTCTGGAATTTTATGACTATTTTTTCTGTCAAAAAAACCTGTCGGTTTATTATCAACAAAAAAAGATAAATCGTTTGCAACTACACCTAACGGAATTTTATCCGGATCCTCTTTTACATTTACTTCATAAACAACTAAACCATCTGTATCTAACCTAACTGCCTTTAAGCCTAAGTTTTCCTTTTCTAAATAAGGATTTAATATTAGAAAATATTTCATTATTTCATCCTTATTCTTTCTAATATGAGGATGAATAATGCTATTTAAAAACTCTATAAATGTTTCTGTATTATCAATTATATTGAATCTATCAGTTAATACATAATCATATTCCCAATCGTTATTGTTTACTAAATGTTGGTAAGCATCATCATATGCATTTTTGAATCTCGCATCTTCTGATGGTAATGCTTTTAAATTTAGAATTTCGTCTAAAAATTTGATTATATTTCCATTACTATAAGGTGTTCCAAATAGTTCATTTTCAGTTAATAATGTTCTTAATATGTCTAGTTTTAATTTCTTTGAAAGTTCTAACATTATATTAATTTATTAGTAAAAAGACATGAAATTTTGTAATGCGAGGGCGAATTTTCTGCTTTTAATTCAGTTGCCATTTCATAATATTTATGATTATAGAGGGCTTTATAGTCATATTCTTTTCTCTTTAGAAGATGGATGGATGACTTTTCTAATTAGGATTCCGTATATTTCATTTAATTGTTTTTATATAAATTGATTTTCTTGACTTAATGTATTAATTTCTAAAAATTTATTTAAAGAACTTGGATATAAATTCTCTGTAATGACGAAACCAGGACTTTGAACCAAATTCCAAATCTTAATTCCACTTTTATCATCACTAGCATAGCCAATTACCGTTTCCAACTTTTTTACATTAAAATGTAGATTACTTAAATTAGTACTTTCAATCAAATTTTTATTTGTGGTTAGCATTCCTTTTTTTGTACTATTACTATCAGAATATAAAATATCTAATTTCAAAGCCGCCAAATCAGGGAAATCTATTATTTGTTGAATTTGCACATCTTCTAAATCAAAATCCCAGTCATTAATTAAATAGTAATCTATCTTAAAATGTTTACATAATTCTACTATATATAAAGCTGTCGCTTTTCCGTGATGACATACAAAAGAGATATTTTCAAAATTCAAGTATGTATCAGCAAATTTGTTATGGTCCAAAATGTCTATTCTTCCTGTAATAGCTTCTAAAACTTTGCGACGAATAACTTCTTTGTAAACTAAAATATCGTTAGGACCTTCTACTAATATCACTTTTTTGCTGAAAAGCATTCTATTTAAATTTGGTTCGACAGTTTTAATATATTCATTAAATCGAGTTACATTAATTGGTTCATTAAAATCTTCAGGTGTTGCATCTGTAAAGGGACTGCTGAATTCACCGACATTATTGTATGCTTTTATTGTTTGATTGTTCTCATCCATTTCTAATCGAATAATACCTTTTGTATCAAATGCATCTATCATTCTATCGGAATGAGTTGTATAAATAACTTGATGACCTCGTTCTGATAATGTGCAAAGAACCATCTTGTAAAAGTATTCTTGATGATTCTCATGTAAAAAACTTTCTGGCTCTTCAAATAAAAATAGGCATTTATCTTCAGTATTTGTTTCTGCTATTGCCTGAATAACAGCCATTACAAACATTGATATAAATCCATCACCAAAATGTTCGATTGGTATTAGGTTATCTGTGGTGCCATTTAATCCCACTTTAAACATCATCTTTAAGAAAATGTCTTCATAATGTGGCAATCCAAATTCTACGTGACAAGAATTATTTCTTAAATTTTGTTGATAATTTTTTTGAATAGATTGTATAAAGTCTTGTAACTGCGAGCTTGCTAAAACGGTTTCAGTTGTACGTTTAACATCTTCTTGAAAAGCTTCTTTCTTTTCTTTCATTGTTTGATCTAGATCAACCAACTTCTGAATATGTTTTGCTAAAAATGATTTTAAATTTCCCCAACTTGTCTTTTGTGTAGAGATTTCTTCCTTAATATTGTGAAAATTAATATAAAATATACTGTAGTGCTTATTTTTACCAAAAAATGATGGATCACAAGAACTTTTAATTTCATTATCAATTTTTGCTGTTTGAATATGATAATCACCAGCGATTGTTTGCTTGTAGCCATATTGATTGGGAGGTGCGAAATCGCTAGCATCTATTGTTGCCTTAATATGAATGTTATTTTCAGCATCGAGGTTATGTAAATCTACAATTTCAAAAGTTTTTTGACTTATAAATTTCTCTCCAATACCATATAATACTGAGCTTAAAAAATTACTTTTTCCCGCATTATTGTAGCCGATAATTGACACTGGCTTGAGGTATTCAGAATTTGGAAATTGAAACTCCTGTACATCTCCAAAAGATCTATAATTTTCAATAGATAAACTTCTCAATCTTATATTAGCCATTAGTTTTATTTAAAATTATTTTACTATTTTATGAAGATTTCTTAATCAATTAGTCAGCAAACTAACTTATCAAAGAAAGCTTTATTTCTCTTCTTTACTATATTCAAAATTCTCGTTATGAATATGAAAAATCTTCTTTTCAGAAGCATTGATCATTAAATAGTCATTTTTTTTTGTAAAGAGACAGATTCATTACTGTCAACTACAATAATATCGGAAGTCCTACCAGTTCTAATAAAGTCCCACCGACAATTTTCTAAAGTGTTGTGAGAAATTGGTTCAATAATTATTGTATATATCGGTAAGCAAAATTGATGTTTCTCGAATTTTAGAATGATATTTTTTATAGTTTTCATCAGAACATCTTTTGAATACTAAACCGAGATGTTCTCTCAAACAACCCACCTTTCTCTACAAATATGCTTGCTATTTTTATACTTTAAAGGCCTTCAACCACAATGATTTTCCAATACCTCGGCCTCTTAAATCTGTTTTAAAATCAAAATCTAATGTTTGGAAAGAGTTGAAATTATCTTCGTTAAGAGCAATTCCATTATCGATTATTTCAAAACTATTAATTTTAGACTTTACATCATCAAAAGCAGATATCTGTCCAGACCCAATAACTTCTATAATAATTTTAGCTTGATAACTATAATTCTTCTTTTTTAATTCATCAATAGAATGAATAGAATTTATAACTGATTCAAAAACAGTAAATAATGCGTTAGTAAGTAGCAAGGTTGTATTACTGAGTCTATCCTTTAAACTTGTATTTAAGCTCATAGTTTTAGCTTTTTGATGTTTTGTAAAATCAATCTCTAAATTATATATTAAGCTAGCTAAGTACTTTTCATCTAATTGACTCTATACTTAGCAAAAATAAATAATTTTATCTATTTTGTATTACGGTTTTCCGTATTTGAACATTTTTGAAAAGTAAAATCAATCTAAAATGTGAACTGTTCTTGGTATGCAGAAATGTTTTTTTCCTTATTTTCAAAACAATCATCACTAATAACAAAAAACACCAACTTTTGTCGGTATTTATTCATTTAAAATTGTTCAAGAGTAATTTTTATTGCTTTGCAAATTCTATAAAATGTTTCAATAGGGAGTGTATATGTACTATGACTCTTGATTTTTCTTACTATACTTTTTTCAATGTCGTGACTTTAATAAAGCTTCAAAGTCTGGGAACTTTGAGCTGGAGATCCAATAAACAAAAAAACAGCCTCAAAAAAGGCTGTTTTATATTTTGAATTCAAAATTCTTAAAATATGATAAAGAAGATTGGATCTATTTCCCGATACAAAACTTAGAAAAAATATTCCCCAGCACCTCATCATTGGTCACTTCTCCGGAGATTTCTCCAAGATGTTCCAAGGCATTTCTAAGCTCATACGCCAGTAATTCTGTAGAGATCTGGAAAGAAATAGCTTCTTTCACTTTATGAACGGCATCCATGGATTTTCTTAAGGCTTCAAAGTGTCGTTGATTCGTGATGACAACGTTATTTTCTTCAGTTTTCAAATGCTCCACATAAGAGGAAAGTTCATTTTTCAGATCCTGAATATTTTGATTTTCAACTGCTGATATTTTAATAAAGTCAAAATCATGAGAAATCGCATTTCTGAAAATATCTTCTACCGTTTCGTATTTGGTAGGAGTCACTTCATCAATTTTTGTCGCACAGATAATCAGTTTCAGATCTTCTCTTAACAAGGATTGAATCATTTCAATATCCTCAGAAAAATCCTCGGTTGCAGCATCTGCCAGATACACCAAAATATTGGCGTTTTCTACTTTTTCTTTTGCTTTTTTTACCCCGATTGCTTCAATTTCATCTACCGTTTCACGAAGTCCGGCAGTATCAATTAATCGGAAAGCGTGACCTTTAATATGAAGAACTTCTTCAATGGTATCTCTCGTTGTTCCCGCAATATTACTCACAATCGCTCTTTCTTCCTTCAAAAGGGAGTTCAGCAGCGTGGATTTCCCGGCATTCGGTTTTCCGATGATGGCAACAGCAGTTCCGTTTTTAATGGCATTTCCGTATTGGAAACTTTCAATCAGAGAACTTAATTTAACTTCAATTTTATCCAATAATCCGCTTAAGGCACTTCTGTCTGCGAATTCCACATCTTCTTCCGCAAAATCAAGTTCCAGTTCAATTAAAGAAACAAAATTCAGAAGATCAGTTCTTAATACAGATATTTCATTGGTAATTCCTCCTTTCAGCTGGTTGATCGCAACTTTTCTCGAAGCTTCATTTTCAGAAGCAATCACATCGGCAATCGCTTCCGCCTGAGAAAGGTCAATTCTGCCGTTGATAAAAGCACGAAGGGTAAATTCCCCTGCTTTGGCCATTCTCGCTCCGTTTTTGATCAGGGTTTCAAGAATACGTTTTCCGATATGCGGAGAGCCGTGAAAAGCGATCTCCACAGAATTCTCAGTGGTGAAACTTTTCGGTGCCAGGAAAATGGAAAGCATTACTTCGTCAATAGCTTCCTCCTCATCCATAAAATAACCGTAATGAATGGTGTGGGATTTCTGTTTTTCCAGATTTTTGGCCGGAAAACTTTTCTGAACTACAGATAAAGCTTCATTTCCTGAAACACGGATGATGCCTAAAGCACCTATTCCATTGGCCGTAGCCAGTGCACATATCGTATCGTTATTCATGCTGCAAATTTACGGTTTTTAATGTGAATTTTCATTCAGGTCGGTTATTCAGATTATCTATTGTTTTATTCAGTTAAAAACAGCTAAGGTTTAAAACAGGCTACGTTTTGAGGATGGGGTTGTATGAAAGATGTACTTACTCTATCAATAAATGCAGAATTATTCCTATTAAACATGTAAAGAAAACGCCATTTGAAATGTAAAATTTAGAAAATAATTCTGTTGAATATAAGTGCCATGTGAAGAGTGTAATTTGTTGTGGTGTAACAATTATAAGTGTTTTTTGATAACCTTGGCATTCATATATAGTGTTTAAATATCATATAAAAATGAAAAAATTAAACAGTTGTTTGGTATATTAATTGTTGTTAGTGGGGTCGATGATGTTGAAAACTTAAATATTTTTTATTTAAACAGTAATAATTTGTTAAAGTATTATAAATGTATATGAATAACCTATTTTTTTTAAATATTAATAAAAAATTATCTTTTTTATTAATGCTTGTCTTCAGTGCAATGACTTATGCGCAGTGCATTCCTTATACCGGACAGGCGATCACAAGCGGAAATACCTATTGCCTCAACGGAACCCTTAGTGTAAGTACCAACATCAGCATTCCAAATGGAGCAACCCTTATCATTCAATCCGGACAATTGCAATCGAATAGTATTCAGGTAGATGGAGTGTTGGAAATTGGTGATGGAGCAAGTGTGAAGTCGACAGGAACAGTGAAAGTAGGAACTTTCGGATCTCAGAAGAATTCAAAAATTAAATTAGGAGCTAAATCCTTCTTATCCCTTGTAGGATCAGTAGTTCAGGAAGATCCGTCATTTGGTGGTTTTTATCCCGGAACAACTTCTGTTATTGAAATGGGAACAAGCAGTGTGGTAGAAATTTGTGGAACATTTACCCAGCAGTCTACAACCTATCCTTCTGTTGAATACGTAGGTATTCCTACCGGAAGAGCGTATTGTATTGCAAAAGCAGACGTAAGTGGTGGAGGTGGAGCTTCCATTATCAGTGATGACAGCCAGATCGTAGCTATTGTCATGGGATCTGTAACAGGATTAGGAATGGGGAATTCCAGTTTTTGTGGACCGAATGCAACCAAAGCCATGTGTCCTTCTCTTTGGCCTGAAGGATTGTCTGAAGATAAATCAAGTTGTGGAAATGCCCCTCTTATTATTAATGAGATTGATGGATTTTGTACAAAACCCGGCATTTCAGGAACTCCTGACGGATATACAAAATTTGGAATTACCATACAGCAGAAAAGCGATTCCTGGCCTGAAAATATTCCTAATGGATTCCTGGCTATGGAATCAAAAAATAAAGGTTTTGTCATTACCAGAGTTCATCATGTAAGCCAGACTCCACAACCTGGAAACGCCATCGCAGAACCGAAAGAAGGAATGCTTCTCTATGATATTCAGGATAAATGTGTGAAGCTTTATAACGGAACCGAATGGAAATGTGTACAAAGAAGCTGTAACGATTAATTTAACCGATAAATAGTATGAAAAATATAAGAAATATAAGTTTGGCAGCCGCATTGGTTATTTTTAATTCGGTTTTTGCGCAAGTAGCGATTGGTAAGCAGGCGGTAGATGGAAACAGCACAGTGTTGGATTTTAATAATGTATCAGGAAATACAAAAGGTTTAATTCTTCCCGCAACCTCCGGATTTCCTGCAGGAACTTTAGAGAACGGAACATTCATTTTTGATGTAACAGATAATAAAGTGAAGGTCTACGAAAATGATGTTTGGAAATCATTATCAGATGCCGGAAGTTCAAGTGCAATTGCTGCTAATAATTCTGCAGAAACAGGAAAAGGAGTGATTATGGGAGAAGCTACAAGTTCTGCTGATGGTGTATTGGTTCTGGAATCTCAGAATAAAGCGATGATTCTTCCTCAGATAGCCACGCCACATCTTAACGTGAAAAATCCTTATCCGGGGATGATGTGCTATGATACAACCAGTAAGACATTGGCAGTATTTGACGGATCAGTGTGGAATTACTGGAAATAAGTTAAAATAGAATGTCACAAGAGAAAATTATTTGGCTCTTGTCATTGGAGTTGTTTAAACTTATCAAAATGCTCAATATATATATTGAACCATTAAGAAGGATTTAAGAAATAAAGTCTAGTTAAGATAAATCATTCTGATTTTTAAGCTTAAAGCAAAGCTCATCTTAATATTCTAAACACCTTAATGCAATCTTAATGGTTCAAAAAAATTTAAACAAGTTTATTGACTACGTCGAATCTTTGATTTCTGACATAGGAAGAATCTCATTGAAATCTAATGTGTAACATTCCTTACTTATTTCTGAATCACATGGCTGCTTTTTAGTTTAAACAATCTGAGCGCTTTCCTTGATGCTGTTCATCACAAAAATACTTTTAGTCTGGCCAATTCCCTCAATTTCTGACAGTTTGTTGACAAAGAACTCATGAAATTCATCCATATTGGGAGCCAGGATTTTCAGCATAAAATCAAAATCTCCACTGATATTGTAAAACTCTACCACTTCCTTCAGTTTACCAACTTCCTCAATAAATTTTCCCGCAGTTTTTTTATTGTGAACATTCAAAGCGATCATACAGATCACCATCATTCCTTTATTGACCTTTTTACGGTCTACCACAGCAGTATATTCTTTAATGATTCCCTGTTTTTCCATACGTTTGATACGCTCATGCGTAGGCGTAGGGCTCAAATTGATCCTTGCCGAAATATCACGGACACTCATCTTCGCATCTTTCTGAAGCAGACGGAGGATGGATAAGTCTTTTTCATCTGGAGTATAATTTTCAGTTGCCATTTTGTTCTGTTTTTATAGGTTTTTTCTGATAGATCAGGTATTTTGTTCTTTTAAATGTTTTAAATATTAGATATCGTTCCAAATTTAAGGTTAAATTTTAAAATACGTTCTGTTAATTTTAATTTTGCAGGAAATTTGAAACATGGATACAAGGAAAAATTTAATATTAATTTTAGCATCGGTAGGAACATTTGTAGAGGCGTTGGATATTGCCATTATTAATTTAACCATTCCTTCTATTCAGCAGCAGTTTCAGATTGGAGCAGAGACGGTTCAGTGGTTGCAGACGCTTTATGTGTTGTTCTTTGGAGGATTTCTGATTATTGGAGGGAAACTTTCAGATCAGATCGGAAGAAAGAAAATGTTTCTCTTGGGAGCGCTGATTTTTATGCTGACTTCGTTAGGAGCAGGATTATCTCAAAACTTTGAAGTGCTGGCAATATTCCGTGCTTTGCAAGGATTGGGAGCTGCATTGGTGATGCCTTCAGCTTTATCGATTGTGACCAATACTTTCAGAGGAGAACAGGAAAGAAACCGTGCTATCGGAATTTTCAGTTCATTTGCTGCCATTGGTTCAGGAAGCGGACTTTCCGTAGGAGGAATTATCAGTACTTACCTGAGCTGGCACTGGGTTTTCCTGATCAATGTTCCTATTCTTTTGATCACATTGGTGTTATCGTACTATTATCTGCCGGCAGATGAAAAAAGCGAAACCGCTCAGAAAACAGATGTGGTTTCAGGAATATTAATGGTATTAGGTCTTTTAAGTCTGACTTACGGAACGCACGAATTGATTCATATTAAAGAACAGCCTTTCCTGATAACCGGTTCTTTGGTTTTAGCATTAGTACTGCTTGTTATGGTGTACTACCGTTTAAAATCTGTTGCTGAGCCTTTGGTAGATTTAAAACTGTTTAAACATAGATCTTTAGTCATTTCCAATGCGGTATTCTTTACCCTGGGAGCGTTTTTTATCGGGTTTTTATTCCTGATTTCACTGATGCTTCAGAAAGATATGGGGTATAGTGCTGCTTCTGCAGGATTAATGCTTGTTCCCTTCAGTATTCTGTCTGCTTTAACGGCTAAATTCATTCTGCCACACCTATCAAAACGTCTGAGTTCTTCTCAAATGGGTGTTTTAGGATGGTCATTTATGCTGGCCGGAGGATTATTACTGTTAATTTCGGTTTATACAGGACATCCGCTAACAGTAGTTTTGTTGGGAGCTGCATGCATCTCCGGAGTTGGAATGACATTTTGTTTTACCGCACTTTCAGTGATGGGAATTCAGGATGTTGAACCTACACATTACGGATTGGCATCAAGTTTGAGCTCTACAAGTTACTTTTTGGGAGCAGGTATCGGATTGTCATTCATGACGTTGATGAGTCATATTTTTCCATCAGAACTTTCTGTAGGAAGCCTGAATCTGATTATTTTGATCAGCTACGCTTTATTAGCGCTCGGAATGTTATTCTATTTTATAGTAAAAAGCGTAAAAGTGAAGCAGGCAGAAGTAGCCGTTTCATAACAAGCGGCCTTAAAAATACACAAACTATATGAGGAAAGAATCGGTGCTTAGGTGCCGGTTCTTTTTTTTGATTTTTGCTATTCTGTTTCCCTTTACTACCTTTGCTGTTTACTATATATCATGAAAATACAGTTCATCAGCGATCTTCACCGGGAATTTGGAAGTACGGAATTATGTTTTGATCACGCAGATGTGGTGGTGTTGGCAGGCGATGTCAATCTGGGAATCAAAGGAATAGAATGGATTAAAGAAACAATACCCAATAAACCTGTAATCTATGTATTGGGTAATCATGAATACTATAAAGGTTCTTACCCAAAAACATTGCATAAAATCAAAGAGGTAGCGTTGGACTCGAATGTTCATGTGCTGGAAAATTCATTTGTAGACATTGACGGTATTCGTTTTCATGGAGCAACATTATGGACGGATTTTTCAATCTTTGGAAATCCTGTTCAGTACGGAATGCTTTGTCAGCCCAAAATGAACGATTATAAAATGATCAGGAGAGATCCTTCTTATTCAAAGATGAGAACTTTGGATACCTTTAAAATTCATCAGCTTTCAAAACAATGGTTACAAGAAAGTCTTGAAGACTCAAAAGGACTTAACAATATAATCGTTACCCATCATGCACCCAGCATACAATCTGTTCCTGAACATTACAAAGAAGATCCGTTAACAGCTGCGTATGCTTCAGATTTGGAAGATGTAATTAAAGAATACCAGCCCTTATACTGGATTCATGGGCATATTCATACGCCGTGCAGATATAAGATCGGAGAAACAGAAGTCATCTGCAATCCTCATGGGTATATTGATGAAAAATATAATGGCTATGATAAGGAATTGCTGATTGTTGTTTAGCAAACAATAAAAAGTGAAATCGATGATTGGGCTTTTTGGCTCTTTTTCCTTTTTCCACTACCTTCGTGTTTAATTTTCTTTCCAATGCCTAAAAAATCCCAACCAAAACCTGATTTTGTTTCCCAGCTGGCCTTTGATGAAGTACTTCAGCAGGTAGAGTTTGATCTTAGAATCAAGGAATTTGTGGTGATGGAAATTGATAAGGCCAACTACATTATACAACCTAATATGCCTTATCGTTCCGATTATTTCTGCATTTTTATGATACAGAAAGGAGGGGTTACATTCAGGTTGGATGATAAGAGTTATAGCGTGACCAAAGGCGATATTATTTTTTGTCCCATGCTGGAAACGTTTTGGTTGGATGAAATTACAGAAGATTACAATGCTAAATATATTTTCTTTTCGCTGAACTTTATATCCGATGCAGGCTTTAATTATAAATCAAATAATGTTCTCAAGAGTTTATCTTCTGATCCGGCCAATATCATCAGGAATGAACCGGACGTCTACAGGAAAGTGAATTTCCATCTCGACGAATTGAAGGTTTTAAATGATAAAGAAAAAGAGAATTATTATTTCAAAGAAATGATATGGCACCACTTTTCACTGGTGATTTACGAAATTGATAATTATTTCAAGAAAACGGAAAGACCTCATCCGGTTACCCATAGAGAAGATGAGTTGACGACAAGTTTCTTTAAACTTGTTCAGGATCATTTCAAAGAAGAACACAACGTTCAGTTCTATGCCGATAAACTTTTTATCAGCCGTAAATACCTTACCAAAGTGATCAATAAAACGGTCTTTAAATCCCCGAGAGATATTATCCATCAGGTATTGGCTGTAGAAGCCAGGCTGCTGCTGAAAAATCCCAACCTGAATGTCAGTGAGGTCGCATCAAAGCTGAGTTTTTCAGATCAGGCGTCTTTTAGTAAGTTTTTTAAAAAACACGCGGGAAGGTCTCCATTGGAATATAAAAAAGATGATTTGTATTGATAATCAGTAGTTTGTGTTTTTAAGACGTCTTTTTGCCAAATTTCAACTATTATTTCGATTAAAAATAGCGAATAGTGTCATTTATATTGTCTATGAATGATATTTCTCATGTTTTTCAAAATTAGGAGTCTTTTTGACAAAACAAGGAGTTTTTCGAATAATCCTATTGAATTTTTTTCGTTCGATTTTTGTGCGGAAAATTTAAAAGGACTATTGTTATGCAAAGATTTTTTATTCAAAAATCGACTCTACTTTTCCTCTCACTGATCGTATTGGCAGGGTGCAGGAAAAATAATCAAAACCAGGGCTATCAGCAGCAGGCGCCGGAATTGCCTGTGGCCAAAGTAACACAGGGAGACGCTTCTGTTTCCAGAGAATATGCAGCATCTATCGAGGGGGTTTCCAATGTGGAAATCAGACCTCAGGTAACAGGATATTTAAGCAAAATTTTTGTAGATGAAGGTGACTTTGTGAGGGCAGGTCAGCCGTTGTTCAAAATTGAAGATCAGGTTTTCCGTGAACAGCTGAAAAGTGCTCAGGCATCTTTGATTACTGCTCAGGCGAATCTTTCCACTTCTAAAATTGATCTGGACAGAAAAAAAGAACTGTTCAGAAACAAAATGGTTTCCGAAATTCAGGTAAAAGAAGCTGAAGCGGCTTATAATGCGGCACGTGGAGCGGTAAGTCAGTCTACCTCAACCATTGAATCCGCAAAAATCAATCTTAATTTCTCTACCATTAAAGCTCCGGTAAGCGGATTTATCGGAAGATTCAACTATCGTCTGGGAAGTTTAATGACACCGGGTAATCAGGAGCCGATTACTTTATTGTCAGACATTCATCAGGTATATACCTACTTCAGTCTGAGTGAAAATGATTTTAATAATTTCCAGAAGCAGTATACAGGAAGCAGTATTGATGAGGTGATCAAAAATACTCCGGCAGTTTCACTATTGCTTTCAGGAGGTGAGAAATATGCTGAGACAGGAAAGATTGATGCGGTGGAAGGTCAGTTTAATAAAACAACCGGATCAATCACGCTAAGAGCAAAATTCAACAATCCCAACAATCTTTTGAGAAGCGGAAACACCGGAAAAATTGTACTGGATCAGTTCTACAGCAATGTTGTTTTACTTCCGATTGCTTCTACCAGAACCATTCAGGATAAAGTTTTTGTATTCACCATTCAGGGTGGGAAAGCAGCCATGCTACCTGTAGAAGTGAATGGAAAAGCCGGGGACAATTTCATTGTAGCCAAAGGACTTAAGGCTGGAGATGAATATATCACCAGCGGTTTTGACCGATTACAGCCGGGAACTCCTGTCGTGGCACAAAAGAAAAATGCTCAACAGAAAAAATCCTAAGAAGAAATCATGTTAAAGAAAATTATAAAAAGACCCGTACTGGCAACGGTTATCTCCGTATTGCTTGTTATTCTGGGGATCGTCGGGATGGTAAGCCTTCCGATTACAAAATTTCCGGACATTGCGCCTCCTACCGTTATGGTAACAGCTGCTTATCCGGGAGCTAATGCTGAGACTATTGCAAGGTCTGTAGCACCACCTTTGGAAAATGCTATCAATGGAGTGGAGAATATGGATTATATTACTTCCACAGCGAGTAATGACGGTACGTTGAGTATTACGGTTATTTTCAAATTGGGAACAGATCCTGATCAGGCAGCCATTAACGTTCAGAACAGAGTGGCACAGGTGACCAACCAGCTTCCTGCTGAGGTAATTCAGGCTGGAATCACTACGGTGAAAAGACAGAACAGTATGATTGCCATGGTCTCTTTGACCAGTAAAGACGGTACGATGAGTGATCTTTTCCTTGAAAACTATGCGAAAATCAATATCGTTCCGGAACTGAAAAGGGTAAAAGGAGTAGGAGATGCCATGGTATACGGAAATAAAGACTATTCTATGCGTATCTGGTTGGATCCGAATAAACTGACTTCGTACAATCTTACCCCATCTGATGTTTCCCGTGCTATTCAGACCCAAAACCTTGAAGCAGCACCCGGAAGATTAGGGGAAAGAAGTAAAGAAGTGATGGAATACGTGCTTCGCTATAAAGGAAAATTTACAGAGCCAGAGCAATATGAAAATATCACGATCAAAGCATTGAATGATGGTTCTGTTTTAAAATTAAAAGACATTGCCAAAGTAGAATTCGGAGCATACAGTTATACGGTTTCTTCGAATTATAATAAAAAAGCATCCGTAACGATGGCGATCTTCCAGATGGCAGGATCCAATGCCAATGAAGTACAGATCGCCCTTCAGGAAAGAATGAAGGAGCTGGAAAAATCTTTTCCGGCAGGAATGGATTATGAAATTCCTTATGCTACAAAAGATGCCCTGGATCAATCCATAGAACAGGTAATTCATACCCTGATAGAAGCCTTTATTCTGGTATTTATTGTGGTGTATATCTTCCTTCAGGATTTCCGCTCTACGCTGATTCCGGCAATTGCAGTTCCGGTATCGATTGTGGGAACATTCTTCTTTATGAAGGTTTTCGGATTCTCTATCAATATTCTGACCTTGTTCGCATTAGTGTTGGCGATTGGTATTGTGGTGGATGATGCCATTGTAGTCGTAGAAGCTGTTCATGCTAAAATGGAGCATAAAAAACTCAACCCGAGAGCAGCAACCATGTCGGCCATGAGTGAGATCACAGGAGCGATTGTTTCGATTACATTGATTATGTCTGCCGTATTCGTTCCGGTAGCTTTTATGAGTGGTTCTACGGGACTATTCTATCAACAGTTTGCACTGACACTGGCGATTGCGATTGTAATTTCAGCAATTAATGCATTGACACTGAGTCCGGCTTTGTGTGCTTTATTCTTAAAACAACATCATCCGGGAACGCATGAGAAAATGAATTTCAAAGACCGTTTCTTTGCAGGTTTCAATGCAAGCTTCAATAAACTGACTTTCCGTTATGGAAAAGCGGTATTATTCCTTTTAAAAAGAAAATGGGTGGCTTTGGTTATTATTGTAGCTTTCGGAGGATTGTTTGCATGGATGTCTATGACAACACCTAAAGGGTTTATTCCGGATGAAGACCAGAGTTTTATTATTGTAACCGCTAACCTTGCTCCCGGAGCTTCAAAGGACAGAACCTCTAAAGTTGTTTCTGATACGGAAGATCTTTTAATGAAAAATCCGGCAGTGGACAAAGTGATTTCAGTAGACGGACTGAACTTATTCAGTGGTTCCATGTCATCTTCGGCAGCTTCTATTTTCGTTAAATTAAAAAAAGGAGGCGAGAGAGGTGCTGTTAATAATATCAATGACATTATCGGACAAACCCAGGGAATGCTTTCTCAGGATAAAAGAGCCAATTTCCTTGTGATCAATACGCCAACGGTAGATGGTTTCGGAAATACCAGCGGAATGGAGCTTGTGCTTCAGGATCGTACCAACGGAGAACTTCAGAATTTAGGAAATATCTCCTATGGAATGATGGGTGCTTTAATGCAGAGACCGGAAGTAGCAGTGGCATTTACCACGTTTGATGTTACCTATCCGCAGTTTGAAGTGCTTGTAGATGAGGTGAAATCTGCTCAGCTTGGAGTAAATGTTTCTGATGTCTTAGGCGTAATGCAGGGATATTATGGAAGTATTCAGGCTTCTGATTTCAACAGATTCGGGAAATATTACAGAGTATTGGTGCAGTCTACACCGGAAACAAGACAGGATAAAGAATCCCTGAACGGAATTTTCGTTAAAAATAATCTGGGCCAGATGGTTCCTATCAATACATTGGTAAGTCTGAAACAGGTTACAGGCGCTGAAGTGGTAGATCGTTTTAACTTATTTAATTCTTCCAATTTAACCGTGATGGCAGCTCCGGGATACAGTACCGGACAGGCTATGGCTGCGATTGAAGAAGTAAGTAAGCAGGTACTTCCTCCGGGATATACATACGATTATAAAGGAATGAGCCGTGAAGAAGCAGGTTCAAGCTCTCAATCTGTCATGATTTTCGGATTATGTATTGTATTTGTATTCTTCCTTTTATCTGCGCAGTATGAAAGTTATATTCTTCCGCTTGCAGTATTGATTGCGATTCCGGTAGGACTTTCAGGAGTATTTGTAGGAATTACGTTTGCGGAACTTTCCAATAATATTTATGTACAGATTGCTTTGGTCATGCTGATCGGATTGCTGGCGAAAAATGGTATCCTGATCGTAGAATTTGCGATTCAGAGACGTAGAGCTGGGAAAAGCCTTATTGCATCTGCAGTAGAAGGAGCTAAAGCTCGTTTACGACCTATTTTAATGACTTCCCTTGCATTTATTACCGGGTTACTTCCATTGTTATTTGTGGTAGGTCCTTCAGCGATGGGGAACCATTCCATCGGATATGCAGCCATTTCAGGGATGCTTTTCGGAACCATCTTAGGGATTTTTGTAGTTCCTGTTCTTTTTGTGGTATTCCAGGCATTGCATGAAAGAATCAACGGAAGAGTAGTAACCGATGCAGATTGGGAATATTAATTCAAATGATTTTAAAATGAAAATTAAAAATATAGCATATATCGCATTCATTTCCGGAACAGCAATCTCCTGTAAGGTTCAGAAATATGAACAGCCTGAAATAAAAATGCCGGAAGCTTTCAGAAGTGATAGTATTGTGGTGGATTCTCAGGAGAATATTGCTAAAATAAGTTATAAAGACTTCTTCAAAGATCCAGTGTTGGTAGGATTAATTGATAAAGCAATGGTGCAGAATAATGATCTTCAGGTGGCTTTAAAACAGATAGAATTTGCCTCACTGGCTTATAATCAGAGCAAATGGGCCAATATCCCGACTGTAAGTGCTTCTGCTAATGCCAATATCAACCGTCCTTCAGATAACAGTATGAACGGGATGATGGCCGGGCAGTTTATGGGAAAAAGGTATATGGAAGATTATACAACTTCTCTGAGTTTCTCATGGGAAGCTGATATCTGGGGTAAAATCAAAGGTAGAAAAGAACAGGCTTTGGTCGAATATCTTAAAACACAGGAAGCGGCAAAAGCGGTAAAAACTCAGGTTGTATCTGCGGTTGTACAAGGATATTATAATTTATTAATGCTGGATACTCAGCTGGAAATTACCAAATCCAATCTGGCGTATGCGGATAATACTTTGAAGTTTCTGACCAAACAGCAGGAACTTGGTTTGACAACAGCTTTGGCAGTACAGCAACAGGAAATTGTAAAAGATCAGATTCTGAAATCAATTCCCGCTATTGAAAGCTCTGTGACCACTCAGGAAAATGCTTTGAGCCTGTTAACGGGTTCTATGCCGGGAAAAATTGAAAGAAGTGCAAGCCTGAACAATGTACAGTCTCCGGATCAGATGGCTGCAGGAATTCCTTCTGAATTATTAAGCTACAGACCGGATATTAAAACGGCAGAATTTGAAGTCAGAAAAAGTGCAGCAGCCATTCATGTGGCAAGAATGAGTATGTATCCTTCCTTAAATATTACAGCGCAGGGCGGAGTGAATGCCTTCCAGATCAGCAAATGGTTCAGTGTTCCGGGATCTCTTTTCGGAATGGTGGCGGGAGCTGTCGCGCAGCCTATTTTGAATGGAAAACAGTTGAAAACACAGTATGAACAGTCTAAAGTATTGGCTGATCAGGCGGAAATCAACTTTAAGCAGTCTGTTTTAAAAGCGGTAGGCGAAGTTTCTGATGCATTGGTACAGATCCAAAAGTTGGAAGAACAGCAGAAGATTGCAGAAGGTTTGGCCGTAAAATCTGGTGAAGCAGTGAAGAAAGCGGATTTGTTATTTAAATACAATTCAGCAACTTATGTAGAAGTGATTATCGCACAAACGAATAAACTTCAGGCAGAATTAGACCTGGCTTCTCTGAAAACCCAGAGACTGAATGCCATTACAGCGCTGTACCGTTCTGTAGGAGGCGGATGGCAATAAAGTAAAATTGAATCTGTTTCGTCTCTAATGACGAAGCAGGTTTTTAATCCATTATCATTATGAAGACAAATATACAAGAGGGGATCATTCTCATTCCGGATTTCAGCGGATTTACCGAATTTGTGTTCAATACAAAATTGTACACAGGTGAGTATATTGTGAGACAATTATTGTCTACACTGATTGATGTGAACGATCAGTATTTTGAAATTTCCGAGATTGAGGGAGATGCCATTTTATTTTACCGTTATGATGAAAATCCATCCTACCAGAGTATTTCAACCATGTTGTGGAAGATGAGAAGTGCCTTCAACAGGAAGATAGAAGAGTTAAGTAAGAGTTTGAGTACGAAAATTGATCTGGCTCTCAAGTTTATTGTTCATTACGGATCCTTCTCACAGTACAATATTGGAAACTTCAGAAAATTATATGGAAAAACCATTGTGGAAGCCCATCAGCTTTTGAAAAACGGAGTGGCAGAACAGCCTTCTTATGCACTTTTCAGTAATTCATTCCTGGAAAGCAGTAAAAATAAGGAGTCTGATTTTAATAAAGATCCGCTTCATTTGCCGGAAGTAGGTGTTATCCACTATTTTGAAAATTTAAACTAGCATATATTTTTTAATATCATTCCTTGTAAATTTGCTATTGCTAGCGGCCCGGGTGAGATCCGGGCTTTTTTTATGGGGATACCTTTGAATAAAAATTGATTGATATAAATTGGAAGTAAAATATTCATATAATTATCATGGATTTTAAAACTTTTTTAAGTGGATTTAAAATTGTGTATAAAATGCTTTTTTAAGAATATTTATTATTAAGGTGATTTATATTGTGTCTTTTTATTGAATAATGTGTACTGTTTTTGAATTTATGTTTAAATTTGGTACTGATATGTTGTTGGTAGTTAAGTATTTATTTTAATTTTTTTCTTTTTTGATGTAACGAAATTATGAAGATAGTGGTCTTATAGATAAAACTATAATTTCACATGAAAATACTATTATTTCCAATAGCACTATTAACCGGCTCATTAGCAATGGCTCAGCAAGCTCCAGCTCCGGCAGCCAACGATACTGTAAAAGGAAATGCAAAAGAAATAGAAGCTGTTACACTGGTAGCCAGAAAACCAACAGTAGAATCGAAAATAGACAGAACTGTATTCAATGTAGCCAACAGTGCAATTCTGGCAGGAAATACAACATGGGATGTTCTTAGAATGACACCTTTGGTAAGTATTGATAACAATGATGAGGTAAAAGCCGAAGGGCAAATGGTAACGGTATACATCAATGACAGGAAATCGGTTTTTACAGGGAAAGAATTGAAGGAATATCTTAAAACAATTCCAGCTGATAACCTGATGAAAATTGAAGTGATTACCAGCCCATCTTCCCGTTATGAAACTTCAGGATCCGTTATCAATATTGTCCTTAAAAAAAGAGATGATGAAGGAATAAAAGGAAGCATCTCCCTCAACAACAGACAAAGTACGAAGAACTCACAATACACGAACTTCAACCTGAACTATCATAAGAAAAAGTTTACCCAAACCTTTATAGGAGGCTACAATAGCGGAAATTATGTACAAAAGACTCAAACATGGGACAATCGTTATGCAACAAATAAACTGACTCAGTTTAATTTGGAGAATGTGATGAGAAACGAAAGTCCGTCTATTTCTTCCACTTCAGAATTTGAACTGAATGATAAAAATAATATCGGATTTGTAGCAGAATATTCACAGAGCAGAAATTTGTCTTTGTCAGAATCTAATGGGATGATCTTCAATAACGGAGAGCCTGGAGACTCTTTTCTTCAGACTCAGAATACATGGGGATTCAACCGTAATCTGGGAACCAATGCTTTCTACAAATATTATGATAAAGAAAAGAACAGAATCTTAGATATTAATTTAGGAACCAATTACTCCAGCAATGACAATGACAATTTAATTGATAAGCAAATTAATAATCAGACTGGCAGCTCAAATCAGCAGCTAGGAGTTATCAGTTCAAATCAGATGCGTAATTATTATCTGAAAGTAGATTATACCCAGCCTTTAGGGAAATCAGGAGGTACGATGGAAGTAGGAGGGAAAACGGAAATTAATAACCATGTTATTCCTAATAGCCTGTATGGATTCAGTATGAATGATAGTAACTCAGAATATTACAATCTTGCGAGAAATGATACCTTTCATTATGAGGACAATTTAAGCTCTTTATATGCCAACTATAGTAAGACATTCTTCAAAAAACTGGAAACAAGAATCGGAGTACGTTATGAATATATTGATTATAAAGTAAGACAGGATGTTGCGGGGACAGAGAGAAAAGATTCATATGGAACTTTTCTTCCCAATTTATTGCTGAAATATAATTTTTCAGAGAAATTTGACTTAAGTCTTACCTATAACCGAAGCATCTGGAGACCTTGGTATTCTGAATTTAATCCTTTCCTCGTTCCTGAAATTAACGGGACCTATTCCAGAGGAAATCTTTATCTGAATCCCAATCCGAATGACCGATTGTATATGAAATTAGGAATCCTGAAAAAGTATTTTATCTCTGCAAGATATATGCATACCAATCAGGATTACTGGACAACTTATGTTACGGAAAACGGAAGAACGGTTTCATTGCCGGGGAACTTCGATGGAAAAGTTGAGAAATATTACCTTTTTGCCAATACCAATCAGAATTTCCTGAAAAATAAACTGAATGTGAATGCCGGATTCGGATGGTATTACATTAATAATAAGGATTTCAACCAAAAGAATGATCTAAGGGGTAAAGACTATATCAGTTATTGGGGAGCTTCTGCCAACGTATCCTACACGAATCTTTTCAATAAAAATATTAATCTAAGTGCTTGGGTAGAATTGGCCAACCAGAATAACGGAAATTCATATGCCAACAACACCAATGTTTTCCATAATATTTCAGTGACCAAAATATTCCCGAAAACACAGATGGAGCTAAGCATGCAGCTGATGAATATCTTTAAAAGACCTTACGGTGATAACACGACTTATAGCCCCGACGGAACTTTCAGAGAGTACTCAAAATGGGACTGGTATGGTGTTTCCCTTACTTTCGTAAAACGTTTCGGAAACCAGAAAGTAAAAGAAAATACAAAAACCGACGTTGAGAAAAACGGTGGCGGCGGAAAATAATTCAGGCTTTGTTAGATAAAAATGAAAGCAGGTTTCAAATTGGAATCTGCTTTTTATTTTTGGCTGGAAGCTAGAAGCTAGAAGAGAGAAGAGAGAAGAGAGAAGTAATGAAGTAGATCCTTGATACTTGTATCGAAATTATTAAACCATTAAGAATATATTAAGCTGTTAAGAGTATTAAGGGAATGTCTAAAGACATTTTTTAGGTATACTGCTTCATTCAAATTTATTTGAACCTTCATGTTCCTTAAAACTTTAAGTCTCCTTAATGGTTTAAAAAAATCTCTCGCAGATTTAGCAAATTAAGCAGATTTTAAAAGATCCGTGAAATTTCCGTGATCTGTGAGAAAAAAGAATACATTTTTAACGCAAAGTTTTTATCTGAATTTCTTATTATTTAAAGGAAGCAAAGACTTGAATCAATGTAATTGATTCTTTCTAAGCGAACGTACAATCATAATCCTTCGTAAGCAACAAAGTTGCTTTCTTAGCTCCCTTAAAAATATTACTTTTTTATTAAAAACTTTGCGTTAGAAAAACTCTGATAAGTTTAGCATCCACAAAAAAGGAGAAATAAAAAAACAGACCCCAATCCGGGATCTGTTTCATTCAACCAAATAAATTAATATAAATGGGAAATTCATTTGAGAATATCTTCTCAAATGAATTTCCCATTTATTTAAGGGTAAACTTCACTTTAGTTTTAATAGCGTCAGAAGAATTTCCAATCTGTGCTTCAAAGTCTCCCGGTTCAGCTACCCAATCGTGTTTTTGAGCATCAAAATAACTTAGAGCTGTTTTATCAATGGTGAAACTTACTTCTTTTTGTTCTCCCGGATTCAGATATACTTTTTCAAAACCTTTCAGCTCTTTTGCTGGGCGTGGAACAGAAGATTTTAAATCACTGATATAAAGCTGAGCCACTTCAGCTCCTGCTTTTTTACCTGTATTTTTAACGGTTACTGTAAATGTGATTTTACCGTCTTGTGAAATTGTAGTCTGGTCTGCTTTCGCTTTTCCGAATTCAAAAGTGGTATAACTCAATCCGTGTCCGAAACTGAAAAGAGGTTTTATATTCTTCGTGTCATGCCAACGATACCCTACAAAAATGCTTTCATTGTAAGTAATATTGATAGGATTTTTCTGATCTTTTCCTTTTCCTGCGGCCAACTCATCCTTTTGTCCCGGATATTCTCCAAGCTGATGGGCGGAATTGTCTTCAAGTTTTACAGGGAAGGTAAACGGCAATTTTCCTGATGGGTTGGCATCTCCGGCTAAAATGGCAGCAATAGAATTTCCGGCTTCAGAACCCAGATACCAGGCTTGTACAACCGTTGGAACTTCCTTGATCCAAGGCATTGCCACAGCATTTCCGGAAACTAAAACCACAGCAAGGTTTTTATTCGCTTTGGCAAGAGCAGAAATCACGTGATCTTGATTATAGGGTAATCCGTAGCTTTTTCTGTCGTTTCCTTCACTGTCCTGGAAGTCTGCTTTATTCAATCCTCCTACGAAAATTACATAATCCGATTTTTTAGCTAATTCTACAGCTTCATTCAATAATTCGGCTTCAGAACGGGTGTCTTTTAAATCCTGTCCTGATTTTACGCCATTGTATTCACCTCCGATATCGCCTACATAACCTCTTGCATACTGTACATCAGCTTGTTTTCCAAATCTGGTTTTGATTCCGTCTAAAGGAAGTGTTTCATATTTTACTTTTAATGAAGAAGAACCACCGCCAACAGTCATTATTTTGATGGCATTTTCTCCGATAACCGCTATTTTTTTAGCCTTATTAAGATCAATAGGAAGAACATTTCCCTGATTTTTTAATAAAACAATTCCTTCTTCTCCAATTTCTTTGGCAACCGCTTTATGCTCTTCGGAAGCAATATTCCCGAAAGGCTTGTTGCGGTTCATCGTAGTTTTATAAGCAAGACGAAGTAATCTTGTTACTTTGTCATCCAGTTCTTTGGTGCCTACTTTTCCTGCTTTAATCAAATCAAGATAAGGCTTTGCCAGATAGTAGTTGTCATAGGCATTTTTAGTTCCTGCGGAAAGTCCGTTGGTCCATGATCCGAATTCAAGATCAAGTCCGTTATGAATGGCCTGTTCAGTATTGTTGACAGCACCCCAGTCGGATACCACAACCCCTTTATAGTTCCATTCTTTCTTTAAAATATCATTTAAAAGATACTGATTCTGGCTGGCATACTGACCTTTGTACATATCATAAGCACCCATAATCGTCCATGAATCCCCCTCTGTTACAGCTGCTTTGAAAGGAGGTAGATAAATTTCATACAACGCTCTGTCATCTACATTGACATTGCTTGTATGGCGGAACATTTCCTGATTATTCAGGGCAAAATGTTTTACAGAAGTGGCTACTCCGTTAGATTGCACTCCTTTAATATAAGGAACTACCATCTTTGAAGTCAGATAAGGATCTTCACCCATGTATTCAAAATTTCTTCCGTTCAAAGGAGTTCTGTAAATATTAACCCCAGGTCCCAGAAGAATATCTTTTTTTCTGTAGCGGGCTTCTTCACCTAACGCTTTCCCATAGTTCCATGACATTTTTTTATTCCAGGTTGCGGATAAAGCAGTCAGGGCAGGGTAGGCGATAATAGAGTCGTTGGTCCATCCGGCCTGATCCCATTCGTCCCACATTACCTCAGGACGAACTCCGTGAGGACCGTCTGTTGTCCAGAATTCAGGAATTCCCAATCTCGGAACACCCGGAGAACTGAATTTCGACTGTGCATGAAGCATGGCCACTTTTTCTTCCAGTGTCATTCTTGATAATGCATCCTGAATACGCTGTTCTACAGGTTTTGATTCATCTAAATAAGCGGGGAGAGTACTACTTGTCTGAGCCATATAAGAAGCAGAAATAAAGGTGAGTAAACTTATAATGACGGTTTTCTTTAACATAATGCCTTTCTATTTGATTTACAGCAAAAATAAAGAAAATTTTTTATTATCTCAAATTGAGAAAATAAAATTTTAGCGAATAAAAAACCGTCTACCAATTTGCAGACAGTTTATTATTAAATATTTTTAATTATTACGAGAAAAAATGAAGAGAAGTTGATAGGGAAACATAAAAGTGAAAAGGCTGAAAGCAAAATTGCAAAATGATAAAAAACGAATGAAGTTACTCTCGTAAACTTTCATTCAACACCTCGAATCTTACGCTCCTAACACAGTGTCTAGATTCCTACGGAATGACAATGCAGATGTATAGATATAGCGTGTAGTTTGTCCATTCCGAAGGAATCTACACTCAAACCCTCTTACCCTCCAACTCGTATCCCGAATCTAGAATCCACTCTCATAACTCTAATACTCTAAAACCCTCAAACCCTCAAACTCTCCCACACTTAAACGCTCTCACTCATCAATCCCATCCTTTCACAGCACCTCCTTTGAAAATTTCTTTGGCTTTCTTTTCTACTTCAGGAGACTGATAGGCTTTTACAAAGTTTTTTACTTTCTGGCTGTTTTTATTATCTGGTCTGGCAACGACTACATTCACATAAGGTGAGTCTTTATCTTCCACAAGAATACCTTGTTTTTCCTGATCCAACCCTGCCTGAGCAGCAAAATTGTTATTGATAATCCCTACAACAACATCTCTGTCTTCCAGAACCCTTGGGATCTGAGCGCCTTCAATCTCCATGATTTTCAGTTGTTTCGGGTTTTCTGTGATATCTGTTACTTTGGGCAGAAGTCCGACACCATCTTTCAATTTCAGCAGACCGTTTTTCTGCAGAAGCAGTAAAGAACGTCCTCCGTTGGTAGGGTCATTGGGAATAACAATCGTATTGCCTTCCTGTAATTGGTTGATATTCGTAATCTTTTTGGAGTAGGCAACAATAGGATAAACAAATGTATTTCCTACAGGCACAAGATTATAACCTCTTTGCTTTGACTGTTCTGTTAAATAAGGAATATGCTGAAAGGCATTGGCATCAATATCTCCGTTGGTCAAAGCTTCGTTGGGAACTACATAATCGTTGAAAGGAATCAATTCCACTTCCAGATTG
The DNA here is from genome assembly GCF_047345655.1 of Chryseobacterium sp. T20. Classification (NCBI taxonomy): domain Bacteria; kingdom Pseudomonadati; phylum Bacteroidota; class Flavobacteriia; order Flavobacteriales; family Weeksellaceae; genus Chryseobacterium; species Chryseobacterium sp. T20. The sequence goes on from NZ_JBLFDU010000016.1 coordinate 82,044, forward strand.
TATTTGTCTTTAGCTACTTTTTTGGCCACTTCGGCAATTTCCTGTTCTGGTCCGTAAGTAATTCCTACACGGATAAAGTTCGGATCATCTTTTCTTCCTGAACAGGCACTGAATAACAAAATTCCTGCAGCCAATACACCAAAAATCTTTATTTTTTTCATTCTTTTTTTATTTAAATACTATTGAAGCGAAAGAGCAAAAAGTTTTTATCTTTTCCATCCACATATCCCGAAACTCGCACCCCGAATCTCAAACACTCAAACACTCCCACTCTCAAACACTCCGACTCTCAAACCCTCTCACCCAAAAACTACCTGTGATCAAATCTTTTTGACAACCTGTCACCCATAAACTGGATGATAAAAACCAAAAGAACAAGCAGAATCAAAACGGTGTTCATAATAACAATATCATATCCGATATATCCGTACTGGTAACCTACCTGTCCAAGTCCGCCAGCTCCTACAGCACCACCCATTGCAGAGTAACCTACTAAAGTAATCAGAGTGATGGTTGCATTATTGATTAATGAAGGAAGTGCTTCAGGAAGCAAAACTTTTCTGATAATCTGTAATGGAGAAGCGCCCAAAGCTCTGGCTGTTTCTATAAGACCATGAGGAACTTCAATTAGACTGTTCTCTACAAGCCTTGCAATAAAAGGGGCAGCTCCCACACTTAGAGGAACCAAAGCGGCATTCACTCCAATAGAAGTGCCTGCCAGAATTCTGGTGAAAGGAATCATCCATACAATCAGAATAATGAAAGGAATGGCACGGAAAATATTAACCAAAATAGATAATCCTCTATGGTAGGCTGCATTTTCCAGCAGTTGTCCTTTTCTGGTTAAAAATAACATGATTCCTACCGGAAGTCCAAGTACAAATCCAAAAAATCCGGATAAAAATGTCATGTAAACTGTTTCCCAGGTTCCTTTTGCCAAAAGGGCAATTACCGTATCACTAAGCATATCCTTTTACTGTATTTTGAATTTTATTTTGGTTGAAATAATAGATCGCCTGTTGGTTTTCTTCGGCTTCCCCCTGAAGCTGCAAAAGTAGTTTACCGAAATTGGAATTTCCAAAATACTCTACATCTGCCTTTAACAATTTATAAGGGATTTTATATTGGTTGTATAGCGTTGAAAGAATCTGTTCAACACTGATGTTTTCGTTAAGTTCTATTTCGACCAGCGGAAATAAACCTTCTTTAGGCTCTTTCTGCAGTCTGTTACTGAGTTCCTGTGGCAGGGTCATGATGTCTGAATTGATGAACTGGCGGATGATCGGGTTTTCTTTATCCGAAATAATCTCGCTTAAAGTTCCTTTTGTTAATAATTTTCCTTTATCGATCACAGCAACGTGGTTGCAGACCGCTTTGATGACTTCCATTTCGTGGGTAATTAAAAGGATGGTAATTCCCAGTCTCTGATTGATATCTCTTAAAAGCTGCAGAATAGACTGCGTGGTAGCCGGATCCAGTGCGCTTGTTGCTTCATCACAAAGCAGAAGGTGAGGATCATTGGCCAAAGCCCTTGCAATGGCGACTCTCTGTTTCTGTCCTCCGGAAAGGCTTTTTGGATAATCATTGGCTTTATCTTCAAGTCCTACAATCTTCAGAAGTTCGTTTACTTTTCTGTTGATTTCGTCCTTGCTGGTATGATCCAGTTCCAATGGAAGAGCTACATTATCAAAAACAGTTCTTGAAGAAAGAAGATTGAAATGCTGGAAGATCATTCCGATTTTTTTGCGCTCCTCAGCCAGTTGTTTGGAGCTAAGTTTGGTGAAATCCTTTCCATTAATAATGATCTGTCCTTCGTCCGGTCTTTCCAATAAATTGACCGTACGGATCAGCGTGCTTTTTCCTGCACCTGAAAAACCGATAATTCCTACGATATCTCCTTTATCTATATTAAGACTCACCTTATCCAGTGCCTTAAAGGACTGTTTTTTCTGGTGAAATGTTTTTGATATGTTTCTGATTTCTATCATTCTGATTTTATATACTTTTTAAATAGGCTGATATCTTCTGCCTGTTCTGTTTAAAAATCTCCTTACTCTTCTGATTTTGACCTTGGCCCGTTTTGAAAGTCTGAAATACTTGGTGACATTGGTTAGAAGTACTCCCAACAATATGATGAATAAACCATACAGCTGACCTCCATTGATGCTTTGGTTGGCAACAATCCACCCAGCAATCACTGTTACAATAGGATTGATGTAGGTATGGGTGCTTACCAAAGCAGCGGGTTTTACGGACAGAAGCCAAATGTACGACAAATAAGCGACTATCGATCCAAAGAAGATCAAAAATAGAACCCCAAACCATGCCGATAATGGAACCGCAGAAACTGAAAAATCAGTCCATTCTTTTCTGAAAAAAGCGATGAGAAAAGAAGCTAATCCCGCAACGATAAGCTGTTGGGCAATATTCATAAAGGTAGATTGGGATGCCGGATTTTTCTTTGAATATAAAGAACCCAATACCCAGGCAATGGAACTTAATCCTAATACTATAAATGCTGTAATACGCAGGTTTCCGTCAGCGATCGAATGAGCACTGGAGTTTACGCTGCCTTTTAAAAACATAATCAGCCCTACGAAACCGATCACTAATCCTATCGGAATAAATTTATCTGAGAAATAATATTTCCAGTTCTTCTTATCGATAGCAATGAACCAGAATGGTCCTGTTGCAATAGAAATGGCCGCCTCAGAAGCCGTTACATACTGTTCTCCCCAGGCAACAAGCCCGGTTCCTCCGGTAAGAATAAGAATACCGGTTATGGCATTTTTCTTCCAGTTGATCAAAGAATTTGCTTTTTCTCCTTTAGACAGAAGATAGCCTATCATCAGAATTCCGGCAACCAGAAATCTTAACCCGGAAAGAATGAATGGCGGAAAACCTTTTAAGCCAAATGAAATAGCTAAAAACGTAATTCCCCATATCACATAGATGTTTGTAAACGCCAATGGAATTAACCATTTGTTTTTAGAATTGCTCATTTTTATTTTTTTAATGTTGTTGTGTTCAATGAAAAAAGGCTCTACCACGTGGTAAAGCCTTTGAAAATATATCTAAATAAAAGTAAGGTCAACCACAGTATTCTTGATGTATAGGCATACACATATCCTTCATCATATTTTTGATGGTATGTTTCTTCATTGAATTATATTTTAATTCTGCCTTCATTTTGTCTTATTTCCTGAATACGTTTGCAAATATATAATATAATTTTTATTAGTCCACTAAAAAAGTAGGCTTTTTAAACATTAAATTATCGTTAATCATTTAATTAATTGTTTATTAGTGTTTTATATGTTTTTATTTTTCACTTATTTGAATCTGTTTATCAATATTTTATGCTTCTTAATTCAAATATTATAGAAATTGAATGATTTGTGAGGTTGTGAAAAACGTAAAATAAATTAATTTTTTTGATAATTGTGTAAAGTTGGTTGTGGGCTGTTTAAAAAATGATTTAAAATGTATTTCCGAAAACGGAGTTTTGCATTTATTAAACTAGTTAAATGCACAGGATTTCTGTTCACTGTAATTTAGCATCAAAATTAAAAGACATGGACAATAGAATTTTAGGTCTGCATCATATTACTGCTATTGCAGACAACGCGAAAAGAAATTTAGATTTTTATACCAAAGTTTTAGGCGTAAGACTGGTAAAGAAAACTGTAAATTTTGACGATCCGGGAACGTATCACTTTTATTTCGGAAATGAAAACGGAACTCCGGGAACAATTCTTACATTCTTTCCGTGGGAAGGAATAGGAAAAGGAACCAATGGAAGCGGAATGGCGACTCATATCGGATATTCTGTACAGAAAGGAAGCCTTGACTTCTGGAAAAATCATTTACAAAGCCTCAATGTAACCACAGAAGAAGGCGAAATATTTGGAGAGAAGATGATTTCTTTTAAAGATCCGGACGGTCTTCAGCTACAGCTGATAGAACCACTAGTTGAAGACAACAGAAAAGTATGGACAACAGACGATATCAAAGATGAAAATGCATTAAAAGGTTTTCACAATGTTACTTTAACCTTAAAAAAAGCAGATCCTACCATTAAAGTTCTGACCGATATTTTAGGGTATGATTTGCAGAAACAGGAGGGAGAAAGATACAGATTGGCAACTGATGCTATTGATACCGCTAATATTGTTGATATTATTGAAAATGATACCATTCCGGCTGGAAGAAATGCAGCGGGAACCAATCATCATATTGCCTTCAGAGTAAAAGATGATAATGTTTTGATGGAATATCGTGAGAAAGCTTTATCCGCAGGACTAAGCATTACTCCGAAAATCAATAGAGATTATTTCTACTCACTGTATTTCCGTGAACCGGGAGGTGTTTTGTTTGAAATAGCAACCGATAATCCGGGATTCACTGTGGATGAACCTTTGAATGAATTGGGAACCAACCTTAAACTTCCCGTTCAATATGAAGGAATGCGTGAGAAAATACAAGGAGTATTGCCGAACTTATCATAGATCATCGGTCATATTTTATAAAGATGCTAATTTTGAATTAAGAATTAAAAACAAGAAAAATGGAAAGAACAGAAATAGTTTTAGAAGGAAGAAAAGGTGAGATTCAGCTTTTCTCAGACGATCATAAAGCAGGTAAAATGGACATATCAGTCATTGGAAAAAAGCTGACTGTTTATCATACCGAAGTGAACCCGGAATATGAAGGAAAAGGCTTTGCCAAAATTTTACTGGAGAGACTGGTTTCCTACGCAAGAGAAAATGAATTAAAAATTCTACCGCTATGTCCTTATGTTCACGCTCAGTTCAAACGTCATCCGGAAGAATATAATGATGTATGGTTGAAGGAAGAGCTGTAATGAGTTTGAGAGCTTGAGAGTCGGAGGGTAAGAGAGTAATAGGGTTTTAATGTCTTGGGCTAAAAAATAGAAGTGAAAGACAAAAGATGAATAAAGCTACTCCCGACCTTATCAACCCGAACCCCGAATCCCGAAATCTCGTCTCCCATTATAATAACCAATTAACAATTTTATCACAATGAAACTTATCACAGGATTGCATCACGTTACGGCAATTACCGGCAATGCACAGGAAAATATAGACTTTTATACCGGAGTTTTGGGACTTCGTTTAGTTAAAAAAACGGTCAATTTTGATTATTCAGATGTTTATCATTTTTACTTTGGTGACGAATACGGAACACCGGGAACGATTATGACTACTTTTCCTTATGGTAAAGACCTGATCAATGGCAGACATGGTAAAGGAATGCTCAATACCACTGCTTTTTCAGTTTCTATAGATGCTTTGGATTATTGGATGAACCGTCTGGAACAATTCAATATCCCTTTCAAACAGCCGCAGCAAAGATTTTCTGATGAAGTTTTCATTTATCTTGAAGATTTTGACGGATTGGGATTGGAATTGGTTTTTAATGATAAAGACGAAAGAAAAGGATATTACAACGGTTATATTCCTAAAGATTTTGCGATAAAAGGAATTCATCATGTGGAAATCTGGCAGGATGCTTATGAAAGAACAGCAGCACTTCTGACCACTCAGATGGATCATAAAGTGATCAAAGAAAGCCCTGACCGATTGAGATTGGGAACAGAAAATATGCCGGGGAAATATGTCGATCTGCTTTCTACCCCAAATGCCTTGAAAGGATTAGCAGGAAGAGGTACCGTTCACCACGTAGCTTTTGCCACTCCCGATGCAGAATCCCAGCTTGAAATGGTAAAAAGATTAAATGCATACGGATTGGAACATACCGAAGTGAAAGACAGAAAATATTTTACTTCCGTATATTTTAAAGAACCGGGAGGCGTTTTGTTTGAAATAGCAACTTCAGGCCCAGGGTTCGATGTAGATGAAGAAGCTGCATTTTTAGGAGAAGATTTGCAATTACCGTTACAGTTTGAAAAAAGAAGAGAACGTTTGAAAGAAGTTCTTCCCAAAATCGATTATCCAACAGAAAAATTCAGATAGAAATAATGAGTCATATTTTAAATATAAAAACAGCAGGAATATCTTTGAATAAGGCAGAAAAAGCTTTAATCATGGTTCACGGACGCGGAGGAAGTGCTCAGGATATTCTGAGTTTATCCCAGCATTTGAATGTAAAAGATTATGCACTGCTAGCCCCACAGGCTTTGAATCACACCTGGTATCCTTTTTCATTTATAGCTCCGGTAGAACAAAACGAACCATGGTTGTCATCAGCCCTTGAAATGGTTGAAGAAACTGTAAAAGCAGCTGTCAATGCCGGAATTAAACCTGAAAACATCTACTTTTTCGGATTTTCCCAGGGAGCCTGTCTTACCCTTGAATTTTTAGCCCGTAATGCCCAGAAGTTCGGTGGAGCAACTGCCATTATCGGTGGTGTGATAGGAGATAAAATCAACCGTGAAAATTATAAAGGCGATTTTGCAGGAACTCCAATTTTCCTGGGAACCAGCAACCCTGATTTTCATGTTCCCATAGAAAGAGTATATGCTACAGCCAATATTTTAAGAGAAATGAATGCAGAGGTAACTGAAAAAGTATATGCCAATTTCGGACACTCTATTAATGAGGAAGAAATTGAAATCGCTAATTCAGTTATATTTAAATAATGTAACCACAAAAGTCACAAAAGATTTTATAAGTTAATATTGAACTTTTGACAAGAATACTTAAGTTTTATAAAAATCTTTGATTTTTCTCTTATGTGATCTTTATATAGTATTTTTATTAAACTTCTTAAACATTTTAAAACAAAAACTTTGTGACTTTTGTGGTTATTACATTTTAGGAATCTAACCCAATACATCAATAAGCATTCAATAGAGGTGGGCTTTAGCCCGCCAAACAAAAAACAAAAAATCACTGGCTTTAGCCCAAACCTAAATAACCCAAACCTAAAAACTAACTTCTAACCTCTAATTTCTAACTTCTAAAAAACATGCACGAACAACTCCTTTTAATCCTTGGACTTTTATTACTCGTTATGATGCTGGTCATGCTGGCACAGCGGATTAAAATTGCCTATCCTATCTTTCTGGTTCTTGCCGGATTGGGGATTAGCCTTATTCCCGGAGTTCCTGTTTTAAAGCTGGATCCGGAGATTATATTTCTGATTTTCTTACCACCACTTTTATACGAAGCGGCCTGGTATACTTCATGGAATGACTTCTGGAAATGGAAACGTCCTATTAGCTTGTTGGCTTTCGGGCTGGTATTTCTAACTTCTCTGGTGGTTGCTTATACTTCCCAAATGTTGATTCCGGGATTTACCCTGGCATTAGGATTTTTATTGGGAGGAATTGTTTCGCCACCGGATGCCGTAGCAGCCACAACAGTTTTAAAAGGATTAAAAGTTCCCAAACGTACGATTGCCATTCTGGAAGGAGAAAGTCTGATTAATGATGCCTCTTCATTGATTGTTTTCAGATTTGCTCTGGCAGCTGTAATGACAGGTGCTTTCTCAATGCACGAAGCGACCGGACAGTTTTTTCTGGTAGCGGGAATGGGTGTCGTTGTAGGGATTGTTGGAGCACATATTTTTTATGCTATTCACCGTTTTTTGCCCACTACACCAGCTATTGATGCAGCACTTACGGTAATGACGCCATATATTTTATTTCTTTCTGCAGAACATTTTCATTTTTCGGGAGTGATGGCTGTCGTGAGCGGAGGATTGTTTATGTCTTTCCGTGCTCATGAGATTTTTAAAACAGGAACCACAAGAATCAATATGACAGGAGTATGGAACACCCTGATTTTTGTGATGAATGCTTTGGTTTTTGTATTAATAGGTCTTGAACTTCCGGATATCATCAATGGACTAGGTGAAATTTCAGTAATGGAAGGTATTAAATATGGTTTGATTATAAGCTTGATCGTCATTGTGGTAAGACTTTTATGGATTTATCCTGTAGCTCATCTCCCTAGATGGTTCAGTGAAAAAGCCCGCCGTGATCCAAGTCCGGGATGGAAAAATCCTCTGATTATAGGCTGGGCAGGAATGCGAGGAGTGGTTTCCCTGGCAACAGCCTTGTCTATTCCGGTTATGATGAATTCACAAGCTGAATTTCCAATGAGAAACCTGATCATTTTTATCACATTCGTTGTTATTTTTGTGACATTGGTGTTTCAGGGACTTACCTTGCCTTTAGTGATTAAATTAACCAAAATAGGAGAGATAGACCATATTCTACCTTCCCATGAACAGCAGGCCGGAATTCAGATGAGACTGGATAAGCTTGCTGTCGATAAACTTGATAACGAATACAATGAAGCAGTGAACAGCAATGGTTTGTTGGAGAATCTTAAAAATGCTTTGGAAAGTGATATCAAACTTCACCAGAATCATTTAAGTTCTATTGAAATGTGCACCAACAGACGAAATGATATGGCAGAATATCACAAAGTGATGCTGGATATATTTGCCTTACAGCGAAAACAACTGTTTACAATGAAACGCGAAAAACTTTTCAGTGATGATGAGATTAGAAAAGCAGAATCACAGCTGGATCTGAATGAGTTGAAAATTACAGGGAATAAGCATTTGTAGGAGGGATTCGGGATGCGGATTTTGAGTTTGAGAGTCGGAGGGTTTGAGAGTATTAGAGTTGTTAGTGTGGAGGTAGGTTTCGAGATTCGGGGTTTTGGATATGAGTTGGAGAATTTGAGTATAGGTGCGTTTGAAATTATAGGAGTGTAAATTCCTACGGAATGGACAAACTAAGCACTTTATTTATTCACACACTATGTCATTCCGTAGGAATCTAAATCGTCATTTTACCATTTACGTTAACAATATAAACATTAAACTCTGAACTTTGAACCTTGAACCTTGAATTTTAAACTTTAAACATTGAACAAAATGAAAACATTACATTTTTTAGTCATTGGAAAGAACCAGGAAATTCTGGATACTTTAAAAAGAATTATAGAAAATAATGAAGGCTGGACAGCAGAAATACAAAGTGATGAAAATTTCTGCTATGAATATATAAAGAATAATACGGTGGATATAGTCCTTTTAAGCTCCGGATTGGAAGATGACTTTGAGAAAGATATCAAAGAATTCTGTGCCGGTTTAGATAAGGATGTTAAAGTAATTGATCATTACGGAGGTGGAAGTGGACTTTTAAAGAATGAAGTTTACAGTCTTTTTCCTAATTTGCAGGAATAAACCTGATAGTATGTTCGAAAATATCATCAAAAACATTACAAGATTTATCTCCATCACTCCGGAAGAAGAAAAAACCTTTACAGATCTGCTTGTTTGCCAGTCGTTTCCCAAAAAAACGGTTTTGCTCAGAGAAGGAGAGATCTGCCAGTTTGAAGGGTATATTCACAAAGGATGTGTAAGAATGTATTGTTTGGATGATAATGGTTCTGAAGTAACGTTGTTATTTGCCATTGAAGACTGGTGGATCAGTGATATCGCCTCATTTCAGGAGCAGAAACCTTCTAAGGTTTATATTGAAACACTGGAAGACTCAGAAATTTATATGTTGAATCCTTCAACGAAAGAAAAACTATTACAGGAGATTCCTAAATTTGAAAGGGTTTTCAGAATGTTGGTTCAGAGAAACCTGGCAACCCTGCAGAGCCGACTGGTTAATACCATTTCCAAAACCGCATCAGACAGATACCTTGAGTTCATCAAAGTATATCCTTCAATCCCGCAAAGAGTAGCTCAGTATTACATTGCTTCTTATCTGGGAGTTTCAAAAGAATTTGTCAGTACCATCAGAAAGCGTCTTGCTTCAAAGGAGAAATAAATCTTAGTTTTTATACTTGCAGATTGCAGAGATTTGCATGGATTTTATAGGTGTGAATATTCCTGTGAAATTATAGTCACCCATTTCATCGGAGATAAAATCCTTGCGCCTTAAAAATATTTAGCTTAAAAAACAACTTGCGCCTTTGCGTTTTCCAGCTATTTTTTGACTTATCATCTATACAGAGATTCTACGGAATGACACAATTGCAACAATGGGCTTACCCACACAGTTTGTCATTCCGTAGGAATCTAAATAAAGTTATTCTTTAAATTATTCTTTCAAATTAAATAGTTCCTAAGAGTAAAAAGCCTCTTGTGCTTTCCAAAAACAACAAACCAATATACTCATACTGCCGGATAAAAAAGTATCCGGCATTTTTTTTTGCTGCAAAGTCATTTATTAAACTAGTTAAATGTGCAGGGTTTCCGGTCTCTCTAAATTTGTCCTATCAAACAAGAACAAATAACAATCTGATATGGACAGAAAAGATTTTTTAAAGAAAGGATTATTGGGAACAGGAATGTTTGTAGCATCAGCTTCTTTGGCCAGTGCTATGAAAAATGACATCGACGAGATCGAACCATTAGAACCGATCGGATACAATCATCTTCCCAATACAGAATCAAAAATAAAAGAAAACTCTGTGATTCACAGAGCCGACTCAAGAGGGAAAGCAGATCACGGATGGCTGTTGAGCCAGCACACTTTCAGTTTTGCCAATTATTACAACCCTGAAAGAATGCACTTTGGAGTATTGAGAGTCCTGAATGATGATAAAGTGCAAGCAGGAAGAGGATTCGGAACACACCCTCACGACAATATGGAAATCATCAGTATTCCTTTGGAAGGTGACCTGGAACACAAAGACAGTATGGGAAATACAGCGGTGATCAGAAGTGGAGATATTCAGGTGATGAGTGCAGGAACCGGAATTATGCACAGTGAATTCAACAAAAACAGTGATCAACTGGTAAAATTCCTTCAAATCTGGATTTATCCGAAAAAAAGAAATGTGACCCCGCGATATGATCAGATCACTTTAGACAAAACCAAAGGTCATAATCAATTTCAACAGATTCTTTCCCCTAATGCAGATGACGAAGGTGTATGGATTCATCAGGACGCATGGTTTCATCTGGGAACTTTTGATCAGAATAAAGAAACCAATTACCAGATCAGAAAAAAAGGAAATGGAATCTATGCTTTCATCCTTAAAGGAAGCGCAGAAATAGGAGGTGAGATCATAGAAGAACGTGACGGATTCGGAGTCTGGGATATTCAGGAAATTACGATCAAAACTCTTCAAGAAGGTACGGAAATCCTTTTGATGGAAGTACCAATGACACTATAAATAAAAAATTAAACAAAAATAACAACTCTTAAATTTTAAATTATTATGAAAAAATTAATCCTATCATTTGCAGCTGGTTTATTATCATTAACAGCATCAGCTCAAAACCCTGGAAAATCATTATTAAATCCTAGCAATCACGCAGTAGTACTCATCGACCATGAAGGACAAATGGCTTTCGCTACAAAAAGCATCAGCATGGAAGAATTAAGAAATAATGTGGCACTGGTAGCAGGTGGATCAAAAATATTTAATGTTCCTACAGTAGTAACAACGGTGGCAGAAAAATCATTCAGCGGACCTGTTTTTCCAGAAATTTCAGAAGTATATCCGCAAGCAACAAGCGGATATGTAGACAGAACTACCATGAATACATGGGAAGATGTTAACGCTCACAAAGCCATTACAGGAAAAAATAAAAAGAAACTGGTTTTCGCAGGATTATGGACAAGTGTATGTATCGTAGGACCTGTATTATCAGCGATTGACGAAGGATATGATGTATATGTAGTAACAGATGCTTCAGGGGATATTTCTAAAGAAGCGCACGATCAGTCAATCACCCGTATGGTTCAGGCAGGAGCACATCCTATCACCTCTGTTCAGTATGTATTGGAACTGCAGAGAGACTGGGCAAGAAAAGAAACGTACAAACCGGTTAATGACCTGATGAAAAAACATGGTGGAGCTTACGGTATTGGAATTCAGTATGCTCAGGAAATGTTAAAACACTAATGGAGCTGTTTCGGCAGGCTGAAAGCCTGCCGAAACCTTCAACCTTAAATATTGAAATAATGAAACTACTGAATATACTTACTCTTTCCACGGTTTTGGCAGCAGGAATTCTGAATGCTCAGAAAGCAGACATGATCATTACCAACGGGAAGATTACCACAATGGATGATAAAAATCCGGAAGCACAGGCTGTTGCCATCAAAGATCACAAAATCTTACAGGTGGGAACCAATGCCCAGATTTTAAAATTAAAAAACGGCAATACAAAAGTCATTGACGCCAAAGGAAACAGAGTCATTCCAGGATTATTTGACAGTCATTTGCATGTGATTCGTGGAGGAAGATTTTACAATACCGAACTTCGTTGGGATGGTGTGAAATCTTTGAAAAGAGCATTAGCAATGCTGAAGGAACAGGCTCAGAGAACTCCCAAAGGACAATGGGTAAGGGTCATCGGAGGCTGGAATGAATATCAGTTTGAAGAAAAACGACTTCCTACACTGACTGAAATTAATGAAGCTACAGGAAATGTTCCTACTTTCATCATGTATCTCTATGGAAAAGCCTGGTTAAACAAAGCCGGATTAAAAGAACTGAACATCAATGGAGACACTCCCAATCCTGCACAAGGTTTAATTGAAAAAGACAATAACGGAGATCCTTCAGGATTACTGGTGGCAGAACCTAATGCATTTATTCTTTATTCAACATTGGCGAAACTGCCGGAGCTGAAAGAAGAAGAAAAAGTGAATTCTACGCTCCAGTATATGACTGAACTGAACAGATTAGGAGTGACTGCCGTAATGGACGCAGGTGGAGGATTTCAGAATTTTCCGGATGACTACGGAACAACAGATCAGTTGAACAAACAGGGGAAAATTACCGTTCGTCTTCCTTATTATTTATTTGCCCAGAAAAAAGGATCTGAACTTGCAGATTATACCAAATGGATCGGAATGGTGGAAATTGATGATCATGGTCACAATGATTTTAATGAAATCGATTATCATGTCAACGGAGGAGGAGAAAACCTGGTGTCAGACGGAGCAGATTTTGAAAACTTCCTTTTCCCAAGACCTGAACTTCCTGCTACCATGGAGAAAAATATGAAAGAAGTAGTAAGTCTTCTGGTAAAAAACAAATGGCCTTTCAGAATCCATGCAACGTATAATGAAAGTATCACCAGATTTTTAAATGTCATAGAAGAAGTTAATAAAGAAACCCCTTTGAATGGATTAGTATGGTTCATTGACCACGCAGAAACTGTTACCGAAGATAATATGAAAAGAATCAAAGCGTTGGGTGGAGGAATTGCAGTACAACACAGAATGGCGTATCAGGGAGAAAGTTTCATCCACAGGTATGGTAAAAAACCGGCTTTGGCATCTCCTCCCGTGAAAAAAATGTTGGAAATGGGAATTCCGGTGGGATTAGGAACTGACGGAACAAGAGTAGCAAGTTACAATCCATGGGTAGCTTTATACTGGATCACCACAGGAAAAACAATAGGAGGAACTCAGGTAATGGGTAAAGAAAATACGCTGGACAGAAAAACAGCTTTATCACTTTCTACCTACGGAGGATACGAACTCATCAAAGACTACCAGAAAGGAAAAATACAAAAAGGATACTTTGCAGATCTTACTATTTTGGATAAAGATTATTTCACAGTCAATGATGAAGATATCAAAAACATCACTTCAAAACTGACAATCGTAGATGGGAAAGTAGTGTACGGAGATGAAACCTACAAAACAGCAGCTCCAGCACCACTTCAAGTAATTCCGGACTGGTCACCGGTAAAATATTACGGAGGCTATCAGACAAAATAATTTTTTAAATCACAAAGGTTTCTAATCAATTAATTATCAACCAATATTCCAACTGAAGGGGTAAAAATTCCCCTCCCTTGGAGGGGTGGCAAAAATTCAAAAAATTTTTGACAGGGTGGTCAACCCAGTATTAATACAATCACGACAATCAATTTAATTCATAGCTAAAATTCATTCCAATCATGAAAAAGTTAATCCATATCATCACCAATACCAATCCCGGAAGAAAATTAACCGATGCAGCACTTTTAGTGTTCAGAGTTTTACTTTCCGTAGAATTAATCGTAGCTCACGGATTAAAAAAAATAGGAGTAGGCGTTTCAGAAGCAGAGCAGGTACCCAACCCGTTGCATCTTCCTGAAGCTTTCAACAGCCTTTTTGCTGATGCTGCCAATCTGGTATTTCCGGTATTTGTAATCTTTGGTTTTTTCACAAGAATTGCTGTGTTGCCGATCTTAGCGGTGACGCTTACAGGATACTTTATTCTCCATTGGAATGATGCTTTATTGGTAAAAGATACTCCTTTTATGTACAGTTTATGTTTCCTGTTTTTACTGTTTATGGGAGCTGGAAGATATTCAGTGGATCATTATTTAACAAAGAAATCATCATGAAAAAACTGATTGCCATTGTACTGTTGCTGCAGATTTTTATTCCGTTTCAAATTTCTGCTCAATTCAAGCTGATGAGGTTTGATGAAGATTATGCTTCCTATAAAGACTCTGCAAAAACTTTTTACAACTCTATCAAATACATACCGCTTGCAGAAAAAAACAACCATTATCTGTCATTGGGAGGAGAAGCCAGACTTGAATTTGTAGACTTTAATAATGAAGATTGGGGAAGAATGGACATTGGAAGCAATCCTTTTCTGATTCAAAGATACAATGTACATGCAGATTTGCATCTGGGCTCAAGAGTAAGAATTTTCGGACAGGTGAGAAGTGCATGGGAAAATGGAAGAAAAAACGGTCCCAGACCTATTGATGAAGACCATTTGAATATCCAGAATCTCTTCATTGATGTTGATATTTTGAAAAATGATAAAGAAAAGCTTACAGTGCGTGCCGGAAGACAAGAACTTGATTATGGAAGCGGAAGACTGATTTCCGTGAGAGAAGGTCCGAACCTAAGACTCTATTTTGATGGATTAAAATTCATGTACAAAAGAGGAAATTTCAGATCTGATGCCTTTATGATGGCTGCCAGTGAAATAAGCCCGGGAGCATTTGATAACAAATCTTCAAAATCAATCAATCTTTGGGGAAGTTACAACACATGGATTATTCCCAGAAGCGGAAATCTGGAGCTTTATTATCTGGGAATTCACAGAAAAGATGTACGTTTTGAAGACGGGCTTTCCGATGAGAACAGACATACTTTCGGGGGAAGATTCTGGAAATATGGAGGGGGTTTTATTTACAATTTTGAAGCGGCCTATCAGTTTGGGAACTTTAATAAAGGGAATATCAGTGCATGGACGGCTTCTGCAGACATCGGATATATGTTTGAAAATATAAAAGGAAAACCGACTATCAATCTTAGAAATGATTATATCTCAGGGGACAGCAATAAAGGAGACGGAAAATTGGGAACATTCAACCCTTTGTATCCGAAAGGTGGTTATTTTGGATTTAATCCTCAGATTGGTCCGGTAAATTTAATTGATATCCATCCTTATGCGACCATTGATTTAGATAAAAAAATAACAGTACAGGCAGATGTAGTTTTCAACTGGAGATATTCTACTCAAGACGGAATTTACAGACCCAGCGGAACATTAAACCTACCGTCTTCCAACTCAAAAAAGAGATACATCGGAACCGCATTTTTAGGAAGTTTTAATTATAAGATCAATTCATTTTTAACTTTTAACACAGGAATACAATATTTCAATACCGGAGCCTTCATCAACGACGTAATTGACAACCACAAAGACGGACTTTTCATCAATTCCAGAATTGTATTTAAATTTTAAAAAAAACATAGGGAATTTGAAAATTTGAAAATGAGATAATTTGAAAATAAATTGAACAATTACCCCACATCAATGCACCTCTCCATCACAGAAACTACCTTTGAAAAAGAAAAAAATATCAGGAGCGAAGCGACTTGCGCCTTAAAAACGGAAACCTTAAAAAGCTTAGCGTCCTTGCATTGTTCCAACAAACAAAACTTACAACCCGCAACAAAAATAACCCGCAACTCGACCCCCGTAACAAACAACAAAAAATAAATCACATGAAAAATACATTAAAACACTCACTGGTAATTGCAGCTTTAGCATTATCTACATTAAACTTTGCACAAACTACAACCACAACTCCTGCAAAAACCACAGCGATCGGAACTTCCAAAACCTGGGGAACTGTAGACGGAATTTCCATGATAGGATTGGTACAGGGGCCATCGTCTGCTGACGCCCAGCTTCAGGTAGCCTGTGTTTTCGAATATACAGAAGGAGACATCTTCAGTGCTCAGGCATTACCTGCTAAATTGAACGGATTGGTTCATCTGGATGAGGCTTTAAAAGGAGAACTTACCAACCTTAGAAAAACAGGACAGTTTCAGGGGCATTCTTTGGAAACCATTTTAATTACACCGCCTGCAGGATCGATGTCTGCAAAGAAATTATTACTGATCGGTTTAGGTGACCGTAATAAATTTACACCAGATTTAATGACTTCCGTAGGGGAAGTGGCAGCCCGTGAAGCCATGAGATTAGGCGTTACCAATTTTGCCTTCGCCAGCGATCTGAAAGATGCCGGAATAGATTCTCCAACTGCTTTGGTAGCGGGAAATGTGGTAAGAGGAATTGTACATGCCAACCGTTCTGAAAATTACCTGAAAGAACATAAATTATCCACCACCAAAAAAATAGAAAAAGTATACCTTCTGGCTGGTCCTGCCTTCTTTGAAACCGCAGGCGGAGGAATTTCCGATGCCATTTCAGAAGTAAAAAAGAAATAATGAACTAGTTTCATTACATTGTTGATCCGGCCTCCTTTTTATAAGGGGGCTTTTTGTATAAAAATGATTACGATTACATATCCAAAAAGCAATTTGTTTAAACGTTCTATGTTAACTTGCAAATAAATATGCTAAAAAATTAAGTGCCTACTTGTAAATAGTTTTTCTGATAA
>NZ_JBLFDU010000017.1:0-84128 GCF_047345655.1 Chryseobacterium sp. T20
AGGATTCGAACCTGCGACCTCCTGGTCCCAAACCAGGCGCGATGACCGGACTACGCTACGCCCCGAAGGTGTCATCAATAACGAATTTTACATCGTTTTTAGGGTTGCAAAGTTGCAATTCTTTTTGGAATAAAAAAAGAAAATGAGGTATAATTTTTAATTAATTTTTTATGCATCCTTTTTTATTAACTTTACCCTGTTAATAACCATTGATTTAGCCCGCTTAAAAATGATGAAAGAATTTTCTTTTTTTTTGTTCACAATAAACATTCTTATCCCAAAATATAAAAAAATAGCCTTGAAAACAGAAGCTCGTTTTCTTCTGTTCTTGTGTTTTTTGATGATGATGTACTCTTGCTGTAAGGATCAGGAATTTGTTAATCACACTATTGCAAATACATCACTGAGTTTACCCAAATCAATGGTCGTTAAAAAAGAACGGACTGAAGATTCCCAGGTATATAGCATTAATGCTGGAAATAAGCATATTGGTTATATTTATTATGGTGATTATAAACCTTTCGTGGAAGATAATTATATGGTTACGGTAGAGCCTGAGATTTTTGAGAAGTTTAAGAATAACAGAGAATTGAGAGCTTATTTTTCTGATAATTCTGATAGAGATTACAGAAACGGAATTTATAATGTTAATTATTATTACTACGATACAATCAATAAACACAGAGCTAAGATTATGATGCCGAAAAAAATGAATAAAGGATTTATTGGAATTCATTTTGACAGTGTAGATATTCATCAAAATAAAATGGCCATTATTATCAATGATTTGAATGAAGAGAATAAAGAGTTATTTTTAAAAGTTTTTAAAACTATTAAATTCAATCCGTAAATATCCAATATGCAAAGTTTAGTCTTTATTGTGATGAATGTTTTAATCAATTATACTATCCACGAGAGATATTACATGAAGGTTGGATATGATAAAATTATGAAGTTGATCAGCCCATTTCACCATTAATGTTGATAAAAAATAAATAAAATAAAAGTGACCATTATTCAATTACATATACTTGACTGGTATGATGATATTATAACATCATGGATTTCATTAGAAAATGATTCTTATATTTTTACTTGTGTTCAGAAGGATTTTACAAATGGAGAGAAAATATATTATGGTGTAAAAACAGATGAAAAATCATCTGAACAGATTCAGAATATTATAGAGAAGAAGACTTTTACTAAAAGGGATTGGAGTACCATAAATCGTATTTTTGAAGAGAATAACAAAAGTGATAATGTGTTTTTATTGAGAACAGCATCATTATCCGTGGGTTTGGATATTACTCTTAGCAAAGTAAAAAAATCGGATATCAGAGCTATTAGGTTTCCTGTTGATATTTCAACGCTATATACTTGTCAGGATAAAGATTTGTAAAAAGCAGACAGTTGCTGACTAAAATAAGAATTAGTGAAAGATATATTTGAGTTTAAAATTGTAATTCATGAAGATATGCCGGAGAAGCTGGTAGATTGTTTCATTGCTTTTATTGAAGATCGTTCAGTGTATTGGGGAGGTGGCTGTTCTGATAATCAGATCAATGGAGGATTGTATGCTGATGAGGGTGTAATAATCAATATCAATGATTTTGTGAAAGAATTTGTTGCATTTTTTTTACACCTGGAGATTACGATCCAGGAAATTGAGATTAATATGGAAGACTTTTATTTTTATCGTTTTGATTATGATACTTTTGTTGAAAATTATTCATCACTACCTGTTAATATTGGTTGTTGGGAGCTATAATTACTCCTGCGAAAAATGAAATACCTTCCAAAAAAGCATGAATGTTTTATGAAGAAATATAGAGATATCCATCATTATTACCTTTCAAATTTTTTTAAACACAGTGAATTGAGCTATGATAGCTTCTGGTTGTTTTATAACCATGAAGACGGAATTCAAATGGAAGATTTTTTTCCTGATCAACAGGTTTATTCTTTTTTGTGGGAGTATTCAGATCCGGATATTTTAATAAAAATTGATGAATGGAAAAGAGCTTTCAGAAGAAATAATATTGAGATTGTACAAGAAGCTAAGCTGCATACCCAAAACTACTTGTCAGGAGAACGGAAAGTATATCTGGATTGCTTGGAAACCAGTTTCATAACTGCAGATGAAAAATTTAAAGATCTGACTGCATATGATGCCGGACAACGTTTTGTTCAGATCGTAGGCGATGAAAATATTTCTTTTACTGATATTGATTTAAGTTTCCTGGAATTAACAGATACAGCAGATAAATTTCCGGCGTTAATCAGGATTTTAGATACTGATGGTATTCAGGCGCTCATCTTAAATGGTTACCATCATCGTGGAGAATTCCTTAAAGTCTGCATTATGAAGAGTGGCAAAACTTGCTTAAAAACAACAGAAACTTTGCCCTTACCTATTTTTGAAAATACCTATGTGGCGATGCCATTTAATTGGTAAAACTGCAATTCTGTTGATGACGGTATTTTTGATATTGCTTTTAATTTGTATTAGAAAGTTCGATGCAGTGATCTGAAATAGCCATTTACAGCTAACATTAAAGGAAAAAGAAGCAAGAGTTAAAGCTAATGAGGTCACTAAACATTTAAAATAGAACACTAGTAAATAATAAAACATCCGTTCCGCAAAGTCTCCCGACTTTGAGGTGAAAAAAATCAATTAACTCAATTTAATATTAAAAAAAACCTAGCAAAATGCGAGGTTTTTTCATTAAACAAGCCCCACTAATTCCTATATTTGCCCCATGAAACGATTAATGCTGCTGTATGTACTTTTCCCTGTATTCCTATTCTCACAGACTACCGGAAAAGTGATCAAAATTTCAGACGGAGATACCATTACTTTACTGTTAAAAGGCAATCAACAAAAAAAGATCAGATTAGCCGAAGTCGATTGTCCGGAAAGTGGACAGGCGTTCGGTAAAAATGCAAAACAGTTTACTTCTGCTCAGATTTTTGGGAAAACGGTGAGCTTTGTTGAAACGACTACGGACCGTTATGGAAGATCCATTGCGAAAGTGTATTATGACGATGGAAAATACCTTTCTAAAGAGCTTATCAAAGCAGGATTGGGATGGTGGTATTTTTCCTACTCAAAAGATGCTTCTCTGGGCAAAATTCAGGAAACTGCAAAGCTTAAAAAAGTGGGACTTTGGCAGGATATTAACGCTCTCGCTCCCTGGGACTACCGCAAAATGAAACGCGAGCTTAGAAATAATAAGAAAATCGAAGCAGCTAAGAACGGAACAAAAATAAAAGGAGTCGCATAAATATTTTGACGGAAGTTTGGAGAAAGCAGTCAATTGATTAGTCTCCTAACAACTTTCATCATTTCTTGTCATTCTACTTTATGAAAACATATAAAAAACCTCACAACAATATTGTGAGGTTTTTTGAGCTTGTATCTACAGTTTAGATTTTATTTAAGGATTAGATTTTACAGCATCATACATCATTGAGTTTTTCTGCTGATCCGTGTAATCATATTTGTATTGATAAAAAGAAGATTCCCAGTCTCCATAACCCACGTTGGGAATGATTATGAATTTTTTACCAAAATCATTAGCAGAGTTTTTCACTGCTGAAGAACGCTCTGTTTCCGATTTTTTATCAAATATATCTGAAAAATCAGCAAGATTATCACCTAGCAGCAACACAATATTATAATTTTTAGCAATATCTTTTCTTCGGGTTTCCTTACTGCTTTCTTTGGATCTCAGAATAAGGTTGGCATCGCTTTGAATCGGGAAATTGTATTTTTTTAAATTCTTTAAAGTTCCTTCGCGCTCTTGCTCCACACGGTTGGTTACATAAAATACCTGAATTCCTTTGCTGGCAGCATACTGATAGAATTTCTGAGAACCTGTAAGCGGAGTGGCAATGCCTTTCGCGGTCCATTCTTCCCATGTTTTCTGATCATAATTCTTTCCCACTTTTGAGCGCTCAACAGCGTAATAAGAATTATCTAGAAAGGTCTCATCAATATCAGAAACAATGGCTAAAGGTTTGTCGGGTTTCTGCGATAAAGCTTCATCCAGACGAAGCGTGGCAATATTGTATGCCTGAAGACACAATGCTTCATATTCTGCTGCTCTTTGCTGATAAAAAGCGGCGTATATCTTTCCGTCACGCCCAAGGTTTTGATAAGGTGTGTTGTCTGTAGAAGTCTTTGAAACTGGTGCCGTTGTTGTACACGATATAACCGAGACAAAGAAGCAGCTGGCGATAATGAGATTAAAATTTTTCATAGAATTTGAATAGGAAGAACAAAATTATGACAATTTGATTGGATGACAAGGATTTTATGGAAGTAAAAAAGGAGGCCGGCAATAAGAATAGACCAGCCTCCTACAAATCAAATATATCTTTTAAAATTTTGTCTTTCGACTTTAAATCTTTCTTTTCCCCATTTTGAAAGAGCTGTTTGTAATATTTCCAAGCCATGTTTGAGCTCCAGATAATTATTTAATAAAAAGAGAAGCGCATTCAGTTTTTCAACGGAAATTTTTTTACGGTTTTTGCTTTCAAAAAGATGCTGGGCTCCTCTTCTGGACAAAATAAAATCATTCAGATAGGGGCGATCCGGCTGAATAGGAAATATATTAAGAATACCAAGCAGACTTAAGTACCTGAACTTAATAAGTTTGTTGAAACTGGTTTTAGCATCCATAGACTGATACAGTTTCTGAAATTTATCAGAAGGAAGACTATCTGTTTGTTGGAAGAGGATATGATGGTTTCCAGACTCTTTTATCCAAAATATATATTCATGAAGATCTCGGCATATGATAATAGCTTTGGAATGATTCAATTCAGAATATTTATGATATTCTCCTAATCCTGCCTTTTCCTGTATAATTGACGTTTTTTTTAAAAACCATTCCTGAAAGGCTTCAAAATTATGATGGATATTTTCCCAGTTCCATACGTCATTACTTTCGGTGTTGAAATAGATATTTCTAAGCAGATTCCATTCATGCTTCGGATGTTTTCCGATATAAGAGTATAAAAACAGCAACCAGCAGGCGTTATCTATTTCTCCATTTTGAAAATAGTGAACAACGAATTGTAATGGATTAAAAGATGTGCTTTGATGATCTGAACAGTCCTGATTAATGATATCTGATACTTTTTCTATCTCCTTTATTTCGGTGGAAATTAATGAGCTGAAATATTTCAGTTCTTCTGTATTGTTTCCAATACTGATCGGGTATACATGCTGATGAAATGATCTTAATTTTTGTTCTAATTTTAATTCAGGTTCACAAAGTAATGTGTTTTCATTCTTTTCCATAATATTTTTCGCCCAATTTTATTTTCTCTCTTCCATTTTCTACTCTCCATTTGTTGGTATCTCTTAAAGAATAAGCACATCCACAGTACTCCTGCATATAGAACTCTTCTTCTTTACTGATTTCCAACATTCGTTTTGAACCTCCTTTTTTTCTCCAGTTGTAAGTCCAGTATTGTATTCCTTCATAATGGCTGGCTGCCCTTACACCACAATCGTTAATCTGTTCCATGTTTTTCCATCGGGAAATTCCCAATGAACTGGAAATAATGTCGAATCCATTTTCATAAGCATATAAAGCTGTTCGTTCAAAACGCATATCAAAACACATGGTGCATCGGATTCCTCTTTCAGGCTCCCATTCCATGCCTTTTGCTCTGGCAAACCAATCGTCAACATCATAATCAGCATCCACAAAAGGAATATTATGCTTTTCTGCAAAACGGATATTTTCTTCTTTCCTTAAATCATATTCTTTCTTTGGATGAATATTGGGATTATGGAAAAAAATGGTAAAGTCAATACCCGAAGCAATTATCGCTTCCATTACTTCTCCCGAGCAGGGAGCACAGCAGGAATGCAGCAATAGCTTTTTACCGCCTTCCGGTAATACTAATGTCTCTCTTTCAAAATTCATGGTTGTCTGTTATTCTCCTTTAAAATCCGGATTTCTTTTTTCTATAAATGCACCTATGCCTTCACTGTGATCCTTTGTATCAAACAGTTCTCCGAATAAAACGGCCTCTTGCTGTAAGCCGTCTGTAATATGTAATTCAACACCCGTATTCAAGGATTGTTTTGCTTTTGCTACAGCTACAGGTCCTCTTGAGGCTATTGTTGATGCTAATTTCTGGGCTTCATTCAATAATTCTTCGGGGGCAATTACACGGTTTACAAACCCGAATTCTTTACAAATTTCTGCTGAATAAAATTCACCGGAGAATACCATTTCCCGGGCTTTGTATAGTCCGATAGCTCTCGGTAAACGTTGTGTCCCTCCAAAACAGGGTAATAATCCAAGGGTTACTTCCGGTAATCCGAATTTTGCTTTTTCACTGGCCAGAATAATATCACACGATAAAGCCAGTTCGCAACCGCCACCTAATGCGAAACCATTTACTGCTGCTATTACGGCCAATGGTAATGCTTCAATAGAGTTGAAAGCAGTCTGAGCCATAATAGAAAAATCGGTTGCTTCCTTTGGGGTCATTCCTTGCATTGCTTTGATGTCGGCACCTGCAACAAAAGCTTTTTCTCCGGATCCGGTAATGATTAAAACACGGATGTCTTTATTGGATTGGATTTGCTCTGCAAATGATTTCAGTTCCTTTAAAACGGTTTCATTCAAAGCGTTTAAAGCCTGCGGGCGGTTAATGGTTAAGGTTCCGATATATCCTTCCTGATGGTATAATAGTGTTTCAAAATTCATGATTACTGATGTTTGTTTAAGAATTGAATAATGCTTGAAAAATCGCTTGTGCCATTTCCTGCTTCACTCCAGATCCTGTAAAGGTTTAAAGCAGCATTTCCCAATGGGGTAGAGGTTCTGGTTTCCAGTCCTGCTTCTGCTGCCAGTCCCAAGTCTTTGGTCATTAAATCAACCGCAAAACCTCCCGAGTATTCTCTTGATGAAGGCGCATTTTCCATCACTCCCGGATATGGATTATAGACTTCCAGCGACCAGTTTCTACCGGAACTTTTCTGCATGATTTCACTTAGTATTTTAGGCTCTAATCCGTGACGGACTCCTAGATTGATGGCTTCAGATGTTCCGATCATATGTATCGCAAGCAACATATTATTGCAGATTTTTGCTACCTGTCCCGCTCCGGAATCCCCGGCATGGAAAATATTCTGTCCCATACATTTGAGTATCGGTCTTGCCTTTTCGTAGTCTTTGGTTTTACCGCCAACAATGAAAGTTAATGTTCCTGCCTGTGCTCCTGCTGTACCACCGGAAACGGGTGCGTCGATCATTTTACATCCCTTTGAATCTGCTAATTGAGCAACAGAACGGGCAGTCACAGCATCAATAGTACTGCTGTCGATGATCAATGTATCAGGTTTCAGCTGACTGATAAATTCTTCAGAATAGAGTTCGGCAACATGTTTACCAGACGGAAGCATGGAAATAATGACATCCGCGTCTTTCGCAGCTGCTAGAGCAGAATCAGATATCTGTCCGCCTGCTGAAACCAGTATTTCCAAAGCTGATGAGGAAAGATCAAATCCGGTAACGTGATGACCTTTTTGTACAAGGTTGATGGCCATGGGGCCACCCATATTTCCTAATCCTATGAATGCTATATTTGACATAATTAATCTTTTTTTCCTAAGTTTTTTAATGGATGTTCTTCACGGGACCAAAGCGGAGTAAAATAGCTGTCTACCCATTCTTTGGTTATATCATTTAATGTTACAGGCTGCCACTTTGGAGACAGGTCTTTATCCACCAGTAAAGCTCTTACCCCTTCTGCAAAATCAGGATGAATGCAGCATTGACACGATAAGTTTAACTCGGATTGAAAGACTTCTTCCAAACTTAAATTTTCACCTTCTTTTAATTGTCTGAAGATAATGTGTGCTGAGCTTGGAGAGCCTGCTTTAAAGCTTTTGATTCCTGTATTGATCCATTCATCTTTATCAGGATATTGCAGTAATATTTCTTTAAACTCTTCTAAAGAACCTATTCCTTCAAACTTTTTGATGAATGAATGATGGCTCTGCGCCTGTGACTCGGGAGTATCTGTTTCTTTGGAAATGTTTTCCAGAATTGAGGAAACAGTTTGATGGTTATTTCCATTCCATTGAGCTTGGTTAAGAGCACTCAATAATGTTTCTTTTGAATTTGAAGAGATGTAATAATCTGCCAATCCTAAGAATTTGCAATCGGCTCCGTCTAATCTTGCCCCTGTTAATCCTAGATAAACCCCATAAGCGGAAGGCATTTTGTTTAAAAACCATGTGCCGCCAACATCCGGATATAAACCGATGGTAATTTCAGGCATTGCCAGCTTACTTCTTTCGGTCACAATACGGTGGGATGCTCCAACCATAATTCCTATTCCGCCACCCATTACAATTCCGTGTCCCCAGACAATAATGGGTTTCGGATAAGTATGAATAGCATAATCTACCTGATATTCTTTGAAAAAGAAATCGAAACACGGCTGAGGTACTTGTGTTCCGTCAACACTTTGCTGTTCGATTATAGCATCGTGCAGTTTTCTTACATCTCCTCCGGCACAAAGAGCTTTTTCACCGGCTCCCTGAATAAAGAGACAGACTACTTCATCAGATGTTTTCCAGTTTTCCAAAACAGCTTTCAATTCTTCAATCATTTCTAATGAAAGCGAATTGAGCGTTTTTTCGGAATTCAGGGTGATGATCCCGACTTTATTTTTTATTTCTGTTAGTACTAAACTCATTTTTAATCTTTTGAATTAACGGATTTGTATCATGGCTCCTTCTTCTAAAATCTTTCTTGAAATCACCAGTTTCATAATTTCGTTGGTTCCTTCTACCACCTGATGCACTCTGGCATCCCGCATAAGACGTTCCACCGGAAAATCCTGTGTACATCCATATCCACCCAGTATTTGTAATGCTTCGTTGCAGATATTAAAACACATATCGGTTGCCAGACGTTTTGCCATGGCGCAGTAAGTCGTAGCATTGGTGTCTCTGGAATCTAATTTGAAAGCAGCTAAATGAACCATCTGACGGGCTGCCACCAGTTCTGTTGCCATATCAGCAATTTTAAACTGCAGTGATTGAAACTGAGCCAGTGATTTTCCAAACTGAAGTCTTTCATGCATATATTTTCGGGCTTGGTTAATGGCTCCCTGTGCTGCTCCTACGGAACATGTTCCGATGTTGATGCGGCCACCATCCAGACCTTTCAATGCTATTTTAAATCCTTGGCCCAATTCACCTAAAAGATATTTCTCATCAACTTCCACATGATCAAAGAAAACAAAGCGTGTAGGCTGGGTATTCCATCCTAATTTTTTTTCTTTTTCTCCAAAACTGATTCCTTTAGAATTGGCAGGTACTACAAATGCACTGATTCCTTTAGGACCAGAATCTCCCGTACGGGCCATTACAATAAGGATATCACTTTCGCCTGCTCCGGAGATGAATGCTTTCGTCCCGTTAATACTATATTTGTTGCCTTTTTTTATTGCCGTAGTTTTTAAAGCTGCTGCATCTGAACCGGAACCCGGCTCTGTAAGACAATAAGAACCTAATAATGTGCCTGATGACAAATCCGGACATAGTTGTTTCCTGATCTCTTCATTCCCAAATTCATCAATCATCCATGAGACCATATTGTGTATGGTAATGTAGGCGGTAGTAGAAGGACAGGCTGCTGCCAGTTCTTCAAATATAATGGTGGCATCTAATCGCGATAATCCCAGACCTCCGGCATTTTCGCTGGTGTACACACCGCAAAAACCCAGTTCTCCGGCTTTGGCAATAGCTTCTCTCGGAAATATCTTCTGAGCATCCCATTCCGAAGCATAAGGTGCCAGCTCTTTATCGGCGAATCTTCTTGCGGCATCCTGAAACGCCAATTGATCTTGATTTAGGTTGAATTCCATAGACAACTTATTTTAAACTGATGGTCATATTCAGGTCGCCTGCGGGAATGTCTTCCTCAAACCAACGGGCTGTAATCGTTTTGGTTTCTGTATAAAAACGGACTCCTTGTTTTCCGTAAGAATGCAGATCGCCAAAGAATGATTTTCTCCATCCTGTAAAAGAGAAGAACGGTAATGGAACAGGAATAGGAAGGTTTACTCCAATTTGTCCCACTTCAATTTCATGTTGAAACTTTCTGGCGGCTGCTCCTGAGTTGGTAAAGATGGAGGTTCCGTTGCCATAAGGGTTTGCATTGATGATTTTAATGGCTTCATCCAGTGTTTCTGCCTTTAATAATAATAAAGCAGGTCCGAAAATTTCTTCTTTGTAAATATCCATATCCGTAGATACGTTATTGAATAAGGTGGCACCCACAAAGTGTCCGTTTTCATAGCCTTCTACTGTACAGTTGCTGCCATCCAGCAATACCTCAGCTCCCTGATCATAAGCACTTTTAATCAATCTTACAACCTTGTCTTTTGATTGCTTGTTGATTAAAGGACCAAAAGCTGCTGAATCATCAGACCAAACTCCAGGTTTAATCGTGCTTAAAGCTTTTTTGATATCATCCACCCAATTTTGAGCTTCACCTACCAAAACAGCTACACTGATTGCCATACAACGTTGTCCGGCCGCTCCGCAGGAAGCTCCTACAAGATTGTTGATGACCTGTTCTTTATTGGCATCCGGCATGACTACCATGTGATTTTTTGCTCCTCCAAATGCCTGAACTCTTTTCAGATTATCAGTTCCAGTGCGGTAAACATGTTCTGCAACGGGAACTGAACCTACAAATGAAATGGCTTTGATTTCCGGATGATTCAGAATGTGATTGACCTGGTCTTTGGATCCGTGAACAATATTCAGAACTCCTTTAGGAAAACCTGCTTCTAAAAATAACTCTGCCATTTTCATAGAGGTCATCGGAGTTTGTTCCGAAGGTTTTAAAATAAAAGTGTTTCCGCAGGCAATGGCCATTGGGAACATCCATAGAGGAATCATTGCGGGAAAGTTGAATGGGGTAATTCCTGCACAGACGCCAAGGGGTTGGATGTAGCTGTAGGTATCAACACCTCTCGCCACATTTTCTACCGTTTCTCCCATCATGAGTGTCGGAATGTTGCAGGCATGTTCTACCACTTCAATGCCGCGCCATATATCTCCCATGGCATCAGGGAATGTTTTTCCATTTTCTTTGGAAAGGATTTCGGCAATTTCTTTTTGATTTTCTTTTAAAAGCTGCTGGTATTTCAGAAAAAATCTTGCTCTTTCCGGGGTCGCTACTTCTTTCCATGTTTTGAAAGCTTCTTTAGCAGCTTCTATCGCCTGATCTATTTCAGATAATTCTGTTAATGGGACTTCTGCAAGAATTTCCTGAGTAGCAGGATTTTCTACAGGAAGATGCTGTGCCGCTTTACTTTCTATAAAATCTCCGTTGATTAATATTTTTACTTTTTGTGACATGATTTTTAGATTGAGAGTGAAAAACTGAGAGTGAATTTGTATTTTTCACTCTCAACTTCTTATTAGATTATATTACCAGCAGATCAACAAACTCGTTGACATCCAGATTAACAAGGGTATCGTATGCTAACGATTTTTCTAATACAATTCTCTGTTGTTTTTCCGGGAAAATTCTGGCAAGATTTACTTTGTATTTCTTGATCAGTTCAGGAATTCCTTCTTCTCTTCTGCGTTTGTGACCGATTGGATATTCTACAACGATTTCTTCCAGCACGGTTCCGTTGTTTAATTCTACCGTTAAAGCATTGGCAATGGAACGTTTTTCAGGATCATGATAATCTGTGGTGAACTGTACGTCTTCCACACACTCAATTTTATCACGAAGGATGTCAATTCTTGGATCTGATGCTATATTATCTTCATAGTCTGCAGCAGTAAGTCTTCCGAAGATCAATGGAACAGCTACCATGTACTGAATAGCGTGATCACGGTCAGCAGGATTGTTTAAAGGACCTTTTTTATCAATGATACGGATGCAGGCTTCGTGGGTACGGATGGTTATTTTCTTGATATCTTCAGCAGATTTTCCTGATTTTTTTAACTGATGATGTAAAGTCATAGCGGCTTCTACAGCTGTCTGAGAGTGGAATTCTGCAGGGAAAGAAATTTTAAACAAAACATTTTCCATAACATAAGAACCATACTCTCTCTGGAATTTGAATTCATTTCCTTTGAAAGATACATCATAGAATCCCCATGTTTTTGCGGTTAGTACGGATGGATAACCCATTTCGCCTGTCTGCGCAATTAATGCCAGACGTACAGCTCTTGAAGTGGCATCTCCTGCAGCCCATGATTTGCGGCTTCCTGTATTAGGCGCGTGACGGTATGTTCTTAAAGACTGTCCATCAACAAATGCTAGAGAAACGGCATTGATCAGCTCATCACGCGTTAAACCGATCAGTTTTCCTACAACGGCTGTAGAGGCTAGTTTCACCAATAAAACATGGTCTAAACCTACTTTGTTAAATGAGTTTTCTAATGCAATTACGCCCTGTATTTCGTGAGCCATAATCATTGCTTCCAGAACCTGCTTCATTTTCAGCGGAGCTTTTCCTTCTGCAATATTTGTTCTTGAAAGCCAGTCAGCGGTTGCTAAAATTCCGCCCAGGTTATCTGAAGGATGTCCCCATTCAGCGGCTAACCAGGTATCATTGAAATCCAGCCATCGGATAATTGCTCCAATGTTGAAAGCAGCCTGTACCGGATCCAGCTGAAACTGTGTACCAGGAACTTTAGCTCCATTCGGAACAACAGTACCTTTTACGATAGGTCCTAAAAGTTTGGTGCATGCAGGATAAGTCAGTGCTTCCAATCCGCATCCGATCGTGTCTAATAAACAGTAGTGTGCTGTTTTCCAGGCTAAATCGTTTTTGATTTCATAGCTTAATACATAATCTGCAATATCTGTTAATACCTGATCCGGTTGTGGTCTTTCGTTTGAAATGTGTGATGACATCTTTATTTTTTAGTTTAATTATGAATTGATTTTTTATTTTCTGTTTTCGATGTTGACAAAGTCTTTATTTTCAGGGCCTGTATAATTGGCACTTGGGCGGATAATTTTTCCATCCTGTCTTTGTTCGATAATGTGGGCACTCCATCCTGTGACTCTGGAGATAACGAATAACGGAGTGAACATCAATGTGGGAACTCCCATCAGATGATAAGATACCGCAGAGAACCAGTCCAGATTAGGGAACATTTTCTTTTCTTCCCACATCACAGTTTCCAGTCTTTCGGCAATATTATACAACAGCATGTCTCCGGCTTCTTCAGAAAGTTCTTTGGCTACTTTTTTTATGACTACGTTTCTTGGATCCGATATGGTATAAACAGGATGTCCGAATCCAATAATTACTTCCTTATTGGCAATACGTTTTCTGATATCTTCTTCTGCTTCATCAGGAGAATTGTAGCGACTTTGGATTTCGAAAGCCACTTCATTGGCTCCTCCGTGTTTTGGACCTCTCAAAGCACCGATAGCTCCTGTAATACAAGAATAAAAGTCAGATGAGGTTCCGGCAATCACACGGGCCGTGAATGTAGATGCATTAAACTCATGTTCGGCATACAGATTAAGAGATATTTCCATTGCTTTTACCCAGGAATCTGGTGCTTTTTTACCATGTAGAAGGTGAAGAAAATGTCCGCCAATAGTATCATCATCAGTCTCTACATTGATCTCTTTGCCGTTGTGCGTATAGTGATACCAGTATAAAAGACCTGAACTGAATGAGGCTAGTAATTTGTCGGCAATATCTCTTGCTCCAGCCACATTGTGGTCATCTTTTTCAGGTTGAATACTTCCAATCGCTGAAACCATTGAACGCATCACGTCCATGGGATGCGCTGCCGCCGGAATACTTTTTAAGATATTTCTTACAGAGTGGGGAAGTCCTCTCAGTGATTTTAATTTTGCTTTATAGTTTTTGAGTTGAGCTTCGGTTGGCAGCTGACCATAAATCAGAAGATAGGCTACTTCTTCAAATTGTGCTCTTTCTGCAAGATCCAAAATATCATAACCTCTATAATGAAGGTCATTTCCACTTTTTCCTACACTGCAGAGAGCGGTATTGCCTGCTGTTACTCCGGAAAGAGCTACACTTTTTTTAGGTTTAAATGTTGGTTCGCTATTCGTTGACATGAGTATTTTGTTTAAAAAGGTTATCTAATTTTTGTTCATAATCATAGTAGCCGATGCTCTGGTAGAGCTCTTCTCTGGTCTGCATTGTGTCCAGTACATGAGCTTGTGTTCCATCCTGACGGATATGCTGGTATACATTCTGCGCTGCTTTATTGGCTGCTCTGAAGGCAGAAAGAGGGTAGAGGATAAGTCCTATACCTGCGTTTTTCAGTTCTTCAACAGTGTACATTTTGATCATCCCAAACTCAGTGATATTCGCCAATACAGGGATTCCGGCAGCATCAACAAATTTTTGATAAAAGCTTAAATCGGGTACCGCTTCGGCAAAAATGAAATCTGCACCAGCTTCTTTATACGCAATGGCTCTTTCTAATGTTTTTTCCAGTCCTTCATTTGCAAAAGCATCTGTTCGGGCTCCAATCACAAAATTTTCATCGGTACGGGCATCTGCAGCTGCTTTAAGTCTGTCTACCATTTCCTCTTTGCTTACGATTTCCTTTCCAGGGCGGTGTCCGCAACGTTTTGCACCTACCTGATCCTCAATATGAATGGCTGCTGCACCAGCTTTGATTAATGATTTTATCGTTCGGGCAACATTAAAGGCAGAAGGTCCAAATCCTGTGTCGATATCTACCAAAAGAGGTAAATCACAAATATTAGTAATACGCTGAACATCTATGAGTACATCATCCAGGGTAGTAATCCCTAAATCAGGAATTCCTAAAGATCCTGCAGCAACACCTCCTCCTGAAAGATAGATTGCATTAAAACCTGCCTGCTGTGCCAATAATGCATGATTGGCATTGATGGCTCCCACAATCTGGAGGGGATTTTCTTTTTCCATTGCCTCCCGGAATTTTAGGCCGGGGGATTTCCAGTTTTCATTTTTGATCATTTTAATATGTATTGTTGAGTTGAAATTTGTTTATCAGTGAAGAAGCCAGGAATCTGTAAAGACACAGCTTTTGAGTAAAAAAGAAAAGATGGGGAATAAGTTGAGAAATCTTACTATCCTGCAGCCGGTGAGAACTTTGAGAAAATCTGCTTGTACAGGTCTGTAAAATAAACCTGTTACGACTCCACGAATAATTAAGATTGCTTTGGTACACCATTACTTTTTACATTGATTAAATCCTATAAAAAGTTCTCAGTAAACTTCGCGGTGCTTTATGAAGAAAGAAAAATTACGGAAAGGGGATACGAATGAGCCACAGAATCATGAGAAGTACCCAATGTACACTCATATCTATCTCAAAAAAATAACATAGATTGATAAACTGTTTTATCACACTATATCCATATCGTATCATACCTGACTGTAAGCTTCAAATCGCGAAAGCATCGTCAATACGAAATAGGCAGGTCTCCTGACTTGTAACGGTTTTTATCATCCTTCCCATATGAAAAATATACAGTGGATATCAATTGATAAAAACTTTTTGTTTGTTACTTACAGTTGCGCGACAGTTCGTGATTTACACACGATTCCCTTTTAATACACAGCTAAGTGTAACCAGTTTCGGTTGATAAAGAAGGTTTTAAGAACTCCTTGGTGGTAAATATAAGTATTTTATAATAACGAAAAAGATATTTTATGTAATCAATAGCTTTTTTACTGTAATCTATTGGAAATGCTTGAGTTGTAAGGTGTGTTTTAGAAGAAAAACGGATTGTTTATGTTGTTAAATTAATATAAAAGATAACCGAAAAATTAAAGATAGTTAATAAATTTACCGTTCTTCTTTCATTTTATGAATTTTATTAATCATATATAATTGATCATGGTAGACATTGCAGAATTTAAACAAAACCTGGGTTTGAGGGAAGTTCCTGTAGAGCTTGAAAAACTGATTTACTTCCAGAATACTATTTCCTCGTTTGAAAATTATTCGCAGGGTTTTGGTGTGTTAATCGACGATAAGTCCGGATTGAAAAGCTGGAGTGATGACGAAAATTTTTTGAATAGCATGTTGCCTTTTGCTCAGGCTAATGGTTCCGGTTCATTCTATGCCATCTGGAATAATGGAACGGATCAGCCTTTGAATAAAATGCCTGTTGTGGTTTTTGGAGATGAAGGTGGAGTTCATATTGTCGCTGAAAATAGTATACAGCTTTTACATTTGCTCACTTTTGACACTGAGATTTCAGTAGACTTTGATGAAGCTTATTTTTATAGAGAGGAAGAGGATTATGAAGAGAGTCCGGATTTAAATGAATATTTGAGGTGGATGAAAGGAGATTACGGTGTAAGCCAGATTGAAGAACCTGATGTGTTGATTCAAAATGCTCAGGCTCAATATAAAGAAAGTTTTGATCTATGGTTTGGGCAATACTTTGAAGATCATTAATCTTGTATTAATAACTTCTCTGTAGAAGATTTTATTTTTGGCAGGTGAAGTCTGTAGACAACAAAAAACCTCACAATAAAAATTGTGAGGTTTTTTTGAGCGCGAAAGGATTCGAACCTTTGACCGTCCCGATTGAAATCGGGATGCTCTATCCGGTCTGCTTTATCAATGATTTTTTAAGTAATGAATAAAAACAAAAAAGACTTACTAAAAATAGTAAGTCTTTATGTGAACTTGGAAGGATTATCATTGAACCGTCTAGTAGAAGATTTGAATTGGATTTTGAGATTAAATATTTGATTATGAGTGTTTTGAATAATTGTTTGAACA
Organism: Chryseobacterium sp. T20; assembly: GCF_047345655.1. Lineage (NCBI taxonomy): Bacteria > Pseudomonadati > Bacteroidota > Flavobacteriia > Flavobacteriales > Weeksellaceae > Chryseobacterium > Chryseobacterium sp. T20. The sequence continues at coordinate 16,799 of NZ_JBLFDU010000017.1, forward strand.
ATTCGAATCCTTTTGAGATATGTTCATGGGAGAGATTTTTCGAACTTTTATTAGAGAATTTTAGAGGGTTTGTTTTTAAAAATATTGGTTTTCAGTATTTTATAATTAATAATTCAAGTTCGAATCCTATTGCCATATTGATTTTTATTAAGTTTTCGGACTTTTTATAACGGCAAAATAGGTTTTTTTTATATTGGGGTTGATAATAAATCAACTCCAATTTAGTTTATAAAAAGGAATGTGTTTTTATATATTTTAATCATAATGTTGACGTCAATTATAAGTTTTATAATTTCATTTTTTTCACATGAAAGGAAGGGAAACTAACTTATTTTGTTTTTAACCCTGTTAGCGCTGTTTTCCGACTGTTGTCTAATCGCTTTGCCACGATTCTGCCACACTCTACCTTTATGCGCTCCAAACTGAGTTTTTTATGTCTCGGTGGAAAGAGAGGGATTCGAACCACCTCTTTCAAATAACTTTAAACCTAATTTTTAAAGGTGTTTTTAATTTGCTGCCACGAATTTGCCATTAAATTATATTGACAAAATCACAGAGATAACTATTCTATAACGACCTCAAAGAACGACCATAAATTTTCAAGGTCAAATATACGAATTTAATAATTGTAGCTATTTGCAACCTGTTTTATTTCCTTAGATTAATCATAATGGGATAATTTATGGATAAAAAGGAGCTATATCCGAGCTTATTTTTTAAATTGTTAGCGTACAAGGGGGCAATAGAGCTTTTAAATATGCGGAAGTCAAAAGAAAAACTAAGTTGTCATATACATCAATTTAATCTATATTTAAGTATCAGAGTAAGTCAAATAGTCTTGATATTGTATTAGCGATAGGAAATTATCTGTGATTAGTAGTGGGAAAAAAGTGTGAGCTTGAGCTTCTTACTTAATATAATGATCCAATATTAGATAAAAATATATTGTTTGAAATTTCCTACCTAAGTATGTTTGATTATTAATTTAATCAGTAAAGTGGTACTCTAAAATAGTTTTGGGCCTATACATGAAAAGAATGCTCTATGGTTTTTTTTCATTTGAAGAATATTAAAAAGTATTAAATTTGCGTAATGTCAAATGTAAATAGTATTATAAAAACAATTCGCGATTTGATGCGAAGGGATAGCGGAGTTGATGGGGACGCACAGCGTATTTCTCAGCTTGTATGGATGTTGTTTTTAAAAATTTTTTCTGATAAAGAAAGATATTGGTTAAAAAAGCATATTGATTACAATAGTCCACTGCCTTTAAAATATAAATGGACTAATTGGGTTAATAATGATAATTTTTCTGCAGACGAGTTAATAAACTTTGTCAATGATGACTTGTTTCCCACTTTAAAAAATCTAAAACAAAATGATGAACAAGCGCAGATCATAAGATCAGTTTTTGGAGATACATATAACTTCATGAGGAATGGCTTATTGCTAAAGCAAGTAGCAACTGAAATAGACAAAATCGACTTTTCTTCCGCTAATGATGCTCATATATTTAATGAGATTTATGAAACAATCCTTAAAGAGTTACAGAATGCAGGTACTTCAGGAGAGTTCTATACTCCTAGAGCCTTGACTCAATTCATGGTGGATATGTTGGATCCTCAGTATAATGAAAAGGTTTTGGATCCGGCATGTGGAACCGGTGGATTTTTAACCTGTACAATAGAGAATTTGAAAAAGAATGTAGCAGATATTGACTATAAAATTATTCAAAGAACTATTTTAGGAGTTGAGAAAAAGCCCCTACCTCATCTTCTATGTACAACTAACTTAATTCTTCATGGCATTGAAGCACCTCAAATATTTAGAGGTAATTATTTAGCAAAAAGTTTCGACGAGTGGCGAGAGGAGGATCATGTTGATAAGATTTTGTCTAACCCTCCATTTGGCGGATTAGAGGAAGATGGTACTGAAAAGAATTTTCCGATTGAATTTAGAACCAAAGAAACAGCTGATCTTTTTGTATTACTAATAATTGAATTATTAAAAGAAGGCGGCTCAGCAGCTATTATTCTGCCAGATAATTTCTTGTTTGGAGAAGGTGTAAGGACTAGATTAAAAGAAAAGTTATTGACAGAGTGTAACTTGCATACTATCGTAAGACTACCTAAGGGTGTATTTAGCCCCTATACTAGTGTAAAAACTAATCTTTTGTTTTTTCAAAAAGGAAGCCCTACAAAGGAGATTTGGTATTATGAGCATCAATTTCCAGAAGGACAAAGTAGTTATTCTAAGTCCAAACCAATTGTAATTGAGGATTTTGAAGCAGAAATGAAATGGTGGAACAACAGAATTGAAAGTGATAATTCTTGGAAAGTAATGATAGATGATATTATTAAGAGGGGCTATGATCTTGATATCTCAAGTCCTTACTTCGAAGAAAAGGAATATGTTTCCAGTGATGAATTGAGAACAAGACTGGAGAAATCTTTTAAAAAGAGTGAAGAACTTCTAAATCTATTAAAATTGGAATTTAATGATTAAAGGGACGGTTTATAATCTTGAAGAGATTTTAGTAGAATCGAAGCTTGAAGTTAAAGTAGCGAATCCTCAGAAAAGAATTCGAGTAAAATTAAACTTAGGAGGAGTCGAAAAACGGCCGGAACTAAAGGAGAAGGAGGGGGCAACAAAATATTTTGTCCGCAAAGCTGGTCAGTTTATTTATGGAAAGCAAAATTTGCATAAAGGAGCTTTTGGAATAATTCCAAACGAATTGGATGGCTATGAGTCAAGTGGAGATCTTCCTGCATTCGATGTTTTAGATAAATGTCTTCCTGAATGGATTTTTTATTTTTTTATTCAGAATAACCTATATGTAAAATTGGAGATTCTAGCAAAGGGTATAGGATCTAAACGTATACAGCCAAGCCAATTATTTAAATTGAAAATAAATATTCCAGAAAAGGAATATCAACGAAGACTTATAGATAAGATTAAAGTTTTAGAAAGTGATATCCAAAGAATTAAAGCTGAACTTAACAAACAGCTTGAAATTGCAGCTAATTTAAAGCAATCTTTTCTAATGGAGGCATTTAGTGGTCTTCATACTAAGAATTGGAGAGAAAAAAATGGATATTTAGGTTCTTCTAGTGAAAATATTAGTTTAGATGATTCTCATTTTTCGATTCCAAGTACATGGGAAGAGAAATTAATTGGAGAATATGTAATTTGTGAACGTGGCCGGTTTTCTGCCAGACCGAGGAATGATCCCAAATTTTTCAACGGTAAAATACCTTTTATTCAAATTGGAGATCTTCCAAATGACGGAGGCTTTATAAGAAATCACAATCAAACTCTTAATGAGGCAGGTTTGAAAGTAAGTAAATTATTTCCTGTTGGAACTATCGTAATCGCAATAGTTGGGGCAACAATAGGGAATACAGGGATTCTTACCTATGAAACTGCATTCCCAGATAGTATGATAGGAATTAAACCCCAGAATCATTTTGACAGTCACTATCTCGAATATTACCTAAGATTCAATAAAGATAATTTGCGTACCTTAAGTTATAGTGGAGGTGGGCAACCCAATATCAAATTGGCAACGATTAACTCAATTAAAATTAATGTACCTCCCTTAGAGGAACAGCGAATAATTTCTGCGAAAATTTCGAAAGTATTTTCATCTATTGAGCAGTTTGAAAGCGAAGTGCGGCAGAGTTTTATAGCTTTGGAAAAGCTATTTTCTGCAGAAATTTCTAAGTATTGGTTTGATAATAAAATCATGGTAAATATGGCAAATAATCAAAGCTCGGTTTCATTTTTTAAAGAAATTGAAAAAGCAGACAAGAAATTTATAAATGATGAAACTAATACTGAAATTTTAGAACTCTTAAAAACTCATGGCAAGATGCCTGCTTTAACTGTTTTAAGACAAAGTAAGTTTAAAGATAATATTGATGACTTTTATACTAACATAAAGTATTTGATAGAGGAAATAAAAGTTATAAAAGAATCTGAAAAAGGATATTTAGAATTAATTTAGACAATGAGAATAGAAAGTGTAAAGATAGATGGCTTTAAAAATCTAAAGAAATTTTCGATTTCTTTAGATAAAACTAAAATGCACTCTGTATTAATAGGACAAAATGCTGCTGGTAAATCAAATTTTATAGAGGCACTTGTAATAATTTTCAGAGATTTAGACTTAAATGATAAAACTCATCCTGAATTTGACTTCGATATAAATTATCATTGTACAGATTTCCATATACGAATAATAGGTAATTCTCTCAAGGAATTTGCCCATGAACTTCCTTTTATTGAGCAACAAAAAGTGGGTTTTACATTTTTTGTAAATAATGAAAAGATCACAAAAACAGATTTTTATAGAAATAAAAGTAACTTTCTTCCCAAGCATGTGTTTTCTTACTATTCTGGGATAAGCAACAGACTTGAGGAACATTTTGATATACATCAAAGAAGATTTTTAAAGGACTTATTGGACGGAGTTGATGACCCCATGCGTCCGTTATTTTATGCTCGGCATATACATAGTCATTTCGTTTTAATGGCATTTTATGGCTTTCCTGAATTTAAAACCAAACAATTCCTAAAAAAATATTTAAGTATTTTAGGACTGGAATCGATCCTTTTTGTTTTGAAAAATCCTTATTGGTTTAAAGGAAAATCTATAAAGGGTGGGGATCCGAAATTTTGGTATGCAAAAGGTGTTGTAAAGGACTTTTTAAATGACCTCTGGGATGCTTCTGTTGCTCCTATTCCCATTAATGAAAAAGTACGTGAAGATTTTCATAAGAATCCAGATCAGGAACATATCTATTTGTACATCTCTAATGAAGAAAAGCTTGCCGCTTTAGCCAACAAATATGGTTCAAATGCAAATTTTTTTAAAATGCTTGAAAGTACATATATTTCGGATCTTATTCATGAAGTCAGAGTTAAAGTGATTAAGGAAAATGTAGAAGGGCATATTACGTTTAAAGAATTAAGTGAAGGAGAGCAGCAGCTCTTAACAGTTTTAGGTTTGATGCGTTTTACAAAAGAATCTGATACCCTATTCTTGTTAGATGAGCCAGATACACATTTAAATCCATTGTGGAAATGGTCTTATATTGACTTAATGGAAGAGGTTGTTGATAAAGATAATTCTAGTCAAGTTATAATGACTACTCATGATCCCTTAGTTATAGGAAGTTTGACAAAAAGTGAAGTTAGAATTTTTCAAAGTAAGAACCAACAATTGGAGGTCATCGAACCATCATTTGATCCATTAGGATTAGGAGTTGAAGGGGTGTTAACTAGCGAATTTTTTAACCTCCCAACATCGTTAGCACCAGAAATAGCTAAATCAATAGAAGATCAAAACGACCTTATCCTTAAAAGAAATCTTAAAGGATTAACAGCTAAGGAAAAACAAAAGTTGTTTGAGTTAAATAATTATTTGGATGAAATAGGTGTTTTTCAAAAATCTATTGATCCACTTTATGATGACTTCTTAAAAGCATATGAGAAATTAAATACAAATGTAATTCTACCGACTAATGCTGCGGAAAGGGAAAAGAAAGAAGAGCAGGTATTGAAAGTTTTGATGGATTTAAAAAATAAGAACAAATGAGATTTGTTGACTTAAACAGGCTTAAGATTCCTGATAAATGGTTAGAAAAAGCAGTTAAATTGCAAAAAGAAATTGATGCTTTAATTACAATGGAAGACAAACTTGCTCATATTGATAAAAACGAAATATGGCAAGATAGATCCCTCTTTAACGCGTTTAGTCAAGTTATGGACGGCAAGTGCTGGTATTCGGAAGCAAAAGAACTAATGTCAGATCGTGATATCGATCATTTTAGGCCGAAAAAGAAGGCAAAGAATATGGATGATGTTGAAAGAGATGGCTATTGGTTTCTCGCTTATGATTGGGAAAATTATCGTTTTAGTAGTATCTATTCAAATCGCTTGAGAAAAGATAAGGAGATTGAAAAAGGAACTTCTAAAGGTAAAGGAATATTTTTTCCACTAAAATCTGGCACATTTGCTGCAACAAACAAAAAGAAAATTGTTGATGAAAGACCATATCTTTTGGATCCCACAATTAAATATGACGCGTCATTAATATCTTTTAATAGTTTTGGTAAGGTAACACCGAATGTACCAAAGAAATTTGTGTGGGAAAGAGAAAGGGTTCGCGCTTCGGTAGATTATTTTCATCTTGACCATAGTATTTTAAAGAGAGCGAGAAAAACCAAATGGGCGGCTTGTCAAAGAAATATCGACAAGATAGTAGAGTTGTGTTGTCAGGAGGAGCGTACCTTTCAAGATGATAATACAATTGAATTTTTACAGAATCAACTTATAGAATGGGCTAATGAAAAAGAATTATTATCTGGTGTAACTATAGCGTGTTTAAATAAAAATAATCTTTCAAGCATTTTAACAATATAAATATTTATAAATGATATAATAGATAGATTCAGATCTAAGCGCCGTATTAGTGGCCCGTGGTTGGCTCAGAATTTAAATGAAAATAGGTTCTGATCTCTACACAGATCCGAACCATCCTCTTCAGAATAGCATAAAATCAACTATTTTAGAACCATTTTTAGAACTTGCCAATACTGAAAAGATTGAAAGGAAAAGCCCGCCCCAAGGGGACGCCCTAATGATTGGAAAACTTACCTCTATACCTTGACATAAATAATTACTAAAAATTTTACTTTACGGATTACCATAAAAGTACATTCTTATTTTTTTGAAATTAGTGGCATGAAATGCCAGTTACAGAACTTTATAATCCTAATGATCATTGATGCCTTGAAACACAGTTCTTCCGGAATTGGGATTCGCATTAGCCATGAAATCAGAATAACTTGCGGTCCTGATAAGAGCTGGATCGAATTTTGGCGTAAAGTTGGTAAGCCGGTGAATGTCTTTGATTTTTTAACATGGGATTGCACATTGACAGGTATAATACGCAACGTACATATGCACTTCAAAAATAAACGGATTATCGTTACTTAAAGTTAATACCTTTTACAGATGAAAAAGGGTGTGCTGAGGCTAATCGGTGAATTTTCAATCAATTAAATATTTTTGATACTCAAAATTTGTTGATAATAAAAATGGATAGCCGTAATACTTTACTTTTTGTTTTTAATATATTTGTTTAAGAACATCTTTTTTAATCTATTACTAATGCTTTTTTTAGCCATTTGAGTGAAAATTTAAAACCTGATTTCAACTTTGTGCGGGTTCTCAGTGAGAACGAAACCTACAAGCTTCTTTTTCCTTCAAAAGAGGTGGGAATGGCGATTGTCATACTCTATGAGAGAATTGTCAATAAGGAATTTGATGACGACAAGTTCTCCGAAAAAGATATCCATACGGCATTTGAGGAAATTTATCAGACCAATATGCGGTATCCCAAAGAAGTGTACAGTGGTCATATTATGGATCTTCAGGAATATTTTTTGGATTATGATCAGGAAAAGCAAAAGTATTATTTTAAGGATTATGCCAATAAATTCTGTTTGCATGCAAAGGATACGCTGAAGGGCGCATTTAACCCCACAAGAATCCAGCAGATATGTTCCCATCTGAGTTCAACACTCAAAAATTCGGATGATCCCAGATTCTGGCTCGAGGAAACGTTTAAAAAATTTGAACCGGACCTCAGGGAGCAGCTTGATTTTTTGGACCGTCAGATTGTGCTGTCCGTTGAGGATTTAAAAAATGAGACGAATTTTTCGGATCATAGTTTTATTGATGTACTTGTAGCCACACAGGAGCGGTTGTCACAATCGCAAGCACATGTGCAGGAGCTCCGTTCGGCGTATTCAGAAACCAATAATATCCGTGCTACCTTGGATAATATAGATTTTACCGATCCGGTAATCAATGATCTGATCTTGGAGGTTCATGCGTGCCTGAGATACATCAATGACAGGCTCAATTCACTCGACCGGAAATTAGACCGTATTCAACCCAAGGTCCGCAAATTATTTTCCACATTGAATAAGCCTTCGTTTAGTTCAAAAGTAGAGAAATTTATAATCCATCTTCTGAATGAAAGTGTTTTGGAGAATAGGAATATTGTTTTTCCCGGAAACATTAAGCCACCACAACTGCACATCGATACACCTGAATTTACTATTGTAAGCAGAGATAAGGAGCTGTTTCCACCAAAGCCGAAGGAAAGAAAAACATATATTCAAAATGAAGAAATCATACAGGAGAATGTAGAAAGGGTCAAAAGGGAAATCCGGGAGATGGAAGTTATCGGCAAGTGGGAGAAACTGATATTTGCGGAGCTTGAATTAAAAGGCGAGATCAGATTATCAGCCTATTTTTTTGAGATACTGAGAGATTCCCAGAGCAGCCAGATCGCGGTAACTGTTTTGTTCAACGTTATAAAGCAGGTATATGCCAGTGAGGGTAAATTTAAACTGTTAACAGAAAAAACTCTGCAGAGAGATTCTGAACATAAAAATATTGGATTATGGAAAATGTCAATTATCAGGACATAATGCTCGATTTCCTCTATGATGAGGAAGCACGGGAAATTTTTGCAACAATTGATTATCAACTGAAGGATGGCGTGCATTTTCAAGATAGCGGGAGCCAGACCAGATATTTCGCCTATATACAGCGGAATATGAAAAGTCTCTTGAATTATTACCATAATTTTTTTGGTGTACGCCTGAGTGAGGGGGGCGAGAGTCCGGATAATTATTTTTACTTGGATTTCTATGGAAATGACCGTGGGAAAATTTCCTCCAGGCACCGGAATATCCTTAAAAGTGAATATGTGATCATCGGCTTTATACTTTATAAAATCGTATATATTGACAATGATTTATTGCTCGACTCTGTCCAGCGACTAAAGGAAAAGATCCGGATCGAATATGATGATTATAAAAGGGGCATTTATTATCTGATCGCAAAATCAAAAAATATCGGTCCCGGCAATGTAAATGACGCGATGCTGGATTCCACTGTACAGTCAGCTCTGATTGAGTTCAAAAAGATCGGATGGCTGATTTTAGAAGGCGATGAATTCACCGTGCTACCGGCGTTTGATAGGTTGATAAAGATTTATGAGGAATACATTGTGGATATTGATAATACGTTAAATGAATTGAAATGAAAGATTATCCACGAATAAGAAGACTGTCAACATTAGGAATCATCAGGCATCAGCACTTTGACTATGAGTTCGGTCCTTTCAGAACGGATTTTGTAGGCGAAGGGGGCGCAGGTAAAAGTATGATTTCCGATCTACTTCAGCTGATCTTTGTTGGGGTCCGTTATTTCCATTCCCCCACCAAAGGCAGTGGTCCCAGAGAGGCTAAGACCCTAGTATTACGATCGGAGGGAAAGGGTACGGATATGGGCTATGCATTTTTGAGCCTTGAGCTCAAAAAGAACCAATATGTGATCGTCGGGATATATCTGGAAAGTTCGGGCGCTGCAGAGATGTTTATTGTTCAGCAGGGGAATAATTTTGAAGCCGATACGAAGCTGGCAACGTTTGGCCAGCTGCTCGGTGTTGCTGAATTCCAGCGAGATAATTCCATTTTGCCCATCAATGAATTACGTGACCATATCATTGATAATTTTAATCTGACCTGTGAAAGCTGGGAGAGAACCCAGACCTACCATAAGATTTTATTTAACAATGATATTCTGCCGCTGGATCTTTCGGTAAGTAACCAGGCATTGCATAATTACGCAAGGATCGTTCAGGCTTTTTCGCGGGAATCGCTAGATATGGATAAGAGTGCCAGCTTGCAGTCTTTTCTGTTCGGTGATGAGAAAGAAAAAGAATTTTATAACAGGTTTGAAACCACGGTTGAGGAGCTGCAGGGTGATGAGAAGCAGTTTCAGGATAATGTCGCGGAAATAGACAAGCTTAAAATTAAGCAGCAGAAACTCAGTGATCTGCTCGATCTGAAGGTTTTAAAGGAGCGTCTTTTTAAGGACTATATCGAAGCCGAGTATGATTTCCTGGGCCAGCAACAAGATGGTCTATTTAAGGAGCTCGAAGAATTGATACTAAAATATGAAGAAAGCACCAGGCTCCTTCCACTTCTTGAATCTGTTCTTTTAAAAAAAATGGAGGAAATAGCACAAGAGCAACCTTTAATTGAGAAACGGGTTGAGGATGCTTTTGTGCTAACAAAGGAATGGACCGATAAAAGTAAGAAAAGAGGTGATTTCTTGCGCTGGCTGGATGAGCTAGAAATTTCTGCCGAACAGGTTCTGGACAAATACGAAAGCTATCAGGAATCCAAGGATAATATCAGAAAGATAAATGAACTTGAAGCGCAGATTCAAAAGAACAAGATATCAACAAACCTGCTGGCCAATTATTCGGGAAAAGCAGTACTTGTACAGATCCAGCATAGTTGTGATCTATTGCAACAGGAAATCGAATTTAAAAATAAGCTTCGGTCCCTAAACAACTTGGATGAAGCCACTTCTATTGCCAGATGGGCTCTTGAAACAGACAGTATTTTGGATCAGAGACAGGAGGGGATCATCAGGATGTTTCAGAATCAGGACATCAGGGTCGATAAACCGCAGGATAAGCTGTACAGATATCTTCCGTCGCCGGAGATATTGATTCACGGGGAGATTCCAGTTTATAGCGAAGATAAGCTTGGATTTTGGCTAAATCTCAATGGTGTTCTTGAATTTATTTCAAAAGATTTTGAACCTGTGTTCAATACCGGAAACAAAGATGACATTAAAAAATATTTCGAGGTCCAGACCAGTAACATTGCTAAGGATATACAGGGTTTAGAAAAGAGTTTAGCAGACTTAAGTGTTCTTTACGGGATTCTTGAAGAACTTGGAGATGCCGATGAATATGTTAAAGCCTGGGGGGCAAAGTGGGAGTTGGATGTGCAATTACAGTCTCATGAACTGCTTGCGCTAAAGAAAGATGAGCTTGTCGATCATTTCAATTTGGCGAATGACAGTGAAGTGCCAGCAAAAGCCATGCAGTATGAAAACTCCTACAAAACATTAAAAAAGAAAGAAAATGAGTTGATAACCTTATCAAGCAATCTATCGCAACTGGAGAAATCTTTTATTGATGCCATATCCGATGAACAAGTTGTGGGCATAAAAAGTAAATGGCGTTTTGATTCTGCAGGGCAGCCTACTGTCCTTAATGATCTGGTCGATGCTTCAGATAATGCGGAGTTTTATGATGATTTTTTTGGGATTTACAAAAATCAAGAGAAGAATTATGCTGGTTCAGAAAGGATTAAAGAATTGGATCGACTGATAAATGAATTAAAGTCGAAAAGGAATGATGCATATGGTAAGTGTCCGGAACTCTTTGTTTCAACCTATGTTCCCAAGATCAGGCAATATGAGGAGGTTGAGCAATTGCGTGAAGATTGTTCTGCAGCAGAAAATAAATATATCGTCAAATATAATGTCATTGCAGGGGAACATTTAAACAATAATTTCAAAAGATTCGAGGATTCGGGAGATTTTCAGGCTTTGTGTGCAGAGATCTTACCTCCCGAAATTCTAAGTGATGAAAATATTTTGGAAAAAGATGTTATTGAAAAAATAGGAAAGTATCTGGCTGATATAAATTTAAAGAACAAGAAATTGAATTCGCGTAAGCTGAATAAACTGGCTTCGATTATTGAAGATGTCTGGCTTGAAGTCAGTACCCAGTTAAACATCGCACGACAGATTCGGAATTTTCTGAACGATGATGAGAAAATAATCTCCGGCGGTCACAAGGCTACCTTGGCTGAGATAAAAGACAATTCACTTTCAGCCGACTGGATGCAAATCTTTGTTGAGAAGATTAAAAAAGATGCTGAGCTTGGATCTGACGAGACTTTATTTGAACAGGAGAAAGGGATTACAAATGAGCTTGAAAAGTATCACTCTTTAACCGATAAACTTCAGCAGGCCTATTACCGCTCGGGCGGTGACCGAAACCTTAAACCCAAAATAAAAGATCTCTTAAATCCTAAGTCGTATTATGGACTTAAATTTTCAATGGTAAACAGTTCCGGAAAGAAAAATGATGGAAGTAACAGTCAGACGTATTCTGCAATTGCACTTTTGTGTATTGCCAAGTTAGCATTACTTGACAAAAAATCTGGCAGTAAAGACAAGGATGCAATTCGTTTTATGGCCATTGATGAAGCAGCAGGTTTGGGCAAAAACTTTGATATGCTATATAAAATAGCAGAGGCTAATGATTATCAGATTATTTCTATGTCAATATCTCCCCATAAGATAGATGCAGCCAAGCAGAATATCTACCTCCTGCATAATAGTGTGGAGGACGATGATGTAAATTATGATCCTGTCCCAATATTTGGTCTACTTGAAAACGGAACAGTATGAGAACAGTAGAGTGGAAATATTTAAGAGGCCTCCATGAATTATATGTAGGTGGTAAAACAAGGTTAAAAATACTGAACAACAGTTATTTGAAAGGATCATTTTTACGCAAAAAAAGCTTGTAAGATATCAAAAAGGAAATCACTTAGTTCTCGAGTCCTCGAGTAGGTTTAAACCTTTTTATGAAAAAGAATTTTTGGAAACTTTTCTCTATTACAATAAGTTTTTTGAGGAATCAGGGCTGGAGAATAACAGTAAGAAAAATTTTACTGAACAAGATCTGAAGGCTTTAATATTTGTATTTTACAATAAACAAGAGATCAAAAAGAGGATGACCACCAGAAAAAAGCTTTCAGCGGAGCTTTTTAGAAAAGAAAACTCAAAGTATATCGAGAACAGGCCTTCTTTGGAGAAAGCGATATTGCAACTTTTAGAAGTAGATGCATTTCCTGAAAATGATCCAAAAAATCATCAATGGAGATGGGTCGTTGACTGCCTGGAGCCGCAGGTTATCGTACTGTGCGAAAATCTGGATTGCCTGAAGGTACCTGTTGAATACAAAAAGAGCAACATTGAACTCTGGTACGTTGGCGGTAATAATACGAAGCCCCTGCAAGACATTTCGGCAGATAAGCTGGGCCTGCCCATCTATTATTTTTGTGACTGGGATTATAACGGCCTAGATATCTATTGCCAGGTGAAAAATATTTTTAAAGAAAAAGGAAAAGATATAATACTCATTGAACCTCCTAAAAATGCTAAAAAATTACCAGTCACGGTAAAACATCACAAAAGTAAATGGAGCCAGGAAAAGCAATTTTCAGGACTTGACCAGTCTCATTTTACGATTGGGCAGATTGAGGTAATTGATTCGCTTATTTCAAAAGATGAATGGATTGAGGAAGAATCTATTGATTTAATAGAATATTTAATATTCGCGTGTAGAAACTAATGACTCATTAATTTTAGTTTGTTAAGATTTTGTATGCTTTAACCAATATAAGGAGTTGTGGCAAATTCGTGGTAGATGATTTTTTTTACTAAGTCATTGATTAATAATGTTTAATTGCATTAGATGGTAATCTCTACACAGATTCGAACCATTCTTTTCAGAATAGTATAAAATTCCACTATTTAATCATTTTCAAATTACTGTCATGATTCTACAATAAATATAAATCATGCTATTATCTAGTAGAACAGAATATGACCGAAGCATAAATATTTTTTGTTAAAATATGTATGTAAACTCGTCAAATAATTTGTTCTATTTTTCGTTTAAATATATAGGAGTTCTAACTAAAGGACTTTAATTAATACCACGCCATGCAAGCCGTTTATCTGTACATACGAGTCAGTACTGATGAACAGGCTGTAAAAGGATATTCCCAACGCAGCCAGCTGGATCGACTTGTGCACTATTGTAAAGATCACAATCTCATTGTTACCAAAACTATTTTCGAAGACTATTCTGCGAAAACATTTAACCGGCCAGAATGGAACAAGCTGTTCGCTGAACTTAAGCTCATTAAGAACCAATCGTCACTTATTCTCTTTACTTATTGGGATCGATTCAGCCGCAATATTATGGACGCTTACAAGATGTTAGAAAGATTGCAGAATATGAAAGTCTCCATTCAGGCAATTGAACAGCAGATAGACTTCTCAATCCCGGAAAGTAAAATTATGTTGGCAATGTATTGGGCTACTTCTGAAGTAGAAAACGATAAAAGAAGCCGTAATGTACGTTTGGGAATGCAAAAAGCAAGACTGGAAGGAAGATGGATCAACAAAGCTCCTCTAGGATATAGAAATAAAATCACATCTGATGGGAAAAAATATATAGCCATCTACGAACCGGAAGCATATATTATCCGTGAGGCTTTTACAGCTATAGTGAGACAAAATAAATATTGTTTAACTGAAATATACAAGGATGCGTTATCAAATGGGCTTAATTGTAGTAGAAGTGCTTTTTATCGGTTGGTAAGAAATCCTATTTATTGTGGTAAAATAAAAATTCCGGCATTTGAAGATAAAGCTGAAAAAATTGTTGAGGGTACTCATGAGCTTCTTATACCTGTCGTTTTATTTGATCATGTTCAAAGAATAATAAAAGACGCAGATTTAAACCGTCCTAAAAAATTAACTTCAAAAAGGATAGCTAATGAAAATTTAATTTTTAGAGGTGTCCTACAATGTCCTAATTGTGGAAATACGCTTACAGGAAGTGGATCGCAGGGACATACTAAAAAATATTATTATTACCACTGTATGGGACGTTGTTCATACCGGATAAGAGCTGACGTTATCAATTTGAGTTTTCTTTCATTCCTTAAGAATAATAGAGTGGTAGAACCATTTTTAGAACTTGCCAATAGTATTTCAAAGGAAATTTATGGTGAAGAACATCATGATTATATTCAGAAAAAAGAGGAGATAAAGAAAGAAATGGAAAAATTGATTGATAGGGGATTCAATGCGCAAAAGCTATTTTCAAATGGGAATATTGACTATGATGATTATATACTAATAAGAAGTCGTTGTCAGGAATCTTTAAAAGATAATACTGATAAATTGAGACAGCAGGCTTTAAAAATAGTGGCTGAAAAACATACAGAAAAGGGAACTGATTACATAATTAACCACTTAGGAGAGTTTTATGAAAATTCAGATACTATAACCAAACAGAGAATTATCAGGTTGTTTTTTCCGGAGAAAGTAAAAGTAAGAGAAGGGAATATTGAAAAAATGCTATCAGAAAGTGTTAAGACCATATTTGGATTAACTGCTTCAGCTTCGAAAATAAAAGAAATCCATGGTCAACAGACAGAGCAAGAAATAGTTGAGTTTTTTAAAGAATTATATTTTTTAGGATATGAACAAAACTTGAAAAATATCTAAAAATTAATTGATTAGTTTTTGATTTTTCAGAATAAAGCTAATTTGTTAAATTGTATTTATATAAAATACTGAAAAACAGTATTTTGTCCGACGTTTGAAGTGTTCGGAATCCTGTATAGCTAACTTGATGGTCTTGTCTTTTCGAACTTTTTGTACGACATAAAAAAAACAATTTTGGTACTTGGTTGATTTTCAGTTGTTTAATGTTTTCAATAAGGTTCGAATCCTGCCAGGTTTGTGACAATAATATGGAGATTTAATCGAAAAATTGACTAAAAAAGATATAATATTGGTTTTTAAAGAAAAAAATTTTGCTTTAGAAAATAAGGTAAAAGGGTGAAAAATACTCTAAATAGACTGAATAACAAGTATTTATAAATAAAATGACACCATTTGGCCTAAATTGTCCTAATGGTGTCATTAAGTGAGCGCGAAAGGATTCGAACCTTTGACCGTCTGCTTAGAAGGCAGATGCTCTATCCAGCTGAGCTACGCACCCTAAATTTATAAGTCGGGGCGGCAGGATTCGAACCTGCGACCTCCTGGTCCCAAACCAGGCGCGATGACCGGACTACGCTACGCCCCGAATATATAAGAAGAGCGGAGGGTAAGGGATTCGAACCCTTGCGACACTTTCGCGTCGACAGTTTAGCAAACTGCTCCGTTAACCACTCCGGCAACCCTCCTTTTTTGTTTATTTTTTAATGATCGTTGTTCCGTTATTGCGAGTGCAAATATAGAACAGATTTCTTTATTTACCAAATAAAATTCAAGAAATTTTTGTGTATTTTTGAGGTAATAAATCATTCAAAAACCAAACTGATGCGTAAAACATTATATATCATCGGATTAAGCACTTTTGTTTTTTCATGTACTTCCCAACAAAATGTGAAAAAAAATACCTATCAACCGAAAACCCCAATAACACAGGCGAAACCGAAGGTTCAAACAACACCTCCGGTTGTTCAAAAACCAAAAGTTGTATCTGATCATGGAGTAGACTTTTTTACTACTAATATAGCAGACCCAACAAAAAATGATAATACGGCAAGTTATGGTTCTATTGTATCTGCAAAACCAGCCGGATATAAAGTGGTGAAAACTTATTTTCCTGCGGTAGCCCAGAATTTCAGACAACGTTATCTTATATTACATTATACGGCCCTTCCGGACGATAAATCTCTTACTGTTCTTACCCAGCAGGCTGTAAGTGCCCATTATCTGGTAAATAATACAGGAGATAATGAGATCTATCAATTGGTAGATGAAAATAAGCGAGCCTATCATGCAGGAGTAAGTGCGTGGAGAAATGATAAAAATCTCAACGATAATTCTATCGGGATTGAAATTGTAAATACGGGGTATACTACAGATGCTGCCGGCAAAAGAACTTTTGCTCCTTTCAGCGATGACCAGGTGAAAAAAGTTGCGGCATTGGTTAAAGATATTGTGACCAGATATCAGATTCAACCTACGAATGTATTGGCGCATGCCGATATTGCACCTACAAGAAAACAGGATCCGGGGCCAATGTTCCCATGGAAAAAGCTCTATGATGAATATCAGGTTGGAATGTGGTATGATGAAGCCGCTAAACAGACTTATCTTGAGGCAGCACAGGCTGATATTACAGCAAGATATAATGAGGCCAGTTTTATCTTCCTTATTCAGACTTCATTGCAGAAATTCGGATATGCACTTGATCTTAGCGGAAAATGGGATGATGCTACGAAAAAAACAATTGAAGCATTCCAATATCATTTCCGTCCACAGAATTATGACGGAATTATGGATGGAGAAACATGGGCAATACTCCAGGCTTTAAATCAAAAATATCCAACAAAATAATTCAAATTAAAACGCATCGGTTAGATGCGTTTTTGCTATCTTTAAACGATCAAAAACAGTAAAATATCTGTAATGGAAAATTTCAGAAAAGAAAGTGATCTATTAGGCGAACTGAATGTGCCTTTAGATGCTTATTATGGGGTTCAGACACAAAGAGCTATCAACAATTTTAAAATTTCAGGACAGCTTTTGTCTTCATATCCGGATTTCATAAAAGGATTGGCTTTTGTAAAAAAAGCAGCAGCCAAAACCAATTATGAACTAGGACTTCTAGACGAAAACCTGTATTTTAAAATAGCAGAAGCGTGTGATGAAATTGTAGAAGGGAAATATCATGAGCAGTTTCCGGTAGATATGATTCAGGGAGGAGCAGGAACTTCCATCAACATGAATGCGAATGAAGTGATCGCCAATATTGTGTTGGAAAAACTAGGGAAAAATAAAGGAGAATACGAATTCTGTTCACCTAATGACCATATCAACCTTTCTCAGTCTACCAACGATGCTTATCCTACGGCAATCAAAATGGGATTGCTTCATATGAATATCGGATTGGTAGAAAAACTGGAAAGAATTATCACGGCTTTCCGTGCAAAAGGACAGGAGTTCCATGATGTGATTAAAATGGGACGTACACAACTTCAGGATGCTGTTCCGATGACTTTGGGACAGGAATTTGAAGCTTATGCAGCCACTTTAGAAGAGGATATTTCCAAACTGAATAACAATGCCAACCTATTTGTAGAAGTAAATATGGGAGCAACCGCTATCGGAACAGGCTTAAATGCTCCGGTAGGATATGCTACGCTTTGTGCTAAAAACTTAGCTCAGATTACAGGATTCCCGATTGTTTCAGCACCGGATTTAGTAGAAGCTACTCCTGACACGGGATCTTATGTAATTTACTCTTCAGCGACAAAGCGTCTTGCGGTGAAGTTATCCAAAATCTGTAACGACTTAAGATTACTTTCATCAGGTCCAAGAGCGGGTCTTTTTGAAATCAATCTTCCACCAATGCAGCCAGGATCTTCTATCATGCCAGGGAAAGTAAATCCTGTAATTCCGGAAGTGGTTAACCAGGTTTGTTTCAAAGTATTCGGAAATGATCTTACTGTAACTTTTGCCGCAGAAGCAGGACAATTACAGCTGAATGTAATGGAACCGGTACTTTCGCATGCCATCATGGAAAATATCAACTTCCTTTGCAATGCTTTAGATACGCTTCGTGACAAATGTGTGGTTGGAATTACTGCCAATAAAGAAATTTGCCTGAATATGGTAAAACACAGCATTGGTATTGTAACAGCATTGAACCCTTATATCGGGTACAAACAGTCTACACAGATTGCAAAAGAAGCATTGGAAACAGGAAAGAGCGTTTACAACCTTGTTCTTGAAAAAGGAATTCTTTCTCAGGAAAAGCTGGACGAAATTCTTGATCCGAAAAACATGCTGAAACCGCATAACAAATAAATTCTATCAACGATGAAAGATCAATGGTAATTGATATCCTAAATGGTTTCTTATCATTGATCCTTCATCATTAATTAACTTATCATTTCCGTGAGGTTTTTAATCATAATTCCTGCCCATAACGAAGAAGACAACCTCCCATTTACTCTTAATTCTCTGCAACAGCAAAGCTGCAAAGATTTTAAAGTAGTGGTAGTGAATGACGGTTCTACAGACAGAACAGCTGAGGTCATCAGAAACTATACAGAAACTGATTCCCGTTTTGAAACAGTCAACCTACAGAAATCTGAACATCAGCCAGGATCCAAAGTCGTTCACGCTTTTAAAAACGGACTTCAGACTCAGTCTATGGATGAATTTGATATCATCTGTAAATTTGATGCCGATATCATTCTTCCGGAAAATTATCTGGCGGAAGTAGAGACAGCTTTTATCGCTCATCCTGAATATGGGCTTGTAGGAGGGCTTTTGTACATAGAAAAAGATGGGAACTGGGTGTATGAAGGAAATTCCAATAAACATCATGTAAGAGGTCCTATGAAGGCATACCGTAAAGAATGTTTTGTTCAGATCGGCGGTTTAAGGGAAACGTTGGGCTGGGATAATATTGATTCCATATTGCTGGATCATCTGGGATGGAAAGAAGTTGTGCTTCCGGAGCTCCATGTAAAGCTGATTAAAGTAAAAGGAGCCGATTACACCATACGTCCTGCAGATTATTACGGAAGATATTTTTATTTCTTAGGACTGAACAGGTTTCTGGCTTATATTGCCTCGTCAAAAGAAGCTATGAAAAGCAAATCTGCTTCATTTTTCTTCGATATTATTAAATCTTATGAAAATTGCAGATCACAAAAACTGGAACTGAAAATTTCAAAAGAAGAACAGAAGACCGTTAATGATCAACGTTGGAGAATGTTGAAGAAGAAATGGCTGAAGATGTGGGAGGTAAATTAAACATTTATCAATAGGGATGGACTTTAGCCCATCTATAATCAAAGAAATAAAATCGATTGGCTTTAGCCAAAACTTAAGATATAACTCCCGTTAACCCGTGAAAAAAATAGCTTACATAGAAATCGATACTCACGCAGAAATTGCCCAGGCTTTCATGGATATTATGGAAGGTTCTCAGGATTTTGCGGTAGACTATTATTTTTCAAAAAGAATCAAAGATCAGATAAGCCACCGCCATGAAGCTGTGTTTTTATCAGATAGTTCTATGATTCTGGATCAGTTAAAGGGAAAAGGATATGATCTGGTTGTAATTGGGACTGTACACCGTTATTTCAATACATTTTTAGCGATCACAAAAAAGTACAATACGGCAGTTATTTCCCATAATCTTAATTTCATAAAAGCTTCCAAGCTTGATCTGATGAAAAGTGTTTTCAAAGGGGATATTATCTTCAGATTAAAATTGTGGCTGAAAGAAGGATTGTTTTACAAAACCAAAGTGTATAAGAATTCAAGAACTCTTTTCGTGCTGGATGAAGCTTTGATTTCAGGGAGATATCAGTATTTGCCACTGTTTTATACAAGAGATTTTGACAAAGCAAAAAATGAAAAGTTTGTAGTAGTGATTCCTGGTGGCGTTTCTCAGAAAAGAAGAAATTATCATTATATTTTTGAAACTATTCAGAATCTGAATACAGATAAGTCTTACCAATTTATATTCCTTGGAAAAGCAAGCGGACATGAATTGAAACAACTTGAAAACCTGTCTGAAAAATTACCTGAAAATATTCATATTACCTATTTTTCCGAAAGAGTTTCTTCTGAAGAATTTGAACAGTGGATGCAGAAAGCAGATGTTTTATGGTGTCCGATTCAGCAGGATACAGAATTTTTCAGCATGAAAGAAACGTATGGACTTACTAAAATGACGGGAAACCTGGGTGATGCCATAGCTTATGGAAAACTGGCTGTTTTTCCGGGAAATTATCCTTCAAAACTGAACTTTATTATTCCTGAAAAAGAAAATATTCTTGAACAGTTAAAAACCGTTTCTGAGAATCCATTTGACTTTTATACAACATACAGCAGGAAAGAAGTTCAGAAAAAACTGGAACAATTTCTAACAGGCTTGCTATAAAAAAAACTTAGGATTATTGTCTTTTTCCGTCTTAAAAACACTTATTTTATCTTAAATACACTCTTAATAAATCTCATATTCAGATAATCTTCAACAGGGAAAATCCTGGTGAAGTAATTTCCGACATAGATCAGTATCAAGACCACCGCAGGTTTGTACACAAGATTAAGCAGATTGCTGTTGAAATTGGGAAGAACAATGGCTACTGTAATGGCTAAAGTACAGATAATGGAAACAAAAATCATTTCAATACTCAAAGGTGAAACCTTAAATACAATATAATTGAAAACGATTTTCACTACATTGTAAATGGTAAGTGAAATTGCAGTAGATAAAGCAATTCCGATCAGTTTAAGGTCTGTATTTTTGATGAAATAATAATTCAGTCCGATAGTCAGTCCGGCCAGCAAAAGCATCACCAGAATATTGAATCTGTAATATTTTGAAAGCGAAATAATATTCCCGTTGAATCCGGTAGCAAGGTCTATTAACACTGCAGAACCCCAGATCCAGACTACGGGTTCATATTCTCTGAGCATGGTTCCGTTCTTTGGCATAAATTGCGTCAGATAAGGAAATCCTACCATAATACATGAGAATAAAACGGCTCCAAGGAAATATAAGGTTAAGGATGTCTTCTTGTGAAACCTGTCCAGTTCTACCATATCTCCGTCTGCCAGAGTTTTGTTGATGATTGGTGCTGAAATATTAAATAATCCAAGCTGTGGAATAGAAATCAATGAGATCAGAGCATACAGAACAGAGTAAATTCCTACTTCTTCCATTCCCATAAATTCTCCGATCATAAAGCTGTTAATCGCCAGATAATTTCCAAAAGTTCCCAGGAATCCAAAGAAACTGTAATTGAAAAATTCTTTCCAGAAATTATTCTTTTTAAAATAATCGGTATTGAAATCCAGCTGAATTTTTTCCAGTTTGTTGGTGTAATAAATATATCCCAAAAGCATTAAAAAGAAAATTCCAAAAAAGAAAGTATATGCAATGGTTTGCGACGTAGAAGCTGTAATATTCTGTGATAAAGCAAAGAAAAAGAGACAGAATGCTCCCAGATTCGCTATTTTCGGAAACAGATTGTCGAAAATATTGGAAACCACAATTCTTTTATAATTGGACGTGTATTTATTGAAAATAGCACAGAATGAAAGAATTAAAATCAATGGCAGAATCATTTCCTTGATCTTCCATGCTTCTGAATGCCTGAATTTCGGATAAAAATAGGGAAGGATAAAAAATACTGCCGTGAAAATAACAAAGTTGATAAAAACCGTCAGTAGTGACAGTGACAGCATATTCTGTTTTTTACCATCTTTTTCTACTTTGTGAAAAAATTTCACATTCGAATAAGAAATACCCAAAACAACAAAAGGGACCAGCATCTCTGCTGTAGGAAGAATGTAGCGTAGCTTTCCGTAAAATTCAAAATCATTCGGAAATATAAATATTGCGGAAACGGTGCCCAGCAAAAAACCAATATAACCGATAATGGAATATTTGAAGCCTTGTCTCGCTACTACACTCATAAGTCGTTTTAAATGTTTTTAGGTATAAAAATAATATTGTTGATATACTGAGTTTTATTTTTTTCGTCGTTTGTATTTTGTGTTATGATATCTTCTGTAAGATCTTCCAGTGTAAAGCTGTTTCTGTTCAGATATCTGGCATCGTATCCCCAGCTCATCACTTCGGATATTTCATTCCATATAGGAGTTTCATGGTGTCTTTGCTCCATTTCAACCATTAAGGTCGGCTTGAATTGTCTGATGGTTTCTCTCGCTCCGGAAAGAGTTTTTATTTCGTTTCCTTCAACATCTATTTTGATAAAATCAAGTCTGTTGAAATGTTCCAGTGCTGCCCATTCGTCAAGTTTAATAACTTTTACCTGTTCCGTATAGCTTTTCTCTTCTCCTTTTTCTTTGTAAGAAGTGTTTAAAGTACCACGGGAAGCAATAGTTTTTCCATTAATAATGGGTACTTTGAACTCTGCCATTGTGTTTTCATCCGAAAGAGCCAGAGGGAGAATGTGCATGTCAGAAAACAGTCTTTTCAGTCTTCTGTAAAGCTTTTTATTAGGTTCAAAACCATAAATATGCTCATGCTTCAAGGTGTTTTCCAGCTGATAAAGGAAAGTTCCCACATTAGCACCAATATCCAGTATCACAGCATTTTTAGAAAGGTATTCTTTGATCCATACCAATTCCGGTTCTACATTACGTTGCGAAAAGTTATTTTTAGTAAGATTATTTAAAGCTTTAAAATATCTTTTTTTGTAGAAATTCGGGCTTATGTATTGTAGTTTCACTGCAATTTTTTGGTATAAAGACATCTTTGGCTTTTTGGCGAACAGCAAAGATACGTAAAAATGTAAAACTTTTCTTAAAAAATGTTAATTATAATGACTTGATTTTCAGGCTGGATTTCTAAAATTTGTTTTTGTAACCTGTTGAATTTTACTCTATTTTTGATTTGTCACAGAGACACCTGTATCACCAGAACATTTCTTTACAACATTCTGTAGAAATAGAAACTCAACCAGAATACACTCAATGATCTGTGAAAAACTGAGTGATGTATGGTTGAAAAAAGTAAAGCTGTCTAAAGAAAAGGTGTATTCAGGAAATCGTTGAAAGGTTTCATCAGTTTGAAAACTTTGGTCATGTTTTTTACAGCATTTTTGTCCAGTACTTCATCATCTTTCAGAGAATAGACCACAATAAAGTTTTTAAGTTTGAGATACTCTCCCATAGGATCTTCTTTTTCAAAACCCTGAGGTATTTTCTTCAGTTTATCTTCCTGATCAAGCTCCGGAAAATGCTTTTTGAAATCTTTATTGTTGAGAATTTTTAGAAAATCGTCTCCATACAAAGAAATCTCCTTGCGGACTTCTTTCAAAATGGAAGACTCAGGCATATAAATTCCTCCGGCTAAAAAAGACTTTCCAGGTTCCATGTGAAGATAATAACCTCCTTTCTGATTTCCTTTTCCCATTCCCAGGGAAGCTCCGAAATTAGTTTTATAAGGTGATTTGTCCTTGGAAAAACGGGTATCTCTGTAAATTCTGAATAAGGCCTTTTTACTGTCTATTTTAGCAAGTTCTTCATCAAAACCGGACATCTCTCTGATGAGTTCATCTAAGAATGAAACTACATTTTGCTGAGATTCTGTATACAGGTTTTTATTTTCAGTAAACCAATCGCGGTTATTGTTTTTATTTAATTTGTTTAAAAAATCAAATGTTTTGGAAGATATACTTGCAGACATATTGTGTTAAGTGTTTTTTATTGTTGAACTTGTTTAAACTTTTATTTTTGAAACATTAAGATTATCTTAAGGTGTTAAGAGTATTAAGATAAGCTTCGCTTTAAGCTTAAAAATCAGAATGATTCATCTTAACTCTATTTTATTTCTTAAATGCTTCTTAATGGTTTTAATATATTCAATATTTTTTATAAGTCTAAATAACTCCGTTATTAAGTAATATTCAAAACGGTTTCTAAACCCGGAATCTTCGTACCCCGAATTCCGGATCAAAATCTCAAAGCCCCGAATCTCGCAACCCGAACCCCGAATCTCATAACTCAAATGTACAAAAACTATTCATATCTCAATGCTTCGATTGGATCTAGTTTTGAAGCTTTCAATGCTGGGTAGTATCCGAAAAATACGCCTGTTACAGCACAGACAATGAATGAAACAATAATGGAAGATTCTGTAATAAAAGTTGGCCACGAAAGGAAAAAAGTAACCAGTTCCGAAGACAGAACGCCTAAAAGTACCCCAAGAATTCCTCCGGTGATACTGATCAGTACGGCTTCAATAAGAAACTGGTAGAGGATATCTTTCCCTCTGGCACCGATAGACATTCTCAGACCAATTTCTTTAGTTCGTTCTGTGACAGAAACGTACATAATATTCATGATTCCGATGCCTCCTACAATAAGGGAAATTCCGGCAATAGCAGATAAAAGTACGGTCAGAAGCTGACTGGTAGAACTCATGGTTGAGATAAGCTCAGCCTGAGTTCTCACACTGAAATCATCATTACTTCCGTCTGCGGGTAGTTTATGTTGTTTTCTCAGAATCTCTGAAACCTGATCTGTTGCCTGTTGTGAAGTGTTTTCATTCGAAGAAGCTGCATAGATGGTCTGAACATAGGTAATTCCTAAAAATCTTCTCTGAACGGTATTGAATGGAGCGATTATTACATCATCCTGATCCTGCCCGAATGCATTAGATCCTTTTGAAGCCAGAATTCCAATCACTTTCATCGGAACTTTATTAAATCTGATGATGCTTCCTACGGCATCTTCACCGTTGGGAAATAAATTATTGTAAACCGTCTGTCCCAGAAGACAAACTTTATTAGATGAAGTGACATCCTTTTTGGTGAAAAGATTGCCTTCTGCAATGCTCCAGTCTCTGATGCTGAAATATTCCTCATTGACGCCCTGTAGCTGAGTAGGCCAGTTATTGGCTCCATTGATGGATTGTCCGTTGGTTTGTACAGCAGGGGAGACGTAAGAAACATCAGGAGCTCCTTTTGAAATGGCGTCAGCATCCTGAGGTCTCAAAGTCTGTAATCCGGAAGCTCCGATTCTTGCTCCCCCGGAAACATTCACATTACTGGAGGGACGTATGGTAATCATATTGGAACCCATAGAAGAAAGCTGGTCACTGATGCTTTTTTTTGAACCTTCTCCAATGGCAGTCATTGCAATTACTGAAGCCACTCCAATAATGATACCGAGCATCGTTAAAAACGCCCGAAGCTTATTCCGTAAAAGGGCTTTCCATGCAATTCTGAAGAGGTTTGAGAGGTTCATTGTAATAAATTTTTAGTTTACTTATCTGTAATCATCATTTACCGGAAGATTTTCCAATGCTTCTTTGGCTGATTTTATATTATCATTTTTAATGTCTTTAATCACTTTTCCGTCCCGAAGGGTTACTGTTCTGCTGCTGAAAGTAGCAATATCAGGTTCGTGGGTTACAAAAACAATGGTTCGTCCCTGATGGTGAAGATCCTGCATAAGCGCCATGATTTCATAGGAAGTTCTGGTATCAAGATTTCCTGTAGCTTCATCTGCAAGAATCATTACGGGTTCGTTCACTAGGGCTCTGGCTATAGCAACTCTCTGTTGTTGCCCTCCGGACATCTGATTGGGAAGATGATCAATCCTGCTTTCAAGTTTTACTGCAGTCAAAGCATCTATGGCTCTTTTGTGGCGCTCTTCTGTAGATATTTTGGAATTATAAAGAAGAGGAAGCTCCACATTTTCTTTTGCGGTAGTTCTGGGAAGGAGATTGTAAGACTGAAATACAAACCCTATTTTCTGATTTCTGAGAACAGCCAGTTCATCACGATCAAGATTTTTAATATTAACACCATCCAGAATATAATCTCCTCCCGAAGGTTTGTCCAGGCAGCCAATAATATTCAGTAAGGTGGATTTTCCTGAGCCACTGCTTCCCATAATGGTAACAAATTCGCCTCTTTCCACTGTAAATGTTACACCTTTCAGTGCATGAACAACTTCTTCGCCCATCCTGAATTCTCTTTTCAGATCCATGATCTCCAGAATTTTTTCTGCCATGACTTTTTGTTTTAGGTTTGCTGGTTGCTGGTTGCTGGTTGATTGGACAGGAATATAAACTCTTGTTATCTTGGTCCGCCACCACCACCGCTGTTTCTGTTGTTTCCACTACCTCTTCTTTGAGGCATGAATGGGCTTTTAGCTTGTCCGCCAGAAGATTTTTTCGACAGAACTTTATAGCCGGTGATGATATTGTCGTTTTTAGTTAATCCTGAAATAACCTGTATTTCGGTGTCGTTATCCATTCCTGTTTTTATCTTTTTACGGGAAATGGTACTGTCTTTTGCAATCACCCATACCGCAGCTTCGTTTTTGTTTTCAGTTCCTTTGTTTTGATTTTTCCATTGTCCTTTTTCATGTTTTTTACCATTGGCAAATGGAGCGTTTACTTTGTATTTTTTGATCACCAGACTGTCAGGTCTGAAACTCGTAGCCGCTACCGGAATTTTCAGAATGTTGTCTAAAACCTGAGTGTAAATTGTGATATTGGCTGTCATTCCCGGCTTTAGTTTTAAGCTTGAATTATCTGCATTAATGATGGTGGTATAATTCACAACATTTGATGAAACGGTAGGATGAAGGCGAACTTCCGAAACCTCACCATCAAAAGTCTCATCAGGAAATGCATCTACTGTAAATGTGGCTTTCTGACCTACTTTTACATTTCCGATATCCGCTTCGTCCACGGAGGCACGTACTCTCATCTTGGTAAGATCCTTGGCAATACTGAAAAGGGTAGGAGTACTGAAGCTTGAAGCCACTGTCTGTCCCTCACTTACATTTCTGTTGAGTACCGTTCCGTCAATTGGCGAATAAATATTAGTTAACGACAGATTTTTATTGGCAGTAGAAAGCTGAGCATTCACTGAACCTACCTGCGCTTTTGCAGCATTGTACTGATTCGTGGCAACATCATAATCCGCTTTGCTGATAGCACCCACTTTGTACAATTGGGACTGTCTGTTGATATTGATTTCATTGTAAGCAAGATTGCTTTTTGCATTCTGCAGGTTGGCTTTGATCTGCTGTGACTGGTATTGAAGCAGATCCGGATCTAAAGTGGCCAGTAATTGACCTTTTTTTACGGTAGAATTGAAATCCACATAAATATTTTTAATGATTCCCGATACCTGAGTACCTACTGCAACAGTATCTACAGGCTGAATGGTTCCCGTAGCGGTAATGGAATTTGAAATTTCTCCCATTTCAGGCTTCACGGTCTCCAGTTGTATTTTTATTTCTTTTTCTCTGATGAAGAAAAACCAGACTGCACCTATTGCAATGATGCCGCCCACAACCCAGTACAACCATTTTTTATTCTTTGTTTTCATAGCTTACTTTAGATTTATAGGGTTACCTGCGTAAAATTCGTAGATCTGTTTATTGAGAATTGCTGTATATTTTGCCTGAAGATAATTCTGAACAGACTGTATATAAAGCAACCGTTGTTGCTGAAGCTGTACGTAATCAATGCTTCCGATTTTCATCTGGGCATTTACGATGTCATAACTCTGCTTGCTGATATTCATTTGTTGAGAAGCTGAATCATATTGAGACAAAGCATTCTGAAGATTGATATAAGACTGTTCTACCTGTTGATTTAGGATCGTTTTGGTGTTTTGTAAATCGAGATTGGCTTGTTCAATGGCGATTTTTGATTTCTCAATCTGTGTTTTGTAAATTCTGTTGTTGTAAATCGGAATGCCAAGACTTAATCCGATGGGCATATAAAAATTGTTTCCCAATTGGTTAAAATAATTTCCGTTTCCGTTGGAATAATTGGTGGAAATATTTCCTACCAGACTTAATGTAGGCTGAATAGAGGCTTTTGCCATTTTCAGATTCGTATTGGAATTTTCTACATTCAGTTCACCGTATTTTACTTCCGGGCGTTGATTTTGTGCCAGGTTTTGAACATCTTGTAAGGGGTTCAACTGATCATCAACGATAATACTGTCGGGTTTTACAATCTGAAAATCATAACCTGAAGGCAGCTGTAGAATTTGTTTTAAGTTAACAGTATTGGTACGTAGATTGTTCTGAGCGGCTACCAGGTTGTACTGATCCTGGGCGACCTGAGACTGGATCTGAAGATAATTTAACTTGGAAAGGCTTCCGGCTTTATACAACTGATCACCTTGTTTTAACTGAGTTTGGGTGGTTTTCAGAACATTTTCAAGGGAAATGATGTTTTCCTGGTTCATCAGAATGTTCAGATAGGCCTGGGTGATGTTGAGTGTGATATTGTTTTCGGATTCTTGTACAGACAAATCTGCCATTTGCACAAGAAGATTCTTAGAAGCTTCATTGTTTTTAATATAGTTGGCATGATAAAGGGTCATGGAAGAATTGGCTCCGATACTTTGTGACTGTGCTCCTGTCATGTAAAGCCCGTCACCTCCGTTAAGGGCAAATAGTCCTTGTGAAACAGTTCCGCTTACGTTGGGGTATTTTGCATCTTTTGCCTGAAGAAGATCCTGTTGGGCAGAATTTTTAGAAAGCCTGAGGGAATTGATGGAAATATTATTTTCCTTAGCGTATTCAATACAATTTTCCAGAGTCCATGCGGACGGATAATTGGGAGTTTGGGCAAATATTTCAACGACTATGCACGAGAATATCAAAAAGAAAAATTTGCTTTTCATGGCTTTATTTTTGAAAATTCATAAATATCACAGAAAAAATCAATCCAATTTAATAAAAAAAAACAATGTTTAACAACTTTTTAACCTAAGGCTTGTTTTTTTAGATTTAATTTTCCAAAAATTAAAAATATATTAAAGGATTGTGAATTTAAGTTTGGATATTTAAAAATTTATTCAAAAACAAATCAAATATTTATTGTATCTTTGCAAAAATTTTAAAATAGTTAATGAATTTATTTACGGAAACCAATTTAAGTCCTGATATCCTTAAGGCAATTGGCGAACTGGGCTACGAAAGCCCAACAGAAATCCAAAAACAGACTATCCCTTTTATTCTTTCAGATATTCGCGACTTGATCGCACTTGCGCAGACAGGGACAGGCAAAACAGCAGCGTTTTCGCTTCCGATTTTGGATATGATTGACGATACGAGTCGCAAAATCCAATTATTGGTGCTTTGTCCGACACGGGAATTATGTCTTCAGATTTCGAAGGACATAAAGAATTACTCTAAGTATATGAAAGACATCAAGACAACTGCGGTTTATGGTGGAAGTAGTATTGTAGAGCAGATGAGATCTTTGAAGGACAAGCCACAAATTATCGTGGGAACTCCGGGAAGAGTAATTGATCTTATCAACAGAAAAGCATTAGACTTTTCTGCGATTCATTGGTTAGTATTAGACGAAGCTGATGAAATGCTTTCTATGGGATTCAAGGATGAATTGGAAACCATTCTAAGCGAAACTCCGGAAACGAAACAAACTTTCTTATTCTCTGCAACGATGAATAAAGAAGTGGAAAGAATTTCCAAAAATTATCTTACAAAACCACATCGTATTTCAGTAGGTTCTATCAACGAAGTGAAGAAGAACATTACTCACGAATACTATGTTGTAGGATACCGTCAGAAAAAAGAAGCATTAAAAAGATTAATTGATGCTAACCCTAACCAGTATTCCATCATCTTCTGTAGAACGAGAATGGAAACTCAGGAGGTTGCTGATTTCTTAATGCAGAACGGATATGCAGCTGATGCTCTTCATGGTGATCTTTCTCAGGCGCAGAGAGATACGGTAATGAAGAAATTCAGATTGAAAAACATTGATATTCTTGTAGCGACAGACGTTGCAGCAAGAGGATTGGATGTAAACTCTTTAACTCACGTTATTCACTTCTCTTTACCAGATGATCCTGAAGTATTCGTTCACAGAAGCGGTAGAACAGGTAGAGCTGGAAAAGATGGTATTTCTATGGCTTTAATCAAGCCTGAAGAAAGCAGAAAACTGAAGCAGATCAAATCGGCAACGAAAATTGAGATCAACGAAAGATTTATCCCTACAGGTGAAGATATTATCAAAGCTCAGGTAGGAGGTGTATTCGAGAAATTATTGACGGAGCACGAAGATCTTTTCGAATTTGATGATAGCTTAATCCCGGATCTGAGCAACTTTACAAAAGAAGAACTGGTACACCAGCTTCTACAGTTCCAGTTGAAAGATCTTGCTTTATACTACAAAGACAAGCATGACCTTGTTGAGCAGAAATTAAGCAACAGAGATGACGACTACTCAAGAAGAGACCGTGGACGTGACAGAGACAGAGATAGAGGTCGCGACAGAGATAGAGGAGAGCGTGGAAGAGACAGAGATCGTGGCGGAAAGCCAAGAAGAAGAGATGAAAATATGGTAAGATTCTTCTTCAACCTTGGTAAAAAAGACCACTTGAAGAAACTTGATGTTTTAGATATTATTAACAAGGCTACTGCTGGCGGAAAAAGCAAGAAAAGAGCTGAAATCGGTGATATCGAGATCCTTGAGAAATTCTCTTTCTTCGAAGTTGAAAAATCGTTCAAAGACAATGTATTGAGCAATATTCAATCGATGAAGTTCAAAGGAAAAGATATGAGAGCTGAAGTAGCAAACTAATCTCTTCTTATACCATACAAAACCGGCATTAATGCCGGTTTTTTTATTTGATAATCAGTAGTTAAGCGAATGTTAACAAAACTTAATGTTATATAGTTTCACGTACAATCCTTTTTTAAGAAATTTGCACACGAATTATAAATACTAAAAAATGGGAATTGGTAATATTTTCCACGCTTTTCAACCAAAAGATAAAATCTTCTTTGTACTTTTCGAAAAAGTAACTGAAAATCTAGTTGCAATGTCAGAAGAATTCAACACAGGAATCAAGGATTTCGATCTTAATGACGATTCAATGTTGAAGAAAATGAGCGACTTTGAACACAAGAATGATGAACTTACTCACGAAATTTTCGTAGAATTAGGGAAGAACTTCATTACACCTTTTGACCGTGAAGACATTCACACACTGGCAACAGGACTTGATGATATCGCTGATTATATCTACGCATCCACAAAATATATTTTCCTTTACAAATCACCTGAGATGAAGGCGTATTCAGACTTCTCTTTATTGATCCACAAAGCATGTCTTGAAATTCAGAATGCAATGAAAAACCTTAAAGGGTTCAAAAATATGGAGCAGGTGAAAGAAGCTTGTATTAAGGTGAACTCTATTGAGAATATTGCTGACGATTTGCTTTCCAACTCAATGGTAGAATTATTTGAAACCAATGATGCCATCAACATTATTAAAGTTTCATCCGTATTAAACTACCTTGAAATTGTAACAGACAAAGCAGAAGATGTTGCCAATACGATTGAGAACATCATGATTAAATACGCCTAATACATAGCAAAAAATGGAATTTCCGATTTTACTTGTAGTTATTATTGCGCTGGCCCTGATCTTCGATTATATCAATGGTTTCCATGATGCAGCCAACTCAATTGCAACTATAGTTTCTACAAAAGTTTTAACTCCATTCCAGGCTGTACTTTGGGCGGCACTTTGGAACTTTGCAGCGTTCTTTATCGCTGCTTACATTATTGGAGAATTCAAAATTGGTAATACAATTGCCAAAACAGTTAATGAGAATTTTATCACTCTTGAGGTTATATTTTCCGGCCTTATCGCCGCAATTGCCTGGAACCTTTTGACATGGTGGTTCGGGATCCCTTCATCATCTTCACATACGCTGATCGGAGGTTTCTTAGGAGCAGCTCTTATGCACGCTTTCATGATGGATTATCATGATGTAGCTGCAGCACAACCAGGGCTTGGGATGTGGGATACCATTAAAGAAGCTTTCAGCCAGGTAACACAACAGGGTGTCGTAAAGTTTGATAAAGTAATTCCTATTTTCCTGTTCATTTTCATGGCACCGATTATAGGGATGATTATCTCGATCATTATTACTCTGATTATCGTACACCTTTATAAAAGATCAAACCCACATAAAGCAGACCAGTCTTTCAAAAGATTACAGTTGGCTTCTTCAGCTTTATTCAGCTTGGGACACGGTTTGAATGATGCCCAGAAAGTAATGGGGATCATTGGTGCAGCAGTAATCTATTATCACGTTAATATGCTTCAGGATGCGCAGTATTTGAATATTCCTTCTGCAGAACGTTTTGATTATTTTGCACAGCATTATATCTGGGTTCCTTTGGTTTCTTTCCTTGCTATTGGTTTAGGTACCATGAGCGGTGGTTGGAAGATTATTAAAACAATGGGAACTAAGATTACTAAGGTAACTTCATTAGAAGGAGTAAGTGCAGAAACGGCAGGTGCTATTACCTTATTCATCACAGACCACTTCGGTATTCCTGTATCTACTACACACACGATTACAGGTTCTATCATCGGGGTAGGATTAACGAAAAGAATTTCAGCGGTAAGATGGGGAATCACTGTAAGCTTACTTTGGGCTTGGGTTTTAACCATTCCAATCTCTGCAATAGTAGCGGCAATTACTTATCTTGCAGTAACCTTCCTTTTCTAAAAAACAAATCATACAATTATATAAACTTTGTCCATTTGGGCAAAGTTTTTTTTGTTATTGTACAGTGTTGAAATTTAAATTATTAATTCAAAACAAGATGTTTATTATTGTGATTTATGTTTTTGTATTTTGTTTGAAATGAGATTCTTATTTTGTTGATTTCTATTGTTTTACATCGGGTTTGTTTTATATATTAGGACAAAGGTTTTGCGAAATACTTCTGAACAAAAAATCTTATTAAATACAAATTACAATGAAAAAACTATTACTTCTTTCAGTATTTATATTGGCAGGACTTATTAAAGCCAATGAGAATAAAACCCATAATTCTGATTTTAAGAATGAAAAAACGACACAATCAGTGGTATTTACACGCTATTTAATAACGCTAAAGACTGTTTGTGGAACTACCTATCAAACTATTCTAGATACTGATTTTGACACGTATGATTGTGTAAATAATGAATGGGAAATGTATAATCAGCAGGATTGCGGCCATGCCAGCTATGAAAACCCTCCTGTTTAATATTATCTGATGCCGATTGATATAGTTTGTATTTATTTTTTATGAAAAAGAATCTCAGTATATTTTTTTATTTTCTTTTAATCTTGATTAAAAGTCAGTCTCCTAAATTGGGGAGTGATATTTCCATACTGGAAGTCAAATACAACTTTTCATATATAGCAGATACTTTGAATATGGAAAGCGTTGTTTCAGAGCCTATGATACTCCTGACTAATGGTAAAAGGTCTGTTTATTATAGTGAGAACTATAAAGCATTTTCGGATGGTTTTAAGAAGCAGCTGGAAATTGCAATGAAGACAGGTAGTATTGTAGAACCCGGAAAGTTATTACAATCGAAAGTAAGGCATTCTGTGTATAAGGATCATGATTCTCTCTATATATCAAACCATTTAGGTAAGGATTTTTATACCTTTCATGCAGAAAATATTCATTGGGAGGTTGATAACTTGACTCATAAAGTTATTCAGGGATATACATGTACAAAAGCTGTTGCTAAAGTTGGAAAGAGAAGATTTATAGCATGGTTTACTTATGAGATTCCTGTTTATGATGGTCCTTATAAATTTAAAGGTCTTCCGGGACTGATTTTAAAGGTCAATGATGAAAACAAATACTTTAATTTTGAGCTTCTTTCTCTAACTAAAATGAATTTGCCGATAGAATATAAAAAAGGATTGTTAATTACTCAGGCTCAATACATTGAAAAACGTAAAGAATATATCAATGATCCTTCTCAAGGTAAAATTAATACTCCTGAGTACAGAAAAAGAATTGAAGAAAATAAAACGAAATTTAACAATTTTCTAGAATAAAAAATAATCATAAAAATCCTCATTAAAACGATGAGATTTTTTGTTTTATAAAGCCTTGAAAAATCGTATTTTTGTTCAAATTATAAGATTTTATGGAATTTTTAGACAGATACCAGCAGATTGTTGCAGATGCCATCACTAAATATACTTTTAAAGATAAACCTTCGGAGCTCTATGATCCGATGAATTATATTATTTCCCATGGTGGAAAACGTCTTCGTCCTATTATGGTGCTGATGGCATGTGATATGTTCGGTGGAGATCTTAAGCAGGCAATCAAGCCGGCATTGGCTATCGAGTTTTTCCATAACTTCACCCTGATCCATGATGATATTATGGACGAAGCTCCTTTAAGAAGAAACAAACCTACCATTCATACTTTACACGGTCTTAACGTAGGAATTCTTTCCGGAGACGGACTGATGTTGAAAGCATATAAGTTTTTTGAAGATCTTGAACCTGAAATTTTCAAAGCTTGTATCAGAATATTTACCCACACAGGGCTTTTGCTATGTGAAGGACAGCAGTATGATATCAATTTTGAGACTCAGAAAGATGTTACTTTTGATGATTACATCAGAATGATTACTTACAAAACCGGAGTATTGAGTGCTTCTTCATTTGAAATCGGAGCTTTGATTGCAAGAGCTGACTTTAAAGATGCTAAAGCTATTTTCAACTTCGGAAAACATATCGGAATTGCTTTCCAGATCATGGATGATTATCTTGATGTATTCGGAGATCAGGCGCAGTTTGGAAAAAAGCATGCTGGAGACATTTACGAAAACAAGAAAACTGTTCTGTATCTGCTGGCAAGAGAACATGCTACAGATGAAGAAAGAAAAGAATTAGACTACTGGTATTCTAAGAAGACTGAAAATGTTGATAAAGTATATGGAGTAGAAAAGATTTTCAGAAGAACAAAAGTGGATGAAAAAGCATTACGTCTGATTGAAAAGCATAATGAGATCGGACAAAGCTATCTTCAGAAAATTGATGTTCCTGAAGAAAAGAAAAAACCTTTTATCGAACTGGCAAATTATTTGTTGAGAAGAGAAAGTTAATATAGGTAGCAGAGGGTAGGTAGCAGGTAACAGCAATTTGCCCGCTACTTATTTCCTGCAACCTAATCCTTATACAATGAAATTCAGAACAGAAGTTGATATTCCCGCATCAGAAAAGAAGATTGAGATTGAAGATAAAATATTTTCAATAGGATCATGTTTTGCCTCTGAGATGACGGATTTACTCCAGGACGGACAACTTCAGACCCTCAATAACCCTTTTGGGACTATTTTTAATCCTTTTTCTATCAATAATGCGGTCAACAGATTACATGACTCTGCATTTTATGAAGAAGAGGAACTGATTACTTACAATGAAGAATATATTTCTCTGGATCATCACACCAGTTTTGATACCCGATATATTCATCAGACCTTAGATAAGATTAATGGAGCTATTGAAGCGGGAAATGCCTTTCTTCAGGAAGCTGACTGGATCATTATCACCTACGGATCTTCATTTATCTATGAATTCCTTCCCAAGAAAAAGCTGGTGGCCAATTGTCACAAAATTCCACAAAAGTTTTTTGAAAAAGGACTGCTTTCCCATCAGGAACTCACCACTTCAATTTACCAGACTATTCTGGACCTTAAGGATATTTGCAAAGAAGGAGTACAAATCCTGTTTACCGTTTCACCTGTAAGGCATACAAAAGACGGAATGGTGGAAAATCAATTGAGCAAATCCAAGCTGATTACGGCGATCCATGAATCTATTTCAATGTTTGAAGACTGTCATTATCTGCCGGTCTATGAGATTTTAATGGACGATCTCCGGGATTATCGTTTTTACAAGGAAGATATGATTCATCCCAGTACACAGGCGGTGAATTATATTTTTGAGAAGTTTGGAAAATCTTATTTTTCAGAAGAAACACAGGATTTTATCAAAGAAAACTTTAAGATTATGAGAGCGCTGGAACATAAAACCAGTGATAAGAAAGATCCTAAGTTTATAGAATTCAGAGAAAAACTGGATCAGAGAATTGAAGTACAGCGTAAAAAAGTAAAACATAAAATATTTTAAATGCTTGATTTCACCAGAATTGACTATCTGAAAGATGGAAATGAAAGACAGAAAAAAGCGTACGAAATTCTTACAAAATATCGTGTTTTTGATAAATTGAAGGATTATTCCCCAATTTTAGCAGGAACTGTTCCTATTGAGATTGATATCAAAGGAAGTGATCTGGATCTTATTTTCGAGGTGGATTTAAAATATGAACAGGACTTTCTGGATGATTTACTATTTTGTCAGCTTATTCCTCATGATGTAGAAGTGGAATATCCCATTGTAAATGGGGAGAAATGCATTACATTAAATTTTATGCTGGAAGGGCTTCCCATCGAGATTTTTGGACAGAATAAACCTACAACAGAGCAGAATGCCTATCTTCATATGGTTGCTGAATACAAAATATTACAGGAAAAAGGAGAAAAATTTAAACAAAAAATAATAGAACTTAAAAAACAGGGAATAAAGACAGAACCCGCTTTCGGACTATTGCTGGGACTGGAAAATCCTTATGAAGATCTATTGAAATTTTAAATAAAATGATTGATACACATACACATCTATACGCAGAAGAATTTGATGAAGACAGAAAAGAAGCCATTCAGAGAGCTTTAGATAAAGGGATTACAGAATTTTATCTTCCTGCTATTGATTCTGAATCGCATGAAAAAATGCTGCAGCTGGAAACAGAATATCCGGGACAGATTTTTTCAATGATGGGATTACATCCTTGCTATGTAAAACCTGAATCATGGGAAAAGGAACTTGAAATCGTAAAAAATTATCTTGATCAGAGACATTTTCCGGCAATAGGAGAGATCGGAATTGATCTGTATTGGGATAAAACAACACTTGATATTCAGGTGAAAGCTTTCGAACAGCAGATCGACTGGGCGATAGAAAAGGATCTTCCGATTGTGATCCACACAAGAGAAAGTTTTGATGAGACGTTTGAAGTACTGGAAAGAAAAAAACACCCTAAATTAAGAGGAATCTTTCATTGTTTTTCAGGAAATCTGGAACAGGCACAGCACGCGATTGATCTTAATTTTATTTTAGGGATCGGTGGAGTAGTGACCTTTAAAAATGGAAAAATAGACCAGTTTCTGAGTGAAATTCCATTGGATAAAATTGTTCTGGAAACAGATTCTCCTTACCTGGCTCCGGTTCCTCACAGAGGAAAAAGAAATGAAAGCTCTTATCTTGATCTGGTTGCCGGAAAGTTGGTGAATATCTATGGAAAAGATTTTTCTGAGATAGACCGTATCACGACAGAAAATGCTAAAAACATTTTTCAAATCCCATAATTAATGAGTGCCCTGTTAAATTTTATTAGGAGCAACAGGTTGAATAGCATATTACTGTTTGCTGTTTATTTCATCATTAATCTTTTATTTCTGACGAAATATGGAATCAGACAGTCTTTTGTTCCTCTTACTATTTTAATTATTCTTTTTTCAGGGGGCAATTTATTATTATTTTCTTTAGGAAAATGGTCCTGGTTGAAAAAATTATGGACCAGGAAATCTGTATATCTTCTTATCGTTTTTATAACGATTGCTTACATTGCAATGTGCCATGTGATGAAAGATCCTTACAAAATGAATATTGACAGATGGGCGACGTTAGAATTTTCTGTACAACATTGGACAAAAGGAGAATACATCTATGATACTCCAAATTTCATGGGAAATTTATCATCTTATCTTCCCGGGCAATTGCTTTTGTCAAGTGTTTTTTATTTTTTAGGAAATGTCGGATATCTTCAGGTTGCAGCCTTTTTACTGTTTTCCTATGTTATCTTTTTAGAATTTAAGAGCAATTTTCATAGATTTCTTGCCATAGGCATGTTAGGTATTTCCCTGGCTTATATTTATGAAGTGGTCTGTAAGAGTGATTTTATCTCTTCCTTTATTGCAGTTGCGGCCTTTATTCTTTTTTGGAACAGAATGTTTAAAGATGATTATTTTAAAAGACCCTTTCTGCTGGGAATATGCATAGGAATTCTATGCCTTACAAGAAGTGTGGTAATCATTCCTTTAATCATCTTTTTATTACATCCTTTTTTGAAAACCAGCTGGAAAAATAAAATAAAATTTGGACTCAGTTTTTTACTGACGGCAGCAATATTATTGGCATCCGTTCTGCTGCCTGCTAAAAGTATGGAGCATGTATTGCAATATAATCCTCTTAATCTTCAGGGACAAAGCAATAAATTTGTTATGCTGTTCTTTATGATGCTGTCGGTTATCCTTTCCTTCTATGTTAAAAAAATAGAAACCGTATTTTACTTTTCAGCCTATATTCTTTTTTTGGTGATGTTGAGTTTTGTAAGTGAACAGTACTTCACTTTAGGATTTTCTTACCAGAATAATTTCTTTTCTACCACGTATCTGGCAGCCTGTTTACCATTTTGTATTATAGGTTACTGCTATACAAAACAAAAAACAGAATAATAATAAACGATCAATAAAAAAGTCCTTTTCTTTGAAAAGGACTTTTATTTTATTTTTTTCTGGTGAAGTTCTTATTTTTAGGTTTTTTAAACCCTACCGAAGCTCCCGCAGAAGGCTTTTTACGGTTGTTATTCGGTCTTGAAGTATTACCATTACCTGTTTTAGGTTTTCCACCGCCTGCAGCTACAGGTTTGTTATTAGAATCCCTTTTCTGTGCTACCAGGTCATCAGTATGGAACGGATGATCCTTGATCACAGGAATTTTCTTCCCAATTAGTTTTTCGGTATTCTTTAAATTCAAAAGATCAAGTCCGTCTACAAAAGATATAGAATTACCTTCAGCTCCGGCTCTTCCTGTTCTTCCGATTCGGTGTACATAGGTTTCAGAAACATCGGAAAGCTCAAAATTGATAACGAATTTCAGTTCATCAATATCAATTCCTCTTGCCGCAATATCAGTGGCTACAAGAACTCTTGTTTTTCCGGATTTAAAGTTGTTCAATGCATTCTGTCTCGCATTCTGAGATTTATTACCATGAATCGCTTCTGCTGAGATATTATCCTTCTGTAGCTTTCTGGAAATCTTATCTGCACCATGTTTCGTTCTTGCAAAAACCAATACAGAGTCTGAAATATCATTTTGTAGAATGTGAGAAAGCAAGTTCAGTTTGTTGTCTTTTTCTACAAAGTATACAGATTGTTTGATGGTATCTGCGGTAGAAGAAACAGGTGTTACTTCCACTTTCACAGGATTATTAAGGATAGAATTAGCCAGCTTTTGAATCTCACCAGGCATGGTTGCCGAGAAAAATAAAGTCTGTCTTCTCTGAGGTAAAAGTTTAATGATTCTTTTTACATCATGTACGAATCCCATATCCAGCATTCTGTCTGCTTCATCAAGAACGAAAATCTCAAGGTTTTTCAGGCTGATGATTCCTTGTGCAATAAAGTCCAGAAGTCTTCCCGGAGTGGCTACCAGAATATCAACACCCTTTCTCAAGGCTGCCTCTTGATTT
The DNA here is from genome assembly GCF_047345655.1 of Chryseobacterium sp. T20. Classification (NCBI taxonomy): domain Bacteria; kingdom Pseudomonadati; phylum Bacteroidota; class Flavobacteriia; order Flavobacteriales; family Weeksellaceae; genus Chryseobacterium; species Chryseobacterium sp. T20. The sequence goes on from NZ_JBLFDU010000017.1 coordinate 56,502, forward strand.
CCTTGTTTTACCCCACCGAAAATAACAAGTTGCTTTAATGGAAGGTATTTACCGTAAGCATTAATATTTTCCTCAATCTGAATAGCCAGTTCTCTGGTTGGAGTAAGGATTAACGCTTTTATATGTTTATTGGGAATTTTATTTTTGGATAAATTCTGTAGAATTGGGATGGAAAAAGCTGCTGTCTTTCCTGTTCCTGTTTGCGCACAACCTAAAAAGTCTCTGCCTTCCAAAATATCAGGAATGGATCTTTCCTGGATAGGAGTAGGAGTCGTGTATCCCTGCTCCTGGATTGCTTTTGCAATAGGTTCTATTAAGTTTAAGTCTGTAAAATTCAAATGAATTATTTTAAAATTTAAATAAAAATTCCTTCAGTCTGAAAGAATTACATTCTGCAAAGGTAGTCTAAATATTTTTAAGTATCTTATTCCACTTTTTTAGACTTATTGACTATTGAAAAACAGAAATGGCCACCCGAATGTGAGTCGCCATTCTTTTTCTGTTAAATACATGGGATTTATTTAAACCTATACCCTACACCAGCCTGCAGAAAACCGACTTTCATAGGTAAAGTATTGTTTTTACTTATCTCTATAAAATTGAAATTATATTTTGCATCTACAAAAAACTTGTTGCTAAGCTTGTATTCTGCTCCCAAGAATGGAAATAAGTTTAAGGTCTTTACTCCATCATAATTTCTTTTCTCAGTTCCGGTTATCCTGCTGCTGGCTTCTTGTTTTGTAGAAATATTGAAACCAATATTCATCCCAGCAGAAGCAGAAAGATTAGGAATGATATAATACTTTGCAGAAATGGGCACCTGTATCTGAGTTAGGGAATATGTATAGTTCATATTTCCTAAACTACCCTGAGTATTTTGTATTGTTATAGGATATGAAATTTTACCGCCTAGCTGAGTATAAAGAACCTCGGCCTGTACTCCGAATTTTGAGGATATTGGTTGCTCTGCCAGAATACCTGCATAGAAATAAGACTTGGAATCCGGTTTATCATCAAAAAGTTTCATGCTGGATAAAGAATATCCTCCTTTCACTCCAAAGCTGATAGAAGATTCTGTTTTTGCGGGTTGTTGAGTTTGGGCATTAATGAAGCCTGAAAAGACAAATAGTGAAGCGAAAAAAAAGTTTTTTTTCATGTTGTTTTAAATGGTTAATAATTTTACAAAAAAATAATTCCCCCAAAAGAAGGAATTACTGTTACAAAGATAAATTAAATATTTTTTAGTGAAACTATTTCACTTTTGTCCATTTCTGGTTCTTTCTTAAATTTTCAAAAAACTGATACACTTCCGAAAGCTTTTCGCTTCCACGTTTTCCGTAATCTTCTACATTTTTTGAAGTCCCATCAGCGAATTTTATTCTTAAATAAGAGGTTGGAAGATCAGTGATATTGTGTTCACCGTATTTATCATTCAAACCTTTTACATTTAAGCTATCAAGTAAACTGATTAATTTATTGTAATCTTCTTCTTTAATGGTTCCTTTAAAAGTTCCTTCACGTGGCTTTGAAAACTCATCTTTCGAAGGTTTATCATTAAAATTAAAATGTTCTGCTTCAAAAACTGCAGTTCTGTCCGGATTGATCGTCATTTTAAAAACAGGACAGAATCCAAAGCAGGGAGTTGCTTCATATTCAATTGTTGTATATTTTGAGTTTACTTTTTGAGAAGTTGTACAGGATGTCAAAAACACAAATGCACAAATGGCTAGCAAATATTTCATAGTTTTTTCAATTTAAAAGAGTCTCCCAATAATTGTTCCAAAAGTATTCATCTTACTATGTTTTTATGTTAAATATAAAAAAGGAAACTTGTTTAACCCTTTGCTTTTTTGAACCATTAAGATTGTATTAAGGTGTTAAGAATATGAAGATAAGCTTCGCCTTATGCTTAAGAAATCAGAATGATTCATCTTAACTATACTTTATCTCTTAAATCTTTCTTAATGGTTTAATATTAAATATAAAACCTATTTAAACTTTTATTTTTTGAACCATTAAGATTGTATTAAGGTGTTAAGAATATGAAGAGAAACTTCGCTTTATGCTTAAGAAATCAGAATGATTCATCTTAACTATACTTTATTTCTTACATCCTTCTTAATGGTTTAAAATATTGAGTGGAAGAAATTGTATAAATAAAAACAGCCTCAGAGTAAATCTGAGACTGTTTTTTATGATGCAGTTCTATTTTCAAAATAAAACTGATAAATCAATGTATTTCTATCCGTGCAATTGTTTCCAGATAGCATCTTTCAGCTCCATAAGACCTTCTCCTGTAACACCTGAGAAGAACAGAGGTTGTTTGTTTTCCGGGAACTCTGCTGCAATTTCCTTCTTCAGTTCATCATCCAAAAGGTCAGATTTTGAAACAGAAACAATGAAATCTTTATCCAGTAATTCTGGGTTATATTCTTTCAATTCATTTTCAAGAATTTTAAACTCCTGGAAATGATTTTCAGAATCAGCCGGAATTAAGAATAAAAGGATAGAGTTTCTTTCAATATGTCTCAGGAATCTGTGTCCTAAGCCTTTTCCTTCTGCTGCTCCTTCAATAATCCCGGGAATATCAGCCATTACAAACGATTTGTAATTTCTGTAATCTACAATCCCAAGGTTAGGAGTTAAAGTGGTAAAAGCATAATTGGCAATTTTTGGTTTTGCCGCAGAAACAGATGCTAAAAGTGTAGATTTTCCAGCATTTGGAAATCCAACAAGTCCTACATCGGCCAAAATTTTAAGTTCGAAGACCACAAAGCCTTCTTCACCGTCCATTCCGGGTTGAGCATATCTTGGAGTCTGGTTGGTAGAGGATTTGAAATGTTCGTTTCCTTTTCCACCTTTTCCTCCCTGCATCAAAATGATTTCCTGCTTGTCATCAAGGATTTCTCCGATAATTTCACCTTCTTCGTTTTTAGCGATAGTCCCAATGGGAACATCAATATAAATATCAGAACCGTCAGCTCCTGTCAGCTGGTTTTTCGCTCCGTTTTCACCTCGTTCTGCTTTTATGTGACGGGTGTATCGGAGTGGAAGCAAAGTCCATTCATTAGCATTTCCTCTCATGATGACGTGTCCGCCACGACCTCCGTCGCCACCGTCAGGACCACCTTTAGGAATATACTTTTCACGGCGAAGGTGGGCAGAACCAGCACCTCCGTGTCCGCTTTTACAATGGATCTTTACGTAATCTACAAAGTTAGACATATAGTTTGTGTTGCGAGTTGCAGGCTACGGGAGGAAATTTTCTATCCCGCACCCGTATCCCGATTATTTAATTTTCTCTACCTCAGCGAAAAGTTTTTGGGAAATCTCATCAATTTCTCCAACACCGTTTACCTCTACATATTTACCCTGCTGCTTATAAAGCTCGGCAACTTCTGCTGTTTTGGTATAATATTCTTTAATTCTGTTTTCGATGATCTCTACATTGCTGTCGTCTGATCTTCCGCTGGTTTCACCTCTTTTCAGAAGTCTTTCAACCAAAATTTTGTCCTCTACTACCAATGAAAGACAGATGTCAATATCATCATTCAGTACTTCTTTAACGATGGTTTCCAAAGCTTCTGTCTGAGCAGTTGTTCTTGGATATCCGTCAAAAATAAAACCGTTGGTATCAGTAGGTTTTTTGATCTCGTCGATCAGCATATCTGTTGTTACCTGATCCGGAACCAATTCTCCCTTATCGATGTATGATTTAGCCAGTTTTCCAAGTTCAGTGTCATTTTTCATATTGTATCTGAAAAGATCACCTGTTGAAACCTGTTTTAAATTGAATTTCTCGATTAGATTCTGAGCTTGTGTTCCTTTTCCACTTCCTGGAGGGCCGAACAGAACAATGTTTATCATAATGTTGATACGCTTCCAGCCGTTAGTAATACACTGTTGGCTTTTAGCTTTTTTAAGTTAATATTTTACTTTTATTTCGATTAAATTTAAAGCTAACAGCCAATAGCCGATAGCTAATGACAATAATTAATGGTTGATTTGTCCGTCTTCCAACTGATATAAATTCGGTAGGTTTCTTCCTAATTCGTCATAATCCAGTCCGTATCCAAGTACAAACTTATTAGGAATTTCTTTTCCGATATAATCCAGTTTGAAATCTTTCTTATAAATCTCAGGTTTCAATAAGAAACTAGCCAGCTTTATAGATTTAGGACGTTGTGTTTCCTTGAAATATTTGAAAAGACTTTCAACCGTATTTCCTGTATCTACGATGTCTTCTACAAGAATGATGTGACGGTCTTTCACTTCTTTAGTAAGCTCCATTTTCTGATAAACGATCCCTGTAGATTCAGTTCCTACATAAGAACTCATTTGAATGAAGGCAATTTCGCATTCCCCCGGGTAATATTTTAAAAGATCTGAGAAGAACATCACCACTCCATTTAACACCCCAATGAAAACAGGAACTTCATCCTTGTAATCTTCATAAATTCTTAACGCTGTCTCTTTTACAATTTCCTGAATTTCGGCATCCTTTAAATAAGGAACGAAAGTTTTGTCGTGAACTTTAATGCTTTCCATAAAATTTTTAGTAGTTGGCAAAGTTACGGATTTTTGATTAAAATACTTTCCTGTTTTTATCAGTTTGAAAGTTTGATGTTTTCCGGATCACAGAATTCAATATCCTGATGAAGTCTGTTTAAATAATAATAATGATAAGCTTTTCAACGAAACAGAAATGTATAGCCTTAAAAAAAGGATTCAGGAAGGAATTTTAAAAGCAGGTGTTTGAAATGGTGAGGAATGTAGGCATGATAAATGTCCTGATTATTGATGAAAAACAAATATTCAGAAAAATGAGTATCTTTGTTCTTTCAAAACCCAAAAATACAGACATGTAGGATATCATTTCTTTCAGACTCAATAAAACGGTAACGAAGATGTTGCCGGTGTTCAACCTTTATTAAGAAAGAAATCATGATTTTACTGCAAAATATATCCTTTGGGTTTCCGGGAGGAAATCTTCTATTCAATCATATCAATTTAACAATACAGTCTCATACCAAATCTGCTCTGGTAGGGAGTAACGGTATGGGAAAGTCAACCCTGCTGAAAATAATCGCGGGCGAAATACAACCTTTGGAAGGCGACATTAATATCCAGAGTACTATCTTTTATGTACCGCAGATATTCGGAAACTGTAATGATCTTACCATTGCAGAATGCCTGAAAATAGATCAGAAACTCCATGCTCTTCAACAAATTACCAATGGAGAAGTGGACGAAATGTATTTTGAAACGCTCAATGACGACTGGGATATTGAAGAACGATGTCAGCATGCTTTGGAGCATTGGGGACTCGAAAATTTTGAATTAACTCAAAAGCTGGAAGGCCTGAGCGGAGGGCAGAAGACCAAAGTTTTTCTTGCCGGAATTCAGATCAATCAACCTGATACGATCATATTGGATGAACCGACCAATCACCTGGACAGAGAAGGAAGAAAACTCTTGTACGATCTTATTGACAAAACAGATGCAACAGTGGTTATCGTAAGCCACGACCGTACTTTACTCAATCTTGTGGACTCCATATTTGAATTAAGTAATCAGGGAATTGCAACTTATGGTGGAAACTATGACTTTTATGCAGAACAGAAAGAAGTAGAGGAGGAAGCTTTGCATAACGATATCCATTCCAAAGAGCGGGCTCTGAAAAAAGCAAAAGAAAAAGAACGGGAAACCTTGGAACGAAAGCAAAAGCTGGATGCAAGAGGTAAAGGAAAGCAGGAAAAATCCGGAGTAGCCAGAATTATGATGAATACGCTCCGGAATAATGCTGAAAAAAACAGCTCAAAACTTAAAGGGGTACATGCTGAGAAAATCAGTGGGATTTCCGGTGACTTGAGAGATCTGCGCTCCTCTTTAAAGAATTCTGGTCAGATGAAAGTCAATTTTAATGATTCCAATCTGCATTCAGGAAAGATCCTTGTTACTGCTGAAGAGATTAATTTCACTTACGGAAAAGAAAAACTCTGGAAAGAAAACATCAGCCTTGAATTGAGAAGCGGAGATCGACTCTCAGTGAAGGGTTCAAACGGTTCTGGTAAAACTACACTGATAAAACTTCTGTTGGGAAAAATTGAACCTTCGGAAGGAAAAATAAATAAGGCAGAATTCAACAGCATCTATATTGATCAGGAATATTCCCTGATTGATAATGACTCAACGCTTTATGATTTTGTACAGACTTTCAATGACAGTGCCATGCAGGAATCCGAAGTGAAAACATTATTGTCCAGATTTTTATTTTGGAAAGACACCTGGGATAAGAAATGTGGTATGCTCAGTGGCGGAGAGCGTTTACGATTACTTCTTTGTGGACTTTCCATCAGTAATAAAGCACCCGATATGATTATTCTGGATGAACCTACGAATAACCTTGATCTTCAGAATGTGGAAATTCTTACCAATTCTATCAAAGACTATCATGGAACCTTGCTGGTGATTTCCCATGATGAAGTTTTTCTGGAGGAGATTGGGATGGATAGAGAATTAATGCTGGAGTAATTATTATATTTCTCACGGATTTAGCAGATGTCGCGGATGATAGTTACAAAAAACTATTTTATAATAAGATAAAAAATTCAATAGGGGCGGGCTTTAGCCCGTCATCCATTGGCTTTAGCCAAAACCTACAATAAAAAATCCTGGAAATCAATTTCCAGGGTTTTTATTTTCTATAATTTAAAAATTATTTCTTCGTTTTCTTAATCGCATCAAGATAAATCTTCCTGATACTGTTTTTCTCTTCCTTTTCACTGATACTTTCAAGAGCAGGAAGCAGGGTTGTATTATGACTGGTTTTCAATTTCAAAATCTCCCCCAATGCAAATGCGGCACTCCAACGTACCACAGTTCCTTCGTGCTCAGTATTTCCTAGCAGATTGGTGATGGCTTGATCCAGATTTTCAGGGAATAAATGGGCGGTGTTGCCTATCACTTTGGCGCTTTCCCATTTTATTCTGGGTGCTTTTTCAGTAAGCGTTTGAGTAACAAATGAAAATACGGTTTCATCCGCCAGATTGGGATTCTGCTTCGTAGCATATTCTATGGCTTCAATGCAGGTTGCTTTTGCAGGATCTTTTGATTTTTCAGCGAAAGCAATCAGTTCATCGGTTGGTAAAGAAGCATCAACAATCCATTTGCTGATAATATCTACTTTCTCCTTTGATTTTACAGTCTTATCTTTTATAAGTTCTTCTATGGTCACGGTGATTGATTTTGTTTTTTCAGTGTCCTAAATTAACAATTCTTTTAAAAGTCTTAGTCATTGCGAGCAAAGCGAAGCAATCTCTACTTAGCAAGTAAGTTTCCCTGTTTTATTTGATTCAAAATGATGTCCATCTTTTGAGGCAACTCATAGTCCCCTGAAAGTTCAATCAGAGGTGTATCTATGTCAGATAACCATTCAAGATGAGCTTTTAAAGTTCTGTTGGCAATACCAGTGTTATGATCATAATCTTTGGCCCAATCCATAAACTCCTGATATTTTTTTGCTCTTTCAGGATGGGTGATCAGTTCATCACCATATCTTTCGAATTCCCTTTTTCTCAGTCTTTCCATTCTGAGTTCAGAAGGTAGATAGAGAAATATAATCAGATCAAATGCCGGAAATACATTTTCTCCCCAATGAATGATTGAACCTCCAAAAATCCAGTTTTCAGTGGTATGAAGTTTCTCTGAAACAGAAGTATTTCTTATTTCAGGATTTTGTCTTTCTGTAAATGGTTGTTGGGTTTTAAGCCAGAAAAAATCATCACTGTCAAAGTATTCGATATTAAGTTCCTCAGACAAAGCTTTTCCTAAAGTGGTTACTCCAGAACCGGAAGCTCCGAAAATATGTATTCTCATGATTTATTATTCTATAAAATCTGCGAAATCTCTATAATCTGTGAGAGATTTTAATACTTTGAAATCCAATTAGAGATTTCCTTCAGCACTTCTTCCCGTATTTCCTCATTCAAAATCTCATGACGCATATCCGGATAGATCTTTACATCTACATTTTGAAAACCGTCAGTTTTTAAGTTGTTGACGGTTTGCATCACACCTTTTCCAAAATCACCAATCGGATCGTTCTGCCCGCTTATAAATAAAAATGGAAAGGATTTGGAAATTGATGAAGCCCAATTCCTTGCTGTGGCTCTTTTATAAATGGTAAATAAAGTATAAAAAGCATTATGAGTAAACGGAATTCCACAAAGTTCATCCTGCTCAAAAGCTTTTCTGTTTTTTGTATTGACACTCAGCCAGCTGGTATCACTGAAATCTTTATCCTTTTTAAAATGCTTATTGTTGACACTAGTGAAAACAGAATTCAAGAAAGTACGATGATGCGGTGCGATGGTATTAGCTAACGATAAATAAGCTCTCAATATATCTATTCCAGGCAAAGGTCCGCCTGTTCCTGTAATGATGGCGCCCGAAAATTTACTGCTTGCTTTTTGAAGAAGACAACGTGTGATAAAAGATCCCATAGAATGTCCCAAAATAAAATGAGGAACATCCGGATATTTTTCTGTAAGATAATCTGCCATCATTTCAGCATCTGCAACAAGTCTTTCATCCGGTTTTTCAAGTTGGAAGAAACCAATATCTTTTTTCTCCTTGACAGATTTTCCGTGCCCCAAATGATCATACGTCAAAACAGCAATTCCATGACTGGCAAAATATTTAGCAATCTCAGCATATCTTCCGCTGTGTTCCTGCATACCGTGAACAATGAGTAGTGTGGCTTTTGCTGTTTCCGGGGAAAACAGAGTGTAGAAAAGTTCTGAGCTGCTGTTTATTTTTGATGGTAAATAGGAAGACTTTTGTGATGGGTTCATAGTAATTGATTCATCTGATGTATCCTGAGATGACTATCAAAGATAGAATATATTGTTTTAAATTAAGTCTAAATTAGAACTTATTTAATCTTTTGTTTTTTTAATTTTTCAAATCCTGTTAATAAAAACCAAGTTATATTAGAGGTGATAAGTAAAATGATTGTCCAAATTAAACTTGTTCCTGTTCTGGTTTCGTAGGTTCCTGTTTCTTCTCGGAGAATAATTAAATCATTAGTATTTATTCCTGTATTTTCCAGCGCTTCTTTGTAATCATCAACCTCCCCAATAGACATTCTTTTTAGGAATTTTGTTTGAAAATGATGTTTTGTAAATTGAACAGCAGATGAATCAATAAAATTAAAAATTAATTTTTCCTGTTCGTTCTTATTGTCAAAAACCCGATTACTAAATTTTTGACCAATTAATAACCCCATCCATAATTTATGTGATCCATTTAATATTTTTCTTTTATTTACAATAGGAGAGACATAATAACATCCTACGCCAATTTCATTTCCTCTATCAACACTTGATTTAGATACAGAGAATCTATAGTTAGATTTATCAACTTTTGCATTTTGTATTGAATAATATAAAGTCTTTGGCTTTATAAAGATTTCTTCCGGGTTATTTAAATAAGTCATTTCACCATTTTTCCTATTTAGATAAAAGGTAAAAGTTATAATTGGAGCTGTTAATAGGAAAAAAAATATAAATAGAGAAAATGAATATTGTTTTTCACTAATGATAAGTAGTTTAAGTTTCTTTCTTACAATAAACCAAACAATAATTATTGAAGTCATTATAGGAATCCAATATCCAAAATAGGAATCATCAATTTCTAAATATGTATTTTGAAACCAATAAATTATTGAAAACAAAATAAAATAGGTGATTGAAATTATAAGATAAGGGAGAATGATTCTATTTAATTTTTCTTTCATGATGGGATTAAATGTAACAAAAAAAATATAATCTCATGATTTTCACCCCAACTAAAAATAAATATCCTCTATAATTTGGTCGTCATTTTTTTTAAAAGTAATTTTGCACGAATCTAAAAACAAAAGTAAAATATGTCAACTTATGTAGTTGTAGGTCTTCAGTACGGAGATGAAGGTAAAGGTAAAATCACGGATGTTTTATCAGCAAAATCGGACTATGTAGTACGTTTCCAGGGTGGAGACAACGCTGGTCACACGGTTTATGTGGGTGATGAAAAATTCGTTCTACACCTTCTTCCTTCAGGAGTTCTTCAATGCAAAGGGAAATGTATCATTGCGAATGGAGTAGTGGTAAACCCTAAGTCTTTCATTAAAGAAGTTGGTCAGATCGAGAGCAAAGGCTTGAGAACAGATCATATCTTTATCAGCAGAAGAGCGCATGTAATCATGCCTTACCACATCCTTTTGGATACTTACCGTGAAGAGGAACACGGAGGAACTCAGATCGGAACTACCAAGAAAGGAATCGGACCTTGTTATGAAGATAAAATTGCAAGAGTTGGAATCAGAATGGTAGACCTTTTAAATCCTGAGATTTTAAGAGACAAAATTGAGAAAAACTTAAAAGTTAAGAACTCTCTTTTTGAAAAATATTACGGAAAACCAACTTTAGACGTTGAAGAAATCTACAACGAATATTTAGCAATCGGAAAACAGCTTCAGGACAGAATCGTTGATACTGAATTAGAGCTGAACGAGGCTATCAGAGATGGTAAAAACGTATTGTTCGAAGGTGCTCAGGCTTTAATGCTTGATATCGACTTCGGAACATATCCATACGTAACTTCATCTTCTCCATCTACAGGAGGTGTTTGTTCAGGAGCGGGTGTACCGCCAACTTCACTTCAGAACTTAATCGGAGTAGCAAAAGCTTACTGTACAAGAGTAGGAAACGGACCTTTCCCTTCTGAATTAGATAACGAACTGGGTGAAAAAATCAGACAGATCGGTGGTGAATTCGGTGCTACTACAGGAAGACCAAGAAGAACAGGTTGGTTAGACCTTGTTTCTTTGAAGCATGCTTGTATGATCAACGGAATCAACAACCTTGTGATCACTAAGCTTGACGTTCTTACAGGAATTGAAAACCTTAAAGTAGTAACTCATTACAAAACTGAAGATGGAAAAATCATCGATTATTTCACTTCTTCAACAGAAAAATTATACAACTACGAACCAATCTATCAGGATTTACCAGGTTGGAGCGAAGACATTACAAAAGCAAGAAGCTATGATGAACTTCCTGACACTGCTCAGAAATACATCGAGTTTATTGAGAAATACTTAGGAATCAATGTATACTTAGTTTCTGTAGGTCCTGAAAGAAGTCAGAACATCATCAGAAAAGAATTATTCTAATATTCTTAGACATAAAATAACAGAGAGACTATCATTGGATGGTCTCTTTTTTTGTTTAAAATTTTCTTTTACAGACTTGTCAAGGATGTTAGGAGCCAGCCAATTAAGAGATGATTCCAGTTTTGAATTTTTATCTACTTTTGTTTTTAGTAGAAAAATATAAATAAAAAAAATAATGGAAGAGAATAAAATACCCCAGCGTTTTCTGGACAATATCGTCATCAGCTTATACCTTACGATTGCCTATGCTGTTTTGTTTATCGTGTATTTAGGTTTGCCCCTTAGTGCGATTTCAGATTTTGTATTGATTCTTTTTATTGTCTGCAGTTTGCTTTTTAGTACGGGTGGAATTTATTTTGCTGCAAAAAGCTTTTTGAAAACAAAGATCAGTTCTGTTATTCTGATTATTATTAATGCGCTGGGATTATTAATACCGGTTACTCTTATTCTACTGCTTCTATAGTATCTCTACTCAACTTGTACTCTGTTATTTGGGCTTATTTATTTGTATAAAAAATAATGGTGTTTTTCTAGATAAACTTTCTATTTGTAAATGTTAAAATTTAAACATTATCATAAAATTTTCTAATATTATGTTGTTTTGCTAAAATTTTGGCAGATGTTTTGATATTACAACATTGCTTATCGATAAGAGCTAACAAAACTAATAATCACAATTTTTAACAGTTTAAATAGTAGTAGTGATGAAACAACATAACCAAAACCAGGAATTTCGTTTTAACGAAGTTCTGTTTGAGCACCGCAATAAAGACTATGGTGCCTATGTATTAAGAAACGAATCAGATAGAATATTAACAAAAGCGCTTTTTATCGGAGCAAGTTTAATGGCCGCAGTATCCATTACACCGTTTGTGATTTCTGCAATGAAACCTGTTGACGAGCCTGTCGGAACAATATATGAACTTCCGAGAGTCGTTGAAATTCAGGAGGTAGAAAAGCCGAAAGATCAGCCGGTACAAATTGTAAAACCCACTCCACCAGCTCCTGCTGTAAAAACATATGATGACAGATTGCCGGAGCCTAAAGCAATTGTTACCAATGAAAAGCAAGTTGAGGATAAAATTAACGCGGTAGCAAGTACACAAACATCAGAAGGTAAAGAAACTCCAAATACCACCTATATTCCTATTGTACCAAGGGTTATCGGAGGTGATGGACCGCCAGCTGTAAAAGCAGATCCGGTGGTTGAAAAAACAGATCCTTCAGTTATTGATAAAGATCCTAGCGTAGAAGCTAGTTTTGCAGGAGGAATAGACTCCTTCAGAAATAAAGTAATGAACAGCTTCGATGGTTCAGGAGTAGAATCAGATGAGGTTGTAAAAACGACAGTTACCTTTATTGTAGAAATGGACGGAACCATCTCAGGGGTAAAAGCTAACGGAACCAACGCCGATTTTAATAATGAGGCAATGAGAACAATTAAAATGATTTCCAACAGAGGAAAATGGATCCCGGCCAAAAACAAAAAAGGAGAATATGTAAGAAGTTATTTCAAATTTCCTATCTCCATGAAATTTGAGAATTAATACGGAAAAGTAAATTTCAAATAGTTATCCACAAAGATTTTTTTTTGTGGATAATTTTTTTTATCGTTAAATTGCTTATTAACAATATTTTAACTCAATTTTGATTTTCTCCACTCACCGAGAGCAAAGAAAAAAGTGTATTTTTGAAACTTAAAGTTCTAATAATGGCAAAAATCATAGGTATTGCTAATCAAAAAGGAGGTGTTGGTAAAACTACCACCGCTGTAAATTTGGCAGCAGCATTAGGAGTATTGGAAAAAAGAATATTAATCATTGATGCTGACCCTCAGGCGAATGCAACATCCGGTCTGGGTGTTGAAGATGTTCAGTATTCTACCTATAATCTACTGGAGCACAGTGCAGATACAAGAGTGTGTATCAAAAGAACGGCGACTCCAAATCTGGATATTATCCCGTCACACATCGACCTTGTAGCAGCGGAAATAGAGTTGGTAGACAAGGAAGACCGTGAGTATATGCTGAAAAAAGCATTGGCAAGTGTAAGAGATGATTATGATTATATTATCATCGACTGTGCACCAAGTTTAGGTCTTATTACCGTGAATGCGCTTACGGCAGCAGACTCTGTAATTATTCCGATCCAGTGTGAGTATTTTGCATTAGAAGGGCTTGGGAAATTGTTGAATACCGTTAAAAATGTTCAGAAGATTCACAATAAAGATCTTGGAATAGAAGGTCTTCTTTTAACCATGTATGACAGCCGATTGAGATTATCCAATCAGGTTGTTGAAGAAGTAAATCTACATTTCCCTGAAATGGTTTTTGAAACTATCATCAGCAGAAATGTAAGATTGAGTGAAGCACCAAGTTTTGGAGAAAGTATCCTGAACTATGATGCAGAAAGTAAAGGAGCCGTTCAGTATATTCAGTTAGCTGAAGAAGTTCTTTTGAAGAATGAAAACTTAATAAAGAATTAAATTAATAATAAATGGCCAACAGGTGATTGCTAGGCATCACTTTTTAAACATCATTTATCAATTATATCTATGAAGGACAAAAAAAGAGCTATGGGACGCGGCTTGGGTGCCATTTTAAGTGCAGAATCCAAAGCAACTATCAATTCCGCTACTGATGAAGGAGCAGATAAGTTTGTGGGAAATATTGTGGAAGTTGCGCTTGAAGATATCTATCCGAACCCAACGCAGCCGAGAACTTATTTTGATGAAAAAGCATTAAACGAACTTGCACAGTCCATTAAAAACTTAGGCGTAATCCAGCCGATTACCTTAAGAAAAGACGGTGAAAAGTTTGAAATCATTTCCGGGGAAAGACGTTACAGGGCAACCAAAATTGCAGGATTAACGACTATTCCTGCCTATATCCGTTTAGTAAATGACCAGGAGCTTCTTGAGATGGCTCTTGTTGAAAATATCCAGAGAGAAGACCTTGATGCTATCGAAATAGCGTTAACCTATCATAGGCTTTTAGAGGAAATCGGTCTTACTCAGGAAAACCTGAGCCAGAGAATAGGAAAGGACAGAAGTACCATTACCAATTCTATCAGACTGTTAAGATTAAATCCGGATATTCAGAATGCCATCAGAAGCGGTGAGATTTCTGCAGGACACGGAAGAGCGATTATCAGTCTTGAAAGTGAAGAAGATCAGCAGGTTTTATTTGATCTTATTATCAAAGAAAAATTAAACGTTCGTCAGGCTGAACAGGCTGCTGCTGCATTGAAGAATCCGAAGTCTCCTGCTGCCAAAAAAGCAAAAGTGGAGCTTTCCAATAATTATAAAAAAGCCCAGAAGACCATCGCAGATATCTTAGACGTAAAAGTAGAAATCAAATCTTCTGGAAATGGTAAAAAAGGTAAAATTGTTCTGGACTTCAAAAATGAAGAAGAGCTGGAATATATTTTATCCCATATTAAATAAATGAAGAAAATATTTTTCACATTTTTCTTGTGTATCGCTGCACTGGTTTACTCACAAGTAAAACCTATCGATACCGTTCGGATGCAGACTCTTCCGAAAGAAGAACCTCGTGTGGTAAAACCAAGCAAAACAGAAGCAAAGATTATTGAAGATCTTGAAAAAGCGAATGGTCCCACAGCAAAAACCATAAAGCTAAACCCTACCAGAGCGGGATTATATTCTGCTGTTTTACCGGGATTAGGACAGTTTTATAACAAAAAATACTGGAAAATTCCCATTGTTTGGGGAGCGGTAGGTGCTGGTGTCGGTATTGCCGTATGGAATGATAATCAATACAAAAAATACCGCGAGTATTACGTGGCAAAACTGAATGGTACTCCTAATGAATTTGTAGACAGTCACCCGTGGCTGGACAAAAAAGCTTTGGGTAACGCACAGGACAGAGCCAAAAGACAAAGGGATTATGCCATTGCCATTACAGGTTTGATCTATATTCTGAATATTGTAGATGCTGTAGTAGATGCTCACCTTTACGAAAGCCGCCATGACCCGGATTTGGTTTTTAAACCATCGGTTATTCAGGATCAGTATGGGTACAGCGCACCAAAAACAGGATTCAGTTTAAGTTATAGATTTTAAAAGACAATACACCTGCAGAAGTTCTGAGGATCGGATGCAGATTAAAAAATAAAAAGATTATATGAAAATAGCATTAGTCGGTTACGGTAAAATGGGTAAGATCATTGATGAGATCGCACAGAAGAGAGGTCATGAAGTAGTTGCCCGTCTGAAGGAAACCCCCACTGCTGAGAATCTTAATAATCCGGATGTTGTGATTGAATTCTCATTACCGGAAGTTGCATTTGAAAACATCAAAGCTTGTCTTGAAAATAAAATTCCGGTGATCTGCGGAACAACAGGATGGCTTGATCAAAAAGCTGAAATTGAAAAACTGGCGGTAGATAATGGCACTGCTTTCTTATATGGTTCAAACTTTAGTTTAGGTGTGAATTTATTCTTTGCGCTCAACGAAAAGCTGGCGGCTCTGATGAAAAACGTTGATGAATACTCTTGTCAGCTGGAAGAAATTCACCACATCCATAAAAAAGATGCTCCAAGTGGAACAGCAATTTCCATTGCAGAAGGAATCATTCAAAACAATCCGAAATTCGATGCCTGGAAGCTGGAAGAAACAGAAGGCAAGCAGCTTGGAATTTTTGCGGTACGTGAAGACGAAGTTCCGGGAACACACAGCGTATATTATAGAAGTGAAGTAGACGAAATTGAGATCAAGCATACCGCTTTCAACAGAAACGGTTTTGCACTGGGAGCTGTAGTGGCTGCCGAGTGGATTAAAGATAAAAAAGGAAACTTCGCAATGAAAGACGTTTTGGGGCTTTAATTTGTAACAAATTCTGTAAATTGCAGACCAATAAGCAGAAAATGATGAATAGTGAATTGTAAACAGCGGATGCTTTTATCATTTATTACTCATCATTTTTATTATTTATATCTTAAGAATAGGCACAAAAATTTATGAATTATTTTTTAACTTATACAGTATATGTCCTCATATTATCAGTATTAATGGGGATTTCATCTTGGAAACTGTTCAAAAAAATGGGATACAGCCCTTTGTTTGCTTTTATCCCTTTCTACAACTATTTCATTATTCTTAAAGAAACAAAACATCCGAAATGGTGGGCAATCCTTTCTTATCTTCCGATAGTAGGACCAATCATGATGTCTGTTTTCCACCTTTACTTAGTGAAGAAGTTCGGCAAAACACTTTTCAAAGATCAGATTCTTACCGTGATTCTGCCGTTTATTTATATGGCGGTCATCAACTATTCTAAAGATGTAGAGTTAGAAGATGAAAATGCCAACGATCTGTTTCTTACAGATGAAGAGAAAAATGATAAGAAGAAAGATACATTCATTGGT
Source organism: Chryseobacterium sp. T20 (assembly GCF_047345655.1). NCBI lineage: Bacteria > Pseudomonadati > Bacteroidota > Flavobacteriia > Flavobacteriales > Weeksellaceae > Chryseobacterium > Chryseobacterium sp. T20. The sequence continues at coordinate 73,109 of NZ_JBLFDU010000017.1, forward strand.
TCCATTACCTTTGCCGTAGTCTTTGCTACTATTATTCACGTTTTTGTAACACAGCCTTTCGGGATTCCTACAGGATCTATGGAAAGAACTTTATTGGTGGGTGACTTCCTTTTCGTAAACAAATGGAGTTATGGATACAGACTTCCAATGCGTCCGGTAGCAATACCTTTCCTTCAGGGAACCATTATGGATACAGGACAGAAAGGAAATCCTAAAGATGATCCGAAATCTTATGTAGATGGAGTAAAGCTTCCTTATACAAGAATTTTACAATTCAATAAACCACAGAAAAATGATGTAGTTGTTTTCAACTATCCTCAGGATTCAGTACATACTGCTATTGACAGAAAAGATCCTTACGTAAAAAGATGTGTTGCGACAGCAGGAGATACTTTTGAAATGAGAGCCGGAAGACTTTTCGTGAACGGAAAACCGGAGACTGTTTTAGGAGACCAGGAAGTACAGCACAGATACCTTGTAACGACGGATGCTCAATTAGATATCCCTACTTTATATAAAGCTTATGGATTCTTACCGGTTCAGGAAGTACAGCAGAATAACGGAGGTTTCCTTTATGGATTCCAGGGCTTAACGGATAAAATTGCTAAAGAAATTAAAGAACTTCCTCATGTTATTGATATGAAGGAAGAAGTTTCACCAAAAGGAGAAGCTGCAGTATATTACAGAGACGAAGCTAAAACTAAAATCGATACAACACAATCTATTTTCCCAATCAATAAACCTTGGAATCAGGATTGGTACGGACCTGTCAGAATTCCTAAAAAAGGAGATGTAGTAGCAATCAATCAGGAAACACTGCCAATGTACCAGTGGATCATTTCTGAATATGAGCACAACAGCTTGGAGAAAAAGAACGGAAAGATCTTCATTAATGGTAAAGAAGCGAATCAGTATACTATTCAGCAGGATTATTATATGATGATAGGAGATAACAGAGATGCTTCATTAGATGCGAGATTCTTTGGTTTCGTTCCGGAAGAAAATATTGTTGGAAAACCAATGTTTACATGGATGAGCCTTCAGGGTGCATTCTCTGACAGCAGTTCTACTTATCAGGCACCATTTAAAATCCGTTGGGAAAGAATGTTCAAAGCTACCAATACAGGAGAAGCCAATAAAACCTCTTACTGGTGGGTTGCAGCGATGATCCTGATCTTATTCTTCGGATGGGAGTATTTCGTGAAATTATTCGGAAAGAAAAAAACTGAAGACGACTAATAGAAAAATTAAACTTAAAATAGAATGAAGTATTTGAAAAAATACTTCATTTTTGCATTATGAATATGACGAATGTATTATTGCCGGCATTTTATATGCCCCCAATCTCATGGTTCTCAGTGTTTTTGAATCCTGAGAATGAAATTGTATTTGAACAGTTTGAAAATTTCCCGAAGCAGACATACAGAAACAGAGCCAATATTTATGGCGCCAACGGAAAATTGTCATTAATAATTCCTATTAACCATAACGGAAAAAGAGAATTCAAAGATGTTGAAATCTCTTACCGTGAAGACTGGAGAACCCTGCACTGGAAATCAATCAAAACAGCATACCAGAGCTCTCCTTATTTCGAATACTATGAAGATAAGTTCAGAAAAATATTTGACCTTAAAGAAAAGTTCCTTCTGGATTTTAACCTTAAAGGGATAGAAGTGATCCAACAGATACTGAAAACAGAAAAGGCACACTCTTTGAATGAAGAATATATCAAAAATCCGGAGAGTATTAATTTCAGAGAAAAGTTTTCGGCAAAGCTTCCTTCAGAGTTTCAGATGGAAGAATATTACCAGACATTTTCTGATAAATTAGGATTTGTGAAAGATCTTTCGGTTCTTGACCTTATTTGTAATAAAGGCCCGGAATCATTGGTATATATAAAAAATGTAAAACAATCATATTAGCATACCATCGCTTTTGATGAAATTTTCAGGATAAAAAACATGAAGGTGGCGATTGGAATATGTCTTTAAAAAATTAAATATCAACATATGAAAAAGGTATTATTAGCTGCAGTTTTTTTAGCAGGTTTTAGTTTCTCTTTTGCACAGGAGTCTAAAGCTAAAAGTATTGATCCCAACGAAGATAAAGATCTGATGACATGGTATCATAAAGATTTTGCAACTTCAAAAGTATATGGGGTAAATACAGCAAATGCTTATAAATACTTGGAATCTAAAGGCCTGAAGCCTAAAACCGTAGTGGTGGGAGTGTTAGACAGTGGAGTACAGGTAGATCACCCCGGATTGGTAAAAAACCTATGGTCAAACCCTAATGAAGTTCCTGGAAATGGTAAAGATGACGATGGAAACGGATATATTGATGATGTACACGGATGGAATTTCATAGGAGGTAAAAACGGTGATATTGATATCGATAATATGGAAGTAACAAGAGTTGTTGCCAAATATAAGCCAGTTTTCGAAGGAGATGATTCCACAAAAAATAAAGCCAACCAGGCGAAAATGAAGGAGGAGTTTGAGATGTACATGAAAGCCAAAGATATGTTCAACAAGAAAAGTATCGAGGCGAAACAAAACTTTCAGACCTATTCTATGCTGAATGAGTTGATTCCTAATATGGTAAAGCTATTAGGAGGTAAGCCTGTAACCGCTGAAACTATTGCCGCTATCAAAGCTCCAACGGATCAGAGAGACGCGATTGCCCTGGATTTTTTAGGACAGATTTCACAAAGCCCGGAATTCAAAGGAAAATCAGCAGAGGCATTTGAAAAAGAGATGAAAGAGCAAATGAAAGAAGCCATCGATCATTTTGCTCCTGCAGCAAAACAATATGACCTTTCTTATGACCCAAGAAAAGAGATTGTAGGGGATAACTACGATGATTATTCTGAAAAAATCTATGGGAATAATCACTATGAAGGACCTGATGCAGAACATGGAACCCACGTGGCAGGTATTATTGCAGGACTTCCGCAAGGAAAAGAAGTGCAGTACGGAGTCGCTTCCAAAGTAGCTAAGATCATGTCTGTAAGAACAGTACCTAATGGTGATGAAAGAGATAAAGACGTTGCCAATGCCATTAGATATGCTGTAGATAACGGTGCGAAAGTATTAAACATGAGCTTCGGTAAGCCTGTTTCTCCAGGTAAAAATGTGGTGTGGGATGCTTTCAAATATGCTGAAGATAAAGGCGTTCTTTTAGTAAAGGCTGCAGGTAACGAAAATGAAGATGTAGCAGAGCACTTGGCTTATCCTACGAACTTTAAAAACGTTACAGACGAAAAACCTTTTGTAAGCAACGTTCTTGTAGTAGGGGCAAGTACCAATAAAAACAATGCTCTGAGAGCAGATTTTTCTAATTACAATAAAAAGATGGTGAATGTTTTTGCTCCGGGAGAGGAAATCTATTCTACCGTTCCTAAAAATGAATATAAATATCTTCAGGGTACTTCTATGGCTTCCCCTGTTGTAGCCGGAGGAGCCGCTGTTTTACTGGCTTATATGCCGGATCTGAAACCTTATCAGATTATCGAAGCTCTTGTGAAAAGCAGCAATCCAAGTACTGCAGATGGATTTGGTGATCAGTCTCAGGCTGGTGGAGTTATCGACCTGAAAAAAGCCGCAGAATATGCGTATACGAATTTCTACAAAGGGAAACCTTCAGGCACTGCCAAGCCTTCGAAATCCGTAAAAAAGGCTGTTAAAAAATAATTTATCTCCCTCTGTTTAAGGAGAAACCATAAAGAGTCCGAATTTTTTCGGACTTTTTATTTTTTATTTTAAATTTTGGCACGGTTTTTTGTAACTTTATAGTAACAAAATAATAAACAACAAAATGAAAAAGTTACTACTTGCAGGGATGTTGGGAACATCACTTTTTGCAGTTTCGTGTTCCTCTGTTAACAAAGCAGCTACATCTCAAAATCAAAGAGCCGACTTCCTTAAAATGAAAGGAGACTGGCAGATTGTGAGCATAGATTATGATAAAGGTTATAAAATTAAACCTTTTGACGAAGGTGCAGACGCACAGTGTTTCGTAGGAAGCCACTGGAGATTGATTCCTAATAACTGGACAGGAGCGTATACTTTAAACGGTGGTGGAGATTGCCCGGCAATTACACAACCAATCAAATTTGAAGTAAAAGGCGGTAATACGTTTATGTTTAAAAAAATTGCTTCAGGTACTAAAGCAAAACAAAATACAGCTGGTTACAGCCTTACCATGATCAATCAGACTACAGATCAGTTTTCACTTGAGCAAGATGTTCCTTTTGAAGGAGGTAATGTAAAAGTAGTTTACAACTTCCAGAGAGCAGGGATGAAATAATTTATCAACATAAAAGATCAAAAAAATGAAATTTACAAAAACATACGTAGGAGCCCTTTTCTTGTCATCAGCATTATTATTGACAAGCTGTGAAGCGGTTCAGAATTCAAATCACCAACAAAGAGGTACAGCAGTAGGTGTTGCTTCAGGAGCAGTACTTGGAGGTATCCTTGGTAACAATGTAGGTAAAGGAGGAAACGGAGCTATCGGAGCTGTATTAGGAGGTATTATCGGTGGTGTTGCAGGTAACGTTATCGGTAACAAAATGGATAAGCAGGCTAAAGATATTAAAGAAACTTTACCAGGAGCTCAGGTAGAAAGAGTAGGAGATGGTATTAAAGTAACCATGAATGAAAGTATTGTTAACTTCGCTTTCGACTCTTCAAACCTTACTTCTGTTGCACAGACAAACCTTGATAAATTAGCTGAAGTACTGGTTAACAACCCAGATACTAATATCAACATTTATGGTCATACAGATAGCAAAGGTTCGGATGAGTACAACCTTAAACTTTCTCAAAGAAGAGCAGACGCTGTGAAAGCATATTTATCAGGAAAAGGAATTGCATCAAGCAGAATGTTTACAAAAGGTGAAGGTGAAGCAATGCCTGTAGCAAGCAACGATACCGATGAAGGAAGAGCTAAAAACAGAAGAGTAGAGTTTGCTATTACTGCCAATGAAAAAATGATTAACGATGCCAAACAAGGGCAATAGTTAATTTAATATATAAATATTTTCGTAAAAGACCGCCCCGGCGGTTTTTTTTGTATTTTTATGCTAGAAATTTTGAATTTATTATTTTTGTATTTGAAATAACATAAATGAAGAAATATTTAAAACTGCTCCGTGTGGAGCAATGGGTGAAAAACCTTTTTGTATTTGTCCCTCTATTCTTTTCAGGTAATATTACCAATGTAGATCTGCTGCTCAAAAGCATTTTTGCATTTGTCATATTTTCGCTTGCAGCAAGTGTTGTCTATATCCTGAATGATTACAATGATATTGAAGCAGACAGAAAACACCCCGAAAAAAGGAGAAGACCTTTGGCGAGTGGAGCTATTTCAAAATCAAAAGCGATAGGAATTCTGATAGGCCTTATCATTGCAGATATTGGTCTTGTATTTTTTACTCAACTTTATTTCCATGAATTTCTTTGGAAATTTGCAATCATCATAGGGTTTTATGTGATTATGAATCTTGCCTATACTTTCAGGCTGAAGCATGTTCCTATCATTGATATCTTTATCATTGCTATAGGATTCGTATTGCGTGTACTGGCTGGAGGTTATATTACAGGAATCAGTATCTCACAATGGGCGATTCTCCTGACATTTGTATTGGCTTTGGTATTGGCTATAGGAAAAAGAAGGGGAGAACTTATCAATGCCCAGGTTTCAGGAAAAACAAGAAAAGCACTGGATGGATACAATGTGCAGTTTGCGGATATAGCCTTATCCATTTCTATTACACTGGCTATTGTTTGCTATCTGATGTTTACCCTTTCTCCGGAAGTTCAGGAAAGATTTCATGAAAGAGTTTTTTATACTGTGATTTTCGTTGTATTTGCGTTGTTAAGATATCTTCAGCAGACACTGGTTTATAACAGAACGGAATCTCCTACAAAAATTGTTTACAGAGACCGTTACATACAGGTTACTTTATTGCTTTGGGTAGTTGCATTTTTAATTCAAATTTATTTTAAGAAATGAAACCGAATTTCATACAGAAAGTTACAAACTGGGGAAATTTCCCTATAGTGGAGAAGGAAATGAGATCTGAGGACAGTTTCAGAAGAATAAAAGAATTTGTGCTCAATCACAACGAAGTTATTGCGAGAGGAAATGGGAGATGTTACGGAGATGCTTCGTTGGGAGAATCTATATTTTCAACTAAAAAATTAAATAAATTCATCAATTTTGACCGTTTGAACGGGATCATAGAATGTGAATCCGGAGTGCTGCTTTCAGATGTACTGGAAATAGCTGTTCCACAGGGGTACTTTCTATACGTTACTCCCGGGACAAAATTTGTATCAGTAGGAGGAGCTATTGCTTCCGATGTTCATGGAAAAAACCATCATGCAGAAGGATGTTTTTCAGAATATGTGATCGAGTTTAAGCTAATGACTGAGAAAGGTGAAATTATCACCTGCTCCAGAGAGGAGAATTCAGAAAAGTTCTGGGCTACCATTGGTGGAATGGGACTTACAGGGATTATTCTTACCGCAAAATTTAAACTTAAAAATATAGAGTCCGCATATATTCGCCAGGAAAGCATCAAAGCGGAAAATCTGGATGAGATATTTAAGCTGTTTGATGAAAGTGAAAACTGGACTTACACAGTTGCCTGGATTGATTGTCTTCAGAAAGGAAAAAATATCGGAAGAAGTATTCTCATGAGAGGAGAACATGCGTTTCAGCATGAACTTCCTCAGAGTTTTTCAAAAACACCTTTAAGATTAAAGAAAAAACTGCAGCCTACCGTTCCTTTTTATTTTCCGGGATTTGTACTGAATGCTCTTACCGTAAAAATATTCAACTGGTTGTACTATAAAAAACAGTCTAAAAAAGAAGTGAAAAACTTTATCGACTATGAGACGTTTTTCTATCCATTGGATGCTATCACAGATTGGAATAAGATCTATGGGAAGTCCGGTTTTATACAATACCAGATGGTAATTCCTAAAGAAGCGGGAAAAGAAGGAATGAAAAGAATCCTTGAAACGATTGCCCAAAGCGGGAACGGATCATTCTTAGCGGTTTTAAAACTTTTTGGAAAGAACAACCCTCAGGCTTACAACTCATTTCCTGTGGAAGGATATACGTTGGCTCTGGATTTTAAAGTTAATTCAAAACTGAAAAAACTGGTAGATCAGCTGGATGCTATTGTTCAGGAGTTTGGAGGAAGAATTTATCTTACCAAAGACAGCATGAGCAGATCATCCCTTACCAGCTACCTGAAAAATATTCAAAATCCTAAATTTGTGTCTTTACAGCACAAAAGAATCATAAATAACAATTCATAATGATAGTTCTGGGAAGTACATCTGAAGTGGCACAGGCTTTTGTGGAAAAAGCACTTCAGGAAGGAGAAAAGTTTGAAAAAATCTATCTTTTTACCTCAAATAAAGAAACTACAGAGCGTTTTGCGAGACACATTGATGTAAAGTTTCTGCAGCAGGCGGAAGTCATTGAACTGGATCTGACAAAAGAAATTGATTACAATAGATTTGATTATATCAATTCAAATGTATTATTTTGTGCCGTAGGATATTTAGGAGAAGGAACCGAGGAAGGATTGTATGATAACAGAAATACAGAACGTATCATTGATATCAATTATTCAAAACTGGTTCCGGTGATGAATTATTTTGCCCATAAGTTTGAAAGCAGAAGATCAGGAACGATTATCGGGCTTTCATCCGTGGCAGGAGACCGGGGAAGACAGAGCAATTTTATCTATGGAAGTGCAAAAGCAGCTTTTACTGCTTATCTGAGCGGTTTAAGAAACTATCTTTTTGATAAAAAAGTACACGTACTTACCATAAAACCGGGGTTTATGGAAACTAAGATGACAGAAGGTCTTCCTTTAAATCCGAAACTGACAGCAACTCCCAAGCAGGCTGCTTCCTGTATTTACAAAGCCTTCAAAAAGCAGAGAAACGTGGCATATGTTTTGCCGGTTTGGGGTATTATTATGATGATTATCAGGAATATCCCTGAGTTTATATTCAAGAAATTAAAGCTTTAAAAAATGAAAAAATTGTATTGTTTTGATTTTGACGGAACCCTTACTTATAAAGATACGATGTTTATGTATCTTAAATTTTACGATTCTACAAAATATCGTATACAATTTTTAAGACATGTACCTCTTTTTATTCTGCTGAAGCTGAAACTGGCTGAAACAGAAAAAGTGAAAAAAAGCTTTATCGGTTCTATTTTAAGAGGTCAGACTCAGGAAAAGATTGAACAGAAATCCAAACAATTTTTTGAACACCATTATCCTAAAATAGTGCGGGAAAATGCATTAGACTTTATAAAAAATATCGATAGGAATAATACACAGAGTTTATTGGTAACCGCTTCATTAGATATCTGGGTGAAGCCTTTCGCTGATGAACTGAAAATGGAGCTTGTTTCTACGCGGGCAGAGTTTAAGAACGGAGTTTTCACTGGAAATTTTATAGGAAAAAACTGTAACGGGAAAGAAAAACTGGTAAGAATTAAAGAAGAAATTAACGATTCTAAATACGATAAAATTATTGCATTTGGTGATACTTCAGGAGATCGGCCAATGTTGAAATGGGCAAATGAGGGACATTACCAATTTTTTCACTAATTTTGGGAGATAAAATTGTAAAAAATGAAAAGCCTGTTAATCGCATGTACAGCAATTTTCATGAGCTGTGCAAGCACTTCATCTCAGAAGTCTTCTCCTGTGCAGGGAAATGCTGAACTTCTCGTCTCTGAATCCCAGGGAGGGGCAGATACTCCCGGCTTTAGAATTATTAAAGAAGAAAAGGATTTCCGCAACATTATCAGCGGAAGTTTTGGTATTTCAGAAATAGGAAAAGAATCTTATATCAAATATCCGCAGTTTCCGAAAAATAAAAAAGTCGTTTTATACAATTTGGGAACCTTCAGATCTGGGAGCCACAAAATTGAAGAGATCAAAAGTATATCTGTGAAAAATCAGATTCTGTATGTAGAAGTTCCGGCTGGAGAACCTTCCGGTGGAATGGAAATTCAGGTGATTTCAAGCCCTTGGTTTATATTTACTGTTCCCACAGATTATAAATTTACCTCTGTACAATTAAAATATTCAAAATAATAATGGATAAAGTATATTTAGATAATGCCGCAACCACTCCGCTTGCAGAAGAAGTTATAGATGCAATGGTTGGCACTATGAAAATGAATTTCGGAAACCCGTCTTCAACACACAGTTTTGGTCAGGAAGCAAAAATCCTTATTGAAAATGTAAGACGACAGGTTGCAGACTATCTTCATGTAACTCCTGCTGAAATCATTTTCACTTCCTGTGGTACCGAATCAAACAATATGATCATCAAATCCTCGGTAGAACACCTTGGAGTAGAAAGAATCATCAGTTCTCCTCTGGAACATAAATGCGTTTCTGAAAGTATTCTGGATATGAAAAGCAGAAAAGGAGTAGAAGTAAACTATATCCGCCCGAATGAAAAAGGAGATATTGATCTTGCTAAATTAGAAGAACTTTTAAAAGCTTCAGATAAAAAAACATTGGTAAGCTTAATGCATGCCAACAACGAAATTGGGAATATCATCAACCTTAAACAGGTTGCCCAGCTGTGCAAAGAATACCATGCACTTTTCCACTCAGATACGGTACAGACAATGGCTCATATGAACCTTGACTTCTCTGATATTCCTGTAGATTTTGCATCCTGCAGTGCCCATAAATTTCATGGTCCAAAAGGAGCTGGATTTGCGTTTATCAGAAAAGCAACAGGTTTAAAAGGAATTATTACCGGAGGACCTCAGGAAAGAAGTCTTAGAGCAGGAACTGAAAATGTTTGTGGTATCGTAGGATTAGGAAAAGCATTAGAACTTTCGCTGAATCATATGGAGGACTATACCAACCATATGCAGAGTATCAAGGATTATGCAATTGAAAGACTTTCTGCTGAAATAGAAGGAATTAAATTCAATGGAAGAAGTGCTGAAAAGGAAAACAGTCTTTATACCGTTTTAAGTGCTTTATTACCTTATAAAAATCCACTCATAGGACTTCAATTAGATATGAAAGGGATTGCCATCTCTCAGGGAAGTGCATGCTCATCAGGAGCGTCAAAACCTTCAATGGTTATGATGATGGTACTTTCTGAGGACGAAATGGATCACTGTACTCCATTACGTATCTCGTTCAGCCATATGACGACCAAAGCGGAGATCGATACATTGGTCAATGCATTAAAGGAAATTTCAAGCGATTACACTATAGAAAAAACTAATGTTGAGCATAGATAGGCTTGTGCTCTAAAAAGCGTAATTTTGGATATCCAAATAAAGGATTAAAAGAAAATAATATTAATTAAAATAAAAGAAACAAAAATGGCTTTAGAAATTACAGACAGCTCATTTCAGGATACGGTTTTAAAATCAGACAAACCGGTATTAGTAGACTTCTGGGCAGTATGGTGTGGACCTTGTAGAACTTTAGGACCAATCATCGAAGAAGTAGCATCAGATTTTGAAGGTAAAGCAGTAGTTGGAAAAGTAGATGTAGACAACAACCAGGAGATTTCTATGCAGTATGGTATCAGAAATATTCCTACAGTTCTTATTTTTAAGAATGGAGAAGTAGTAGATAAATTAGTAGGTGTAGCTCCAAAAGAGGTAATCGCTGAAAAATTAAGCGCTCACTTATAAAAAAATAAGTTTGATAATGAACGCCTTCCAGTATTGGAAGGCATTTTTTTTAAAATAATTTGCAGATAACAAAAAAAGTTGTAATTTTGCAACCACGAAAAAGAAACGATGTTCTTTCAAATAATGATCCGGTAGTTCAGCTGGTTAGAATGCCGCCCTGTCACGGCGGAGGTCGCGGGTTCGAGTCCCGTCCGGATCGCAGAGTTTTCTCAATTTCTTTTAAAAAAATTGATCCGGTAGTTCAGCTGGTTAGAATGCCGCCCTGTCACGGCGGAGGTCGCGGGTTCGAGTCCCGTCC
>NZ_JBLFDU010000018.1:0-79821 GCF_047345655.1 Chryseobacterium sp. T20
TATCAGAAAAACTATTTACAAGTAGGCACTTAATTTTTTAGCATATTTATTTGCAAGTTAACATAGAACGTTAAAAAAGCGCTCACCTCAAAGACCTCCGTAAAAAAAAATGTCACTCCATACATTAATATGAAGTGACATCTATATTTTCTACAGTTTCAAACCGTATTATTTTCTTCCTCTTGGGAGACCTTTCAGTTCTTCTTTCAGCCTTTCATTTTCCTCTTTTAACAGAGCGATATAGTTTTGTAGATTTTCAATGATAGCTCCCGGAATATTATCATAGTTATTCTGGTTAGTAATTACTCCTGCAGAAGATGATCTGTCATTAAATACAGGATGATCATTATTGATAACTATTGCAGGTTCATCCTCTTCATAAATGTCCTCAAACGGTACATCCAGAAAACGGGCAAGTTTGTCCCACTCATCTTTTACAATTCTTACATCACCGCTTTCTTTTCTGCTGTAATTGGATACATCTGTTGCGATAAAGTCAGCTACCTGTTGTTGAGTATAGCCTTTTTGCTTTCTGATGACGCGTAATTTTTCTTTTTGCATGACCGACATTTTATACAAAAATGGCAAAAAAGCAGAAGCTATACAATAAAAAGTAGAAAAAAATATGCGATAGAGAATAAGATTAAAGATAAAAGGAAACCAAACTTAAAAACACAAATATTATCTGATGTAATTGTTGAAAATTTTCTTCGTGCTAGCCCTCTCATTTAATGATAATTTCTGATTGATCAAAGATTAGTGGTAAGAGAAGCCATTTAAACCTATAAGGTTTTTATTTATTATGAAAATTTAAAGTGCAAGAACATTTCAACTTCGCTCAATATTAGAATTTCAGCAAGAATGGAAGTTCATTTTTATTAAAATATTCCCACAGATCACCCGAATTGCACAGATTTTTATTATCTGCGTCATCAGCAAAATCAGCGAGAGATAAAAAAATAAAAAACAGCCTACAATATTTATCGGAGATAAAATCCTTGCATCTTACAACACATAGTATTCAAAAAAATAGCGCCTTTGCGTTTTTCCAACCTTTCTTCAGATAAAAAAAGACTGCTTCAAAATGAAACAGTCTCTGGTAATTTATTTTTCAAGTTGCTTATAGCTCCTCTGTATAAAATCTGTCAGGTCTTTTCCTTTCAGTAAGTTTTGTGAAAGCTTGGCAAGATCAAGAGCATATTTGATTAAACTTTCTTTCTCTTCAGCACTTTCAGTCTTTAAGATCTGATTGGAAAGCTCACTGTTTGAGTTCACCACAAGATTGTACATCTCCGGGAAACCTCCCATTCCAAACATACCGCCTCCGCCTGTCGCCTGCATTTCCTTCATTCTTCTCATGAATTCTGGCTGTGTAATAGTAAACGGAGCATCATTGCTATCAAGATCTTCAAGCTGAACCGTAAATTTAGAATCCTGAATTGCTTCCTCTACATTCTTCTTCAAAGATTCTTTTTCCGTTTCATTCAATTTTGAAATTATCGGCTCATCTTTTTTGATCAGATTATTAACATGATCAGCATCTACTCTTGCAAACGAAATATTTTCTTTTGAAGTTTCCAGTTTCTGAATCACGTGTGAAATGATAGGAGAGTCTAATAACAGAACTTCATATCCTTTATCTCTCGCAGACTGGATGTAGCTATGCTGTTCATCCGCATTGGTAGCGTACAGTACAACCAGTTTGTTATCCTTATCGGTTTGGCTTGGTTTTATTTTCTCTACCAATTCATCCCAAAGGAAATATTTACCGTCTGTGGTAGGGTATAATGTGAATTTGTCTGCCTTTTCAGCAAATTTTTCTTCAGTAACGATTCCGTATTCGATTACAACCTTGATGTCATTCCATTTTTGTTCATAATCTTCACGGTTTTCATTGATCAGAGAAGCCATTTTGTCGGCTACTTTTTTCGTGATGTAAGATGAAATTTTCTTTACAGCACCGTCTGCCTGAAGATAAGAACGGGAAACGTTCAATGGAATATCCGGAGAATCAATTACCCCTCTCAGCAACATCAGGAAGTCCGGAACAATCCCTTTTACTTCATCTGTTACGAATACCTGGTTTTGGTATAATTGAATTTTATCTTTGTCGATATTCAAATTGTTGCTCAGCTTCGGGAAGAACAAAATTCCGGTAAGGTTGAAAGGATAATCAACATTCAGGTGGATGTTGAATAATGGTTCTTCAAACTGCATCGGATACAATTCGTGGTAGAACTTCATATAATCCTCATTGGTCAGTTCGTTTGGAGCAATCGTCCATGCCGGAACCGGATTGTTGATGATATTGTCTACCTCTTCCGTTTCAGCCACAGCATCTTCAGGAGCGTCTTCCGGTAATGGAAGTGTATGGGTTTTAGTCCCGAATTTAATCGGAACAGGCATAAATTTGTTATACTTTAATAACAGTTCACGGATTTTTGCTTCCTCTAAAAATTCTACAGAATCTTCAGCAATATGAAGGATGATTTCCGTTCCTCTGTCTGTTTTGTCAGTAGTTTCTTCAAGTGTAAATTCCGGGCTTCCATCGCAGATCCAACGTACTGCCGGTTCATCTTTATAAGATTTTGTAAGAATTTCTACCTTTTCTGCTACCATAAATGCAGAGTAGAATCCAAGACCAAAATGTCCGATAATCCCCGAATCTTTCGCAGAATCTTTATATTTTTCAAGGAACTCTTCAGCACCTGAGAAAGCAACCTGGTTGATATATTTTTCAACTTCTTCAGCCGTCATACCAATACCCTGATCGATAATACGTAACGTTTTCTGATCTTTGTCGATCTTAACTTCAAGTTTTGGATTTCCATATTCCACTTTTGCTTCCCCAATGCTTGTTAAATGCTTCAGTTTTAGAGTAGCATCCGTTGCGTTAGAGATTAATTCTCTTAAGAATATTTCGTGGTCACTGTAAAGAAATTTTTTAATAAGTGGGAAAATGTTTTCCACAGATACATTAATATTTCCTTTAGTCATCATATTTTATAATTTTTAATTTTCAAATATTTCTCAAAAAAAATACCATCCGGAGGAATGTGACAGATTGACATTTTTTCCAATTTATAGCCCAATAGGGATATCCTATGGATTTTTCAAAGAAATACCTTATTTTTAATTCTTAAAATATTTTAAAAATGAAGTTGAAATGTACAGTTTTTATTCTGCTCATCATGACTTGTTTCGTGTATGCGCAGAAAAAGCCTTTAGACCATTCTGTTTATGACAGTTGGCAAAATATCGGCTCGAGAAAAATCTCAAATGATGGAAAATGGGTTGCCTATTCTGTAGATGCTCAGGAAGGAAATTCTAACCTTTCTTTATTTTCTGTTAAAAATAAAACAACAAAGAAGTTTGAAAGAGCTACAAAAGTAGATTTTACCAATGATTCAAGGTTTGCTGTTTTTCAAATCAGACCGCAGTATAAAGATATAAAAGCGGTAAAAGATAAAAAACTAAAGAAAAATAAACTAACGAAAGATAGCCTGGCTATTGTTGATTTCGTCAATGATAAAACAGAGAAAATTCCTAATGTAAAATCGTTTAAGATTCCTGAAAAAGCGGGTTCTTATGTTGCTTACCTTTTGGAAAATACAAAAGACAAATCTTCGGATGATGCTTCTGATAAAGAAGATGGAGATGAAAATAAAGACGAAGACAAAAATGTAAAACCTTTACAGCTTGTAGTGCGAAATCTATTGGATGGAAAAAGTACAACATATGATAATGTAATACGCTACGAGTTCAGTAAAAATGGGAAACAACTTGTTTTTGTGACAAAAAAGCCAGACGAAAAAAAGGATAAAAAAGAAGGAAAAGAATCAACAGATGAAAAATCTGCAGATAAAAAAGATACCGACAAATCAAAGCCGAAGAAATATGCATTGCAAACTGTTCAGGTGGTAGATCTGCAAAAAGGAACGGTGAATAAAATTTCTGAAATGGAAGGTGATTTTTTACAGTTATCTTTTGATGAAGATGGAAATCAATTAGCCTATGTAGGCACTTCTTCCGCACAGAATGATCTGGTGAAATTATATCAGTTGTATTACTTTAATTTTAAAGGAAACAAAAAAGAAATTGTCACCAATGAGAATGCTCAGATGAAAAAAAATTGGGTGATTTCTGAAAACCGTTCACCTCTGTTCAGTAAAAATGGGAAACAGCTGTATTTTGGTGTTGCTCCAAAACCTGTTGCAAAAGATACGGCAATGATTGCAAATGACCACGCGGTAGTAGATGTCTGGAACTATAGAGATGACTATTTGCAAACAGTACAGCTAAAAGAATTGAAAAATGATCTGAAGAAATCATATGCTGCAGTAATGCAAACAGAAAAACCGGATTTCTTCAGAAATATCGATGGAGAAGATTTAGATACTTTACGATTGGTAAATGAAGGAAATGCAGAATTTGCATTGGGAATTACCAGTATCAACAATCGTATTTCTTCACAATGGGAAGGCGCCACAAAGAAAACATATTTTCTAATCGACAATAAAACGGGCGACAGAACGGAAATTATTCAAAACCTAAATGGAGCTGCTGCGGTATCTCCGCTTGGTAAATTTGTTGTCATCTTTGATAAAGAAAAAGGGAAGTGGATGAGTTATAATGTGAAAACAAAGCAAACCCTTCCATTAAATACCGGCTTACCTGTTTCTTTTGTGGATGAAGAATTTGATATGCCGGATTTTCCAAATTCTTACGGGATAGCATCCTGGACAGATAATGATGAATCTGTGATTATCAGAGACCGTTACGATCTTTGGGAGTTTTTCCTGGACGGTTCAAAAAAGCCGAGAAATATTACCAATGGATTTGGTCGTAAGCATAAAATAACATTCGATACTTATGATTTAGATAAAGATATTAAAAGCTTAAACCGAAAATCGACTATTTATTTATCAGCGTTTGATAATACAACCAAGGCGAATGGTATTTTTAAAACATCCATTCAGAAGAATTCTGATCCTGTAAAAATTCAGATGGAAAATGTCTGGGGATACAGAACTCTTCAAAAAGCAAAAAATGCTGAGGAATATATTTTGGTAAAAGAATCGTATACAGATTCTCCCAATATTTTTGCAACATCTGATTTCTCAGAACAACAAAAACTGAGCAATACCAATCCACAGCAAAATCAATATAACTGGGGAACAGATGAATTGGTAAACTGGACAACACCAAAAGGAAATACTTCCACAGGGGTTTTATACAAACCAGAAAATTTCGATCCGAATAAAAAATATCCGATGATTGTTTATTTCTACGAAAAGCTTTCGGATAATTTAAACCGTTATGTTGCGCCAGCTCCTACGCCTTCAAGATTAAATATTTCTTATTTTGTGAGCAACGGGTATCTGGTTTTCACACCTGATATTTCTTACACAGATGGTTTCCCGGGAGAATCTGCGATGGAATACATTAATTCAGGAGTTGAAAAGCTAAAGCAAAACTCATGGGTAGATGGTACTAAAATAGGAATCCAGGGACAAAGCTGGGGAGGCTATCAGGTAGCCTATCTTATTGCTCATACCAATATGTATGCGGCTGCATGGAGTGGTGCTCCTGTTGTCAACATGACTTCTGCATACGGAGGAATCCGATGGACTTCCGGAATGAACAGACAATTCCAGTACGAAAAATCGCAGAGCAGACTAGGAAAGAATTTATGGGATGCACCGGATCTTTATATTAAGAACTCTCCGCTCTTCGCCATTAATCAGGTAAAAACTCCGGTAGTTATTATGAGTAATGATAAAGATGGAGCTGTGCCTTGGTATCAGGGAATTGAAATGTTTACTGCATTACGCCGTCTCGGAAAACCAGTATGGCTTCTGAATTATAATGGTGATGATCATAATCTTATTAAACGCCAGAACAGAAAAGATATTCAAATCCGCGAACAGCAGTTTTTTGATTACTATCTTAAAGGTGCTAAAGCTCCGGTCTGGATGACAAAAGGAATCCCGGCAACCCAAAAAGGAAAAGATTGGGGATTTGAGCTGACAGATGATAAGCCTAATTAATAAAATTCCGGCGGAGCCAAAGGCTCCGCCGGAATTTTTTATTACAAAACCAATGAAGGAGAAACTGACACAATGGCATTTTTTTTATGTTGGGTCTGTTGAGCACTTTTATTATATTTACCGCCAATTATAAATAACAGTATGGGAATCTTTGATTTTTTTAAGAAGAAAAATAACAGTCAGGAAAATGTAAGTACTCCGGTTCAGGAAATGGAAATGCCGGAAGAAAAAGTAGTAGAGGAAGTGGTGGAAGAAGTTGTGGAAACAATACCGGAAATCCCTTCGCAGCCGGTAGAAGAGCCGAAAGTAAATGAAGAATATGAAAAAATCAGGATTTATAATGATTATATCGTGTATTCTATTGCCCTTCAGCTAAGAGGTGAGTATACGCTTCTTTCTGCTTTTGAAAAAGAAAATGGCGAGGTAGAAGGCTTTGCGTATATGGTAACTGAAGATGCTTATGCACTTTCTCCACAACAAGCGATTGCACAGATGGAAGAAAAGTTTGAAAGTGAACTTCAGGAAGGAAAGATCAAATCTTATGTGATCCTGTATCATTCTCAGTTTGATCATAACGGTAATCACACTCCGGCAATTCAGGAAGGAGAATTCAAAGGAATTTCACTTGCTTATCACTTTGCCGGTGATGAAAAGAAGAAAACAGGGTTGCCTTATGTTTTCGAAAACCAAAATATTACTTATAAAGGTTTTGCAGAGTTTTCTCATGAAGAAAATAATGCGATCATGAACCATCAGTTGATTGAAGGACAAAATTATTTCCAGAACACAGAAGGAATTGCAGCTCCTGAAATGACTAATGAGGCAGGAATCATCATCAGAAAATCCAATGTTCATAACATGATGAATACGTGGAGTGGAATTTTTGGTCATCAGAATTTCCAGACTAAAGATTACGGTCAGTATCTTAATGCTATTCTTACACAGTCTGAATCTTCTGATCCATCAGTGGATATTAAGAGTAAAACAGAATTTGATGGGGTAACATTTAAAACTACTTTAACGGAGGAATTAAGCATTATCATTCCGGAAGTAACAACGGATTATACATTGGATTTTGAAACAAGATCAATCAGGGAATGGGAAAATGCATTGAATTTACAGGCGATTGTAGCAGGACCTGCCAGAGAAACTTTTGCAGTTTGGTTCTTTGCAACAGATTATGCTGAAAACAAAAATACCTATATGACACAGCCTCATCTGAAGGTAAATATCAGTGGAATTGTGTTTATTCTTGATGTTCACACAAACACAGATTTGCCAGATGGGACTAAAATGAGTGAAGATTTCACAACGTATGCACCAAGCCAGGATCTTCCTAATTATGCATGTTTTGACTTTATTGGACAGGTTGTAGATTTTAAGGAAACAGAATTGCTTGAAGATAGAAGTGTTAAAGGATATATTTTGAAGTTGAAGCTGATCACCAATGAAGAGAATGAAGATTTCTTCACCATTGATGCTTTTGTGAATAAAGAGAATATGAGATTTGAAACTCCAACAAAAGGAATGAAGGTAACCGGAGCACTTCAACTGCAAGGTAAAATTGCTGAATAATTTTTTTAAAATATAAAATATAAAAGAGGTTGTTCTACGGAATGACCTCTTTTTTATTTTCCGATCCTTCATTTATTTAAACGCAAAAAATATATGATTTGAAAGCTGATTATAAGGGCGCATCGCTGATGGAGCTTTGTGGTAAATGATGCGTTTGCTTAGTAAGAATCAATGAAATTGATTCCTCTCTTTGCTCTCTTAAAAATATTACAGCATACAGATGAAACCTTTGCGTTAAAAAAATCTTTATTTTAAAAACAGAAAAAGGCAATCCTAAGACTGCCTTTTCTATATTTTTCTGAAAAATTATTTGTTTTTCATTTCTTCCTTGATCTTACCTTCCAATTCTTCAGCAAGATCCGGATTATCTCTTAAAACATCTTTTACAGCATCACGTCCCTGACCTAATTTAGTCTCTTCGTAGCTGAACCAAGATCCACTTTTCTTCACGATTCCCATATCTACAGCGGTATCAAGAATTTCTCCTACTTTAGAAACTCCTTCTCCATACATGATGTCAAATTCTGCTTGTTTGAAAGGAGGTGCTACTTTGTTTTTCACAATTTTCACTTTCACACGGCTACCGATTGCTTCATCACCCTGTTTGATAGGTGCACTTGCTTTTCTGATATCAATTCTTACAGAAGCGTAGAACTTAAGAGCGTTACCTCCGGTAGTGGTTTCAGGGTTTCCAAACATTACACCGATCTTTTCTCTCAACTGGTTGATGAAAATTACGGTACATTTTGTTCTTGAAATAGTAGCTGTAAGCTTTCTTAATGCCTGAGACATTAATCTTGCATGAAGACCCATTTTAGAATCTCCCATTTCACCTTCAATTTCTGCTTTTGGTGTAAGAGCAGCAACAGAGTCAATGACAACGATATCAATAGCTCCTGAACGGATTAAGTTATCTGCAATCTCCAACGCCTGCTCACCGTTGTCCGGCTGAGAAATGATCAGGTTTTCAAGATCAATTCCTAATTTCGCAGCATACGTTCTGTCGAAAGCGTGCTCTGCATCAATGAATGCTGCAATACCACCTGCTTTTTGAGCTTCAGCAATAGCGTGAAGGGTCAATGTTGTTTTACCTGAAGATTCAGGTCCATATATTTCAATGATTCTTCCTTTTGGATATCCGCCTATTCCTAAAGCAATATCTAACCCTAAAGAACCGGAAGGAATTACTTCAATAGTATTGTCTATAGATTCATCACCTAAAGTCATTACCGTTCCCTTTCCATATGTTTTATCTAGCTTGTCAAGCACTAAAGCGAGTGCTTTTTTCTTATCATCAATGTTACTCATCTCTATTAATATAATTTCTCAAAAATACATAATTTAAATATTAAAAGCTAATATATTTTATTTCCTAAAGTTGTTTTTAGAGTTAAAAAATGATAAAATTTTATGGTTGATCTTCTTCATAACGAAGCACATGTGGAATGTAGTATCTAAAGTATTTTTAAATATTTTTTACTTAAGTAATATGAGTTGTTTTTGTTTGAAATCGCAAAGGCGCAATTCTTTTAATATTAATTATGCTTTAAGACGCAAAGATTTTATCTCCGATAAAATTGAGTAGTGTATATGTTTTTTACCTAACGCTGATTTTGCAGATAAAACAGATGTTAATGAAAGTCTGGTTGATTGCAAGAATTTTACCTGAAATTATATAATTCCCCTGCTGAAAATCTTCGATTTTCTTGCGCCTTAGAAAAAGTATGAAATTATAAATCCTTTGCGCCTTTGCGATTTCCAACAATTACTTTTAATGAAAATTTGAGTTTTTAGTGATTGCAAGATAATCTTCCAATACTTTCATCTGATCCTTATTTCCTCTTTGTATTCTCTTTTCACGACTGACGAGTTGATCATAAATTTTATTGAAAAGTATTTTCGATTTTGGAAACAGATTTTTTAAAGGAGCTTCCGGAATTTGTAATCTTTTACACACTTCTTCATCCAAAAGAAACCAGGTACAGCAGACGTGCAGATATTTTAAATTTTTTCTTTGAAATTCATATTTTAAAATTGGGTTTTCCAGTGATTCATCCAGGAGAGAATGAGCCAGAAGAACAGAATCTTTATCCGAAGGGGGCTGAACAGAAGTCCATAAATAAAAATATTCTGTTGCCTGTTTTTTATCATCAGGAAGAAGCTGCTCCGGAATTCCCAAAAGATAACCTACGTATTTCCAGAGATGAAAAATTCCCTGTTCCTCTTCAACAGAAAAACGATTTCCCAATTTCTGAAGACTGTGAAGAAATACCAGGCTGAATCCGATATACGTGGCCATCATATCCCATGAATTGATAGGTTCTCCCCAATTTTCAGTGTCCCAGTCTTTATAATGTTTCTTAATGGAAAGTCTTGCGTAAGAATGAATCAAACGGGTTTTAATTGCAAACTCGTAGCCTTTTGCATGAACTTCCAATGCATTATAGCGGGTAGCGTTCACCCAAAAATCCAATGTTTCCGAAAGCCTTTTCACTGCACCTTTTTTCAGGGCTTCTGTGACAATAAGCGGTTTGTTGAGGTAAGCATAATCATAACCGCCAATCAGACAATAATCTCTCAGCGAGATTAAAGAATCCAGGTTACTTCTCATACAAAGTTCTGCACCGTTTTTAAGCAGATTATAATCCAGCCAGTCTGGAACTTCTTGAGTCTGACTGAACATTTTTTTTACACTTTCAGGAACATCATCAGTTTCCGAAACTCCATTTCTGATGTAGTGCTCGATTTCTCTGGAAGCTTCATGAAATTTTTTAGTGAAATAAACATCTTTAACCACCTCATCACCGGTTTCATCCACATGATGAAAATAGGGCGCAAATTTTTCAAATTTTTCAAAGCTCACCTCTGCTCCGGAAAATTCAATAAGCTGCTTTCCGTTGCCATGTTCCCAAAAGTCTCTGAAATGGGGAGCGTCTTTAAAACGGGGTTGTATCATGTTCATTCCTTTACCTATAAAAGTACAAGTTTTATGCTGAAATATTCTGGTGAGATTTGTCAGCTATCCAAGAAAATTTTTCGAAAAAATACCACAAACGGGTAATTTACTTGTGTCTATATAATTTGAAACTTTGTGTAAAACAAAACTAATAACCATGAAAACTTATTTATTACTACTATTTCTGCTTGGGTCTGTGGGAATGGTATCTGGGCAGAAAAATATTGTTAAAACAGATTTAGAAAAATTATCTGAACGATTAGATGAATTAATAAGAATAGATAAAGAATATACAAAGGAAAGATTAAATGATGCTAATAATGATAGAGGCCCTTTAGTAAGCTCTTATACATTTACTCAACTTGTCAAGAAAGATTTTTCTATGCTAATTACAGGATCTTCAGAAAATGCTCAAGTTGGAAATTATGCAGCTCTTTCTGTAGATAAGGAAGAACAAAGTTTTTCATTTAGTCCCATTAATTATATTATCAACGGAAATGATGGTACAAAGAAATTTAAGCATATGTTAGGGATAAATACAAGTGGAAAGCTTAATAACGATGGCTTTTTTGATTTTTCAAATAGAAAAAAATTACAAGTAGGAGGGAGTTGGACTGCTCTTTGGTTTTCAAAATATTACCATACATTCCCACGCAAACAAGAAAAGTATTCAAAAATTTATGATTTAGCAAAAGCAAATGTTATGAAGAAAGTGAATAATATTAATGGACTAAAAATTGAGAGTAGTACAATAGATATTAAAAGTTATGAAGAATTATACCACCAAGAAGTTGAAAAATATGAACTGGAAGCATATAAAAATGTATGGAGTGCAAAGCTTCTAGCTTGGACGAAACTTGATATTGGCTATGCTGAAGATAAATTAAAAATAATAGATAGCATTAATATTCAAAATTCAGTTATAGATCCTATTAATAAAAATATTAGAGGTGGTTATTTCTCATTGTCAGGAAGCATTTTTTATGGTTTGAGAAATGGATGGGGATTTTACCTGAATGCCCAACTTTCATATTCTAGAAAAACTTCTCTGTCAGAGATCTTTTCAACAGTAGATTGGAATAAGATTCAATATGGTAGTGGAACAAATAATACAGTGTATTATGATATG
This sequence comes from Chryseobacterium sp. T20, assembly GCF_047345655.1. Classification (NCBI taxonomy): domain Bacteria; kingdom Pseudomonadati; phylum Bacteroidota; class Flavobacteriia; order Flavobacteriales; family Weeksellaceae; genus Chryseobacterium; species Chryseobacterium sp. T20. The sequence continues at coordinate 11,711 of NZ_JBLFDU010000018.1, forward strand.
GGGGAACAGAGTGTTTATATCGCAGATCTTAGTAAATTTGAAAAACGATATAAAAAAGATGTATCAATACAAATGTTATGTTTTGTTCCTATAGGTCAAAGAAATTTAGTAGGTTTAGATTTAGCATATCAAAATAAGGAATTTATTACTCCAGGTACCAAAACTTTTACGAGTAATAAAAATATTTATAGTGTTGGAATTATGTTCCCATTAAGAGATAAAGAAGGTAAAACTACTATAAATATTGAACCTTTTTGGAGATCAACATCTTTTGATAATTATGATATAGGAATAGATGAAAGTTTTTGGGGCGTAAAATTTGGAGTTCCGCTTAATCAATTATTTTAAAGATAACAAAAAAACCTTCCCATCGGGAAGGTTTTATATTACTTATTACTTATCGCTCATTACTTATTATAAAGAAGCAGCGTGTACAAGCATATCAACTAACTTGTTAGAGTAACCCATTTCGTTGTCATACCAAGAAACAAGTTTCACGAAGTTAGGAGAAAGCATGATACCAGCATCTTTGTCGAAGATAGAAGTTCTCTTATCTCCTACGAAGTCCTGAGATACTACAGCCTCTTCAGTATATCCTAGGATACCTTTCAATTCACCTTCAGAAGCAGCTTTGATTACTGAACAGATTTCTTCATAAGAAGCAGCCTTTTCAATTCTCACAGTTAAATCTACTACAGAAACGTCAACAGTTGGTACTCTGAAAGACATACCTGTTAATTTTCCGTTTAGTGAAGGGATTACTTTTCCTACCGCTTTAGCAGCACCTGTAGAAGAAGGGATGATGTTGTTTAGAGCAGCTCTACCACCTCTCCAGTCTTTCATTGAAGGACCGTCAACAGTTTTCTGAGTAGCTGTTGTAGCGTGTACAGTTGTCATTAAACCTTCTACGATTCCGAAGTTATCGTGGATTACTTTAGCTAAAGGAGCTAAACAGTTTGTAGTACAAGAAGCGTTTGATAAAATTTTGATATCATCAGTAAGTTCCTTGTGGTTTACACCCATTACGAACATTGGAGTATCATCTTTAGAAGGAGCAGAAAGGATTACTTTCTTTGCACCTGCAGTAATGTGTTTTGCAGCGCTTTCTTTATCTAAGAATAAACCAGTAGATTCTACTACGTAATCTGCACCAATTTCATTCCACTTTAGGTTGCTTGGATCTTTTTCAGCAGTTACTCTGATTTTTTTCCCGTTTACAACAAGATCATTTCCTTCTACAGAAACTTCACCTGGGAAAATACCATGTACAGAGTCATATTTTAACATGTAAGCCATGTATTCTGCATTGATTAGGTCATTGATTCCTACAACTTCAATGTTGTCTCTTTCAGTCATTGCTCTGAAAACAAGACGTCCAATTCTACCAAAACCGTTGATACCTACTTTAATTGTTGACATAATAGTTTGTTTTTATTAGATTATAAAAATAATTAGATTGCTAAAATTTCTGAAATCAGTAAAAGATCTTTATTGATTTCGTTATGTTTTTTAATGGCTTCTTCTATCGGTGTATACGTAAGATCGTTAGAACGCATTCCTGCCATTACATTGGTTTGTCCTTCCATAAGTCCTGTTACAGCACCGTAACCCAGTCTGCTTGCCAAAACCCTGTCTGCACAGCTTGGAGAACCTCCTCTCTGCATATGTCCCAAAATGGCTACACGAATATCATAATCAGGGAATGTTTCTTTGGTTTTTTCAGCAAGTTCGTAAACGTTGGCTAGCTTTTCACCTTCTGCTACCACGACAATACTGGATGATTTTCCTGTTTTTTCAGCATTTCTGAATTTTATGAAAAGCTCATCAATACTGTCTTTTTTCTCAGGAATTAAAATATCCAAAGCTCCGGCAGCTAATCCACTGTTTAAAGCAATAAAACCAGCATCACGTCCCATCACCTCTACAAAGAAAACTCTGTTGTGGGAAGTGGCAGTGTCACGGATCTTGTCAATAGCATCCATGGCAGTATTCAAGGCAGTGTCGTAACCGATGGTATTATCTGTACCGAAAATATCATTGTCGATAGTTCCCGGGATACCGATTACTCTGATTCCGAATTCTTCATTAAAGATTTTGGCACCGGTAAAAGTTCCGTCTCCTCCAATACATACCAATCCGTCTATTCCAAGTTTTACGCAATTATCGTAAGCTTTCTGACGGCCTTCTTTTGTTCTGAACTCAGTGGATCTGGCAGACTTTAGAATGGTTCCACCCTGGTTGATTATATTTTTTACGGAACGAGCCCCCATTTTCAGGAAATCATTGTTGATAAGACCGTTGTAGCCTTCTCTTACTCCGTAGCATTCGATATTATAATAATTGGCGGTTCTTACTACCGCTCTTAACGCCGCATTCATACCCGGAGAGTCACCTCCTGAAGTAAGAACTGCAATTTTTTTTACAGCACTCTCTTTCATCAAGTAAAAAATTTCGAACACAAATTTACAAAAACAAGTTCAGATTATCGTAGTAAGTTTCCAATAGTTTTGAATATAAATTATTAAAAGCTTCTGAAGTTTGTAGGTTTAAAAAAATATCGTGCAGTTTTCGTTTCCTCAGCATGGATATCGAGATCGTACCAAGGCGTAAAATAGGGATTAAACGGGTTTGAAAGCACATGAACAGACTGTGTCGGTGTAAATCCTTCACTCAATAAAAATAATTTTTCTCCTTTTTTATTGTTGCAGACTCCGGAAATAAAAACAATATGTCCCGGACTTCCCGGTGTGATCAGAATATCTCCTGTTTTCAGATCAGAGTTTTTTGTGACCGGCTTGGTTTCCTTATTTAATGAAATCGTTCCTGCGTAATTAAAAATCAGATCCAGATAATTTCTGAAACTCTGGTAAGAATCATCAAAAGCTGCTGTTTTTCTGAAGCTGACCGAATTTCCATTCACAAAAGCTCTTGTTCCATTTTTATAATCATTCCAGCTGAGAAGATCTCCGCTTGTAAAATGAAATTTAATTTCGTCAAATTTTTTAGACTTATAAAGATATTCAGCCCTTATACGGATAGCGGCATCAGCACATTGCTGCAGGTCTTTATTTCCTGTATCAATATCAAAAACCGCTTCATGAAGATGTTGGGTAGAAATAGGCGTTCCGTCATATTTTACAATCTGACTGCCGTAAGGTTTGAGTTTGAAATTTTCAATAAAATATCCGAAAGAACCAGGTTTTTCTTCCACCCATTCATAACCTTCCGGAGGTGAAAATCTTTCCCTAATGGTATTTTTTTCTTTATTGATTTTTAAAGCATTTTCTGCAATTAAATGTTCGTTCTTATCTGGCTCAGCCAATAGACGGTCAGATACTTTTTCTTTTGTACAGCCTGTGAGAATGAATAATGCTGTGATTCCGGTGATAACTCTTTTCATGTGTTTTAGTGAACACAAATATCATTTTTTTTCACCTATCTGCCAATATATTATATGAAAACTTATGGGTTTAATACCTCATCTTTTTCAGGAATCAATAGTTTTCCCCAATCATTCAGTTGCCAGAGGATTTCCACCAGCTTTTCGCCAAGTTCCGTCAATGCGTATTCAACCCTTGGAGGAAGTTCATTGAAAGACTGTTTCGTTAAAATGCCGTCTTCCACCATTTCACTCAGCTGCTGATTGAGAACTCTCCGGTCCACTTTAGCAATACCACGCAGAAATTCACTGGGACGTTTTTTTCCTTCATTGATCTGCCACACGATAGGAACTTTCCATTTTCCACTAATGGTATTGACTGCGACTTCCAACGGACAAATTTTATTTTCTTCAGCTCTTTCCTTTGTTTCCATAAAATTGACTTTTTTATCTCTATGGGTGAAAAATATGCGGTATTGTTTTTCTCCGCCCACTTTCAGACTTTTGTAAAGATAATCATTAAATAGTATGACAGAAAAACGAAAAGGAGCCCGCTCCATCAAAGATATTCCACCAGATATTTTAGAAAAGCTGAACAGAGGCGAAATTGAAACCGCCAATCTTACAGAATGGCTGGCAGTGGATCAAAGGTTGCTGCTGGAAAATCTTCTTCAGCAGAACAACCGTACAGAATATTTGAATCCGATTTTAGATAATGTGAATCAACTGAAGAAACAAACTGTCAATACCATTAATGAAACAATTGGGGTTGGGCTTCTTAATCTGGCTGCGAAAAATAAAGATGATGAATTTCTTTTGAAATTGTCAGTTCATCCCGCAGATCTGGTACGTTGCTGGGCAGCTTATACGATTGGAAGAAATAATGATTTACAGCTTAAGGAAAAATTAGACAAAATTCAGCCATTTGCTTCTGACTCTCATTTTGGAGTGAGGGAAATCTGCTGGATGACTGTGCGCCCGGATATTTCCAGAAACCTGGAAGAAAGTGTATCCATATTATCAACGTGGACAACGCATGACAATGAGAATGTGAGACGTTTTGCCAGTGAATCCACAAGACCAAGAGGCGTCTGGTGTGAACATATCGATGCTTTAAAACAAAATCCGGGGCTTGGACTGGAAATTCTGGAACCTTTGAGATCCGATTCCTCCAGATATGTGCAGGACAGTGTAGGCAACTGGCTGAATGATGCGAGCAAATCTCAACCTGAATTTGTAGTGGAAATCTGCGATGAATGGCTTCGGGAAAGTCCGACAAAAGAAACACAGTATATCGTTAAAAAAGCTTTGCGAACCCTTAAAAAGTAAGAGTTATCCACAAAACAGAAACGTTAATGTGATTCTTTACTGCATATGATGCAGATTTTCATGTTTTTAAATGATTTTTTCAAACCCACTATTCTTAATGGGAAGGTAAGTTTCTGCTCAATTTTCTTTAAAAAGTGACATTGAAAAAATTTTAATATTAACGGAGTGTTAACTGAAAAAAGTTATCCACAATATGAGTTTTCGATGAATGTGGATTATATCTTTCATAAAATGAGTTGATTAAATAATGCTCTTGAAAAAAGGACTCGAATTCACATGTTTTTGGGACAAAAGAAAAAGTTATCCACAATATGGAATTATTGATTCAATTTTGGACTGACGTATCATAGAATATCAGAATATTTCTATTGATAAAAATCTGCGTTATCTGCTCAATCAGCGAGAAACAATATTTAATTTTTTGAGAATGTGTTTACCATTTTTCTGTCAGATATTTCCAGTACCTTTTCGGAACATGCTGAATATGGAGTTTCATATTTTTTCTTTCCACAATATTGGTTTTCGTGAAATAACGCTGCCAAAGTACCTGATAACTTTTTTCCTCATCATGAAACTTCTGTTGATAATGGTTCAGATCAAGTGTTTCATCAGGATAGAAGAATTCGCAGCTATCCTGATCATAGAGAAGTCCGTAATTCCTTCGAAGATCGTAGATCATCCATTTCTGATCCTGGTATCGGTCTTTAAAATGTTTTCTGATTAAAGGAAGAACATTGAAATCAGGATCTATTTTAGAGAAAAAAACACCATCCTGCATTTTTTCAAAGCGGACAAAAGCAGTCATCCTATGCCTTTCCCGGTCTACAGATTTGCAGATTTTTGAAATTTTCAAAACGTCATTATCAGCAAAGTTTTCAAGAATATTATTTTCGGGATTTTTCACAGACTGCTTTACTACAGATAAGATGAGGTTTTCCAGATCCGGATCTTCAGATAAAAAAACTTTTAAAAGTCTGTAAACGCCTTGCTTCCCGATATTCAGCTCCAGTTTATTCAAAACCCTTTCAGATTTGTCCAGTTGGGTAATGACTTCGTGAATCTCCGCAAAAATATTTTCCTGGTGAAACCTTTCTCTGTATTTGATCTCCACATCTTTATATCGGTATTCGAAAACTTCAAATACTGCAGTGAAAAGACCATCAAAACTGCCATCGTAGAGTAGGGTTGTCATGTATTTAATTTAAAATTTAGTTGGGTTGTCATTCTGAACGAAATAAAATGAAGTGAAGAATCTGTTTTAAAGGAGAGATTCTTCCTTCGTCAGAATGACAAATATGCTGTTAGATCGAAGTAATACATTCGTGACCATTTGTGAAAATATTGGTGTTATTAGTGTTTAAAATCAAAATAAAGTCAGCTGTTGCGAAAACTGGTTGTGAAATTTGGATGAACTTCCCCCTATCAGCAGCTTTCTGAAGTTTTTATCCGTTAGATATTTCAGATAGGCATTTCCAGCATTAAAATCAATAAAGTATTTTGCCCGGTTGACAGCCGCACCTAATTTTTTCAAATGATCTATTGTTAAAATCTGAAAACGTCTTGCGCTCACAATTTTCTGAGCCGTTTTTACTCCAATTCCCGGAATTCTTAAAATCAACTGGTATTCTGCAGTCTGCAGGTTAATCGGAAACTGATCAAGATTTCGCAACGCCCAGCTTAATTTCGGATCTACTTCCAGATCAAGGAAAGGAACACGTGGATCTAAAATTTCTTCTGCTTTAAAACCATAAAATCTCATCAGCCAATCCGACTGATACAAACGGTTTTCACGAAGCATAGGAACTTCCGTTGTTAAAGAAGGTAACTTCTGATCTTCCAACACCGGAACATATCCGGAGTAGTAGACTCTTTTCAAATTAAAGTTTTTATAAAAATGATCGGCAACTTTGATAATTTGTAAGTCGTTTTCATTGGTTGCCCCCACAATCATCTGGGTGGATTGTCCGGCAGGAGCAAACTTGGGAACTTTTTTCAGAATTTTCTTTTCATCCTTATATTGAATAATCCCTTTTTGAATATACCGCATTGGGCTGATCATATCCTGCCTGTTTTTTTCAGGGGCCAGCAATTTTAATCCGCTTTCTGTAGGAATTTCAATATTTACTGATAACCGGTCTGCATACAAAGCTGCTTCCTGCATCAGATCATCACTCGCTCCTGGAATAGATTTAAGATGAATATACCCGTTAAAGTTCTCTTCCAATCGTAACTTTTTGGCAACTCTTACCAGTCTTTCCATGGTTGTATCTGCATTTTTGAATATTCCCGAGCTCAGAAATAAGCCTTCAATATAATTTCTGCGGTAAAAATTGATGGTAAGATCTACCACTTCTTCTACCGTAAATGCTGCTCTTTTGATATCATTGGAACTTCTGGAAACACAGTAAGCACAATCATAAATACAATGATTGGTCAATAGAATTTTAAGCAAAGAAACACATCTGCCGTCTTCTGTATAGGTATGACAAATTCCACTTGCGGAACTGTCTCCTAAAGCTCCTTTTTTATTCTTTCTAGTGCCTCCGCTTGATGAACAGGAAACATCATATTTCGCTGCATCAGCAAGGATTTCAAGCTTTTCTTTAAGGCGGTCAAAATTCATATTTTAAAAGAATTGATCTGTTTTGTATCAAAGGTGTATTTTAATTTTGTTCAAATTTAGTTCCAAAATTGATAAAAGTCAATCTTTTTTCATAGAAGTTATCAACAAAAAAGAGTCTCAAAATCATTATATTTACGGCTCATTAAAGTTTATATCATGAATCATAAACCAATCGAAGGTTTTTCCAAGCTACCAAAGCAGGGGAAAATCGAATGGCTCGTAAACGAATATCTTGAAGGAAACCAGGAATATCAAAATATATTAAAACAATACTGGAATGATGATGCAGATCTTCAGAAACTTCACGAAGAATTTTCTGAGAACACCATCTCCAATTTCTATATGCCTTACGGAATTGCTCCGAACTTTTTAATCGATGGAAAACTATTGGCACTTCCAATGGCTGTTGAAGAAAGTTCTGTAGTAGCTGCTGCTTCCAAAGCTGCAAAATTCTGGATCGACAAAGGAGGTTTTAAAACAACCATTATCAATACAGAAAAGCTGGGACATACCCACTTTATTTTTAATGTAGAACCTCATAAATTATTACATTTCTTTAATTTCAGTTTAAAGAAAAAATTATTTGAAACTACTGAGGATATTACATCCAACATGAGAAAACGTGGTGGAGGTATTTTAAATATCAGTCTGGTGGATAAAACAGCAGAAATGCCGAATTACTACCAGTTGAAAGCAAGCTTCGATACCGTAGATTCAATGGGAGCGAACTTTATCAACTCATGTCTTGAGCAGTTTGGAAAAACATTGAGACAGGAAGTTGCTACCAGCGAAGATTTTACTCAGGAAGAAAAGAATTCACTACAGATTGTAATGAATATTCTTTCCAACTTTACGCCTGACTGTATTGTAAGAGCTGAGGTTTCATGTAAAATGGAAGATTTAAAAGATGACAGCGGAATTTCTCCTGAGGAATTTGCTGCTAAATTCAAACAGGCCGTTACCATTGCCGAAATTGAACCTTATCGTGCAACCACTCACAATAAAGGAGTAATGAACGGAGTAGATGCTGTTGTAATTGCTACCGGAAATGATTTCCGAGCTACAGAAGCCTGCGCACACGCATATGCTGCAAGAGACGGACAATACAGGTCTTTAACTCACTGTACAACAGATAACGGAATTTTCAGATTCTGGATTGATCTTCCTATTTCTGTAGGAGTAGTAGGAGGGCTTACCAATCTTCATCCTCTGGTAAAATTCTCTCTGGCTCTTCTTGGAAAGCCTTCTGCACAGGAGCTGATGAGTATTCTTGCTGTTTCAGGTCTTGCTCAGAATTTTGGAGCACTACGTTCTTTGGTAACCACAGGAATCCAAAAAGGACATATGAAAATGCACTTATTGAATATTCTGAATCAGTTGGGAGCTACCGAAGAAGAAAAACAGCATTTTGTGACCTATTTTAAAGATAAGACCGTGAGCCACCATGAGGTGATCAATGAGTTTAACAGAATGAGAGGAAACTAATGTTACAGATCATTTTGCCCATTGTATTCCTTCTTTTTGGATTTTTTCTGAAGAAAACAAATAATGAAGGTTTCAGAAGTTCCAAGAAATTTGCCAATATGTTTATCATACTGGGGATTTCTACCTTGGTGGCCAAGTTCATTTTAATGTACTTAAAATCAAAATAGTGAAAAGGAGTATTGTATTTTTCTTACTGATTTCGGGGTTAAGTTTTTCACAACAGCAAAAAGTGAAAATAAGTAATCTGCAGCCTAAAACTGAAGATACCGTTTTTCCGGTTGTTTCTTATTCTGAAAATCCTCGGGTAGAAAATAAAATCAATACATTTTTGCAGGTAGATCAGCTGGAATATGTTCCGGGATCTGGCGGCAATCCTTTTAAACTGGCTTCTACAGCCACCAATTCCTATTCCAACTATCTTTATTTTTATAGTTGGGATAAAATTGAAACGCCTAAGAATATTCTGAGCATTGCCATAGATGGTGAAGCTTCAGGCGCTTATCCGGAAGGTTTTCTGATCTGGAAGAATTTTGATCTGAGAACAGGAAATTTTATTAATGCCAAAGATTTATTTCAACCCGGTTCAGTGAAGACTGTTGAGGGAATTATTCAGAAAAGAGTAAAGAAAAGAATTTCTGATTTTCTTGTTACACTGAAAGCTGAGAAAAATCCTGCAGAGGAAACTCAAGATCAGATCGCTATGTATGAAGACTGTTTTACGGAACATACTTTGGAAGGTATCAGATATTTCTTTGGAAAAGATAAACTGACTTTTGTTGCCGGAAGATGTTCTAATCATGCAATGAGAGCTTTGGATGACCTGGGCAGTCATGACATAGAGTTTTCCTACAAAGAGCTGGAAAAATACTGGAGTCCTTATGCGAGAAACTTAATTTCCGGTTCTGAAAAAACAGAGATAACCAGTCTTACTCATAAATTGTATAAGGGAAAGATTGATGGAAAGTACCCCATTACTGTTTTGATCAGTGAGGTATATGATGATGGTTCTTTTTCTGCAAAATACTGGTATGATAAAAATAAAAAGCTGATTGAGTGGAACGGAAAGCTAAAAGGTAATCATATCTCCATCATAGAAAACGATTATTATAGTGAAGAAACCAACCAGTGGATTTTCAAAGCCTTGGTGGAAGCGGATCTGCAAGGCAGGAAAATTATAGGAACCTGGCAGGATGAGAAAACAAAAAAATATTTAACCCTAGAATTAGAAGAGTTATAAAATGAAAACAATTACTTTAGTTTTTGGAGCAGTTTACGGAATGGTTTCTGTAATCCTGGGTGCATTCGGAGCACACGCTTTAAAGAAAATATTAGCTGTGGAAAGACTGGAAAGTTTTGAAACAGGCGTAAGATATCAGATGTATGCAGCTTTTTTCCTGCTGATCATTGGGTATATCTTAAAATTCGAAACCTCTGCTGAAAAATGGACTTCCATTTTAATGATTGCAGGTACCCTTTTGTTCTCAGTAAGCATCTACTTCCTGAGCATGCAGGATTATCTGGGAATGAATCTTAAATTCTTAGGCCCTATCACTCCGCTTGGAGGTCTGATGATGATCTTAAGCTGGGGAATGCTGATCTTATATTTTGCTAAAAACAGAATATAAGAATGAAAATTAACAGAAGAAGACGGTTAATACGAACATTCAATCTCTTAGATCAACCTATCAGATTCAATCCGTTTGTGTTCAGCCGTACTTTTTTTATGTGGGCTGTTACAGGTCTGGTAGGCGGTATTATTGCCGGAGGATATTGGATTGTGCTGGAACATTTCACAGAGTTTTTAGCAGAATTTCAAGGCTGGCAGGTGATTCCAACCATGGCAGTTTGCGGATTGCTGGCCGGACTGGTCATCCACTTTATTGGTGATCCGGGAGAAATTCATCTGATTGTTAATAATATCAGATTCAATAAAGGAAAACTGGAACCGAAGAATAATCCTTCGATGATCCTTTCTTCTCTTTTTTGTGTAGCATCAGGAGGAAGTTTAGGTCCTGAGGCTCCTTTGGTACAGGTCACCGGATCTACAGGAACCTGGCTGGGGAAGATTTTCAGACTGAAAGGTGAAGAGCTGAGGTCTTTAAGTATTGCTGGTATGGCTTCTGGTTTTACCGCATTGTTTGGGGCTCCGCTTGGAGGAAGTCTTTTTTCTTTGGAAATTTTACATCATAAACATGCGGTAGAATATTACAAAGCCATTATTCCGGCATTGGTAGCAAGTTGTTTCAGTTATCTGATGTTTGCTTTGATTATTCATTTGGGAATTGGGGCAACCTGGGATTTGAAAGCTTACCATTATACAGGAGTTTATGATTTTGCTTATGCGACTGCATTTGGAATTGTAGGAACTTTATTTGGCTGGATTTTCATTTTTGTAGTTAAATTTTTCAAAAAGATATTTGAGTACAGAAAATTCCCGATTTACATTAAAACCTTAGTAGGAGGAATTATTTTAGGAGTCATCGCCTATAATTTTCCGATTACAAGATACTTCGGGCACAACGAGATCAATCAGCTGATCGGTGGAAACTTCGGACTGAATTTTTTAATTCTGATTCTTATTTTTAAAATATTGGCTATTGCTATTACAGTAACTTCCGGATGGAGAGGTGGATTTATCATTCCATTGTTTTTTGTAGGAACAACGTTGGGATTAATTATTCATAATTTGTTTCCAACGGTTGATACCACGTTGGCCATTGTAAGCTGTATGGCTGCAATCAATGCCTGTGTGACAAGGACGCCGATGAGTACAACAATCATTTTGGGAACACTTACTGGATTTACCTATTTTGTCCCGATTTTATTTGCCAGCCTTACCGGATATTTTCTGGCTCCGAAAATTCCGTTTATCGGATCTCAGTCTGAGAAATTAGTGGAAGAATAGAGATATTGACTTATAAAACAATTTCTGGTGTATTTTTTAGATCAGAATATTAATAAAAAAAGTTCAGGGAGTTTCCTGAACTTTTTTGTTTTTATAAAGAGAAATTTTCATTCATCCATTTAAGTTTATTAAAGCTTTTGAGAAATTTCGTTTTGATGGAAATCAACTTTTCCTGTGCTTCAATCATTTTATTTTCCCTTGAATTGATCAGGAAAAGGGAACTTTCACCATTCGTATATTTTGTTTCCTCGGCAGTAAGAAGTTTTTGATAATTCACAAGATTATTTTGTGAAAGGGCTACCTGGGTATGGTAATTTAAAAGTTCGTTTTTATAGGTTTCAATTTTCGTGGTAAGCTCTCTTTTCTTGAATTCGGTATCAAGCTTATTCTGTTCTATTTTGATTCTGGCCATTTGATAACTGGCTTTGGCTTCCCTTTGAAATACGGGGATTTCAAGTTTTAATCCATATTGAAAATTATTGTCAAAAAGAGGAAGATAATCGGTCTGATAATTCTCTTTGTTGAAAAAATTATAAGTGAAATCAAGCTTAGGAAGAAAACTTTGCCATTTCAGCTTCCGCTCACTTTCTAAAATATGATGTTTCTGAGTATAATACTGTACAGACCAGTGGTTGGTGGTTTCTTTTGTTTTGACTTCCTGTAGAAGAAATTCAAAATCTGAGTAGGCAGTATGATCTGAAAGATGATCTGAAGGATAAATAAGTTGTGAGATATCATAAATTTCACGATTCTCTTTCCAAAGAAATAACTGCAACTGCTGGGTATTTTTGATAAAGTTTAAATAAGCTTCTTTCTGCTGAAGTTCAAAACTTTGTAGCTGGGAAGCTGCTTCAACGGTATCGATAGCTGCCCTTTCTCCATATTCAAAAGTCTGTTGGGTGAGCTGCAAACGTTTTTTACTGATCTCAACCGCTTTGTTTTGCAGCTGGTAAACTTCGAAACTTTGTACCCATTCCCAATAGGTGTTTTCTGCTTCAAGAAGAAGTTCATTGGTGAGTACAGTTTGCTCAGCTTCTGTCATCTTTAAAGCAAATTTCGCCTGATCCAGGGCTGCTCTTCGTTTATCATACAAAAGATTTTTAGCTAAAGGAACTGTAATCCCCATGCTGTAAAGACCTCCTTTGGTTTCACTGGAATTGAGTTTTTCACCATCCAGATATTGATATCCTGCTGTAAGATCAATCCCGTACCAGGTAGGAATACCAAGTTCAATATTTTTCTGCCTGTAATATTGTACACCGTCAATGTTCTTTTCGCCCAATTTTCCTCCTAAAATAGGGTCGAAATTTCCTCTGGCTCTAGTAATCTCAGATTGAGCAATTTTGTTTTGCAACTGATACTTCAATGCCATTGGATGATAATTTTTTACCACCGCCAGAAATTCATTCGCTGAAATCATGAGAGAGTCCTGTGCTTTACTATATTGGAAAAAAAGAAAGATCAATATAAAAAGAAGTTTACTTTGTTTTCTCATACTTAACCGTTTGATCATTTTTTACTTCATAATAATCCGGAGGAAAACCGTTGATATTTCTCCACAGCTCATACCAGATAGGAACATCATTAAGAATGGCAATTCCCTGTACACCTCCTCCCATTTTAATTTTTGGAGGCCATCTTTTTTCCTTTTTATCTTCAATAATCAGGGCTTTAAAAAGTCCGTTTGCGCTGATATTGCTTTCCACGGCAACCACCTTGCCAGCAAATGTTCCGTAGCTGGAATTGGGCCATCCCGAAAATACAATGGCAGGAAATCCATCAAAAATGCACATCACACGCTGTCCTTCTTTCACAAGCGGGAGATCCACAGGTTTTATATAAATCTCAACTGCATAATCTACTGCTGTGGGAACAATCGTCCCAATATTTTCACCGTCTTTTAAAACTTCACCAATTCCTGTTTTGTTAAGCTGTACAATCTGACCGTCCTGTGAAGCAATAATGAAATATAAGCCCTGTCTTGCTTTGTAATTGGCCACTTGATTTTCCAGCTTGGCAATTTCACCTTCGCTGCCTTCAATCTGCCCCATGTTTTGAAAGCGGTCTCCTTCTATTTTACTGAGTTTCTCTGTGTAATCCTGAATCACAGAATTTTGCTCAATACCTATATTGATAATTTCCTGACGGGTTTGAGCCACTTTATTTTCTGATGCTGTTTTTTTGGCAACAGCATTTTGATAAGAAATACTTCTCTGCTGAAACTGGGTAAGAGAAACCAAACCTTCCTCATACATTTTTTTCTGCCGCGCAAACTGGTCTTCTGAAAGCTTAAGTTCATTAGTGGCAGCAGTGAGTTCTGCTTCTTCACCGGTAAGTTTATTATTAAGCTGGCTTATTTTTATTTTGAGTTGATTCAGTTTTAAATTTCTGGCTGAATGTAAGGCTTCAAGCTGGGTTTTCACTGTTCCTACTTTTGCTTCATAGAAATTTCTTACTCCCTTTTTAGCATTTACCTGTTCCTGTGTTCTCTGTACCAAAAGCGGATCTAAATAATCATCTTTTATTTCGGAAAGCTGCAACAAAGTATCTCCTTTCTTTACATAATCTCCGTTTTTAACGTACCATTTGATGATTTTCCCCGGAATAGGAGAGTGGAGCTGTTGTGGACGCTGCTCCTGATAAAGAGAGGTTACATTTCCTTTCACTTTAATATTCTGTGTCCAGGGAAGAAATAAGGTAATGATACCTCCTATGAAGATAAACAGGAACCATCTTTTTACCCTTGATTTTTTGTGAATATGATAGATATTGTCAAACGACTGTAGTTTCATTTTACTGATTGTTTTGAAGTGTTTTTAATGTTCCTCCTTCCAGATGAAAATGCTGATCGGCATATTGTAGCAGTTCTGTATCCTGTGAAACAATAATAATAGTTGTGTTTTCCTTGATTTTCCGAAGATATTTTATCATTTTGTCCTGATATTCTTCACGGATTCCTGCAAAAGGATTTTCCAGAATGATAAGTTTTTTGTCACCGAGAAGAGCACGAAGCAACAGTATTTTTTTCTTTGAACTGAATGTGATTTCAGGATCAGTTTCACTTACCTCTGTAAAGAAACCGCTACTGAACATACTTGAAATATTTTCTATACCCATATTTTCAGAAAGCTCAAGGATGTCTTCTGTATGGCTCTTGCTGCTTTCCAATAGGATGTTTTCTTTAACTGTTCCCTGAATGATCTTCATATTTTCCAGATAAAGTCCAACATGATTTCTCCAGTGTTTTTTCTCTATATTTTTTAAGGGAATTTTGTCAATCAGAATTGTTCCTGAGCTGGGCTCGAAGAATCCTGTGATCATATTGAGCAGAAGGGTTTTTCCTGCTCCCAGTTTTCCTGTTAGAATATTCAGACTGTTTTCTTTAATTTTGAAATTAAGGTCGGAAAGGATGGGAGCATTATCATTAAATGAAAAGCTTACATTTTTAAATTCAATTTCTGTCCCTTTTTCTTTCTGAGATAAAGTGATTTCTCCGTTGGGCTCCTCTTTAAGTTCAGTGATCTTAGAGAGTTTGGCAAAAGACGCAATCAGATCATAATAACTTTCAAGGCTTACAATAAGTTTTTCTACTGCAGACATGATGCTTAGAACAACAATTTCTGTAGCAATGAAAGCTCCGATATTCAGTTTTTGATTGATCAGAAGATAGGTTCCAATGGCCAGCATTGCTAAAGTAATGATGACTTTAAAAGCAATAATTGTTTTATACTGAAAAACGAGTACTTTAAAATGAGATGTTCTGTGTTTAAGATATTCTATCACTCTTTCATCGGTTCCTTTTAAATGAGGATCATCTTCAGAATGCATTTTAAATGTTTTTACCGAACCTGCAATATCTTCTATCCAGGCTGCTGTATCGTATTTTTTATTGCTCTCTTCAATGCTGGATTTGATTCCGCTTTCCATGGTATATCTGAAAATAATTACCACGGAGAGAATAACCAGACCTCCAAATGCTAAAAACCAAGGGTGATAAAAAGAGAGCAAAAGAATCCCAAAAACAATCTGTATTAAAGCAGTAGGAATTTCCAGTAATATTTTTGAAATTCCTTTCTGAAGATTCTGAATATCAAAAAACCGGTTGACAAGTTCCGGAAGGTAGTATTTCCTTGTGTAGGAAAGATCTGCTTTGGGGATTTTGTCTGCTATGGCAATTGAAAATTCTACAAATATTTTCTGCTGTATCTTTTCAATAATCTGGATCACTTTTAATCTGAAATATCCGGCAAGCCAGGTTCCGATTACAACAAAAAATATGAGGATATAAATGGAAGTTGTCATGGTGGCTCCCATCACAAAGCTTACAATAGACTGTATTCCTAAAGGTACACTCAGCAGTACTAAACCATTCAGAATGGCATAGAAATAAATATTGGTAACATCTTTTTTTTCTTTTGTAATGTAGCGTATGAGCCTTTTTCCTTGTTCATTAGCTGGTATTTCCATTTTCTTCTTTAGTAAAAGGTTAACTGTTTTTTTTGAGTTGTGAATTTTCCTTTGAATATCATCTGTTGTCTCTGGAAATAACTTTTGTTTCCCAGGGAATTGATGAGGATTTGGTGATCACTTTTTTTCTGAAATAAGGACTTTTACCTGGATTGAATTTCATCTGAAAATTCATGAAATAGATATCTTTTATTTCCGGGCTTCAAAGATAATAGATGGGATTTGTTAATATTCTTATCTACATTAGAATGACATTAAAATGTCATTAGAATATGATCGTGAGATTTAGTTTTTTTATGATCATTATCATATTATTCATAGATTCACCACCTTGAATCTGATAAGATCGCAGATAAACTTACAGAATGCGTTAAAAGTTCTATAATTTTCTTTTTAACCTTATTCATTTTTAGTAAATTTGTCAACCTTTAAATATTAAAATAAAATAATAAAAATAATATGAATCTTCACGAGTATCAATCAAAAGAGATTTTATCAAAGTATGGAGTAGCTATCCAACGTGGTTTCGTTGCAAACAACGTAGATGAAGCTGTAGCAGCTGCTGAAAAATTGACTGCTGAAACCGGAGCACAGGCTTGGGTTGTAAAAGCACAGATTCACGCAGGTGGTCGTGGTAAAGGTGGGGGTGTTAAGTTTTCTCCAAACATGGATAAGCTTAAAGAGAACGCTCAGAATATCATCGGAATGCAGTTGGTAACTCCACAAACTTCTGCTGAAGGTAAAAAAGTACACTCTGTTTTGATTGCAGAAGATGTTTATTATCCTGGAGAATCTGAAACTAAAGAATTTTATGTTTCTATTCTTTTAGATAGAGCTGAAGGTAAAAATACAATCGTATATTCTACTGAAGGTGGTATGGATATTGAGCACGTTGCTGAAGTAACTCCTCATTTGATCCACAACGAATTAATTGATCCGGCTATTGGTCTTCAAGGATTCCAGGCTAGAAAAATTGCTTTCAACTTAGGTCTTGAAGGAAATGCATTCAAAGAATTTGTGAAATTTATTTCATCTCTTTACAATGCTTACACAGGAATTGATGCTTCTCTTTTCGAAATCAACCCTGTATTAAAAACTTCTGATAACAAGATTATCGCTGTAGATGCTAAAGTAACTTTAGATGACAACTCATTGTTCCGTCACAAAGACTTAGCTGAGCTTAGAGATACAAGAGAAGAAGATCCAATGGATGTTGAAGCGGGTGAAGCTGGTCTTAACTTCGTAAAATTAGATGGTAACGTTGCTTGTATGGTAAACGGAGCTGGTCTTGCAATGGCAACTATGGATATCATCAAATTATCAGGTGGTAACCCTGCTAACTTCCTTGACGTAGGTGGTACTGCAGATGCTCAGAGAGTACAGACTGCTTTCGGAATCATCTTAAGAGATCCAAACGTAAAAGCTATTTTGATCAACATCTTCGGAGGTATCGTAAGATGTGACAGAGTTGCTCAGGGTGTTGTAGATGCTTACAAAGCTATGGGTAGCCTTCCGGTTCCATTGATCGTAAGATTACAGGGAACTAACGCTGTAGAAGCTAAAAAATTAATTGACGAGTCTGGTCTTCCGGTACACTCTGCAATTACTTTAGAGGAAGCTGCAAACAAAGTAAAAGAAGTTTTAGCATAATCTAAAATTTTCAGATAAATAAGAAAACCGTTTCATTGTTGAAACGGTTTTTTTTGTTGCCTATCTATTTTTATATGCTTCATTTTTTTAAAAAAGCAACAATAAAAATCGGATATATGATCACTTTATGAGACGAAATTCATGTTTTTTCATAAGTTTTTTTCAATTCCAATTTCAATAAAAATCAATTGTTTATGTAAAAAAGAAGATTTAAAAAGTAATTTAAATTATATAATAAATAGGGTTTGTGAAATAAATGTTTATTATTCTTTATCAAAGAATTTATTTATGAATGTTGTAAGTTATGGATGATTTTATGAGGTACAAAAGATGAGTTATTTTGTAAGGATTTAATTTCTTTTGGAAACATAAAAATTGTTTAACACAAATAATGAAAAATCTATGAAAAACAAAACATTTATTTTTTTCAGTATGTTGACGGCAGCATTAACTTTTGGGCAACAAAACTATTGGAAAAAAACGGAAAGGGAGAAAGAAAAAGAGCTTGCTCCCAGAAATGTAATGCCGAAAACCTTTTCCTTGTATAATCTTGATCTTGATAAGATTAAGGAAGAACTGAAAAGAGCTCCCGAACGCTTTTCTGAAGATCATAGTCTGGTTCTGAAATTTCCGGATGATGATGGAGAGTTTCATGACTATATTGTACAGGAAGCGTCAGTAATGGAATCTGAACTGCAGGAAAGATTCTCCGACATCCGTTCTTACACCGGTTGGGAAGAAGGTCATCCGGAAAATACCATCAGGTTCAGTATCAGTCCGGAAACAGGAATCAGTGTAATGTATTTCAAAGGATGGGATATCAGTTATCTGGATGCCTTTACCAAAGATAATACTTCTTTTATTTATTATAAAAGAGAAGATCTTCCGGAAAATCCTACGCCTTTCAGATGCGGTATACAGGAAGATGCCGATCAGCTATTGGGTAATGATCAGAGATTAGATAATTTTGTTTCCGGCAAACCGATGGTTTCAGATGGATTATTCAGAACGTATAAACTGGCATTGGCGGCTACGGGAGAGTATACCAGGTATCACGGCGGAACAATACATGGGGCAATGGCTGCAATGGCCACCACGATGACAAGAGTAAACGGAGTATATGAAAAAACGATAGCCATTACCATGGTCATGGTTGCTAATAACCATCTTCTTATCTACAAAAATCCGGTAACTGATCCCTATACTAATGGCGATGAGACTAAAATGCTTATTGAGAATGTAAAAAATATCAATAATGTGATAGGGTTTGCACATTATAATATAGGTCATGTTTTTGGAGTTAACAGCGGTGGTATTGCAGGGCTGCGGGTCATATGTTCTAAATCGAAAGCAGAAGGAGTTACAGGTTCCAGTGCACCCATTAATGATCCTTTTGATATAGATTATGTTGCTCATGAAATGGGACATCAGTTTGGGGCCAATCATACCTTCAGGGCTAATACCTTGGCTTGTAATGGAAATGTAAATAACAGAACAGCGTATGAACCGGGGAGCGGGAGTACCATTATGGGGTATGCAGGGATATGTGGAGGTAATAATATCCAGCCACATAGTGATGCTTATTTCCATGCGGCCAGTGTAAAAGAAATGTACTATTCTATATCAAGGGATACTGATTGTTCTGCTAAAAGGCGAATGGTTAACAGGGTTCCTACTGCTAATGCAGGTCCGGATTATTCTATTCCTAAAGGAACAGCATTTGTACTTACAGGGCAGGGAACAGATCCTGATAATGATCCGCTTACCTACTTATGGGAGCAATATGACAGTAGAAATAATATACAGCCACCACTTCCTTCCAATGTTGCAGGACCTGTATACCGTTCGAGATTACCAAAAACGGAGAAAATGAGATATTTTCCTCATTTGTCAGCCATATTGTCTAATAATTTGACACCGAGATGGGAAGTTACTCCTCATGTGGCAAGAACATTGAATTTCTCCCTGCTTGTTAATGATAACAGAGCAACTGGAAATCAAACTGCCCGTGATGCCATGGTAGTTACGGTAACGAATGCAGGACCGTTTAAAGTAATTTCACATACTGGAAAATCATATGCTTCAGGTATCAATACTATAAAGTGGGATGTTGCAGGTACCAATACCGGAGCAGTAAATACAAAGTATGTCACTATTCTTCTTTCCAAAGATGGAGGCTATCACTTTGATACGGTTCTTGCTTCCAGTGTCCCTAACAATGGTTCTGCTGCGGTTAACTTTCCCAACGAAAATATAAGCAATGCAAGAATTATGGTAAAGGCGGTTGGAAATATATATTTCGCTGTGAATTCAACTAATTTTTCCATAGCGAAAAAAGCTTCGCTGGTTAAAAAAGAAATAAAGACTAATCGTTTTGCTGTTTATCCTAACCCTTCTCATGATGAAGTGAATATCAGGCTTGATGATGAAGCTAATGATGCTCAGTATTACCTCATGGACAGTTCAGGAAGGATTGTAAAAAAAGGAAATCTGAAAGGTTCTGTAAGAATTCAGGTGTATGATCTTCCTGCCGGAAACTATTTGATACATGTCAATGTACAGAATGGAAATAAATATGTAGAGAAGCTTATTATTAATAAATAAAATAAAAACCACTTTCTGGTGGCTGTGGTCGGAAGAATTATTCTTCCGACTTTTTTATTTGTCCATATTTTCCGTTGTGCAGTTTTTTATAATATCCGCGTAATTTGCAAAATCAGCGTGAGATTGAATAAAAACCATACAGTATATATTTTATTGGAGATAAAATAAAGATAGAGGGAGAGAAATTGCATTTTGAATTCCAAACCTATAAGGTTTAAACATCTTCAATCAATCATCATAAAAAAGACCACTTCAATACTTGAAATGGTCTTTTTATTTTTATAAATAATTTTACTTATCCTGATGGCTTTCCGGCAAGTTAGCCTCTCCACTTGTAATACTAATACTTGTAGGCGTTACCAACTGAATTTTATCCGTATCAAAGCGTTCTTTAATACCTAAATAAGCCTTGCTTCTTACCTGTGCAAGATTAGCCCCGACCTTTATCCAGAATTTTACCTGCAGATTGAATGCGCCTTGTTTTAAATCTGTAAAAATCACTTCTACAGTATCCAGCTTATCTACATTGTCAAGATTTTTAATTACATCAAGAATTCCTTTTTGTGCTTTGCTAATATCTTCATCGGCTGGAATTTCAAAATTCAAAATAATTCTACGCTGTGGCGAAGCGGTAATATTGTAAAATGGAGCATTGAATACTACTTGATTGGGTATATAAGCTTTTTTCCCATCATCCGTAAGAATTTTCGTAGTTAAAAAACCAATTTCCTGTACCGTTCCTGAGTGGGCTCCGATGGTAATATAATCTCCAACCTTAAATGCTTTATCGATTCCAATCAACATTCCGGAAAAAATACTTGAAACAAGGTCTTTCAAGGCAACCCCTGCAATAACCCCTGCAACTCCTAAACTTCCGATAAATTTCCAAAGAAAGTTACTGAAACCCATTATTTCAAGAGAAATAAATGTACCCATCAGCATGATCAGAAATCTGAATATACTGATCAGGGTGACTAATGAACTCTCTTTTTGACTTTTCGGGAAAAATTTGTGAAATAATTTTACAGCCCCTTTGCTTAAATATTTACTGCTGATAAGAAAGAATGTAAATACTAAAATTCCGACAATCAGCTTTGGGGTAAGCGCGGCAAAGGTTACATACCAACTTTCCAATACCTTATAAACAACATCTAGATACCTTAATCCGGTTTTCTCCATGGATAAAATTTTAGTTAAATATATAAATTTTCATCAAAAAATTTGCCAGTTCCAAAAAGTCTACTAAATTTGTAGACTATAAAGAAGAAACATTATGTCAATCAAGCTAGGAGATACAGCACCCAACTTTCAGGCAGAGTCATCGGTAGGTGATATCAATTTTTATAATTATCTGGGAGATTCCTGGGGAATTTTGTTTTCGCATCCGGCAGATTATACGCCGGTATGCACTACAGAATTGGGGTATACAGCAAAACTGCAGTCTGAGTTTGATGCCAGAGATACCAAAGTGATTGCTCTGAGTGTAGATGGAGTAGAGGATCATCAAAACTGGGTGAAAGATATCAATGAAACTCAGAATACCACTGTGAAGTTTCCCATTATTGCTGATAAAGACAGAAAAGTTTCTGAGCTGTATGATTTTATTCATCCTAATGCTTCGGCTACAGCTACAGTACGTTCTCTTCTGATTATTGATCCTTCCAAAAAAGTAAGACTGATTATTACCTATCCGGCCTCTACGGGAAGGAATTTTGACGAGATCCTTAGAGTGCTGGATTCTTTACAGTTGGTAGATAATTATCGTGTTGCAACTCCTGTGAATTGGGAAACCGGAGAAGATGTTATTGTACCTCCAACCATTTCTACAGAAGATGCACGAAAAATATTCCCAAAAGGTGTAACGGAAATAAAACCGTATTTGAGATACACCCCACAACCTAATACATGATTTATTTGATTTTTTATAGTTTAGTTTTAATTTGTACGAAAAGCGCCCCGGAAATTTATTTCCGGGGCGCTTTCATTTTTTATAAGTATTTCAGTGATTACTTAACGTCGTTGATGATTTGTTTACCTTTTGAAGTTGGTAAATAAATACTGAATCCTACGTTGAAAGTTAAGGTAGAAGTTAATCCTTCGCTACCAAATCCTGCAACACCATTATATTTTACTAAACCTTCAACACCAATGTTTGGAGTAATGAAGTATGAATAACCAGGTCCTGCTCCAAAGTCTAAACCAGTTGTAGAGTTAGATCCTTCAGTAGAAGTACCTCCAACACCTACATTACCTTCGAAGAACCATCTTCCGTGGTGTAGTAAGTTGTCAACACCTTTTTCTCCTGGAGAAACATAGTATCTACCTAGTGCACCCACTTTATATACAAAATTGGTAGGTGATCCATTTGTTACTTTATTGAATCCTAGATCTACATATCCCCCAACTGCTACATTATCTTGAATAAAATAAGCTGCTTTTGGCTGTAGTGAAATATTATATCCTCCACCTGTATTTAAGCCAAAATTACTTGCAACGATGCTACTTCCTACCATCCAATTACCTTTCTGAATCTGAGCGTTGGCAGTTGCTGTTAAGCCTGCTACGGCTAATATTCCTGTTAAAATAAGTTTTTTCATAATTTATTATTTTAATAATTAAATGTTTATTATTCACGAATTATAGAAAAAACAATAAATGTGCCAGACTCTTAATTTTACGTAATTTATCTAAATAAACGTTAAGATTGCCAGTAAGATATAATTTACTTTTTTAACAGATTATCTGAGGATATCATAATGATAAAGAAAATAAAACAGGCGTTTTGGAATGAAAATGATAAAAACAGAGGTCATGTTATTAATGTTCCAAATTGCTGTTTTTTCTTTTGATTGGCCTTCGTATTATATTAAATAAACAAAAGAATTACGGAAATGATCAATCCGGCAATCGTAAACTTGATTCCGCGTTTGAATGCTTTTGTCTTAGGATTAAACATCCAGAAACTTGATATTACAAAAAAGAACAGGGAAACTCCAAAGAATACGCTTAGAGGAGATATGGCATCTTTAGATTGTGATTTGTGAAGAGAAACCATTTTATCCAATACGAAAGGAAGTTCCTTTTTAGTGTATTTGGCTTTTCCGGTTGCGCTGTCATAAGTTCCTTGTTTAAAATAAAGAATGCTACCTTCAGTTTTTTCCACTTCCAGACCTTTCATCTTCAGTTCTTTTTTCAGTTCTTTCTCTGAAAGATTAGCTGCAATGTTTTTTTCATATTTCTTTTCGCTTTTCAGAAAATCAGTGTCTCTGTACACCAGAAGAATTCCACTTAACGAATATACCGCCATAATTCCGGCAAGGAAATATCCCAGATAACGGTGGGTAATTCTCATGAAACTTCTTGTGTCTTTAATCTTATCCATATCTTATTGTTTTGTTTTTGTTTAAAATTTCAAAAGTGGAAACTGCAAAAATGCAATTTCCACTTTTAATGAAAGAATTATTATATAAAAAATTCTAGAGTCTGTATGTCAATGTGAAATAGTAATTTCTAGGAGTAATAGGATTCACTGAATAATTCTCATGAACATTGTAGTTTTCGACATTAAACAGGTTCCCCACTTTTCCTTGGATAGAGAATTTTTTCCACTCATATCCTACAGATACCATTACGGTAGTGTAATCTTTTAAAGCAAATGATCTGCTGATTCCGTTTCTTGCACCCAGGCCTGTAGAACCATTTTTTGTATCATTCCATCCGGCTAATCTGTCACCGATGAAATATGCACCTGCACCTACTTTAAGTCCTTTTGCATAACGCGTGAATTTATAAAATACAGAGGCGTTTGCTGTTGTAGCTGGCGTTCTTACTAATCTTTGTTTCTCAACATATCCAAAACCGTCTGGTGTATCAAGATATACAGAGTTGTTATAAGAGAATCCACCGATAATTGATAAATTTTCTGTTGGGTTTCCTGTAATATCCAACTCAACACCACGGCTTCTCATTTTTCCTGCGAATTCTTTATAGAATGAATCTGAATTCGCCTGCCCATTTGCTAATTGAGGTGCGGTTTGATAATAATTATTGTAAACAATTTGATAAGCTGTCAGGTTTACAGCTAAAGCATTATTCCAGAAATTCTTTTTTACTCCTGCTTCATATTGATCAATAGTAGTAGGCTTTAATGCTTGTTCATAAATATCTTTTCCTGTATTTTGAGCAAAAGAGTTGGTATAGGTTGCAAATACGGAAAGGTTATCGTTTGGCATATATACTAAACCTGCTTTTGGTGAAAATGCTCTGTCAGATATTGCTGTATTTTTTTGATCAACATCTCCAAGATCATTTGAAAATGTATTTTTAGTATTAGTCATTGTTTCCAAATAAGACCATCTTAAACCAGCAATTACTTTAAGTTGCTTGGTAAGGCTTATGAAATCCTGAATATATATACCAAATCTTTGTGTAGGGATTCTTGTTCTATCTTTTAAGGATGCGTCAGGCATTTTTCCACTAGCCCAAGTTGATGAATCATCTAAATAAAGGTTATTATTAATGGTAGCTGTATTACCATTAGTCCCATAAACTGTTGGATTGGTGTAAGTATAGTTATTTTGAACACCATAGTCCCCGTCAGTACCAATTAAAACCTTATGATTGATTTTTCCAGTATTGAACTCTCCATTAATATTAACTTGTAATGAAGTGTAATTTTGTTCGTTAAATGTTTTATTTAAAGGTCTTTGCCAGAAAAGACGGTTTGTATTCTTTTCATATCCCCATTGTACTCTTTCAGTAGAGTAGTAGTCTTTAGTATAGTTCTGATAAGAAGCTACAGCATTTAATGACCACTTATCAGTAAACTGGTGATTAAAAGTTACATTGGTAGAAACTTGTTCTACATTTTGATATTGCCAGTCCGCACCTAAGAAAGCATTTTTAGGGAGAAGATCATTGATTTTATAACTTCCGTCAGGATTAGTGATAGATCCAAGACCGAAATCAGGAGTAAAATTATTCTTCAGATAATCTGCCTCAACGATCAATTGCGATTTTGGGCTTAAATTGAAAAGGAATGAAGGATTGAAGTAATATTTCTCTGATTCTACAACATCTCTGAAACTTTCTGCATATTCGTAAGCTCCATTTACTCTGAAAGCAATATTTTTTGATAGAGGGCCATAAATATCAACAGTTGGTTTGTAAGAATTCCAGCTTCCGCCATTGAGTCCTACACTTCCACCAAAATTGAATTTAGGCTTCTTTGTAATCATGTTGATGATACCACCTGCTGCAGCATTACCAAATAACATTGCATTTGCTCCCTTTAAAACTTCAACTCTTTCAAGTCCGCTTACTTCAGGAAAAACTCCACTGTTTACTCTTGTTCCGTTTTTGAAGATATTATCATTTCCTAAAATGAAACCACGTCCACCAAAGCTATCCTGAGAATTTCCTCTTGATGAAGTAACGTACATTCCGTTTACATTCTGAAGAACATCACTCAGCTGCTTCGCTTGTTGCTGCTCAATGATTTCGTGAGTAACAATAGCAATAGGTTGTGGGTTTTCCATTACCGTCAGATTTGACTTTGTCGATAATGGTCTTGCCTGGTTAGGATTTCCCGTTTTGTGAAGATTAATATCCTCAATGGTCTGAGTTCTGATGGTGTCTGCTTCCGCATTTTTCATCTGTGAACTTGCTGAAACAGCGATGAATAGAAGACCTAAAGAAAGTAATTGTCTTTTCATTTTATTTTTATGTAGAACAGTTTTAAATAAGGCGCAAATGTAAGTATTTGTTTAGAATAGATAAAAATAATTTTATGATTTAAATCATATTTAATGAGTTAATGAGATGGATTATTTCTATACTTTTTGAAAGCAAAGAATCAGTATAATAGTTTTTTGGATAGCTAAGAAATAGTAAGATAGATTATATCTTAAGAAAGGAAAAGCATATCTTTGAATTTTATGTAGATAGCGAGGTAATTTTTTCTATAGATCCAAAGATTATTGTTAACTATGGTTGAGATGTTTTAAGCGGTCTTAAATATTGTAGATAATGCAGAAACATTAAATGATGATATAAAAATTTTGTTATGTAACAAAATTTTATAAATTTGTTATATCAATTTGTTGTCTCAACAAAACAACAAATTAATTAAAAAAACCTCCTAAAGTAGGAGGCTTTTACTAGAACAGATCTTATTGCTTCTTCTTTATTAAAGGTTTGATCTCCTTGAAAAGTTGAATAAGAACTACTATAAGTTCCAGAAACGAATTAATATTTTCCATTTTGGAATTTCAAAATAAACTCGAGTTAGCGCTCGAGTTTATTTGTATCTCAAAGTTAATAAAACGTTTGTGATTTTTTTTAAAAAGTTTTCAACATTTATCAAATTTTCCTTTAAATAAAGGGTTTTTGGGATGGTATTTTAAAAATTCCTATTTTGGCGTATTTTATCAGTTAAACATTTTTTATTAATGTACTGAAACTTAGTTTTTTACGTTTAAACACCCTTGTTGTAAAATAGGATAAAATGGGTATTTGTACGCATTTTCAGGTAAATACTAAGAAAAAAATAGAATTTTCTGTCTTTATTACTGTACTAATTAATATGTATTTGAAAGAGAAACGGTCGAAAATGTAGAATTTCAACTTTGACTTTGTCACAAGCTTTTGATAATATTGAAGAGTTTTTATGATATTTGTTAAAAATTATAATATGCAATTGGTAAAAGCAGGGCTTTGCGCCTTTGGAATGAGTGGGAAAGTATTCCATGCTCCCTTCTTAAAAGAACATCCGGGATTTTTTATGTCTGCTGTGGTGGAAAGAAGCAAGGAAGAATCGAAGGAAAAGTATCCGGAAGCAACTATCTACCGTTCTGTGGAAGAAATGCTTCAGCATGCTGATGTAGAATTGGTGATTATCAATACTCCGGTTCAGACCCATTATGAGTATGCTAAAAAAGCACTGGAAGCAGGAAAAAACATTGTTGTGGAAAAACCCTTTACAGTAAATGTTTCTGAAGCAGAAGAGCTGGTACAATTGGCAGAAGAAAAAGGATTGTTTTTAAGTGTATATCAAAACAGAAGATTTGATCGTGATTTTCTACAGGTTCAAAAGATTCTGGATGATAAGAAAATAGGCAATATTAAAGAAACTGAAATCCGCTTTGACAGATTCCGTATAACCGCTAGCGGAAAGCAGCATAAAGAAAGTCCTGACCAGGTGGGATCAGGATCACTTCACGATCTGGGAGCCCATCTTGTAGATCAGGCTGTACAGTATTTTGGATATCCTGAAAAACTGTTTGCAGATGTTTTTTCTATGAAAGGAACTGAGTTCGCTAACGATTATTTTGAAATTCTATTATTCTATAAAGATAATCTGAGAGTGAGGCTGAAATCGTCTGTTTTCAGTAAAGAAGGTCACTATGCTTACACAATTCATGGAGACCGAGGAACTTTCTTGCAGGAAAGAACCGATAATCAGGAAAATGAACTGGTAGCAGGCGCTATTCCTGAATATGGTAAAGAATGGACACAGCCTCTAAAAGAACCGGACGGAATTTTAAACTTCCTGAATGACGATTCCGAAACAGAAAGAGTTTTTACCTCCAGTGAAGCCGGAAACTACATGAATTATTACCAGCAGATCTATGAACACATCGTTTTTGGATATGCTTTACCCTCTCCCGGAAAAGAAGTTATTCAGAATATGAAAATCATAGACGCTTCTCTTGAAAGTGCAAAAGAAGAAAGAATAATAGAATTATAAATGATAAGTTATGAATTATGAATGAATTCAAGATTCAAAGTTTAAGGTTTAAAGTTCAAGGTTGATAACGGTTGTGATTCGAAGTCTTCAACTCGTTTACTCTCAAACTCTTTGAATTCATTCATAATTCATTATTTTTAATTCATAACTATTAAAGGAGTTCCTGAAGTTCCAGCCATCTCATTTCATGGTTTTCCAGTTTTTCTGAAACGCTTTCCAGCTCTGAAGATAGTGTGGCTATTTTTTCGTAATCAGCTTCGTTGTTGAGCTTATCCAGAATTTTAGTGCGCTGTTCTTCCAATTCAGGCATTTCTTTTTCAATGGTTTCCAGTTCTCTTTGTTCTTTAAAAGTCAATTTTCGTTTAGCACAGGAAGATGTGGTATTTTCTACAATGGCAGCCGTTTCTTTAACCGGTTCAGGTTTTATCGCTGCATTTTTTTCTAAAGCTTCCTCACGGCTTCTTGCTTCTCTGTATTCTGAGAAGTTTCCTACAAAATCTCTGATTTTTCCGTTTCCTTCAAAAGCCAGAACATGGTCTACAATTCTGTCCATGAAATACCTGTCGTGGGAAACGATAATTAAAGATCCCTGAAATTGCTGAAGGAAATTTTCCAGAACTGTTAATGTAGGAAGATCCAGGTCATTTGTAGGTTCATCAAAAATCAGGAAGTTAGGATTCTGATACAAGATATACATCAGGTGAAGTCGTCTTTTTTCACCACCCGAGAGTTTAGAAATAGGAGAATATTGTGTCTGATCATCAAATAAGAATAATCTTAAGAACTGTGATGCTGATAAACTTTTGCCATTAGCTAAAGGATAAAATTCTGCAATTTCTTTGATGAAATCAATCACACGTTCATCTTCTTTATAAGTAAGACCTTTTTGTGAGAAATAACCGAAAGAAATAGTTTCTCCAGTTTCAATTTCTCCCTTGTCGGCTTTTTCAAAACCTTGAATAATATTAAGCAGGGTAGATTTTCCTGCCCCATTTTTTCCAATGATTCCTACTTTTTCTCCACGTTGAAACTGGTAGCTGAAATCCTTCAATAAAACTTTAGGGCCAAAACTCTTATCAATATGTTTAAGTTCAAGAATTTTATTTCCCAGGCGCTTCATTTCAAAATCAAGTTCCAGTCCGTCTTTTCTGGTGTCGGTCTTGGCAACCTTTTCAGTCTCGTAGAAAGCATCAATTCTGCTTTTTGATTTTGTGGTTCTGGCTTTCGGCTGTCTTCGCATCCATTCCAGTTCCTTTCTGTAAAGGTTATTGGCCTTGTCAATTGTTGCATTAAGATTTTCCTCACGAATCATCTTGTTCTCAAGGTAAGTAGCATAAGAACCATTATGAACATACAGATTCTGATCTTCCATTTCCCAGATAATGTCACAAACACTGTCAAGGAAATATCGGTCGTGGGTTACAAGCAATAAAGTGATTTTTGCTTTGTTCAGATAGTTTTCAAGCCATTCTACCATATCCACATCAAGATGGTTGGTAGGTTCGTCCATGATAAGAAGGGTATGCCTGTGCTCGGCTCTTGTTTCTGTTAAAAGTTTAGCCAACGCGACACGTTTGATCTGCCCTCCGGAAAGAGTGCCCATTTTAGCATCCAGATCAGTGATTTTAAGCTGGGAAAGAATCTGTTTCATTTCATTCTCCAGATCCCAGGCTTTATGAACTTCCATATCAGCCAAAGCTTTCTCAATAAAATCATTATCTGTAGAATGAAGTGATTTATGATAGTTTTTAAGGGCCAGGATAGGCTCAGAATCAAGGGTCATCATGAATTCCTCAATGCTGAGCTTAGGATCATAATCAATTTCCTGGTCAAATAATACTACCTGGATATCTTTATTGATGACCACAGTTCCGCTGTCTGCAATTTCTTTACCCATTAATATTTTCAGAAGGGTAGATTTTCCACTTCCGTTTTTGGCAACAATCGCTATTTTATCTCCTTCATTGATGTGGAAAGCAATATTTTTAAACAAAACTTTGATGCCGTAAGATTTGGTAAGATTTTCTGCAGAAACGTAATTCATTGGGAATTAATAGTTTGGTTTTATTTTTTAACTAAGTCGCAAAAATACGAAAATGTAGCCATAAAACTTTCCGGAACGCCTCTTATAAAAATGAATATTTATGATTTTTTAATAGACTGTGTCCCTTGCCTGAAAAAACTAATCAGTAAATTTGATCAACCACAATGAAATACACATTTTAAAATAGTAATAAATAATACAAAAATCTGATTGAAACAATGAAAAAAGTTATTGTCGACATGGACGGGGTAATGGCGGATGTATATCATCAGCTGGTACAATTTGAAAAAAGAGATACAGGAAGAGAAATTGAAATCAGTGATTTGGCTGGTAAGCCTGAAATAGAATCTTTTCCCAATGGAAAAAAACACGTGAATGAAGTAGGTTTTTTCAGAACCTTACCTGTCATGAAAGGAAGCCGTGAGGCAATGGAATATCTGAATAATAAATATGAACTCTATATTGTATCTGCCGGAATGGAGTTTCCGAACAGCTTAAGAGAGAAGTACGATTGGCTGGCAGAGCATTTTCCATTCATTACCTGGGAACAGATTGTTCTTTGCGGAAGTAAAAAAGTAGTGGCCGGAGATGTAATGATTGATGATTATCCTAAAAATTTAGATCATTTTTCAGGGCAGAGACTGATATTTACCCAACCTCATAATGAACTGATAGAAAATGATACTTACGAAAGAGTTCATTCCTGGGAAGAAATTATGAGTATCCTTTAAGTAGGAAATATTTATAATGAGGAAATATTTAAAACAACTTTAACTAAAGGGAGAATAATTTTAATAAAGTGTTGTGATAGTGGACTGTTGAAAATAAATAAGTTTGCGTCAAACTTTTAACATGAAAATATCTCATACTTTATTCTTCCTTTTGACAGCTTCAGCCTTTCATGCCCAGGTTATTTCCGGAACCATTATTTCTAAAAATGAAAACCATCCAATTCCTTATGTGAAAATTGGAATTGAAAAAAAATCAATCGGAACAATCTCGGATGAAAAAGGAAATTTTTCAATTGATCTTTCCAATACGGATCCTCAGCAGAAAATAAAAATAGAAGTACCGGGATTTGACCCTTACCAGGAAACAATACAGAATTTTAAAAAAAATGATCAGCAAAAAATATTTTTAACAGAGAAAATTAAAAATATTAAAGAGATTACCATTAAGCCTAAGAAACTTGTTGATAAAAACTGGGGAGTCAATACCAAGACAAAAAGTGTTATGTACTCTGTAAATCCACATCTCAGAAAAGAAGATTTTCTTGGTGAAACCGCATTGGCTTTTAATGCTAAAAAGAAATCAAAGATTAAGAATATTAACCTGAATATAGCCAGCTATACTTCTGATAAGCCTGTCATCATGCGGTATACTATTTATAGTGAAAAAGATGGTTTTCCGGATAATAATATTCTTGATGAGGAGATTACTGTTGAACTTACCAGCGAAATGATTAAAGACGGAACTTATACATTGGATGTTAATGACCGTAATATCTGGGTTCATGGAAAGTTTTTTATAGGAATTCAGTTTTTAAAAGAATTTGAAGGGAGAGTCAATATAAGTGCAGCATTGTTTAAAACAGGATTTATAAGGAAATTTTACGGAGAATGGACAAAAATGACTCTTGCCGCACCTGCCATTAATATCGATGTAAAAATGGATAAAAACGGAGACAAAAATATGGATGATGAAAACGGTTTTGCAGATGATAGCGCAGAAGCACTGATGCCCGATGTATCAAAATATATTCAGGAATCGGAGCAAACAGTGTATGGTCAAAATAAAGCCGTAGGAAACTATCTGAAACTTCAGGATACCAACCTTTATTATGAGGTTTATGGTGAAGGAGAACCATTGATTCTGCTTCATGGCAATTCAGGAAGTATTAAAGATTTTTATCAGCAGATTCCTGTTTTATCAAAGCAGTATAAAGTAATTGCTATAGATACAAGAGGACAAGGGAAAAGTACAGATTCTTCTAAAAAGGATTTTACCTACAAAATGTTTGCTGATGATGTAAAAGCAGTCGCAGATCAATTAAAACTCAATAAAGTAAATATTGCAGGCTGGAGTGATGGCGGAAATACCGGACTGGAATTTGCCCTGAAATATCCTGAAAAACTGAATAAGCTGATTGTAATTGGAGCCAATGCATTTCCTGATGGAGTAGATGACAGGCTTACTGATCATTTTGAAAATAAAATGCTGGTGATGAAAGAGCTGAAGGATCCGGAAAAGTTTAATGAACAAAGGCTTTTGAAAATTATGCTGACACAGCCGCGCATTGCGAAGAAAGATTTAAATAAAATTGGAAGTAATGTATTGGTTATTGCCGGTGAGAATGATGTGATCAAACGTGATCATACCGAACTTATGGCTCAAGAAATACCCAATGCTGAACTTAAAATCTACAACAAGGCCACCCATATGATTCCTTTTGAAAACGCAGATCAGCTCAATACAGATATTCTGGATTTTTTAGGAAAAAGTAATTAATAAAGGCTGGAGGCAGGGAGATGGAGGATGAAAGTGATATCAGTCAGCTTATTTTAAAAATTGGCTCATCGAAATTTTATCAACTCCTATTTTTCTGCTTTCATTTTCTTTCTTCTAATCCAGTGTCAATCTTTTTAATGACCACGAATTACCATTGTAAATATCAAGATCCACTTTAGCGTTGATACCATGAACAATTCCGTTTTCTGTAAACTGCCAGAAATCCCACTCATCATCAGGTGAAGGAGACGGAACGTCATTGTAATTGGCAAGCCATAAAGGGTAACCTTCAAACTCGCCTTTCAGAAAATCTTTATAATAATGATAGTAGGTGTAGATAATCGGCTTTTCGCCATAGGCATCTTCTACAATTTTACACCATACTTTCAGATCTTCAATCAGTTTTTTGTTGGTTTTACGCTTTGGAATTTTTTCAATATCAAGAATCGGGGGAAGATCTCCGCTCTCAAGTTTTACATTCTCTAAAAAATTATTAGCCTGAATCACAGGGTCTTCATCAGCTCTGTAAAAATGATAGGCACCACGGATAAGATCATGCTTTTTAGCACTTTCCCAGAATTCGTCAAAATGCTTATCGGCACTTCGGTTTCCCATCGTGGCGCGCATGACAACAAACTCTAACGGAATCGTTTTATTTCCAATGCTGAGACTGTCCCATTTGATATCTTCACGGTTTTGATAATGAGAAACATCAAAACCATAGGTTTTATCAAGGTTGCTGGCTAATATTCTCTGAATTCTTGCGGCTTCCTTTTCACTGTTATGAAGCTTTTTATGCTTAAATTTATTAAAGTACAATGCATAGTAATAACTGATAGACTGTCTTAAATAAAGCCCTGTTCCTACTAATGCTATCATTAAAATAGCCAATATCACCCATCTTCGGAAAAAATACTTCTTCCGTCTTGATTTATGGACTTGTTTGGCAGTTTTTTTGGTGTACTTTTTTGGTGTCATAAAGTTTTGCAAAACTAACTTTTTTCACTGCTAAATGCTAAAATAAAATCAGTAAATTTGTGTATTATGGAAACACGCGAAAAAATCATCATTATTGGAGGAGGCTTTGCGGGGCTGCAGCTTGCAAAAACATTGAATAACAAGAACAAAAAGGTCATTGTTCTCGACCGGATGAACCACCATATGTTTCAGCCGCTTTTTTATCAGGTAGCCTCAGGAAGGATAGAACCTTCCAACATTTCCTTTCCCTTCAGAAAGATTTTTCAGCAATCCAGAAACACACAGTTCCGTATGACGGAAGTCAAAGAAATAGATCCTGCCAATCATAAAGTCATTACAGACGAAGCAGAATTTACTTACGATAAACTCATCATCGCAACGGGCTGTAAGACTAATTTTTTCGGAAACAAAGAATTGGAAGGAAAAGCTTTCGGGATGAAAAATACCCAGGAAGCCATCAGTATCAGAAATCATGTTTTGATGACCTTTGAAAAACTGATTATTGAAAAAAGCCGAAGCGATGACGGAAACTGGAATATTGTTATCGTTGGAAGCGGTCCTACAGGAGTAGAACTGGCTGGAGCTTTTGCTGAAATGAAAAAAGATATTCTTCCAAGAGATTATCCTTATATGAACTTTGATCACTTGAAGATTATTCTTGTGAGTTCTACCGAAAAACCACTTGCAGTAATGAGTAGTGAGGCTCAGGAGAAATCTGAAAAATACCTTAAAGATCTTGGAGTAACTTTTATGAGTGGAGA
The DNA here is from genome assembly GCF_047345655.1 of Chryseobacterium sp. T20. Classification (NCBI taxonomy): domain Bacteria; kingdom Pseudomonadati; phylum Bacteroidota; class Flavobacteriia; order Flavobacteriales; family Weeksellaceae; genus Chryseobacterium; species Chryseobacterium sp. T20. Next base: position 46,191 of record NZ_JBLFDU010000018.1, read on the forward strand.
AGTAGTGACAGATTATGACGGAGATAAAGTTCATTTGAAAAGCGGAAAAGAAATTCCATCCAATAATGTGATCTGGGCAGCCGGAGTTACAGGAAATGTTGTAGGAGGTTTTCCGGAAGAAAAATTAGTAAGAAATAGATATATTGTAGATCGATATAATAAAGTACAGGGTTACGATAATATTTATGCTATCGGGGATATTGCCTATATGGAAACTCCTAAATATCCACAGGGACATCCTCAGGTAGCCAACGTAGCCATTAATCAGGCAAAAAATTTAGGTAAAAATCTATTAAAGAAAAGCCAGGAAGAATGGAAAGAATACGAGTATGATGACAAAGGCTCTTTAGCGACTATTGGGAAGCACAGAGCGGTTGTAGATCTGCCGTTTATAAAATTTCAGGGATTTCTGGCGTGGTATTTCTGGATGTTTCTCCATTTAATGCTAATTTTGAGCGTTCGAAATAAACTGGCCATATTCTTCAACTGGATGTGGAGTTATATCAACAAAGATTCTTCTTTAAGATTAATTATTATACCTACTAAGAAAAACGGAACATTACAATGAGAATTGACATAATAAGCGTACTTCCGGAATTGATGGAGAGTCCGTTCCAAACTTCTATTTTGAAAAGAGCAATGGATAAAGGACTGGTAGAAGTACATTTTCATCATCTGAGAGACTGGGCAATCAATAAGCACAGACAAATTGATGATGAGCCCTACGGAGGCGGAGCAGGAATGGTAATGATGGTTGAGCCATTGGATAAATGTATATCAGAGCTTAAATCTCAAAGGAATTATGATGAAGTGATCTATCTGACTCCGGATGGGGTAACTTTAAACCAAAAAATAGCCAATTCATTGTCTATCAAAGAAAATTTAATTTTTCTTTGCGGACATTACAAAGGGATAGACCAAAGGGTAAGAGATCTTCATATCACCAAAGAAATTTCAATTGGAGATTACGTTCTTACAGGAGGAGAACTGGCTGCCTGTGTTTTGGCAGACTCCATTATCAGATTGCTTCCTGGAGTTTTGAATGATGAACAAAGCGCTTTAACAGACAGTTTTCAGGATGATCTTCTTTCACCACCCATCTATACTAGACCTGAAAGCTATAAAGGCCTGGATGTTCCTAAAATCCTGTTGAGTGGGAATTTCGGAAAAATTGAAGAATGGCGTCATGATGAAGCCGTAAGAATTACAAAGGAAAAACGCCCCGATTTACTGTAAGCGAAAATTGTCAGAAATGATCTAATTTTTGCTTCAATATTTAATTCCATTTATTATAGATAAATGGAATAATATTTGTTGTAATTTTAATAAGTGTGAAAAATATTAATGTTTCTGATTTTAAATTGAAAATTTATTTCTATTATTCCATATTTTGTTTATTGTCTCAATTTTGATTAATATATCGAAACTGCGGGATGATTGAAAAATTAATTCATAATGACTTATTTCATTAGTATTTTTTACTATATTTGAATTGTTTTTTATTGGAAATTGATTTACTGTTTTAGAGGTAAATCACGAAAATTTGAAAAAAAATAATAAATTTACATCTTAAAGTAAAAAGGACATAATAAATTAAAAGTATAGAAATTAGTGTAGATGGAGCTGTTCTCTTTTTATAATGTTGAAAATTTATTTTTACCCGATCCGAAACCTGTCCACAAATTAGATCCTACCCGGTCAGGATTAAGGAATTGGGATGAAAAGAGATATAGAAATAAGCTTTTCAAAATCTCTCATGTATTTCAGTTGATGAAGGAGGATAATGAAGTATTACCATTTGTAATAGGATTATCTGAAGTTTCCGGAAGGAAAGTTTTGGAAGATCTAGTAGAAATGGAGCCCTTTAATTCGGAATACGGAATTGTACATTACAATTCTATGGACGAACGAAAAGTGGATGTAGCCATGTTATATGATAAAAATAAAGTAGAGGTAATAGATTCAGAAACCATTACTTTCTTTTTTGAAATAGTAAATAAAAACACAGAAAATTACGACACAACCCGAGACGTACTTTTTTCAAAAATTAAATATAAAGGGGAAATTATTAATGTCTTTGTCGCCCATCTTCCCTCTAAGCGCGAAAAAGATATCAATAAACCTAAAAGAACCTTTATATTGAATGAAATACGGCAACGGATTATGAAAATTGTAAATGCTGATAAAGAGCATGTTATATTGTGTGGTGATTTTAACGAAAACCCGGATGATGAAAATTTAGTACAGATTCTCTATGACAATGACCATGAGAAGGTTTTAATGAACCCTTTTCAACAATTGTTTTCTACAAGAAATTATTCTACTTTTCATTATAAATCTGGATTGCTGTATGATCAGATCATTATGTCAAGATCTTTGCTTGATAATAAGACGCTGGCTTTTCAGGATGCCCATATATTTAATTCTGAAAAAATCCGCAGCAGAACCAGAAATTTTGAAGGACGGCCATTCCGAACTTATGCCGGTACCCGGTATTTAGGTGGATATAGCGATCACTTTCCGGTTTTTGTAAAATTTAAAAATTTACATTAAAAAACATAAATAATAAAAAAGTAGAAAATGAAAAATTCGAGCAACACAAGCTACCATTTAGATTCTATTGACAAAGAAATCATCTACATGTTGATGGATAATGCTAAAACTTCTTTAGCCCACATTTCAAAAAATGTCGGAATTTCCACCACTGCAGTGCATCAAAGAATCAAAAAACTCGAACATGCAGGAGTTATTGAAAATTCAATTTCATTTCTTAATCCTAAGAAAATTGGATACAAAGTGATTTCCTACATCGGTGTATTTCTGGATCAACCAAGCCATTATCCGGAAGTGGTAAAGTCTTTGCATGATATCAACGAAGTGGTGGAGGCCCACTATACTACAGGAAATTATACCATTTTCCTGAAAGTGCTTTGTAAAGACAATGATCATTTAATGCAAATCCTTAGTAAGCTTCAAAAGCTGAAGGGAGTAACAAGAACAGAAACTTTTATATCTTTAGAACAAGGTATTTACAGACAATTGAAAGTATAATAATATGAACATAGCCCAATATTTGGATTCAACTTACCTGAAAACACCAGAACAGTCAGGTATTTCCCACGAAGAAACACTTCAAAAAGATAAAGAACTTGCTCAGGAAGCAATAGACAATGGTATTTTTGCCGTGATGATTCGACCGGATTATGTATCTGAGATCAAAAAATTTATTCAGGAAAGAAATTCAAATGTTGTAGTAGGAACTGTAATAGGTTTCCACGAAGGAACGTACTCTATTGATGAAAAACTTGCAGAAGCTTCAAAAGCAATAGAAGACGGAGCAGATGAATTAGATTTTGTTACTAATTATACGGCTTATCTGCAGGGAGATATAGAACTGGTAAGAAAAGAATTTGTAAAATGTACAAAATTATCTCTTGAACATCATAAAGTTGCAAAATGGATTATTGAAATTGCAGCACTAACAGATGAACAAATTGCAGATCTTACTAAAAAGATTTCTACCTGGGCAGAAGAGAATTTTTCTGAAAATGAATTGTCGAAAATTTTTGTCAAGTCATCTACAGGATTTTATCAGACTGCCGAAGGAAAGCCTAACGGAGCAACCTTTGAAGGAATAACAATTATGCTCAGCAATGCTGGGAAACTTCCTGTAAAAGCAGCAGGCGGAGTAAGAACTCCTGAAGATGCTGAAAAAATGATCAAAATGGGAGTTAAAAGAATTGGAACCTCTTCAGCTCTGGGATTAATTAAAAACGAATCTTCATCAGAAGGATATTAATATTAAATTCTCAATATAAAAAAACCATCAGTTTTGCTGATGGTTTTATTTTTATAGTTGTGCCTGATATTCTTCGTAGAATTGTTGGGTTTTTTTAATCAAACTGTTCATTTCTTCCATAGTAAACACTTCCAGGAATTTTTTTCTGAACTCCTTGAAATGAGGAATTCCTCGGAAATAGTTGCTGTAATGTTGTCTCATTTCAACCAATCCTAATCTTTCTCCCTTCCATTCTGCACTCCATTCTGCATGCTGACGAACAGCCAGTAATCGGTCTGAAATAGTAGGTTCAGGTAAATGCTCTCCTGTTTTAAAGAAATGTTTGATTTCATTAAAGATCCATGGATATCCAATGGCAGCACGTCCGATCATAATACCGTCACATGCATACTTTTGTTTATATTCTAATGCTTTTTCAGCAGAATCTATATCACCATTCCCAAAAATTGGAATTTCAATATTAGGATTTTGTTTAATTCTTGAAATATGTTCCCAGTCTGCTTCACCCTTGTACATTTGAGCACGGGTTCTTGCATGTATGGTAAGCGCTTTGATTCCTGTTTCCTGCAGACGTTCTGCTACTTCATCAATATTAATGCTGGTACTGTCCCATCCTAAACGGGTCTTTACAGTGACAGGAAGATGAGTAGAGCTTACAACAGCTTTTGTAAGACGTACCATAAGGTCGATATCTTTCAAAACACCAGCTCCTGCTCCTTTGCAGACAACTTTTTTTACAGGACATCCAAAATTAATATCTACCAGATCCGGATTTACCGTTTCAACAATTCTTGCAGACATAGCCATAGCTTCTTCGTCACCACCAAAAATCTGTATCCCAACGGGTCTTTCATAATCGAAAATATCCAGCTTTTTACGACTCTTGATAGCGTCACGAATTAACCCTTCGGAAGAAATAAATTCCGAATACATTAAATCTGCACCATGCATTTTACACAAACGTCTGAACGGAGGATCACTTACGTCTTCCATCGGAGCCAGCAAAAGTGGAAATTCCGGCAGTTCTATGTTGCCTATTTTTATCATGGTGCAAATTTACGAAATTCTGAAAAAACAAATTTTTATAAATTAAAATGTGGTATTGTGTTTTGTTTGAGTAGGGTTGTTTAAGGGATTTTATGATATTATGTTTAATTTTTATTTAATATATTTAATTGATTATCAATATTTATTGAATTTTATTGATAATTATTTTTTATATTTAGTATAATAAAAATTAATGTCATGAGAAAAATTCTATTTTGTTTGATGGCAATTTTGGTTTCATCAAATTTTTATTCACAAGTGAATATCTCTGCCACGGCAGGAACAGCTACAGGAACCTATACCACATTAAAAGGAGCATTCGATGCTATTAATGCGGGAACACACCAGGGAGCAATTACAATCAGTATCACAGCAAACACAACAGAAACAGCCACCGCGAGTCTGAATGCCAGTGGCGGAGCGACAAGCTATACTTCTGTTGCTATAAAACCCGCAATAGGAGTTACAGCTGCTATTTCCGGTGATATTGCCAGTGCGCCCTTAGTAAGAATACTGGGTAGTAACATTACCCTGGATGGAAGCAATGCTGCTTCAGGAACTACAAGAGATCTTACTCTTACCAATACTTCTACTACAGCCCCGCAGGTACTTACTTTTATAGCGGCTTCCGCTGCCGCCGCAAATACTAATATTATGGTTAAAAACCTGAATATTGTAAATGGTATCAATACTTCTTCTGCTTTTGTCATGTATGATGGTGCAGCGACACCTACAGGAGGCTTCTTTAATAATGTTACCATTCAGAATAATGCAGTGAAGAAAGCGTATATGGGAATGTATTTATTTGCTGCTACAGCGGCAGGTAATGGCGCGAATACTCTGGTGACAGGAAATGATTTAAGTGCTACAGGAACTGATGCTATCCGCCTTGGCGGAATTTATGTACAGGGAGCAGATGGAGTAACGGTAAGCAATAACACGATTGGTAATTTCGAGACTACCATTGCTGAGATCAAGAGAGGAGTTTGGTTTGCCACTGCCACTGTTAATTCTTCCATTATTTCCAATACTATTACCAATCTTGGATATACCGGAACTTCTACCGGAGGAGCTGCAGGGATAACTGTAACCGCTGGTAATACGGGAGCTTCTGCAACGGCCAATATCATCGTAAGAGGGAATACAATTTCCAACTTTAACTCCAGCGGAACAGGAACTGTTTTTGCAGGGATTTACGCAGCAGCAGCAACCACCGGAGTAACTATAGATAATAATAAAATTAACGGGATAAAAAACACCAATGTTTCAGGATATGGAGCACAGGGGATTTATCTTGCAGCAACAGGCCTTACCTCTAATACCTTAGTTGCCAATAATGTAGTGAGTGGGGTAGCCGGTTATGGATATGCAACCACCGGAGGTGTAAATGATAATGGAAACGGAATCGTTATTGGTGCAGGAGGTGGATATAAACTTTACTATAATACCGTTGTGATGAACTTAAGCCAGACTGTTGCAGGAAGACCATCGGCTTTAAATATCACAAGTGGAGTAACCGGTTTGGGAGGGATTGATGTAAGAAATAATCTTTTTGTGAATACCCAGACTCAGGCAGGAGACCGGTATACTATTTATGCAGGAGCAGCAAGTGGTGTTTTCTCTTCCATTAATTTTAATAATTTCTATTCTTCAGGAACTAATCTGGGCTATATTGGAGGTCTTGCAAAAGCAACACTTGCAGATATCCAGGCAGGATTCGGAGGAAATGTAAATTCTTTGAATGTTCTGCCAGTATTTTTATCAGCTACTGATTTCCATTTATCAGCTACAGGAAATGCAGCTCTTGATAACAAAGGAACTCCGGTTGTTGAAGTAACTCTGGATGCAGATGGTAATATAAGAAATGCTTTAACACCAGATCTTGGAAGCTTTGAATTTACAGTCGCAGTGTTAGCGGCCAATGAAGCTGCGAAAAAGAATACGGTAAATGCCTATCCAAACCCTGTTACAGATTTCCTTTATATCAATAATGATACAAGGATTAAAGATGTTGAAGTGTATAATGTTTCAGGCCAGAGAGTTCTTAGCGAAACAATTAACGCTGAAAAAGGTTCTGTAGATATGAGACGTGTCACTGCAGGAGTTTATATTCTAAAAATAAATACAGAAAAAGGATCTCAATCCTTGAAAATCATTAAAAAATAACTGTTAAACTAATAACCAAAAGAAATCCCCAATAGCGATATTGGGGATTTTTTATTGTCAAAAATAATGGTCATTATTAGAAACTTGCTTTTACCTGCATACTTCCGATATGAATGGTACGGTCACCGGAATTTCTTCCTTCGTAATTAAGATTCAGCTGGATAAACGAGTTGATAGCCTGTTGGATAAATACACTCCATACCTGGTTTTTTCCAGGTTTAAGCCCATCCAGCATCTGGTTTCCTACAATACTGAAATTGTTTCCTGTAAAGTTGTTACTGATGAATGAGAAGTTTCCACGGATAGACGTTTTTCTTCGCTCCCACTGAATCGTTCCCGTAACATCAAATGCTTTAAGAAGTTCTTCACCATCCAATCTTTGTTTCTGACGGAAAGCAGAAGATAATTCAGCCTGGATAGCATCTGTAAATTTATAAGTTGCTTTTGGCTTGGTTTCAAAATTATTGAGACGATAATCTCTGGTTTTAAATAATTGTGAAGAGTTTTGAATATCGTGCACCGAGTTTTCCCAATCCACTCTGAATTCTTTATTGAACCAATATCCTATATTCAGGAAATGAGAAGTCTGCTCACGTTCTTCATTACTGAAATTCGCATTGATGAGATTATCATTGGTGATGAATCTGTAATTTCCGTTCCAGCCTGATTTATCGGTTGGATTAAACTGTACAGAAGCAAGAATGTTCTGATTTTTAAGAATCTGGTCACTGTTCTTTTCAAAAGGATTCAGAACAAGTACTTTTTCCTTTTTGTAGAATGAGTTTTGAGAGTTTAATGAAATATTGAAATTCCAACGTTTTAAAAATCCATTTTCAGAGTTGAAAACAATAGCCGGATTAACAAATAAGGCCAACTGCAATTTATTTTTATTGGAAGGAATATATCTTACAGAATTAGTATACACACGGATGTATTGGGCAAGATCGGAATACTCGGCAATTTCAAATTCGTCCAGCTGCTGAACGCCGTCTCCGTTATAATCGGTCCATTTATAGACACCTTGTCCGTCCGTTACTTTGATGTACTGAAATTCCCTCTGGGCTTCCTGTCCGTTCCCCAGTTCATAGAAAGCCTGAAGACGCATACCGTTTCTGAACAGTTGTTGATTGTATAAGATGTTTCCAACAACAAAATCATTATTACGGGTTACTTCACCTTCTGCACCTGCGTAGAAGAATTTTCGGTAGTGAATTAGAGCATTTAAACTGGTTCTTTCGGTCTTGATAATCTGACTTTCAGCCATGATCCCTAAAATATTGTTCATATTCTGAAGTCTGTTATCACGTACTGAGTCATTATCTCTCATATATACTTTCGCCAATAATTTGGTTCTTGTACTGTCACCGATTTTCTTTTGCAAAAAGATTTCTTTCCAGCTGAAACTTGTGACATCCAAAAGCTGAGTATCATTGTACTTTTTCTCGTTATGCTCCATGCTTCCACCAATGGCCCAGCTTCCTTTTTTACCGGTAAATTCTGTTGAAACTCCACCACGGATGAACTTTGTATCCTGAAGAGTAGCATTGGTACTCAGATAAGACAGATTCCCTTTCGTAAAGAATTTTCCCGTCAGCCAGCCGAAGTCAAGGTCATTTTTAATCCCTTTGTAGGAATCCTGTTCATTCAGGTAATTGATGCGGTAATTCAGCGTAGATTTATTATTCCATTTATTAAGGAAGCTGAAGGTAAATCTGTTTTGGGTCTTTTTATTGAATTCCTGTGTAAGGTTGAAGTCTCTGGAGAATTCCACATCATTGATACGGTCAAGGATATGAAACTGTCTGTCTATATATTGATATTCAAAGCTTGGAGTTCCTCTCCATGTATTCTTTGTGAAACTTTTATTTCCAAAAATACGCCATGCATACCCCATGTTCTGATCAGAATCTTTTGATGAAAATAAATTGACATCATAGTTACTCAGAGAGATGTCAGCGCCTATTTTTCCTTCATTTAACAGGTATTCTGAGTTCAGAGAGTATACCTGCGATTTCTGAGGAGAAGGAAGTTTTCTTACGGCTCTGTAATCTCCGCCATTAGGGCCTACATATTCAAAAACACGTCCGTTGTTAGTGGTCTGTGCTATTTTATAGTCTCCCTGATTAACTCCGAAATAGGTAAAAGAAACCTGATAAAGCGTTAAACTTGAATCCGTAGAATATTCATAGAAATTTCCTGCAGCACTTAATTTGTATAAAATTTTATTGACATCATATTCCGTTATCACTCCTGAAGGAGCATACATCAGGTCAGGATTATTTCCAGCTTCTGCAAGAATTTGTTCATCTTCTTTAGAAAGGTTTAGAGAAAGAGGTGCATTTTTGTTGTCATTTTCCATAAACCAGTTGAATCCTACTTTGAATTTCTCTCTCTGATGCTCAAGCTTCCCTGTAAACAAATACCTTGAATAATTCCTGTTGGCGTAGTTATAAGAAATGGTAATGAAATTCTGCTGGAAAATAGGACGGAAACTGGTAAAGGTAACTTCACCTGTATTGTAATTGATAATATAATCCTGGTTTTCACCACGCTTCATTAAAATTCCATCAATAAAAACCTGTTCAGAACCGGAAATCAGCGTGATAAATTGTTCACCGTTCTTACCTGTCAGACGGTAAGGTCCCTGGTTACCTTCAACCCCCTGAAAACGTATTCTGTGGAATTCACTTCGTGCCACACCTGCAGAGATATCTACGAATGTCTTATTCTCTTTACCGAATTCTGTCTGGAACTGAAGTCCCATACTTCTTCTCTGGTATTTGGCAAAATAATTCTTAGCTTCTACAAGATCAAGATGTCCTGCTCTGAGGATAGACTTATCTTTAATATTAAGCTGCATATAGATTTTGTCAAACTCCTCTAAAGTCTGGGTATAGCCATCAGCTTGTATAGGCAGGTTATGATCTGAAATACTCGCTAAAATCGTTACATCTTTTGATAACCGTCCAGAAATTTGAAGATCCATAGAACTTTGTACAGATTGCCCCTGATTATTACCAAAAGTAATCCCCCGGATGATAGAACCTTTTGAATTAAGTTCTCCTAAGAATCTTTTTTTATCATTCTTGGCGAGTACAGCTTCATCAATAATGATCTTATTATGCGTTCTTATGAAATCCAGAGTGTCCTTTGCAAAGATGTCCTGTTCCAGCTTTGCTGCAAGAATACTGTCTCTTTTGATGCTGTCTTCCGGGACATTGGGATTTTTCCACGAAAAGACCTGAGCATTTCCTGAAAATATGCCTAAGAAGAACAAAACGAATAGAATGACAAAATTCCGCAACTTTTAAAAATAATTCGTAAAAATAATTAAAAAATGTTAACATTAAGAGGTCAACTATAATTAACAAAAACTTAACCTCTTTATTGTCCCAAAAAAAAAATTAGAATGTAGTTTTGTTACGGAAAGAAAATTATTAACAACAAAAAAATTAAATCATGAAAAAACTTTATTCTCTTTTTGCAACAGTTGTGATAAGCGCAGTTGCTTTTGCACAAACAACTTACCTTTGGGATGGTAGTTCTGTAAATCCCATTTCTGGTACTAATGCTAATATTTCAAGTGTAGCGTTTGCAGCAACTCAGGGAAATAATAATGGTACTACTAATTTAATTACGACTTCATCTGTTTCTTCAGGATATACAGGAGCAAGCGGATCCAGTAATTTTGGCGCTGCAGCTTTTAAAGAGGTTCTTTCAACTGCTACAAGTACTTATTTTAGTGTAACGGTAACTCCTGTTGCGGGTAATAAAGTAACTTTAAATTCTTTAAATTTAGGATCCAGAGGAACCTCTACAGGACCTGGAAAAATTACAGTATATTCAAGTATTGATAACTATGCAACAGCAATAGGTACCGTAATTGTTAACAATAATAGTACATGGACATTGAATAATATTCCTTTTTCAGGATCTAATTTAATAGGGGCAGAATCAGCTCCGGTTACCTTAAGAATCTACGGAAGTGATAGCCCTGGTACAGGAACTCCATCTCTTGGTACTGCCAACTGGAGAATAGATGATATTTCTTTGACAATTACTTCATCTACTGCTTCTTTAGCGGTTATTGATGCTAAAAACGCAAAGTCAGGAAACTTCGTAAAGAACTCTTTCGTTAAAAATAATGAGATTGTTTTCGGATCTGATGTAAAAGACGTGAAAGTTTTCAATATGTTCGGACAACTTGTAAAAGAAACTTCAGTAAAACAAAACGAATCTGTAAGTGTAGCTGAATTGGCAAAAGGAAACTACATCGTTACAGGTACAGTAAACAACCAGCCGGTTTCTCAGAAAGTTCTTAAAGACTAATTTCTTTTTAGATAAAAATAAAAAAGCCACTTCACTGAAGTGGCTTTTTTGTGATTGTTTCCTGGTTTTTAAGTTTTTGTATCCTATATATTTCTTAATTTGGTGGTATTGTTTTTGATGTTTTATTTTTAATCCATTTCTTAAAATTATTACGATGAAAAAAATCTTTACTCTTGTTGGACTTACATTCTTAACTTCCTTTTCCAATGCCCAGATTGTTATTAATGAGATCTATGGCGGGAATGCCAATTCAGGGGCAGTATTGAAGAATAATTATATCGTCCTTAAAAATATCGGAACTAATTTGGTCTCTTTGACGGGAGCAAGTATTCAATATGCTCCGGCAATAGGTGCTTTCACGGAATATCATACGCTGCCGGACTTTACTTTAGGGCCGGAAGAAACCTATTTAATTCAAGAGTCAGCAATTGAAGGAGGTGTTGAAAATCTACCAACACCGGATTTTATTGCCACTACGATAACTAATTTTGATGGAACGCCTAATCCATCTTCCGGGCTGAAAATCTCCAGTGTATCAGGAAAAGTAGCTTTAGCCGGAAATATCGTACAGGTGACAGGACCTTCTGCATCCAATGTACTGGATTTTGTAGGGTACGGATCGAATGCAGATCAGTTTAAAGGAGACGGACCAGCTCCTTCTCCCACTACAACCACAGCTATCAAAAGAACTTTGGTAGGCAGTAATGATAATATGACAGACTTTTCTCTTGAAGGAAGTGTGAAATCAGGCTTTGTGCAGAATCCATTCATAAAAGACAGTAAAGTAGTGTTCGGAACTGAGGTAAAAGATGTGAAAGTGTATGATACATTCAGGCAGGTCGTTAAAAAATCACCTACGAAACTGGCCTCCACTCTTGATATTGCTGAGCTCCCAAAAGGAACTTATATTGTCACAGGAACGATTAACAATATTCCTATATCGCAGAAAATTATAAAAGATTAGTTTTAAATAAGAAAGGACAACCGATAACAGGCTGTCCTTATTTTTTATTTTTTAGAATCTTACTTAATACCAGCCTCTTCTCGCTGCATTAATAATTGATCCGAGATTAAGAATTAAAGTGTATCTGATACGCTTCCCATAATCTTTGAATGAAGGTTCAAATCCTAAAGAGGACTGTATCGGGAAATAAACTTCCAGAAAATCTGGGATGATTCTTACCTTAACTCCGGTGTCCCAGATGAATTTGGCAGGAAGATCTTTGTTTTTATAAACTCCGGCATCTGCATATACGTGGAATATTTTCCAGACACTTGAGTCTATGTTGGCAGAAGTGATCCATTGGTTTACTGTTCCCGGAAGAAAAGATTTAAAACCACCATCAGCTAATATAAACTGCTGAGAAAGAAGACCGCTGCTGGCACTTTCTCCCAAAAGAGTATAGGAGAATGAATAGTTTGAAACCCTTGAAATTCCATAATCAAAAAGATTATTTCGGGTATTGTTTCTTAAGAAGTATCCGGCAAATAAACGTAAGCTTAGCTTTTGTTTAGGAGCAAATTCCCATCTGTAGAAGCCTTCAGCTGTTATTTTATTGAAATCTTCCATTCCCTGGGTACTTAGGCTGAAGCTTTTTTCATGAATCATCTGGCTGTCGCTATAACCATACCCGATACTCCAGAGGTTATATTTGCTGTAATCATTATTGGCGATCATTGTAGGGCTCAGATCCCTTTCAAAATAATTATAGGAAACTCCCAGACTTCTGCTTACTGTACTTCTTGGGTTCTTTCTGAAGTTAATGGAAGATGATATTGAGGTTTTTCTGTAGGCCAGATCATAATCATAATGGAAATAAGAGCCTGAAAGCCCAAATGTCAGACTTCGGATAATACTTTCAGCAGGCAGAATAGAGTAGGAAACAGCTCCTGAACCGGTCAGTTTGCCTGTTCCTGTACTATAAGTTGGAGTCACCGAATACAAAAATTTCTGATCAAAGAAAGACTGATTTTTGAAATTGGCTCCCAAGAGAAATTTATCATACGTATTATTGAAACGTACTCTTGGGGTGATATAGATTTCGTTGTATTCCGGATTTGGAATGTCTTTTATTAATTTAAGTTTAATTTTTTTAGCATTGGAAAACAATCCTTTTGCATACAGGAAGTTGTCTCTGTAATTAGATTCAGGGAAGATATAGCCGCTGTTTAAAGTAACTTTATAAATATTTTCTGATGCAGGAAGGGAAAGGCTGGTAGTACGTTCATTTTCCTCGGTGTCTATCCAGTAAGCTTTCTTTTCCCCTTCTTTGGTTTCTGTTTCCAGTTTTACCGGAATAGAAATATCTGTATTTCTAACAATTTTTATTTGTAGTGAATCGTTTTCTTTTCTAATATTTTTTAATTTAAAATCAACCCTGTTCTTCTGTTTGAAAAAGTTGGAGAGATAGGCTGTTGATTTATTATTCTCAGAAAGTGAAACCAGAAACTCATCAGGGTTAATTTTTTTTCCGGAATTCTGAGAAATATAATTTTTTAGAATCCCATTGAATTGGTCATACCCCATTTTGTCTGCCGAGTAGTTGAAAAGACTTCCCGTTTCAAAACTGCTGATAGCCATGTCATTGAAATTACTCAAAACAGGGAAATGCTCATCGATCTTCTGATCAAGGTTTTGCAGCATGATGTACTGATAGGAAAGTCCATAGCGGTCCAGAAGTTTTACTTTGGATGCATGGAATAACTTTAAAGGTTTAAGTCCAAAGATTCTGGTCTCGGGAAGTGTACCTAAAAGTTTCGTTTCACCATAGAATTTTTTGAGGTACTGAATTTCAAGATAAGACTTTAAACCATTTTTAAACCAATGATCTTTTTCTTTATCTGCAATCACGCCTTCATCAAGAATTTTCTTGGCAATGATTCCAAAATAATCCAGATCCGTTTTTTCTGTATCGGTAAACAGTCGGAATTTAAACTTCCAGAAAGTAATGTCATTATTTCCGAAAAAGTCTTCTTTAGCTCGGAATTTATCTGAAATAAAAATGCTTTTCGGAAGAAATCCGATGCGTTCCTTAATGAATTTTAATTGTAAAGGAAGATAAAACTCCAGGTTTTGTTTTTCTTCCGGTTTAAGATTATATCCAAATTTGATTTCGATTTCATCACCGTCAACATTGGTTTTGATGGATTGAAATTCTGTTGGAGAAATCAAAAATTCAGGGTCTGAGTCAAGATACCCCTTAAATGAATTCATCTGAACCTGCGGAAGATTACCTTCAACAAAACTATTTACAGGGATGTCAAAATTGATGGTCCAGAAAGTATTAAAATTTACCTGTTCCTCGATATCGTGGTAGTTTCTTTTGGAAATATTGTCCGGATCAAAATGATCCGGAACAATAAAGAAATATTTTAATACAGTATTCTGAGTGGATGTTCCGTATCCCGTAAAGTTTTTATCGGGAAGCTGCATCCTGTATTGCAACTGTAAAGTGACGCTTTCGCCAGGTTTTAATACATTTTTCAGAGGAATAAAAAGATTTTCATCTGAGAGTGTATTGACAGGAAGGACTTCATTGTCAGAATTTTTAATATTCAGTTCAAGAAGTTTTCCCAATTGATCATTTTTTGCAAAATGCAAATCATTATTTCGGTCTTCCAGTTTTCTGTAGACTAAAGAAGTTCCCCGTTTATTGTACGCGGAAACCCAATTCAGGAGTTTTACAGTTTGAAGGTCTTTTCCGGAGTGATTGTAATAAACAATTTCCTGGCGGACCTCAAGGTTCTTTTTGTCAGGAGACAGTTTTGTTTCAATGTATATACTGTCTGTCTGTGCAGAAACCTGTACAACTCCACATAACAAAATAAGGCAAAGGCTGATCTTTTTCAAATATTCGTGATAAAGCCCAAATATAACTTATTTTGTATATACTTTATAGGATTTTAACCCTGAATTGCTTTTTTTTCCAAAGAATTAATATAAGCATTCCATCCCTCTGTTTTATAAGTGATTGCTGATGCTTCAGGATCATTGGATTTGTAGATTCCTCTTCCTACGATAATGAAATCTGTATGAAGTGTTTTGAAAACATGCTCAGGGGTGTTATACTGCTGTCCTTTACCATCTCCTGAATCTGCAAGATTTACGCCCGGAGTGAATAATAAAAGATCCTCAGGAATTTTATTCTGAGATACACCACCAATTACATTAGGATGAGATAAAGCTACTTTTAAAGCTTCTTCACGATAGCTTGCTGTTGTTAAAGCACCTTTTGAAGACATTCCGACGATAGCTACCACTCCTACATTTTTGAAACAGTCTAATGATTCAAAACCTCCGATTACCTGAGAAGTTACGAAATCTGCCCAATCTGTAATTTTGAAAACTCCGCTTGTGAACTGAAGTTCCTGTGTATTTCCGATATCAGCAAATTTTCTGTCTTCCATTAGTAAGAACTGGTGTTTTGCTGCAATAGCTTTTAAAGGAGTAATTGTTTTTTCGTATTCGAAATCAGAGATAATATCGATATGAGTTTTTAAAGCAATAATATGTGGTCCTACTTTTTCAGCAAGTTCCAATAGCTCCTGAGTGGTTGTAACATCAGCAGAAGCAATAAGGTTTGATTTTTTTGCTAAAGCGGTTTCCAGTAATTTTTTCGAAACCGAATGTTGTGTTGACTGAAGTTTCTGCTCATAAGAAGATCTTGTTTCTTCTTCAAACTGAATGTGATTCCCTTGAAGGAAGTCCTGAATTCTTTTTACTTCTTCATCTGATAATTCACCTGTTTCCTGAAGAATATTACATACTTCCGAAATATTGAAAAGAGTGTGTACTCTATATCCTTTACCTTCCAATAATTGTTTTCCGCCCTGCTCTCTGTCTAGTACCACCACAATATCAGAAACTTTAAGATCTTCCTGTTCAATCTCAGGAATGGTTTCCAGCAAAGATTTTCCTGAAGTGATCACATCCTCTACCAAAAGACAGTTTTGCCCTTTCTGGTAAATTCCTTCAATCAGTTTCTTTGTACCATAGCTTTTCGCTTCTTTTCTTTTAATAATTAATGGAATATAGCTTTCCAGAGACATAGCAGTTGCCATAGGAAGAGCAGCATAAGGAACTCCACAGATTAAATCAAAATTATCTAATGGAAGCATTTCCAGTAAATAATTAGCAAGATTTTTTAAAATTTTAGGATCTGAAGCCAAAGGTCTCAAGTCTACATAAAAAGGACTTTCAATACCACTTTTCAGGGTAAACCTTCCGAATTTAATGATTCCTAGTTTGTAGCACTCTAAGAAGAATTCTTTTTTACTTTCCATTATTTTTTATTAGATATTGCAAATTTAAGGAATTGAAATAAGGCTTAAAAATTTATCGCTCATTTGTCAACAAAAAACCATCCCGGATGGACCAGGATGGTGTGAAATTGTACATTTTTATTGGAGGGAATGTTTTTTCTTTTTGCTTACCTAAATATGAAAAGAATATGAGGAAGAGTAAAATTAAAAAGTTTTTCATCATTTATTTGAAGCCATTTGCTTAGTATAATTAATATAAAGTTATTTTATAAAACCATCTTTGAGTATTTTATATTTCCTTTTTAAGATTCTTTTTTCAGTTGCATCTTTTCTGTTATATAGTTCAATTTCAAAATCTTTTGTAATAACAAAATCTTCAACTGTTTCCCCGTCAAATTTAGCTATCTGTAGAGATGAAATTAGTTTATTTTTTTCAACAATTTTTAAGTAATAACCTTCAATATCTGAATCGGTATATGCAAGAATTATTGGTTGGAAGTTATTAATTTTTGGAAGCAAAAAATAATTACTTGGTGCATCTTTAATACCAAATGATTCCAATATACTCTTATTTTCAGGATAACTGTAGGAAGGATATCTATTACGGCATTCTCTTATATTTTCATTACAAATAGAATAATATTTGTCAAAATCAAAAGGAAGAGCACATATATTATATTCGGGACTATTTGATGTATTATTCTCCTTTTTTATTTGTGAAAAACCAATATTTTTATCTTGGATAATTTCAGTAGCAAACTCTCTAAAAGAATCTTGCGCATCAGGCATAAGATTGCTTAGAATGTTTTCAAGCTTTCCTTCAATAGTTATTTTTTCAATCTCTTTATTTTTATCGTAAGAAAAAAGATAATTTTCATAATAGCTATCGGATAGCTGCTCGCCAGTATGAATTTCTACTTTGAACTTAACTTTTATTGAAGTATCATCATTCTGTAGTATATTTTCAGCAGTATAAGTCATTGCACAACCGGAACCACAACTAATAACAAAAGATTTATCAATTTCTACATTTGTCTTTTGAGAATTTGAAATGTTTTGAGTTTGTTGAATTTCTGACGTTTTCGGTGTTATTTTTTGCGGGTCCTTTTTACATCCAATCATGGATAATAGGATAATTACTAATAAAATGTTATTTATTTTCATTCTTAGAATTTATTAAAACGTTTTTAATTTGTTCTGGAGTTATATGAGCTTTATTTAGGCCGTCACCAGCATAATAAGATTCTCCACCTTTGGCGTATCTTTTAATTATTGAAATAACTTTTTTTCCTTTTTTTATCTTTTTATCACTAATTCGCCGTCCTTCTTCAACACCAATACTTGCCCATTCTTTAGCGGAATCATACATAGCATCTTCAACACTTCCTTGCGCTTCTAGATATGCAATGATTTTAGGTCTTTTAATTTTGATTAGGTATTCATCAAAGATTTTGTCTTGCATTTCTTGATCAAGTTTTTTATTAATATCTAAACCTAATTTTGTAATTGCATCATTTAAAGTATTTGGAATTAATTGATATCTACCCACAGCGAAAACGTCTCTATTTGATTGTTTATCTTGAATTTCTTTTATTCTAAGTTCAATAACTTTTACATTATTGATAACCTTGAGACCTCCTTTAGTTTGATTACATTTATTATAATCATCATTTGACTCGCGCATTGCAATTAGATTCCCAAACTCACTATGGGACCATTTACTCTTATTATTAGTATTTTCTTCATTTTTATTTGATTGTAAAAAATTATTATTACACGTACAAGTATTTTGAAATCCAAGGTGATTTGCCAAAGCGATAATATTTTCTCCATTAGCAGTTTTATTATTTTTTGCAAAAAACTCATCTTTAAGATAATCTAAATGGAAGGTTCTTACATCATAATGTACCCATGTTGTAGCAATAAATTCAGACTCTATTCTATTTCTAGAACTTGGTTCTAGAGCAAAAACATTTTCTCCTTCCCATCTATATTCTGCATTGGTATATTTTATAAGAAGGTCTCTTACTTTATCTGCATTTTTTTCGGTATTAATACTATCTGTAAGTTTATAAATGTGAAGATCAAGAGCTTTACCCATATGATTAGTACTACTTCTTCTATTTTTTTTGTTATTTGCATTGCATCTATATCCAGAAAAAATTAATCCTACTTTCAAACCATTTTGTTTTTCTTGATTTGATAAATAAAATTTTATTGCTTTTTCTACCCATAATAAGGATCTATGAATCCCAGGATATTCATATTTCCTATTTTTTTCAGATATTTTAGAATTGTTTTTTTGTTCAGGGAATAAACTATTACCAAATCCTGAACATTGACCACAAGGGCATTTTCCTTCATTAATATTGATAGGATATTTTATAGCAAATTCATCAA
Organism: Chryseobacterium sp. T20; assembly: GCF_047345655.1. Classification (NCBI taxonomy): domain Bacteria; kingdom Pseudomonadati; phylum Bacteroidota; class Flavobacteriia; order Flavobacteriales; family Weeksellaceae; genus Chryseobacterium; species Chryseobacterium sp. T20. The sequence goes on from NZ_JBLFDU010000018.1 coordinate 65,194, forward strand.
TAGCTCTCAAAACATTTCCACATACTTTTCCAGTTTCTGTCACCTTCATGTAATCTCTCTGAAACTGCTTAACCATTTTTTCAGTTCTGTCTGTAAATTTATCTGTGGGTACATTTCCTCCAAAACCAGCTAAGCGAATATTAATTTCTCTAATCAGCTCGCTAGGAGGGGAATTTTTATCAATACAATATTTACCACTACATCCTTTGTATGCTTTCGGTTGCTTCTCCACCGTCACCGCACTCTTCACCTTCTCCACTTTCATCAAACCTTCCGAATTTACCTCAAATTTCTGAGATTCCGCAGAAAGATCTTTGGAGATAATTTCAATGAAATAGTTTTGTTTATCCAAATCTAGATCGCTGATTGGCGAGTCTATTCCTTTTCTAAAAATATCTTTAGTAATGATAAATCCTGAAGTGTCACATACATCTGCGGGTATTTTAATCATTCCACTTCGGTAGACTTCATCATTGGAAGTGGCATCATATTCCCAAATGACATATTGAATGTGTTTTCCCACCATATTTTTGGAGTGAATTCTTATCCTTACTTTATCTCCAACGGCTACTTTGGACAGCTCTTTTCCTGTATCATCAATGAAAACAGCTTCTATGATATTACCTTTAGGGTCACGTTGCATGGGACCATTTCCAGCAGGGAATTTCGGAGTGTCTTTTTGGGGTTTTGACTGGTTTTGGGGCTGTCCTTTATAATCCGGATTGATCACCTCTACATTTACCTGGCTTGCTCCCAGTATTTTTTCGGAATAAGTGGCTGTAATATAATATTCATGATTGGCACCTTCATCTCTGTCACCCTTCATCATAAACTGGTTGGCGATCTGACGAAGAATTTTTTCATCCGACATCAGCGGTATTTGTACTTCTGCAATACCATTTGCATGCACTCTCGCTTTGTAGCTGCGTGTATGTCGGTTATTTGTGTTAATAACAGGATTATGTCCTTTTCCCGGAGCATCATCTTCCCAAAGATGGAATTCTATCTCTTTATTAAACATGGCGATGCAGTGAGCCTGCGCAATCAGAGTATCGAGGTAACTGGCTTTATTGATATCTTTTGCACCTCTGTTGAAGAGCACTACTTTATCTATTTTCGGGACTTTGCTACTGGTAGGGATAATGGGAAGAGTACCTGCCAGCTCTTTGGTATCCGGAAGTCCGGGTAAAATTCCTTTCTTAGTCTCATAGACTTTCATTTGAAATTCTATTCCCAGTGCTATTTCTCCAAATTTGTAAGTTACTTTTTGACCGGTTTTTGGCTTAACGGTAATATCTTTCCATAGTCCGGTTTTTTGTTTCTTGTAAATATACCATTCATATTCACCTTTGAGTCCAAATGAAAGGATAGAAGGTTTTACTACGTAGGAATATGTTTTTCCTACCTGAGGATTTTGATCTCCAGTAATATTTCCTGCCATGGCTAATATAATTTATAAATAACTTCCGGCTGGAAACTATTTTGACAGATATTACTTTTCAGAGCAGATTGCAGGAGAGGATGAAGGATTATACCTCCATATAGGATTACATTTTTTTTCATTGTGTTTTTGTGTTTGTTCAAAAACAAAAATAAAAAAAATCATGATATAGTGATATAAAAAACCATCCCGGATGGACCAGGATGGTGTGAAAAATATAATAAACTATTATTTTACGATTTCAGCATCAATGACTTGGGCGCCGCTATATTTTTGCTGGGCTTCCCACAATAAAAATTTGTCAACCTCTTTGATGAGTTTAGGAATAGTAAGTGACAATACTGCCAGGTCATCCATAACTCCCAGAACCGGTATCACAAATTCAGGAAGGAGGTCAATAGGAGAGAGGACATATAAAATTCCCAGTAAAGGAAGAATAATGTCTATGGATTTCATTGGATAAATTCCTTTTCTCCACATTTTGACCATTCTGAAAATATCAGGGATCTTTTTGATAAAGCCCTTATGATTGATGGCTTCTTTTGCAAGATTTAATTTTGAATATTTCATTTTGTGTTTGGATTTAATAAATTTTTCAACGGTATAAATTTCGCAAATCCTGTACCAACAAATTATAAAATTTAGTTAAAATATTATTTGATAATATTGTCAATGAACTGATGCACAGTCTCTGTGTTCCAGTCTTTTGTGGCATCCTCTTTAATAAGGATTCTTCCGTGCTTATCCAGTAGGAAAGTGGTAGGAAATACCTTTGGAAGAATTTTCTCAGAAATTGGACTTTGAGCAATATATACAGGAACGGTATAGTTATTTTCTTTCAAAAACTTTCTTACATCCTCTTCCTTATCATTCATGGCAATCAGCACAAAATCTACATGATCTTTTCTGGTATCATACAGTTTCTGAATAGAAGGCCATTCTTTTCTACAAGGCGGGCACCATGTTCCCCAGAAGTTAAGGAAAACCCCTTTGTCTTTAAAGTTTTTAAGATTAGTGCTGGGTGCATTAATTCCTTTAAGCTCTATATCATAATCCTCTTCACTGATATGAACTGCATTTTCTATAGTGGCTACAGGAAAGAATGTATCCTTTAGAAAGTTTCTTACCCCTGGTATAAAAGCAACACCAGCGATAATGACAATAATTACAAGATAAATGATACTTTTTTTCATATCTATTGTTTATAGAAGATCCAAAATTTCCTGAACAGCATCTTTTCCTCTGTTTTTGGCATAATATATCTGCAGATCATTATAGAAAGTATCTTTTGGATAGGCTTCCGGATCGGCTTTATATTTCATCAGAAGCTCATATCCATATTTGGGACGTGGTCCCCATGAATTTTTTACATTCAGATCTTTATCAAGGATAATTACTTTAGGAATAGATTCTGTACCATTGGTCAAAAACTGATTGATTAAGCTTTTATCACTGTCTCTCAGGAAAACTCTTACTTCATTATGTCCTTCAAAAAATCTGAAAAGAGCAGGTACTGTTGCACTTGCATCTCCGCACCATGCTTCGGAAATAATTAAAATCTTACCGTCAAAGTTTTTGGCAGCAAGTTCTTTCAGCTGACCTTCATCCGGAACGTATTTTTTTACCGTTCTGTCCATTCTATGAAGGCCCAGCTCGTAATATTGTTTGTAGTCAGCTTCCTGTTGGTTGGCAGGATTCTCTAATCTTTCTTTTGCAATCTGAAGATATTCTTCAAATGAAATTCCTTTATCCCAGTAATTTTTCATTACCAAAAATATTTATGTTAAAAATTATTGATATTTCTTGTTTTATTGATCAAAAACAGGTCTGCCAGTACAAATGCAGCAAGACTTTCCACTACAGGAACTGCTCTTGGAACTACACAAGGGTCGTGGCGTCCTTTTCCTTCTACAATGACAGGATTTCCGTCTTTATCAATACTATCCTGAGGTCTCAGAATAGTAGCTACCGGTTTGAAAGCCACACGGAAATAGATATCCATTCCATTGGAAATTCCACCCTGAATACCTCCGGAAAGGTTAGATTTTGTAGTAAAATCTGTATTGAAGGCATCATTGTGCTCTTTTCCTGTCATTTTAGCTCCGCAGAAACCGCTTCCATATTCAAAACCTTTGCAGGCATTGATATTCAGCATTGCTTTTGCCAGCTCAGCCTGAAGCTTTGAAAAGATAGGTTCACCAATTCCTACAGGAACATTTTTAATCACACAGGTGATGGTTCCTCCGATGGTGTTCCCTTCTTTTTTGATTTCTTTGATTCTTGCAATCATCTTTTCTGCCGTTTCAGCATCTGGGCAGCGAACGTCATTGCTTTCCGTTTTGGAAAAGTCTAAAGCCTGATAAGGTTTTTCACAGAAAATATCACCTACAGAAGATACGTAAGCGTTGATCTCAATATTGGGTAAAAGCTGCTTGGCAAGTGCTCCGGCAACTACCCAGTTCATGGTTTCTCTTGCAGAAGATTTTCCGCCACCACGGTGGTCTCTGAAACCAAATTTCTGATCATAAGTAAAATCAGCATGACTTGGGCGATAGGCTCCTGCGATATGGTCATAATCTTTCGATTTCTGATTTTCGTTTTCAATGATAAAACCAATGGGCGTACCAGTTGTTTTGCCATCAAAGATTCCGGAAAGAAACTTTACAGTGTCGCTTTCTTTTCTTTGTGTAACGATTGCTGACTGGCCGGGCTTTCTTCGGTTCAGTTCGTACTGAACTTTATCGAGATCTACCGCTAAACCTGCCGGAAAATTATTGATGATACCGCCATAAGCCACTCCGTGACTTTCTCCAAATGTTGTAAGACTAAGAAGATTACCTAATGTGTTGAACATGATACAAAATTACCTTTTTTTCTTCAGATAATAAAGTTTCTGGATTTGTTCTATTTATCAGTGTTTTTGATATTATTGATAACCTTTTGGACTTCCTCTTTTTCTTCTGAGGTCATTTTTTTCGGGATAAACCCTTTTTTGAGATCATTTTTGTCTGAAAGTTGTGGAAAAATACCTGCATTCACATCATCAAAAAGATAAGCAGGAGTAATTGCCGGAAGTGGAGTGTCAAAACTATAGGGGTAATGGTGAGAAACATTAAACTTTAAATTTCCTACCTTAAATGTGTCAAACTGCTGATATTCATAGGTTGAAGGTTTGTATATCTGCTCTTTTTCAAATCCGGTCATAAAGCTTCCCACCCGGAAACTTGGAATGTATTTTTGAATCATTCCCGGAAAAGATAATATTGAAATAAAAAATAAGCTGAATGCTGAAAAGACAATAATGGATTTCTTTTGATCAAAATATTCGTAAAATAAAATAAAGAATACCACAAAAAAGACATCTGTAAAAAATCTGTACTGGGCTGAAAATACAAGCACTACTATACTTTTTATCAACAATGAAATGCAGATCAGGGTGATAAGTTTTTTCTTTTTTATCCAGGCGAATACTATGAAAATAATTAAGCTCAGAACAAAGAGAATATTGATTTTGGATTTGATTCCTTCCAGAGAAAACCAGTTTTTTATATAATCTGCAGTTGAAAATTTTTGAATTTCCTCATAGGAGTACTGCATATCATAGGTTTTCATGATGGCAAACTGAGAAGAAATTTTTAAAATCTCCGGATCAGGCTTCCAGGATAGCCCCAGATCACCTATTGCTATCGGAAAAACCGGATATCCGAATGTCCAGATATTTTTAATGAAGAATAAAAATAGAATGGCAGTCCCTAAAAGAAATTGTTTAAAGTTGCTCTTAAAAATAACACTAAAGTTTAAGAAAACCAGAATAGGAAGCCATATCATCGTAGGTTTTATCATAAAGACAAAAACTGAAAATGCAAAGAGGATCGTGGTATTTCTGTTTCCGGCTATAATTTCATTTAAAATAATCAATGAAAAGATAATAACAGGAAGGTCCGGACTTGGAGACTGTGAAAACAGTAGTAAGATGGGCAGAAAGCAAAGATGGATCCAGTTTTTTCTTTCAATACCATACATGCTGTAGATGATAAGCAGTATAGAATTGATTCTTAAAAATGGGTCTGAGAAATTGGAAAATCCTGCCTGAAAAATATGCCAGACAGACATTTGTCCTAAGGTGAGGTCTACATTCGAGATGCCTTTTATAAGTCCATATTCTGTAAGCCATTTCAACGTAGGAATATAATACCCGAAATGATCCAATATATAAGGATAGAAAGAACCTGCGAATATGACAGTCAGAGAACTTACACCTAATACTATAAAATCCTTCTTTGAAAATTGATGGAACTCCTGGTAAAGTTTATTTTTAAAGGAAAAAAATAGTCCCAATAGTATTGAAGGTACTTCCACATTCATATTTAAAGGAATGAAAAAAGAAATAATTGTCCATATCAGGCTTATTCCAAGGATTCCGGATAAAATTTTTCCAGACATTCCCTGAAATAAAATTCCCCATATATTTTCCATGATCTTTCCCCAGCCCATCAGGACAGGAATAATAAAAATGGAAGAAAAGAGAATCAATATCATAAAAAAAGATTGCTTAAAAGTAAGCAATCTTTATATTTTATCATTAAAAATATTTATTAACGGGGTTGTACCCTTCCGTCTTTTCTATCTTGTGATCTACCAATGGTATATCCGGTTGCACCACCTACAACACCACCGATTACAGCTCCTAATCCTCTGTTTTTCTTAGCGATTAGTGCTCCGGCAGCAGCTCCACCTACAGTACCAATGACGGTTCCTTTGGCAGCTTTACTCCATCCTTTTTTCTGAGTAGTTCCCTGTGAAGTCCCACTTCCGTTATTGGCATAACTTCCGTTGCTGCTTCCTGAGCCAGAATTTGAGCTTCTGTCTCTATATACTGTTCGTGTTTCTCTGATCACTTGTGGTTTTGAATTATTTTCAGCAGCAGCTCTCGCTTTTTTGCTTTCTGATACACTATCTGCTTTTTTTTGAGCTTCATATACCATTTTCTCCTTTTCAATAGCCAGCTTTTGTTTTTCTATTTCAAGTTGTCTGGCCTGAAATTCAAGTTTCTGTGCTTCCAATGATTTTTCAGCAACGCTGTCATCTTTCTTGCAGGCCGTCATTAAAAAGACGGATAAAAAACCTGCTAATACTATCTTTCTCATAATTCAAATTTTAATACACTAAAGCCAAAATGACTTTGATTTTAATTCTATTTTCAATTATGAAGCCAAATTTTAGTTAATAAGTGTTAAAAGTGATAATTAAAAAGAGAGTTAATTTTATATAATGATCAGTTTTATAATGTTGATGGTACATTCCGGAGGTTTAAGAATAAAAGTTGATTTTTTTTGATGGTAGGCTTTCATCGATAAAAATAAAAGATATTGAACTCAATGTGATCAGAATTCTCCCTGGCCTCTGTTTATTTTTAAAAGTATTTGTAAATTTTATTTCATTGATAGTTTTTATTAAATTCATATAAGTTGAGTATTTTTGAATACCAAATTACTTTTTAATATGAAAAAATCCATTTTTACAGTATCAGCATTGATAGGATTGCTGACTGTTGCTACCTCCTTTTCTTCCAGGGAAATAGCAGAGCCATATAAAGTCAGTTCAGAAATAGCTGATAAAACACCCGAAACTCAGACTTATAAGATTCGTTATGGTCTTCTTTCAAAAAACGGAACAAAAATTCTTTCAGGAAATTATGATGTAGGAAGTTTCCTTGCTGAAAATATGATGACTGGAGAAGTGTATGATACTTATTATGGTGGTGGATTTCAATCTGTTCCACAATATCATGATGCGCTTCCTGCAGGAACCTATATTTTTTCTGCAATGCAGGGACAGGGAGGATGGGTTGGCTATGGAACAGTAGTTGCAACAGTTTCTGATGCGCAGGTAGATTCTGATGGATATATTACCGTGTATATTCCAATCATTTGGGAAGAATAAGCCTTGTGAGCAAACAAATATTTAGTTAAATTTACCCATTCCAGAGATGAAGATGTTTTCAATCATTCAATAATTATATATGGTTTTTTAGATTAAATATAAACTATAGAGCATTTTCGTAATGCAAATTATTTTTTGATTAGTCTTCAGGGGGCAGCTTGATTCTTATAGAAAGTATTCATTCTTCTGTTGCGATATTCTGTTATATTTTCTGCTTAGAAAATGTAAATTATATTGGTTATGCTGAATGATTCTACAATATTCTGTTTGGATTTTTCTAAATAGATTTTTTTCATCATTTGTGTTTTTTAGGCCTCCGTCAGGAGGCCTTTTCTTTTTATTGCTTTTTATGATTTTACGCATATAATAATTGTTCAAAAACTGATACTTTTATTACAAACATTTTCATTCCATATTTTATAATAAAAGGCTGCTCAAATAGAACAGCCTTTTATTTATATATTATCTAAAGTAACTTTAATTTTGCTAATGATGCGGTGTATTCTGTTGGTCTGGTAATTCAGGAGATTAAAAATTTCATTTGAACTGGTAAAAACCTCAGGAACGATTTTGTTGTTTATGGTTTTTATTCCCCGTCTTTTCATCGTTTCATGGATTACTCTTGCAAAAGAATCTTTTGCACTTTGTTTTGCTTTATCCTGAGAAATTCCATTGGAATGAAGTCTGTAGAGGTACAAAGGTTCTTTGAGGTATTTTACTTCTCCCTGTTCCAGTATTTTCAGATAAAGATCCTGATCTACTGCATTTTTAAGATTCGGATTAATTCCTGTAGTTCTTAAATAAACCTCTCTTTTAAAGGTGAAAAAGTGGGCAAACTGAATAGGGTAGTTGAAGAAATAGCGATTGTTATAAATTTGTTTAGTACCCGTATAAATTTTTTCCGGAACAAGGTCCTCATTGCAAAGTATCATTTGAGAATATATGGCAGCAAGATCCTCTCTGTTCATAAATTCCAGTGCTACTTTTTCCAGTGCTTCAGGATGAAGAGCATCATCAGGGTCAAGATATGCACATAAATCTCCCTGAGCATATTTCATGCATTTGGCTTTCGTAGATCCACAGCCTTCATTAAGAGCATTATGATAAAGCTTAAAACGGGAGTCATTTTTGATCAGAGACTCAATAATCTCAACCGAATTGTCTGTAGAGGCATCATCAATAATAATTACCTCCCAGTTTTCATAGGTTTGATTGATTAATGAATGATAGCAATCCTTGAAATACTTTCCATTATTATAGTTTGCTATAAGTATAGAAAAATTTGTCACGGTCTTTTTGAATTAATAGTGTAAAATTATAAAAATAATATATACGGAAAACATAACTTCACTCATTATATATTTGATTTTTTTTTCTTATATTTTGCACACTAGGGAGTGTGTTATGTTTTTTTAAAAAATAAGATATTTCACCAACAACGATTACTGTTATCATGTAGATTTTGATTATTGTCTTTTTTTGAGAAATAAAGTATGTGACCCGAAAATTCTGTATTTAAAAGAAATAATAATTTTATGATTATACTCATAAAATAAAAAAAAAGACTGGTATATCTTTGGCTAAGAATTAATAGATAAAATAATTTTTATCTCTGATATAAAATTTTTTTTCATCATTTGTGTTTTTTGAGGCCTCCATTTCTGGGGGCTTTTTATATGAAGGATTTATATGATATTTTATGTTGATCTTCATGAAATTTTTCATAACTTTTTTGTGTCATGAAGATTAATTTTTTTCTGGAGGATGTAGGGAATGTGTCAATTTGTTATCGAAAATACTTTTTATGGCAGATCGGCTCTTTTAAATTTTTTTATGTCCTGAATGTAAATTTTATTTTATTAAAATGTAAATTATTTTTTTTTTTAATACTTTTGCCGGAGCATTAGATTTATCTGAAACTATTAAAGGTAATTATGAAGAGGTTTTTAAGGTATCGGTAAAATCTGTTTTAAATGTTGAATTGGTGAAAATGGTGCCACGACAAGAAAATGAATTTTTTTCTCAAAATCATTATTCTTGGCACGATTTTTCAATATAGAAATGTAACTCATGTTTAATTTGAGTTTTCATGGTTATTAGTTTTTATCCTCGGAATTTCCGGGGATTTTTTTTATCCTGATATGACGCTACTCATAAAAGTATGTTGAATCAAACTTCTATTTTTGAACGAGATAATTTTCTATCCATCATTACTTTTTACATTATTTATCAAGCTCTTCTTTGATCTGGAAGAGCTTTTTTGTGAATGGTATATTACATTATAAATAAAAAGCCATAAAGATTGAATAGCCCGTGGAAGAGTACTGTTAGAACAAAACTGTAGGAATGGGTGTGCATGGTGTAATAAATATAAAGATTGTTTAAAATAATACCTCCAAAAAATGTCATAACAATATATAGCCCATTATAATAATGCATGGAGGCAAAAATGATACTCATCATGACAATACAAAGCATCCTGCTTTTAATCTTCATCCATTTGCTTAGAACCAGGTAAGGAAGATATTGAAATAGAAAAGTCTCCAGAAAAGGGGCGATAAATATTGCAATGAAGTTTAGTTCTTCTTTTGAAATATTGTTGTCTCTATTTTGATTGACATCAAAATGAAAATAGGTGTCATTTATATAATTAAAAAAATATCCATTCAACAGAGCAAGAACAAATGAAATGATGAAAAAGAATATTGATTTTTTCATACGTAATATTGATGATAAAAAAGAATGGAATACTAAAAAGCTAAAAGTATAAAAACAAAAAAACCTCTAAATTATTTAGAGGTTTTTTTTGAGGTACCTAGCGGATTCGAACCGCTGTAGATGGTGTTGCAGACCACTGCCTAGCCGCTCGGCCAAAGTACCATTTTTACCATTTTTGAGGTGTGCAAATATAGTAAAATTTCTTTATGAACAAAAGTTTTTAAGCAATTTCTTTATTTCCAAGATCCTCAATTTCGCTTTTTGCTTGAATTTCAGCCTGATAATTTTTGATGTTAATTACCCTTGTTTCACTCCATTTGTCATGCCAGCCGTTTTCGCCGAAAAAAGATAGCGTATCAAAAGGAACAATTCTGGAAATATTGCGGATCAAATAATCATTGAAAGTAGGCTCGGTGCCGTCTGTACAAATGACCTTAGTTCCTGTAATATACTTGCCGATCGACCTTCCTTTGGTAAAATATTCTATCAGAAAAGTGTACATAAAGTAGATAAGAGAGGTTATCAGTATATCAAGAAATCTATTCATTTCTGACATTTTATACACAATCTTGATAAGAAAGTCAATATTGGCAAGGGTGTACAGTAAGGAAGCAATAAAGCCCAAAGCAAGAAAAAAAACTGAGATTACAACTCTGTCAATGATAAAATTAGCAAATCTGGTCAGCTTTTCAGCTCTGTTTCGATCTACAATTACTAAGTATTTTCTCATGGTTGGTTATTAGTTTTTAGTTTAGTTTTTTAATTTAAAATTTTAGAACCCATTGACAAGCAGTTTTAATGAGGCATTCGTATCAATAACAGCTGTAATACCTGTATTGCTGAGCAGAATTTTACTAGGTTTAAGATTGAAAACTTTTCCGTTCATTTTTAAACCTTTATAATATTCTTTATTAAAGGCTTCTTCAATGCTTTTTCTTGAAGTTTCTTCCAGTTCCGGAGTAGGGATACCATATTCTTCTTCAATCATTTTTACGATTTTCCCCTGAAATAGGAGAGAAGCTGTTTTCTGCAGAATATTGGTAGTTTTCAGTTTGAATTTGGTTTCTGACAATACAATTTTCCTTTTTGTTTCGTCATACACCGGAATTCCTGAAATAATAGAAGTTCCTTTGATATAACCATCAGTCTGAGCCTCAATAACGACTCTGTCATCAACACCGTACACTCTGATGTCTGTTACTTTTACTTTGGAGTCGCGAATATCAAATTCCTTATTCAGGAAAGTTTTTCTCGCCATATTACTTGCTTCCGTAAAAGGAATATTGGCTGTAGTCTGCAGAATAAACTTGTCAGCAACTGTAGGTGTTGTATTAAAATTGGCAACACTGGTTACCGGGGAAGAAGCGGCAGGTTTATTTCCTGTAAAAGTTTCAGAAAAAATATCTACACCAAGGGTAGCATTGATCTGGTTTCCATAAAATTTTAAAGGAGTGATATTAACTCCTACAGGGCTTACTTTCAGCCATGTATTATATTCCTCAGAAATATTGAAGGGCTGAAGGAAAGTATTCCACGCCATCAAGGCATATTGCTGGAAATTCAGCTGCGTAGCCATTTGCTGATCAATAGTTTTACAGAATTTTTCCTGTTGCTCTTTTAAACTTTTTTCAACAATGGAGGTAATAGGGATCTGTATTCTTCCATAGTCCAGAACAGGTTTTGTTACCCATCTGAAACCATTGGGTCTTGTATTCGTAGTAATGGTCCAGTTATTTTTAAAAGTAACAGTGGTATTGAAAGACATTACCGTTTCGAAAGTGGTATTTTGATAGGTATATACTCCTAATGTACCAATTCCTTTTTCTGCCCATATTTTTAAAGGAACTTCAATCAGTAGATTCTGGCTGGTTCCTCCTACAAGGCGGATAGGCCTTGTTTTCCAAACTTTTACCTTAAACTGATCATTGTTATTGTCTGTATAAGAATCATCCTGGTACACCAGATCTTTCACCGAAGCATTGATCATATTGCTCAGTTCCGAAAGGGGAATGGTCACAGGCATTGTAATACTGGATCTGATCTTCGGAAAGTTATAAGCCGCCAACTGATTATCAACGCCGGCTTGGCCAAAAACGCTGATTCCCGCTACTAAAAATAATATTTTAACGAATTTCAATTTGTATGTTTTTTTAATGAAACGAAAATAGGGATTTTAATTTTCCGGTTTAAAGCTTTTTTCCAACTCAATGCTGGCACCTTTCATTTCTCCCTGCATAGGTGGAGCTGTTTTGGTGATTTTTAATTTAATATAATCGACCTGTGGAAAGCTGTCATGAATTTTTGTGATGATTCTTCCCGCTACATGTTCCAGTAATTTGGATTTTATTTTCATTTCACCGTGAAGGATATCGTTGATATCTGCATAACTTATAGTGTCATGCAAATCATCGGATGTGGCTGCTTTCCACAGGTCGGTATGAAGTTCTGCATTAAGAATATAATAGGTACCAATGATATTTTCTTCAGGAAGTACACCATGGTACGCATATATTCTTACATCTTCAAGATATATTTTGCTCATTGCTTCAGATTTTATGAAGCAAAAATCGTCTTAATTCTTCAAAATCTGAATTTATTTCTACAGTTTTTTTCTCCTTTTTCATGAGTTCCTTCAACGATTCAGGAATTTCAATCTGAGTATGAATAGCTTTTTCCACAGCATCAGGGAATTTTACCGGATGAGCAGTACCCAGGATAAATCCTTTTTGATTGGGATTTTCTTTCAGATATTTTTCCATTGAAGCAAAGGCTACGGCACTGTGAGGTTCCAGAATATATCCGTATTTTTCATAAACTTCTGTGATGGTGCTCATGGTTTGGTCATCATCAATGGAATAAGCCGAAATTTTATTTTTTACTGTTTCAAACTGATGCCCGAAAAGCTCCAGAACCCGTACAAAATTACTCGGATCTCCTACATCCATCGCATTGGATAGAGTAGCAATCGCTTTTTGTGGCTGGTAATTCTGAGTTGTAAAATAATCCGGAATTACATGATTGGCATTACAGGCCGCAATAAAATGGCTGGCAGGCAATCCTCTGAAATGAGCCAGAAGTCCCGCACAGATATTTCCGAAATTACCACTGGGTACACAGATGACAGGATGCGCCTTATGCTGCTGAATCCATTGTTTCAAAGCTATTAAATAATAAATCTGCTGGGGAAGCCATCTTGCAACGTTGATAGAATTGGCGGATGTCAGAAATAGCTGACTGTTGATTTCTTCATCTGAAAAAGCCTGTTTGACAAGATTCTGACAATCATCAAAACTACCATCTACTTCTAGTGCCGAAATATTTTCACCTAATGCCGTCAACTGTTTCTCCTGCACCGGACTGACTCTGTTTTTAGGATACAAAATAACTACATTAACCTGCGGAATTTTATAAAATCCATGGGCAACAGCGCCTCCGGTATCTCCGGAAGTGGCAACAAGAACAGTTACTTTTTTCTGCTGATCTTTCAGAAAATAAGACAGGCAGCGGCTCATAAATCTCGCGCCAATATCTTTAAAAGCCAGAGTAGGGCCATGAAACAGCTCCAATATGGATATCTGTTCATTAATTTTTACTAAAGGAATCTCAAAACTCACGGTTTCCGCTACAATTTCTTTGAGTATTTCTGAAGGAATTTCATCTCCTACAAAATCTTTCATGCATTGGTAAGCAATTTCTTCATTGGAATACTGATGAAGATTTTGAATAAATTCTTCATTAAACTGGGGAATGTTTTCAGGAAAGAACAACCCTTTTTCTTTTCCCTGACCTTTTATTGTTGCTTCTCTGAAATCAATTTTTTCCAGATGGTCTTTTAAATTATAATATTTCATTTCTGTTTTTTATGATTAAGCTTCTTCAATGATTTGAATACCAGCCGGATTTATTTTTGAAACGTATACAAAACTTTCTATTTCAATTTTATCATACACAGATTCCATCATTTGAGCAATTTTATCTGCAGTTTCTTTTTGTTCAGACAGCATAAAAATAGAAGGCCCGGAACCGGAAATTCCTCCTCCTAAAGCTCCTGATTGCAAACTTTTTTCTTTGATTTCGTTAAAATTCGGGATCAAAATACTGCGGATAGGTTCTATAATGACATCGTTGAGACTTCTGCCAATCAAAGCAAAGTCATTCTTCTGAATCCCGGCTACAAGTCCGGCTATATTTCCCCATTGTTCCACAGCGCTTTTTAAAGTGATATTTTTCTTCAAAATCTGTCTGGCATCTGAAGTTTTAACTTCCACCTGCGGATGAACGGCGGTTACAAATAAATCAGGACTGTTCAGAGGGATGATATCAACCGGGTTGGTAGATTTCACCAGCGTAATTCCACCATAAATACAGGGAGCGATATTGTCTGCATGCCGTACTCCTGAAGCCAGCTCTTCTCCAAACATGGCAAAATATACCATTTCCTCTTTGGAAAGTTTGTTTCCTAATAATACATTGGCTCCAAAGGCGGCTCCGGCGGCACTTGCCGCACTGGAGCCGAGCCCGCTTCC
>NZ_JBLFDU010000019.1:0-66449 GCF_047345655.1 Chryseobacterium sp. T20
TAGGGTGCGTAGCTCAGCTGGATAGAGCATCTGCCTTCTAAGCAGACGGTCAAAGGTTCGAATCCTTTCGCGCTCACCTCTTGGTCTTTAAGATTTTTCAAATCTTGAAGACCTTTTTTTTTATTCTCTAAACCGCTCTTAGTAAGGCTTATAAGCTGTAAAAATGAATTTGAGATTGGAGTTCGAAAATTCCTGCCATCAAACTCTAATTTACCATGATAAATCGAACTCGCTATTTTTCGCTTATCTTCAATATCACTATTCACATATCTTTCGGAGATCCCTGAAATAGCATCCAGTGCCTTTTTTAACTTACCTGGGATATCATTATCCTTGGATGCCCTAGTTAAGGATTTAAGAGTTTCTTCAAGCTCTTCCAGCTTTTTACGACATTCAACTTTTACCTCAGAATAGTCTTCCTCATCAAGTCTGTCCGTCAAAAACAAATCACGCGCCTTGGCCTGCTTTAGATTTAACTTTTCTATCTCATCTACAATTTCTTTGCGCTCATCATCAATTGATCCACAATATCTTTTATAGTTTTTCAACAACATCCTACACAATTCGTCCTTGATACCTATTTTTATGTCAAATTGTTTCAATTCATCAATAAAACTATTATTGATAATTTCAGAATTGTGCCGAAATCCACATTTAGAATTACAATGATAATAGCTATAATATTTTGTATTTCCTTTCGATCTACTTGCTGTTAGATGACTTCCACATCTTGGACAGATCAGCACTCCTCGAAGCGGGAAACTTTCATTATTGAGTACCTTATTTTTGGAAACCTCTGCATTAGATCTTCGGCTCTTTCCATCCAATATTTCCTGCACACGGTAAAATAGTTCCTCATCAATTAAAGGCACATGCTTACCTTTAACAAAGTGTGCTTGCTCATTTTCATGTTCGGGAATAAATACCTTTCCAACATACACAGGATTTCTTACAGCCACCATAAATGCATTTCGGGTAAGATTCTTCCCTTCGCGCTTATTCATTAGTAACCGAACATGTTCAGAAGGTAATTTCCCCTTTACAATTTCATTAAAGGCCCATATCATATTTTCAGCCTCTGGATGCTTTACACCAATGTATTTTGTACCATCTTCGGTACATCGATTAATATATCCATAAGGCGGCAAACCCATTATTCTGCCCTCCTTTCTTGCCCTTCGCATTCCATTAAACACATTAATTGCCCGTCGGAGATTTTCGACCTCAGGTGTAGATAAATATACACCCAAAACTATCCTATTCTCTGGAACACGTAAATCTAAGGGCTGTTCAATAGCTTGCGGTTCTACTGATAGTCTACCAAGCTCTTTGATCATTTGATAAGCATCCCCGGTATTCCTGCTAAAACGATCCCATTTTGTAAACAATAACAATCTTTGTTCTCTAGCTTCTTTTTTTGTTTTCCTAAGACTTTCAAAATATTTAGACCACTCTGGTCGTTCAAAATTTTTTGCGGAGTGATCCTCAAAGATCGTCTGGCCAATCGTGAGCCCCAAACGCCCACAGTATTCCCTCAACCTCTCGGCCTGATCACGTTGAGAGTACCCTCGTTCAGCCTGTTCGTCAGTTGAAACTCTTATGTACAGGTCCGCTACCCTTATCAAACTATTTTTATTATACATATAAAGTATTTTTTAATCCAACAATGTTTAATCACCTCACTAATTTTCAGACTGTATCGACGGCTCAGCGAAACAACCCAGAACCATGGCACGATACATATTAATTGGTTCCTGGTCTGCTAATGATTTGGGAAAAACCCTAAAATTTTCAAGATGATCGACCATCTTATAAGCCTGCGCACTATTTCGGCTAAAACGATCCCAACTCGTAAAAAGAAGAAATCGCGATTCACTTTTAGAACTGCGTTCACTTTCAATCCAAGTCAGATAATTGCTCCATTGGGATCTTTCAAAATTACGTGCTGATCCGCGATCAACTAAAATTCTGTCAATCTGCAATACTTTTTCCACACAATAATTCTTTAGTCGGTCCAACTGATTCTGATACGAAAGCTCGCTATTGGAATCATCCATTTCAGGTATCCTTATATAAAGGTCAGCAACCTTTATAGCTACATTTTCATTCATTAGGAATTTAATTTAGTATTATACAATTGATTACAATCATCGCTACAACAATCTGATTAATAATAAATTACATCAAGTAACGATATAACAAAATTACAAAAAATTATTGGGGGAGGAAAAATTCTTTAATGGTAATTCTGACAAGAAGTTCCAAAAATTCAAGCATTTCGATAGCCTCCGATTCTGTTGCTTCTATACCGGACTTCCGTAAAGTTGCCATAAAATCCTCAATTGGGGTTTCTTCCAATTCAATGAACGTTGAAATTTTTAGCATTTCGCTATTCATTGTTTTCATTTTTTTATTTGAAGTCTTCTTTTTCATTTGGCATATCATTTTTCAACTGCACATGAGTTTATGTTCAGCTGCAAATTATTTATGCCTTGAGATCCTCATTACATACATGGTTCTGACGTTCCTTAATCGACCTATGCATTCCTATCAAGCTCATTCACAAATAATAAAATTTTCTAAAAATTCATAAATGGAATCATCCCCTCCCCTCGAAAAAACTAAATACTTATCCTCATCAAAAATGATAATCGTTACATATGAATTAGAATCGTTAAATTTATTACAGCACAAATAAATACTCAAATGGGAAGCCTATTTGAAAATAATAAATTTGAAATTGAAGTCCAGGGCGTGAAAATTGCTGTAATTGAGCATACGGTTCATGATCAGCAAGTTTTTCGGCTGGTCTTTAATGACAGCCGTAGCCCGTTGGTTATTTCAAGGGCAAAGACCTGGAATGGCGAAATATGGACGAGCATTCCACAGGGACGACAAAAGGAAGCTGAGTTTTACGGCCAAGAAATTAGTAAACACTTAAAAGAATAGAGCTATGTGTTATTATAATGGACAACGCGTATCACGGGAGGAATTCATCAGGTTAATGGATCTTGAAAAAGCCGTTATCAATTATGACTTCCTGGATCAGGAAATACATGAAGGTTTTAATTACGGAAATATTGCGGTACTTAGACCCACGGAGGACAAATGCAATTTTGATATCGTACAGATGGAATGGGGTTTTATACCATCTTATATCAAAAATAGAGACGATGTAAAAAAAATGCGTTTTGGCTATAAGGACGGCGCAGGAAAATGGCATCAAGCTTACACCACCTTAAATGCCAAAGGTGAGGAGCTTCTTTTGAAAGATGAAAATACAGGGCGTGAGAAAATGTTCCGCAAGGCAGCGCTTGAAAGACGATGTTTAATTTTATCCAGCGAATTTTATGAATGGCGACATATTTACCGTCTAAATAAGAAAACAAACCAGCCCCTAAAAACAGCGGATAAATATCCATATCATATCGGATTAATAAATAAAGAATATTTTTTTATCGCTGCGATCTGGCAGAACTGGACTGATAAGGATACAGGTGAAACAGTTGACACAGTTGCGCTTGTAACTACGGAAGCGAACTCGCTGATGAAGCAGATCCACAACTCAAAAAACCGTATGCCTACGATGCTTCCTGATGAACTTGCCTGGGAATGGATGATGTCAGATCTAACCGAAGAACAGATCACTGAACTCGCAACTTATCAGATCAATTCAAACGAGATGGAAGCCTATACGATCGAGAAGGAATTTAAGACCACCGGAACGCCAACAAAAGCTTTTGTGTATGAAGGTGTGCCTGAACTAACTTACGAAGTATAAATAATAAAAAAGGAAGCAAAATGTTCTACAACACTCTTTTGCTTCCTAATTATATCCAAAAAAACAAAAGCAGGAAATCCTGCTTTTGTCATTAAATATTTAGTCCCAAATACATTTTGAAATCAAAATGCTTTCTTGTCTTTGGTTCTAAAAGACGATAATAACTTTGCGGTTTGCCGTCTCTTCCGACATACAGAGGAACGTAAAAGGGATTGAAAGTATTAACCTTCTCAAAACTCCAATTAGGAAAGTTAAATTTACGTTTTGTAACCTCCATCATATAAAAATTGAGCAGAAAACGACTTTCCTTGTTCCAGACCGTTTTTCTCACCTTTTCATTAATTGTGGAAAAGTCAGATTCATCTGGATCATAATCCACCTGCAATTCAAATGTTTTGTTAAAACGTGCCAGAAATTCGGCAGATTTTTCATTGATATTTTTAGCAGTGATTTTTTCCAGCTCCTCCTGCGAGTCAGTTTCCAATATTCCATAATCATATCGTTCCGTAGAATCCAAAAATTCCAAAGCATTATCTTCGTTGTCAAACTGTATCAAGAATTTCTTATTATCATCAGCCATAACTCTAAATTCGTTTTTCTCCTTATGCTTTGTGCAGGTCTTATGCGTTTTTAGGTTTTGCTTAAAAAATTCAAAATTCTGCAATTCTCTCCTAATTGCCTCAAAATCAGTCAGATCATAATTTGCTTCGACGATTTTAAAATGCTGTTCTGTCATCGTTATAAATCTTTATCTCTTGCACTTCCTTTAGAATTCTTTGCTGATCAAGTTTAAACTCTCAATCACCTTTGACATTTCCAAAATCCCACCACAGTTCTTTCTCCTTCATAAACTTTTTTTCAACCTTCTGATAGATCTGCTTAAAGGATACCTTCTTACTCCTGATTAGTTTGTCCTCCAATAACAGGTTTAGATCATAAAATGAAAAATTACGTTTTTCATAATGAAGACCTGCTTCAGCAAAGGGCTTAAAATAATATATCGTATTAAATTGCCACTCTGCATTAGGACAAAGCCTATGTAAATCTTCGCCGATAAAATATAGTGCCGGCCCAAAAAACTTCATTTTATCATCTTTAGAAAGCCCCTTGACAAACCGCTCTGCGTCGTCATAAAACGAATCTTTTTTATAACTGAAATCTAATTCTTGCAGAACTTTCATCATATTTTCCTTGGTAAAACCTTCCTCATTCATGACGTCTTTTAATCTATAGTATGGTGTGTCATTTTCCGAAAGCAATGGAAAATTATTTCCATCAAAATCAGAGGTACTAAGAATAATGGAATGCTCCGCAGCAGGAACGTTGGGTTGTACTAGTAAATTATCTTGATCAATAAAATATGCGATACTTTCATTATATGATGACATTTTATAAAACTTCAATTTGCTAAGATCATACTTAGCTTCCTCCTCTCGAGTTAATAGAGTTACTTTGTTTTGTCCTATCATGGTAGTACATTTTAAGATTAAGATAGTAAATATTAAATTTTTCATGGTTAAATTATTTTAGGTAAGTAGAACTGGTCGGACTACTCATCCATCCTTGGATAAACCTTACCTGCATCTCCCCGGAAATCATTCTATATTGACTGGTCATATGTAGGATAGTAATGGCACTTTTCCCAAAGCTTGCCCCCAGAGTATAAATGTTCGGCGATATAACGGTATCTGAGGTCGTTCCGATCATAAACTGACCTCCGTATGTGCTCACCCCACGATTCATATGCATAGATGTGATCATAGCTTCTAATTGACCCTGATTTGAACTGGTGTATAAAGTACCATCCATCGCCTTAACTTCTGCATATTGTACACCATAAAATCGCAACGTATTAAGCCCATTTGGAATTGGAATCCTGATATTGAAAGGGCCGACCCTCAGATCGTTTGTTCTATATTTTATCTCATCCCTTACCAGATCAAATACTCCATCCGGCACAGTATTTCTAGGTCTACCTTTGTATAACCCCGCTATTTTAACGTCATTTCCAGTATAGTTAAATGAAGCTAGATCTAGACCCATAATTGAATTAAAAGCACTTTCAAACATTTTACCTGCTTTTTGTTGCAATTTTCCGTATGAGCAAGATACGCAAAAATTAGTTTTAACATAATTTAGCAATATACTTTTTGTTAAATCTTCCCAACCTCCACCAGAACTGTTTTCTTCAGGAGAAACAATATACTTATATCCAATGCTAACAGCATCAGTAGAAGTAATCTTATTGTTGAAGAGGTTTGCCGAGTATGAAATACCACTGGCAATTCCACTTAAGAAATTAGATCCCGTAAAGGCAGAACTTAACCCTCCGGAAACAATGCCGGGAAGTACAGTTTTAATAGCTCCTGGATTTATGGCAATATTTCCAAATGCGCCTGAAATAGCCGCGCCGCCAACAGCTCCGCCTACTACTGCTCCCCATGTGTTCTGCCAGTCCCATTTTATCGGATTCCAGTTACCGTGGTTAGCTGCAACGCCATTTAAATATCCACCGATCAAGGCGCCAGCAATGAAGAACCATATCTCTCCATTGGGATCGCTGTACATCATTGGGTTATTTAACACATAACCATATTTATTATAATTCTGCGTATTTGATGGATCTTGGATATTCTCGTCAGCATTCAGAAATCTTCTTAACAATGGATCGTATAACCTTCCATTCATATGGACTATACCAACATTCATGAAATGCTCATGGCCTGTATAACCCCGATCAATCAGCAACACTGCTGCTATGATACTGTTTTTATCCGTAACTATGGGACTACTTCCGATCTTAAGGTGCGTAAAATTGCCCCAGGCGTCAAAATGCCGTTGTTCCAATTTATTACCCGCTTCATCACTGATCGCCAGGATGCTTCCTAAATAGTCCTTGTGCAGGAATTTATATCCACCAGCAGTTTGTCCAAAATCCTTTAAATAAATAACATTTGATTCGTAAGGAGTTCCTTCGATGTATATTATATGTTTTTCCTGATCGGTATTCTGATTTCTGATAACCTCGAAGCTGTTGTCCTCACTATAGAACTTTGCTTCTATATTTTGCCATACTGGCGCAACATAATCGGAAGTTTTAAATTCGCTAATCGGCGGATCTCCTCCACCTACAGGATTTTTAAGTTTAATGATGTCTACACGCTGCCTCATATTTCCCAATCCATAATCAAACGATACTCTGTCTTTCTCTCCGTTGATCTGAACTGGGTCATTGTTTTCATTATATATAACCGTCTGAATCAAATCACCATTATAATTCTGCACTCCATTTGAATTTAAAGTCATACCCGATGGTTGATAAATCTTTGACGGATTTTCGAACTTCACGGTTCCGATCTGATCATTTTGTAGTATTCTTCCCTTCACGTCAAATACATTACGATTTGCCATTGGCTTGATTCCCGTTACGGGATCTGTCCAGTTCACTAATCGATTATTGTCATCGTAATCAAAAAATTCCGTAATGCTAAAATCTCCTCCGGTTGTTCTTGTTTTTAATTCATTTTTTATAGCATCAAATGAATAAGATATCTGCAGGATGCCAGGTTTAGCCGCAGAAGAATGATTTATATTTGATAGGTAACCATTAGCATCATAATCATTGTTTATTTCAGTAGCTCCTAAACTTGATTTTTTTGCCTGCCCCTTCGCATTGACCTCTTTTAGTTCCCATAAAATCTTTCCGGAAATTTTATCCTTTATTTGGGATAGTGCTCCGTTCCAGGGGCTATAAATATTTTCAATGGTTACTTTTGTGGTAAGTCCAGATGATTGAACCTCCTTTTCATATGAACTTATTCTTCCCTTATCGTCATAAATCAGACCTTTTTGAGAATAGGTTTTTCCAAAGCTGTTCTCGACCGTCGAAATCATCCTACCATATGTGTCATAAGTTATAGTCGTGCTAAAACTCTGTCCTTTGACAACACCTGATTTCGAGGATAATAAACCTTTTGTGCCATAAGAGAGCGTTATGGTCTTGTTGGTAGTTTGGCCCGAGTCAATTGTGGAAAATTCTTTCTGAGTAATAACCTGCCCCAGATTGTTATATATGTTTTCTTTTTCTCCTTTAGGACTGATTGTTTTTCTGATTCTGCCAAATCCGTCATACTCGTATTTGTATACGCCATTTGAAGGGTCATTAAATTCTGACTTTCTGCCCCACGTATCATATTTGGTTAAAACAACATTTTCTCCAAATTTCGCCTGTATCTGTTGCCCCGCAGCATTGTACAAATATTGAATCGTACCGCCCTTATCAGTGGAAGAAATTATATTACCTAACGCATCAGCGGTTTTAATGGTTATCCTACCGTTATCCGATAGGTTTGTTTCTTTAACCGTAGTTGTAAGGCCAGAGACGATAGTTTCTAACTGCTTACCAGTAAAGGCCGTGGAGGTTGCCTTGGCAGGATAAACTGAATCATCATAAACAATTGTATTCCACTTATCGGCACTCTGACCCTCAAAATAAGGCTCTGATTCCTTTATTTTACGTCCAAGGGCATCATACTGTATTTCTTGCGATACATATTGTCCCTGCCCATAAGACTTGGTTGTTCTCTTGTATAATTGGCCCAACTTATTCGTAAGCTTTTTAACTATGTTGCCGTCGGCATCATTCTGAGTAACAGTGACATTGGAATTACCATCTTTTTCATAAAGATAACTTGTCGTGCCGCCAAGAGATTTTGTGGATGTTAACAGTTTGCCCCAATCGTCATAACTATTTGTAATGAGATTATTAAAAGGATCTTTATTTGTTAACTGTTGCCCCCAATCCCCAAACGTACTAATGGTTTCTAAACCTAAATTATCTATCTGTTTTTCTAAAAATCGACCTGTTGCATCATATACATAACCTGATGTTATGGTTTGTGAATCTATACTGTTAGTTGAAACTTTCTGTTTTATATTACCAAAGTCATCATATGTGAAAGTGTCCAGTGTATAAGCAGTATTATCCCAGTTCCACTTTTTTAATGTTTTTATACGGTTATTTTCATAGGTATACTCCTCTTTGTCATTTTTCGTGTCTGAATATGCCTGAACAGATTCTGTTTTTGACTTTAGACGTCCGATGTAGTAAGCATTTCCAATTCCGGCTGGATTATGGTCATATTCGTATTGTGTGGTTTTTATTGCAAAAGAAGTATTGATCTTAGAAATTGTCTGTGCAGGAAGGTAATAAGTTCCATATGTATTGGAATTTTCTGCAAGAGTATTTGTAAGAAAATCTTTGGCTTTTATTGTTTTTGGAAGAATTGCTGTAACAACCTTTGCCTTATCAGCATCTGCGACACTTGATATCACCTGCCCGTTCAGAATTTTATCCGTTTGATATGTAGTGGACTTAAAACTTAATAACTGGCTGTTATTTTCTGAAATATCTGCCGGGAAAATATTCGTCTCAATGTTGGTTCTTATAGACCATTCTTTTACAGGCACCCCTTCGTTTACCGGATCTATTTCTAATCCTGACCAGATCTTTGTGTTTTCTAACCCGTCTGCATACCAGGATGAACTTGCAGTCCTCCTGAAACCGATCATGCCTCTACCAAGGATATTGGACGTTAACCCTCTATATCTGAAATCCTGTTTTAAAACTTTGTCCGTTGTGGTACTTTGACGGAGCTGTGACACCACAAACATTCCCGTAGACTGATTAATTTCAACATAAGGATAACTTTCTGTTTGAACAGCATCGTACAGTCCGGGATTTACTTCTTTGTCTAATTGCTTATAAGTAACATTTGTGGTAATTCCACCCTGTGTAATATTTTTAATTCGACCCGCTCTTGCAATGTCATAATATGGATGTGAAACAAGACGTTGCTGATCACCGATAGCACTGCCAGAAGTTACGGCAGACACCATAACCATTTTTCTTAACATAGCACCTGCCCACTGGTTTACAGGTAAGCCGATCATATCTCGGTAGTTTACTGCAAATTCAGCATCAATATTACCACTGTTAAGGTACAAGCTATATGAATCAACCCTGTATTGTGTAAAATGCTCATAATAGCCATCTGTTGTATACTCTCCACCAGTTGGCGACCAAAAAGTAGTTCTGATTTCAGTCATTGTGCCATACTTCGCATTTTGATTGTTATCCTGAACACTTGCATAATAATATCCCCTGATGGACTCAAGCGCCAACACCTCAGCTTTACCATCATTATTTATATCATAGGAAACAAAAGTTCTTGGATTCTTAATTTCAAAATTTTGACCGTTGCTCCATAGATTTCTACCACGGGGCTCCAAGAAGGTGACAACTTCTTTCTCAAAACCTATTCCCTTCGATGTATACTTGTTCCACTGATTTGAAGTACCTGACTGTGGAAGCATAATATCACTTAAACCATCTCCGTTAAAATCACCAATGGTACTATAATCCCAGGCACCTTCTATAATTTCGTTACCTGTCGGATTAAAATAATTTATACTGGACTCGTACTTTCCATCTTGATTTTTCTGAAAAGTGATCAATAGCGGCTTCTTATTCTGATCTAACTTTAAAAAATCAAAAATACCATCTCCATTAAAATCTCCCGATCTATAGGTTTTGAACACATCCTCATTTGTATCCGGATATAGGTCGATTGTGTAATGCCAGTCATCATTTTGTATGGATTCGTCCGGATCTATTAACACATATTTTTTAAGGTTTTCACAAATTGTACCCGGTGGCTTAAGAGTACCGTCATTAGGAAATGTGGGGTTCGGATCAATCGTGCCAGCTGTACAATAATTAAAATTCATCTGTAGAACTAGCTCATTCAATCCATCTCCATTAAAATCAAAATTATCCAATCCCAATATTGTATGTATTAAATTACCGGGCGGTTCAAATTCGTTGGGATCGTCACTAAAAGTATCAATGTTTGGAACAGTCTTACTAAAATCAAGTACCAAAGTGTTTCCGGTGTCCGACAAGCTGTAAAAAGAAAGTTGAAGATCTTTTTTTGAAGTTGATGGATTGTTCACTTTTTTGAACCCGATTATTCCCTGACGGTTTTTGATAATATTCGACTTTTTAAAATTCGAGGGGATGAAATCTTTCAAACTCTGTAAAGAACTGTTTATAAACTGTGGACTTTCACTTTCGTAAGTTTTCGAATAAAAGTCCCTGAATAGATACACTCCAGGTTGTGGTATTCTCCCGTTTGTAACGGAAAAATATCTTAACATATCAAGTTTACCGTCACCGTCAAAGTCTCCGACAACATCGGTATCTTTGTTCGGTCTTAAGGATGTGGTAGTGGTGGCATTAAGTGATAGCCAACTTTCATTAGTCCAATTTGGAGATGAATCATATTCAAATATTACTGGATTTGCCTCTTCATCTTTACTGTTTAATACAGTTATTTTGTCCAAATACGAGTAGTTTGTCCCCTGAGCGTCTTTTTTATAGGAAACATTATATTTTTTATATTGCTTGTTATTGGTAGAGACAACAATGGATTGAAGCAGCTTCGTCTGCGTAAAAGCAACACCTCGTATGAATGCCGTTTCAGGTTTCACCCGGGCTCCAAAAACAAAATCTATTTTATTCTTCGGCTGCGTACCCGCATTCTCGTTTCCGCCCCATAAAATACTGCTGATAAGAGAAACATTCCCGTCCAAAACATAATTATATGAGATGATATTTCCGTTGGTATCCTTAGATTTTACAATATTATAATCAATTGGACTTCTGCCAGAACTGTTACCCGTCGCTATTGCTCCGTACCACGCCTGGGAGCCATCATCAAATGTGACTTCCCAGAACTCAGGTCCTTGCCAGCTAACGCCAGAAACAGATCCGATAGACTTAATCTTAACATTGGAATACTTTTCTGAAACATACTGAGCTCCATCTTTACCATATTCACCAGACTTCAGGATCAATCGCTGGCCATTAAAGCTGTAATAGTCAGTATAATCCAGTTGAACTCCTTTGGTAATACCGTCTTTTTCAAGGTTTTTGCCTGTTCTTGAAATTGAACTTAGCCCCAAAATATTCCAGTTATATCCTGCTAACCCATTTTGTCCTCCACTGGAATAAACCAGACTGATATTGGGTGCAACCTCTTTTACGCCAGGTGGCAGATCAATATTTAGAGTATATTGGAGCTGACCGGATTTGTTAACTTCAATATTTCCTTTTGTATCATGAAATTTAGGTGGCGTCTGTGAAAAGCACAGCGTGGAAATAAAAGATAACAGAACCGATGAAAATAATTCTATTTTTTTTTGATAATATTTTCTCATATCGATTATCTTTTAGTAATGTTTCGGCTGAATATTCTTCCGTCCTTTAAAGTAAAGCGCAAAACATATACACCCCAGTCATAGCCGGTCATATTAATTTTGAGTTGCCTGTTTAGCGAGGGAATATTCTGTTGTTGAAATTTCCAATGAACTGTGCTATGTTGATACAGGGAGACTGATTCAATTAAACCGTCAACCTTTTCAGACCAGTCAATACTTAAAAAATCTTTTACTGGCACAGGATAAATGCGTATCTGCTTCCAGAATTCCTTTTCATCCAAAATTGCTGTTTGAGTTAGAGAAGCTGTTTTGGCTTCTGTCTCGCTAGAGTCGGGGGATGACTGCTTAGCATTTAGGTCTGGACCGCGGTAACGCTGGTTACCAGCCTCATCATACTTAAAGTAAACTTCGGATGTCTGAGAAAATCCGAAAAACCCTATCGATAATGATAATAAGGGTAAAAATTTTCTTTTCATAGATTCAAAATATTATTAGTTAGTAGTGTAATTTATATAGACGCCCGGGAGGGCGCGTTCCTATTTTTGTGGAACTGACATAAAGGGGCCTGGTATGCGTGTGATAAATCTTTAAAATCTCACTTTACAAAGTCTAAAAGTGAATTTTAAGGGAAATTTAATTTTAATAAATCCCTTGATAAACAGTAAATATGACGGAAAATATGACGGAAAATTCAGTGATAAAAGGCTATATCGCCACCTTGCTACATTTTGGAAATTTTGCATTTTGGTTATTAGGTTTTGTGGCGGAAAGGTATAAAATATCAAAAGTCAACAAATAAGTGATTCCACTATTTATTTATGGGGTTTTTACGGATTGTATAGTATGAGAAAATTACACATTGAACTGTTTGTAATTCTCTTCGAATATGTAAAAGTTTCCGACTTTACTTAATATTTCTTTGAATAGGATAACCCTATTCAAAACCGTAATTATTTTTGAACTGCCTTAAGAAATTCAGTCAGATAACCTATAATGTGGGTGCCTTTTAAGAATTTGGTTCTAGGCTGAAACCCTGCAAATATTTACAGCTTAAAGAAGCGCATAACCTTCTCTAACAGAGATGCCTTTTGTTTAATTAAAATTTGAACATGACTAGCCTGCTTTTGGAGTTTTAAATAATTTTCAAAACTAAAACCGATATCCGCCTTATAAAATTCTTCAGTGCAATTCAGATAAAAATCATTTTCCAGCTCATCAATAGCTTTTTGTTCATTATCAATTATATCTGACCACTTATAAATTTTTTCCAGAAGGTCCCTCCTTAGTAAATTTTCCAACGGATCACCCAGATCCTGGTCCTCCAGAACTGTTACGCAGGAATCAATAACTGCCGTGTTCAGCATGAACTCAAATTCCTTGTTTTGTTCAAACTCATCAAAGAAAAATGCGAAATGTCCCTCGCCCACATACTTTTTTTCCACTGGATGCATTTTTAAATATTTATATAATAACCCAGCTTCAACGTTGCTGATGCTGACATTAATACTGATATTATAAAATACTTCCATGATAATTATTTTATCACAATTTACTTCTTTTTATAAAACTTATTATGTGCGGAAATATTACTGCTCAACAGCTTCGTTAATCTGTACATGCTTATCATGCCAAAGCTTAAATTTAATGAGATCTGCTCGGCCTAGGGTTGTATATGATAGCCATTCATGATTTAAATTTTCAAAAGCTACATCAGCTTCAGGAATAATTCCCTGCAAATATTCACTCAGTTCATCCAGTGCAGATTCGCGCGTATCAAAAACCATCAGCCTTAAAAGTATATCAGCAACTTTATCATCAGCTATTTCCTTATCAAGATTATATTTTGCCCTGGTTTTCCTTACTGTTTCAAAAATAAGTGTGCTTCGCAGGGTATGGGATATAAAAGCCAGCCAATTGGAAAAAATCACCTTATTTTCCTGTTGTTTGAGGTTGCTTAAAATTCGTAAAATAAGTACTGCAGCGTCATGCATCATAATTGGCATAAAGGTAGCTGTAACAGCAAATGCGCCAGCCTGCATAAAAGCATCTGATAAGAATTTCACGTAGCCATAATTTGGCATTGTACTGCAGGCAGAAATAAATACCAAAGGAGCGCTAATACCCCGCGCGATAATCTCTTCTCCCGTTAGCCTTACGTTGTTTTTGTCATCGACTATAAGGAAGCTTGACAGATCTTTATCATCAAAATCACCGTGGCAATCAAATATTAAAAAATGAGGTTTTAATGTCTTCACCGCATTTTCGATTTCATCAACGGTTTTGCAGAAAACGCTTTTAAACCCTAGGTCCTTTTGCATAGCTGCAATTCGGCCAAAGTAGTGGTGCATATCCTCATCTTCTTCACTGGCACAATGAATAATTAATGTATGTTCCAAAATATCTGATCCTATCGCAAATGTCAATCGCTGGTTGTGTACATAGTTATTGACAAGGCTACTAAAATTAAATTCCGGTATCCGACAAACATCATGGGTCAGGCAAATGGGATATCTATCCAAACGTAACCACTCCATTGGTAGATCGGATATAAAAACAATCTGTCCATTTCTTTCTTCCAAATATTGTTTTAATTCTGGAACGACCATCTTTTTCCGCATCAATTCCCCTATTGTTTCAATTTTTTTTATGGCATGTTTTCTGGTTGTAAAAGCATTTTCAAAATGCGATAGATCCATATTGAGCGATTTTCCCACAATAGGCATTCTGAAAATTGGTGAATACGTTAGCTGCCCGTGAAGGTAACCTGCGTAATCGAGCATATTTAATCTATTTGTCAGAAAACTGAACGCCTGCCCGATCAGCTCATGTCCCAAGATCTTTTGCGTTTCTTCCTCAACTTCAAATGTATAATCAAGATTCTGTTCGGTCTGTGAAACCTTAAATAAAGCCTTTTGCCTCCTGGTTTCAAATGGTTTTGCTCGAAACTTTTTGAATCGCGGAAAATGAAATGGTGCAATAATAACAATCGGCGGGTAAAGGGGTTCTATAAGTGCCGCAGGTTCCAAGATACGCACAACTTGAGACAATCCATCAATAACAGCCGCCTGTCCCAACTGAATGGTCGCCCTCTTTTTATTGAACATTGGCATCTCTTCCTTTTTAGGCCATTGATGTTTCTTTGCCCAATCGTTTGCTAAGATCTGATTAAGAAGAAAATAATTGGAATGGCTGTACATGGTCGGATGGAAAGGATTCAGCTCATCGGCCTTTGGGTTGGTCTGAAAATTAAAACTGTCGATTTGAAAACTGTAATCTTTCTGCAGTACGATATTAATCTGTTCTAAATCCCTTTCGATAAGCTTTATTAGACCATGCGCATCCGCAAAGAAATTATTTTCATCATAAAAGGCAGCATTTTCTTCTCCTGGATCATTGATCATCATATAATAACCAAAGGTCATATCACTAACAAGCTGCGCAATCTCCTTATGGTTGGGGATATTGCTATCGATTAAAAATACCTTCACCGGATCTATATTAAAAAATCCTGAATACTCATTGAAAAAAGTACTGTTCACTACCCGTTCAGCAGTAAACAATCCCGGTTCAAGCAGGTATAAATTTATTCCCTGATTACGCCCTGTCTGAAAACACCAGTTATAGAATCCTGCTGGATCTGCTAATTGCAAAAGATCTTTAGGAAATTCCCTTAAAATTTTCAGTGCAACGCTAAGGAAATCATTGTACTCATTTGCACCTCCTCCACTGAAAACTGTGTACTGTATCTGTGTAGGGGCAACAATTGAATTGGCAGTATTATAAAACATCATAATTAAAGTTTGGCATGTTAATATATTAAATATTACGGCAAGTAAAAAATTGCACAAAAGACGTCCGGATTATTCAGTATACTTAAAATCATGCATACCATAATGAAGTTATCAGCAAAGTTTTAAAATAAACTATAAATCGATACAACTAAAATTGGGCGTGCCCTTCACTCATTTTCAAAAATGACCGGAGGACCGCGCTATCCGCTATATCTTTTGCCCAGGCAAAAGGATGTCGCTTCTATCACTCACGCAAGATTATGTTTCTTTTATATCCCTATTTTTTTAATAG
Source organism: Chryseobacterium sp. T20 (assembly GCF_047345655.1). Taxonomy (NCBI): domain Bacteria; kingdom Pseudomonadati; phylum Bacteroidota; class Flavobacteriia; order Flavobacteriales; family Weeksellaceae; genus Chryseobacterium; species Chryseobacterium sp. T20. The sequence continues at coordinate 16,145 of NZ_JBLFDU010000019.1, forward strand.
TTCTATTCTTTCCAATTCAAAAGCAAAGCACATTTACTCAGCCGCTTCACCACTCCGTAAAAGAGCTTTTTGCTCCCCTCGCATAGCAAATCGCAAGCTGCCTACACCATACCTCCACAATCATCTCGCAATTCCCTATGAAATAACAATGCCTTTAACCCCATAAATCTTTTAAAGAGTTAAGATTGGGGGAATCAGTTTTATCAAAAGAACAGTCGAAAAAGATATTCAAAAGTACATCGGGCAGCCAACCCTCAGCCCGCAAAAGACTACGGCATAAACACATGCCGTCGCACTCACCCATCCTTTATTCCGTTTCCTTTTGCCTTACCGTAATTCCCCTATGTACGGATTGACTTTCTTTTTTTTCCTGTTTTTTCTTTTGAAAAAATGATTTGGGGCCGAGCCTCAGCAGGACTGGAAAGGGAGCAAACGTAACAAGATTGTACAACAACTTAAAAACAAAAGTTATGAACATTTCAGGAAGGCTGACACAAGATGCAACCGTCAGCAAAACAACATCAGGTAAGGAAGTGGTAAACTTCAGGGTAGCGGTAAATGACGGCTACAAAAACAAACAGGGGGAATGGGTGGGCAACACCGCATTTATTGAATGTGCCTACTGGCGAAGTGTAAAGCCTGTCTCATGGCTCAAACAGGGGCTATATGTCGAACTGACGGGACAGATCAGCGCAAGGGCGTGGAATGGTAAGGACGGCAACCCGAAAGCGGGGCTGAACTTCACAACCTCCAATATAAAACCCGCTTGGGGAACAGCATCGGAAAAAGATTCCGTACAAGCTAGTAAAAAAGAGGAACCTGCCAACACTGCAAAAGAGGACGAGAAAGACGACCTCCCATTCTAGGTAGGACAGTACAAAACCCAAAACATTAAACCCATTTAAAAAATAGAAATCATGGCACATAATTTAAATTTCAACAATAGAACAGGTAGATATTCATTTTTCAGTGTAAAAGAAAAGGCTTGGCACGGTCTGGGGCAGATCGTACAGGATTACCCGACAAGTGCCGAAGCAATCAGGCACGCAGGATTGGACTACGAAGTAGAAAAAAGCCTTTTGTTCACCAAAGGATCAGGAATCGTACAGATTTCGGACGGTATCGTCATTCAGGACACTGAAATCGAAGTACCTAACTATTTTGCCAATATCCGCACAGATAACAATACCGTTCTCGGCGTTGTGGGTAGAGATTACCACATTGTGCAAAATAAAGACGCCTTTACGTTTTTTGATTCTATCGTAGGTGGTGGAAGCGGTATTCTGTACGAGACTGCAGGGGCACTCGGACAGGGCGAACGCATATTCATTACCGCCAAACTTCCAAATTATATCCGTATAGGCCAATCGGATGATGTGATTGAAAAATACATCTTCCTGACCACAAGCCATGACGGAAGCGGAAGCATTACAGCAGCCTTTACACCTATCAGAATCGTTTGCCAAAACACCCTGAACGCATCACTCCGCAATATGAGCAACGTGGTACGCATAAAACATACCGCAGGGGCAAAACAACGTCTGAGTGATGCACATAAAGTCATGGGACTGGCAAACACCATGACCACGCAGATGGACGGCATTTTTAACCATTGGGCAACCATCAAAATCAAGGACAGCGAAGTTAAAAAACTGATACAGCTTGCTTTATGCCCCAATACAGAAGCCTATAACCTACTTAAAAAAGGAGCTGAGGACGAACTATCGACCATGTTCAAAAATACCGTTGATGATGCCTTTGCATACGCTATGATGAACGATACACAGCAACTGGAAACAACGAAAGGCACACTGTTCGGGGCTTACAATGCCGTAACAGGCTACTTTCAGAATGTACGGAACTACAAGGACAATGAATCGAAGTTACAGAGCATCGTTCTCGGAGGTACTGCACAACTGAAATCACAGAAAGCATTCGACCTATGCACATCTTTCGAGAAAATCGGAACAGACATTTTCCAACTGAATTAAGCACAGCCAAAAGGTGGCAGGCTTGTATAGAACTGCCACCTTTTTAAAATCAAAATATCATGAAATCATTACAAGAAATGAACAATACCGAAAGGGCATTTGCCGTTGCAAGGCTCTTTCCCGATCAGCTCGGAACGTTGACCGACTTTATTAAAACCGAAATAGCGCACTTACGTGAGAAAGAGCAGGATATTAGAAAAGCATGGCCACCAAACTGCATTGTAACTGCCGATTATTGGTATAGCCTTGTGCAGAATGCTGAACAGACAATAGAAAAATTCGGTGTACTGCTATACCGCAATCCGAGGATTTTTGCCGACCATTTTTTCTATCAGGATAACAGCGTTTTCGGGATTCACTGTATGATAAGATTTGCAGGTTCCCAAGTGACACCCACAATGCTGAGACTGGCAATAGAACTCTATTTCGGTGACGACAAGGTAGTAACCATTGATTTTAGAAAGAACGAAACCTCAAATTAAAACTATATGAAAACCTTACATCACATGAACAACCTTGACAGAGCCTATCTGCTCGCAAGACTGTTTCCCGAAGAACTCAAACCACTGACCGAATTTATCAAGAAGGAAGCGGAACTGTGGCACAACCATAGAACCGAGATTGAAGAAAATTGGACTGAAAAAGATATTGATGTCAGTATATGGTTTGACTACATCGCCAATTTTGAGCGCAGATACCTTAAAAACGGTACAAGGCTGTACAGAAATAAGAAGACGTTCAGAGATCAATTGTTTGACGGCTACGATGCCCTTTTCTCCATGCACGCAACCATAAATTATACCGAGCAGAAAGAATGTAGCCTAGAATTTAAATATGCCATTTATATGCTGTTCGGTAACAGAAAAATCGTAGACATAAACTTAAATCCTTAGTCATGAAAAAATCAGATAAAATGACTGATGTCATGCTCATCAAGGCATTTAGCGAAGAAGGTAGAAACAACTATGAAGTTGCCATTATCCCCCTTTGGGGGGACTGGCTAAAAAAGTCGCTTGAAACAACAGACCTGCTCGAAATCCTAAATGTAGAATACTATTCGGGTTATATCACACGAAAAGAACACGGTATTTCCTTCCTGCTGTGCAGGACAGCAAAAGTACCATTCTACGAGCAGTGGCTCGGTGAAAAAGAACTGGCTTTTTTAGATGCCAAAGCGGAGGAAATCGAGCAATTATGCAGGCACTTTGACTGCATTAAAAGCGATTCGCTGATAGTTCATCCCTCTGGAATGGCAAATTATGAAGCATTTGAAGATATCAAATTCAGAACAGTCGATTTTGACATCACATTGATACAGGAAATTTTAACCGCTAAAAATTAAAAAAATGACTCGTTCAAACTTACATATCACCTTATCCAACGGACAGCAGATTATCTGTGTTGCCGATAGTACGAGCGCACCCGAACAGGGCAATATCGTGGAGGAAGTATTCACCCCGCTTCTAAATTTCAATAACCACAGCGAGGAAATGGACTTTCTCAAAAAGCACTGTACAATGGATGAAAGAAGAGTCAATGCCATGTATAGATATTACATAAATCTTATAACAAAAGACATCAGAATGTACGAGGAAAATTACAACTATCGTGCTGACCGATTTTATAAGGGTGAAGATCTGACCGAGCGTTATACAAGCTACGCAGAAACCCTAAATAACCAAGATAGTGAAGAACCAAATTGAAACAGAACTAAAATTAAGTAACAAACTCATAAATATTTAAAAATGGATATACTGGCAAAATATAAGTTCGCAGACTGGCTCTATAACAGGTTTGTAGAGAACTATAAAAATCAGAATGTAGTGGAAGCGTTCATTTTCTTAGATATTCTTTCACGATACCAAATGTTCGCAATGGAAGTCCGTAAACTTTCAGATCAGCGAAGACACATCAAGGAACTATACAGGGACATTACCAAGGCTCTGAAAAATGGAACCGCAAATAAACTTTTTCTCACAGGAGAGGAAGGTACAGCGGAATTTAAAAGGGAAATGAAAGCCTACGAAGACTACCTACGGGAACAGGGCTTTTCAGAATCATATATCACTGAGTGCGTAAGCGACAAAGCAATGAACTACTATGGAAACAGCTAATTTTTTCAGACAGATTGCACAGATGGACATCAACAGCAAATTGACGCTATCTATTACAAAAGCAACAGAAAACAGGATACTCGTATCTATCTTGATCGAGAATGATGGTTGCGCAGATAAGGCAAAAAATGTCATTCCTCCTTTTAATCTGAAAGGAAGTCCCGAAGAACTGGATTTTGGATTCTTTGAACATATCAAAAAACCCGTTCAGATGGCAGACGGACTGATTTCTAATATGCAAAATTTTCTAAAGGGACTGGAAACGGCTCAGGCTAACTCTGCGATGGAAAAACAGAAATCAGATAAGGAAAAAGCTAAGGGCAGAAAGTATAGCGAAGCACTACTGAAAGCTGATGCCCTTTCCAAAGTTGGGAAGTACAAGGATGCATGGACGGCACTACCGAAAGTCGGTGATTATCCCGAGCATAAAGAAGACATCCGAAAGAAACAGGATGAGTACGAAAAGCAATTTGTTCCCGATCTCTGGTCAGCTTCCGAGCAGAAAGCAGAGCAGGTAAATGAGCAGGAAAAGATCGACCAAGAAGAATATAACCCCTAAAATGCAATATTATGTTAGTAGCAACAACACTTCAGCGAGTTTTTATCCTCAAAGAAAAAGAACATGAAATCAGGCTCGATGATCCCGAGCCAAAATGGAATCTTCAGGCGGTACTGAATTTTTATTCAAACAACTACCCTGCCCTGACAACAGCAAAAATTTCACGTCCTACAATTGTGGACGACATTGTGGAATACCGCTTTGAGACAGTTATCGGAACTAAAGGTTAATTAAAATTCAAAACCCATGAATCATGCAAAAGAAATATCCGCAAACGGTAAAACTGCCCACAGCAGTAAGCCAGTCACAACTTCACCGCCAGTTGTGCGGGTTCGGGAACTGGATGAAACGTCCGAAGGATGCAGGAGAAATTCGCAAGGACAGACGGCAGTCCGCTCCGCACACGATGTTACCAATGCCTTTTTAGGAATGCAATTCCATGCAAGATTGCAGGAACCTGAAATTGGCGAAAATTACGACAGTTCAAAATTGGAGAGGGAGTTTTTTAAATCTCTCTCCAATATCTCAAAAAAACTGAATGTAACTAAACTGGACTGTGCAGGTCTGCCCTACCCGTACAATATTTCGGAATCACTGGAACACCTGAAAACACAGCTTAAACTTAGCACCGAGGACTGGCGGGAAATTAGATTGGTCAATGATGGAAAGTGTACATTTTTTGCCAAAGAGGACAGATACAACACAGGTTGTACGCTATATTATATCCCTGTGATTCCACTTTACACAATCCTGCACAATAGAAAAACCGTAAAAGCAAGTAAACTTTTGGTCTGTGTTTACGCATATATCTATCAGGTACTCGCTGTTCCCTATTACAGAAATGACGATTGCTACCTGAACTCCATGTACGATATGCTCGAAAACTCCTATTTGGACGATGAGGAGGAAGATTCAAATACAGATGAATATTTAACTGAGTTCAAGGATGCAGAATTGATAGGAGATCATATAAAAGAACTAATCACAGAACCTACGAATCTACAGTCTTTTAAAAAGCTATTACAAAGATTTAAACCAAAAATTGAATTTGAAAAAGATGTTCATTCGATAGCCAGTTCATTTTATGAACTCTTTACCACCTATCCAAATGTCCGCATTGATCGGAAATATTTTCCATTACGGTACAGGGAAATGACCGAAGAATCCGAACGCCCTGTCACCCTTGACAACTACGTTTCATTCTGCGCTTCAATCGAAGGAAGCCTTTTTCACACGCTTTGCGATTTTGTAAATGGCGACCTGCAGGAATTTTCGGAGATAGACGAACCGACACGGTTTATTCCCTTTGATAACAGAAAAATAGAAAATAATGATTTCGATTTTGAAACAAAGGTATTTGACAATATTGACAGGCTCATTCAGCTATGGCAGGAACATAACTTTTAAAAAATAGAACTCATGGAAGATATAACCAACAGCTTCGCAAATTATTTTGACCCTACCTGCGCATTGGTGTTTTATCAGTGTAAGACAGGCTTTAATGAAACGTATGTCGAATATTTTGACATGGAAAATGGTATACCCATCAATCCGCATCCCCTATCTGTGAACGAGGGCAAAAGACTTGCGACAGCTTTACAGGTGGATGAAGAAAATCTTAACCTTTTAAAATCCAGTGGCATCCTTAACAGCAACCTGCTATCTTTCGATGCTAAATCCGCTACCATTGTCTGGTACACAAAAGCACAGTTTCGGGATCTGCACTTTAGTAGCCATCTTGGAATAAAGTCGGGAAAAGCACATACTCCTCCAATGGTATGGGTTGCAGACAGGGAAACGCTGAAAGTTTTTGCACTTTCAACATCGAGAAAGCCCACAATCAATACACCGCTTTACAACGCACCATATTTTAACGTCTATGCGGATGGCTCCGTATGCATGGGGACTGTGGATATTTCAACTGCTGAAACTGGTTCCATTGACCAGCTGATGAAATTATGGGAAAACTACTTTTTCAATAGCTACTTTTCACACCTTATGTCTGACCATAATCCTGTTAAGGGAAACTGTGTGATGCTGTGGGAAAATCTGATTGATAACGGTAAACTATTCCCTACTGAAATGCTTGTAAAAACATCGCAAAAACTTAAAGACATTTTATTATGAGAACGCCAAAGAAAAATATCCACTTCTTGGACAATTATCTGTTAAGTCCAACAAACCCCATCCGTGTAAATGTTATCGGTGCAGGCGGAACAGGCTCCAAGTTTATGACCGCACTCATGGAAATCAATCATAGCTTAATGGAACTTGACCACCCAGGATTGGACGTACACCTGTGGGACGATGATATTATTACAGCTTCCAATATAGGACGGCAACGGTTTGCTGAATCGGAACGGAATCTTTATAAATCGCAAGCTATCATCAATAGGCTTAATAGGTGGGCTGGAACAAACTGGAAAGCGGAAACAAGAAAATTCGAGCGTAATGCCGATGGACAAATACCCGACTATTCAAGCGCATCAATTTACGTATCCTGTACAGATACGGTTGCATCAAGAACTGAAATAAACAAGATATTGCAGAAGTTAGCCAAAGATTATGGTTACCACAGGGACAAAGCAAAGTATTGGCTAGACCTCGGAAACACCAAATTTTCAGGACAGGGCATACTTTCAACTATCGGAAACATAGATCAGCCGACCTCAAAGAAGTTCAAAACATTTGAAAACCTACCATCTATTATTGAGGAGTATGGTACAGCTATGCAAACCTCGGAAGAGCAAGATGATACCCCGAGCTGTTCACTGGCGGAATCACTTGAAAAACAGGATCTTTTCATCAATAGTACCATTGCGCACTTGGGGGCATCGCTTTTATGGAACCTGCTAAAGGACGGTATGACAGAAAACCGTGGATTTTTTCTCAATCTGAAAAATTTTAAATCACAACCCATTACCGTCGGCAGTTGAAAAAACTGCCGGCGGCCAAAAGCCTTCGGCTTTTGGCGCGAAAATCGGCTGCAACGGCTGTAACCTTCTACGCTATCCCCGCTTCGACAGCCGTTGCGGGTTATTTGTGGGATACATAGTATCCCAGTTAGCTTCGCAGATATGTTTTTTATCGTTTTATATTCTTTATAAGTTAAATAATTCAGAAATCGAATTTTATAATTAAACAGAGAAATTATGTCATATCATTTTTCGTGAAATCAATCCCCGTCTAATAAAGAAAAGTTCCTTCCTGGTCTTTTCCGGTCACGCTCAAATTCCTCCCACTCTTCAAGTGTATATTTTTTCCCTTCGAAGATCTTGTGTACATTTCCTTCATAGCTATCAAAATCTGTGTGGACCTCATAAGTAATTTCCTCCAAAAGATCCTGCTCACCTTTAACAGTTAAACTGAAACTTATCTGTTTAACTACGTCAGCAACGGTATCTTTAATAACAATTATTTTGGAATCTATGGAAAAGTCTCTGGATACATGGTAATCCTTCACTTTACTCCTAAACCCCTGATCAAGAAGTAGGTTATCAAGAAACTGTTCGTTTAACGTAACCCAGCCTTCGAGCAATATTTCCCTTTCATCCGCTTTTTTGCAGACAAATACAGTATCCAAGGGTATATCCAGTGGCATTGACAAATATTGCAGCCCCCTGTAATTTTCGCCCTCAGTATAAGTGCCATTGGAATCTATAAAGAAAGGTAAATAGACACCATTTGAAAAGGTATCATGTTCCATCCCTAATGGTGAATTGAAATATAATTTTTCAATGACCATCAATAGAACTCTGTTTGATGGATTACGATGTTTATCCCTAAAACGGTTCCACTTGGGTTTAAAATTCTTTTTATTGATAATTGCAGCAATCCCTAAATCGCGGGAATACTTCCATTCGACAGGACTGAACAATAAAGGATCGTTCGTGTTGCTGCTTTTATAACTAAGATTGGTAAAGGTAAAATTCGATTCTGCTTTATCACCATCCACTTTTTCTAATGTGAATGTACCGGAGGATTCTATATTGAATAACGATTTACCTTTATAAGAACTCTTTTTGTGAAATGAAAATCTATATTCCACTGCGTTCAATAGATCGGACATGATTTAACGGCGGATGATGGCCATCCTATAATTTACTGTTTATACGGCATAATTTTCGGGGTTTGCACTTTCCAAATACCCCTGCTGTGCATCTTTCTTCATCGAATCTATCATACTTTCAGGAAGCATATAGTGGTTAAGCATCTTTTCTTCCATCTCCTTCATTTTTTCTTCATCGTTTAAGGCATGGTACAGTTTAAACAGGATCTCATCTTCGGTAAGGAACTGATATGGATCATTTACATAGTTAGCTCTGAAAGCAATAAATTCTTTGATTTTATTAGCTGCCTTTTCATATTGACCAATTCGTATAAGGGACGAATAGAGCCTATTATACGCAAACGATAGCCATTGGGCAAAAATTTGACGTTGCTCATCGGCCGAATACTCATTCCTCCCTATATCAAAATTGGCAAGCAGATATTCAGCTTCCTTTATTGCATCTTCATATTTTTCCAGTTTGTAATATAATAATACAAGCCTAAGATGCCCCATTTTAAAGGGACTGCCCGTTGAAATGGATTCCTTATAGTATTTTTCGGCCAGTTCATCATCGCCCCTCTTCTCTGCAATAAGACCTTTGAGCTCAAATATCTCCGGATAACTAGGATCTATTTCCAGTGCCTTTGCGCAATATTCCTCCGCCACTTCCACGGAATCGGCATCAAGGTAAGAACTTGCTAAAAGTGCTAAGTACTTCTTTTCTTTCGGGAACTCATTATTTAAAATATGTAAGTTGGCGATTGCTTTTTCTGTTTCACCAAACATTTTTTGATTGCTAATTTTCTGCAATAACTTCTCTATTTCTTGCTCATTCATTATTCAAATTTTATAATTGTGTAAAAAACTAACCCCTAAAAGTATTACCAGGAGGTAGCTTACCATGCGTTGCCGTATATGCATCGATCAAAGAAACTTCCTCAGCGTTGGCTGTAGCATAGTTCACATTCTGCAAATACCACTCATAAGGTAATAATTTTCCTGAAGATAGATTATTTAAAATATATTCATCTTTATCACCATGATATAATTGGAAAATTACTAAATATCTTGCATAAACCGACTTAAAAGAAGTTAATCCATATTTCCAGATTGCTCCACTCATCATGAATTGATTTACGAACCCAGCTCCAAACGTGTAATTACGCATTAGTCCGGCTGTTCCCACATGAAGGTCATAAACATTATAAATATCTTTCTCACGCCTTCTTGTTCGAGGCTTTACCTGTGGAACTGCAATCGGCGGTGCTATCGGAACTGTAACGGGTTTATCCAGGGGTATGTCTATTGGAGGAGGTACTGGTTTTGGCAGATCCTCATCTATTGCTGGAGGCGGAGCAGGTATAGCTGGACTGGAAACAAATTCCCAGATCACTTTTGCTGTTTCCGCTACTGCATTGCCTACAGCAGAGAAAAAATCACATATATCGTCCCAGAAATACCAGATTGCAGCAATCGCAACAACTGCCAGAATTATCCATCCGATAGGATTCCACGACATCGAAGTACCTGCGGTGGTTGCGCTTGCAAAAAAACCACTTGCTCCACCTGCTATTGCTAACTCCATAATTTTTTTTTTATAGTTGTCCTGAGTTCTTACAGCTTATAATACCACCATAGGGACATATACATTTTGATACGTCTGATAATGGTTTTTTATCCAATATTTTGATCTTTGGTACAGCCTTGATCCAAGTCAATGGAACACCTGAAAGTTCAAGATTTAAACGGCAGATTCCTTTCAGTGCGCACAATCCAAAATGAGGGATATTCAATCCTGCAACATTGTCTTTATCAGTTGCAAACTTTCCCTCCCGGAGCTTGATCTTCGGATTGGAAGTAACAATCAACGTTGATGTCAGTAAGCCCTTGTCACAATCCAGAATCGCCTGGTCTTTTAGATATTCCATTTTAGGTCAATTTAACTTCAATTCCACCTTTCACATTTATATTTTTGTCATTGCTGATCGTAATATCACCTCCTTTGGCCGTGATGTCGATCGTACCTGAACCACCTCCCTTTTCAGAGGGCGTAGCATTTATCGCCAGATTGTTGCTTCCTGTAACAGTGATGTCCTTTCCGGTCAAGCTGATTGTACCGTCTTCTTTCATTTTCAGAGAACTGTTTCCGATAGTAATTGTTAGGCTCTTTTTTCCCTTAAAATTGATATTACCCTCATCATCCATTTCAAAAACCGAAGTCGCAGGACTGTTTTCTTTTGCACCTACATTGATGGAACTTGTACTGCCAGCATTGACAACATGATTTAAATTAGCATCAGTAGTCGCGTTGCCCGTCCCGTCAAAATACATATTTGCGCCACCTTTGTCTTTAAGATTTATTGAACCTGCACCATTATCATATTTTAGTTCTGTTCCACTCCTTCCACTAAAAGACATAATATTGTTTCCTGTTCCTCCACCAGCTCCAATGCCACCGTGAAAAAGACCACCCATCACAAAAGGTCGGTCAGGATGCTGGTAGACGAAATTTACCATCACCTGATCTCCTACCTCCGGAACTGACATAAAGCCCCTATTCGTTTTCACATCATCACTGCTTCCTGCATCAGGTGACATGACCCGGATAAACTCGGAGCAATCCGTCCCCTGTTGCCAGTCGAATTGAACCTGAACTCTTCCCTGGTTTAATGGATCTGTATTGGATACCACCTTTCCAAATTGCGGTTCAGCTTTTGGGGCAATAAATTCTGGTCGGGGGATATAACCCGAATCCGCGGCTATAGCCTCAAAACGCCCGCTATAGTATCCCCTTGCATCAACTTCATGTAAGACCTCCGTTAATAACAATCGGGTAAAATATGACGTCTCGCTGGTTTCTGCTTTTCGCATTTCAATGTCCGCTATACAACCCGGATAGAGGAACGGTACAGTGGATATTCCGGTAGTAACAAATACCTCCGCAGCCTTGCTGCCAGCAGTACCCTTCTGTGAAGCTTCAACATCCAAAAATGAATTTGCCTTTATCGGTGCTATACGCAATGAAGGAGTTTTAAAAGTGTTAGCAGAGATTTCATAGGCTCGCTGAGCGATATCTGAAGTATGTTTAATAGCTGGATCTCCTCCGGTCAATTTCTCATTCTTACGGCTATTGTAACCGTAGAAAGAAGGCTTGACATGCTGGGCTTTCATCCTTATTTTCACATCACTGAGATTCCTGCCGTATACTAACTTTACAGGGTTTTCAGCTGGCGGAAGCTTTCCGAAATGCAATACCTCTCCATCATAGAAGAACTGTTCTCCATAAGCCTCCGCCATCCGCCCCAAATAGTTATAGTGCGTTTCCTCATATTGCGAACTGTAACTTATGTTCCCGTAGTTCGCATCAACCCTGAAATCAAACTTATTTGGATCAAGTCCTTCGTTTATAACTTGCTGTGCGATACTATTGAGACTAATTTCCTGACTTCCCCCAAAACTTTGGGTATGCGGTGCAGCGTCCAACAAAATTGTCGGGCTTTCACCAATAAGGACTATATTACCCAAACTTCCCTGATCCTGACTGAAACCGACCTCAGTCACAACCCCTACAAAATTTCTTTCAGGGCTTTCTTCTACATCTTTATATCTGAAAACAACGGTAATCCGTTTTCCAAGGAAATTTTGAGCCTCTTCCAGATTATGGTTTTCAGCATCGCCCAATGTGTCGTGTGCTAAGGTCAATTCAAAGGTATGGTGCTTTACTGCACTCTGTGCAAGCTTGAAATGCTTGAAGAATCGAATGGTGGCGCCTTCAACCACGATTTCAAGCTTCACCAGCCTGTTCAACCCATTTACTTCATTTTCCGAAATCGCTCCAGCATTATAAATTTTTGAAGTAGGCTGGTTCTTCCATAGCTTCCCTTTAGTAAGTGACCTTTCGTTATCCTGCATTGGCTTATCAAAAAAAGTCTTTGCCCCTGCATTCTCAGGCTGTGAAGAAAAAACAGTAGTTGAACTGCTACTTTCTCCTCCTCCTATTGGCGAATCTATATGATCCATGTCTTTCTGAAACATACATATCTATTTTTTCATTTATATAATTACGGTGATATTCTCCCTGAGCGCGGTGAGACTTTTTGTTCAGCTACGTCGTCCGATCTATTTTTTTCCTTATTTGGGATAAAGGAATTAAGTGACTGTACTGAGATGAATTCGTACAAATTTCAATAGGATTGAAACTCCATTCTATGTGCAGGGTTGCACGTCTATACTAAATAAATATATATTCTTTTTCATAAATCAATGTGATTTTGGTTTTGCAATATAGTATATTGAAAAATCACGGCAAAATGATTTACCCACTTTTTTGAAAAGTGTCGTAATTTTACTATCCCCTATCTATCAATGATTTCAATCCAAAATATTGGAGTTAATTGACAGCAATAGGCTATTTATATAGGTCTATTTTGAAGCTGCTCCTTATCCTTTTCAATTTTTTCAACCCTATATACGTAAACTTTGATCGGCTGTCCTAATTCGTCCGTTCCTACATATTCAAAAAGTTCAAAATGACGGGGTATTGGTTCCTTCACAACACGACCAGTCCATGTGATAGTGCATTGATCTTTCATAAGAGGCTAAATATATTATATATAATATAAGGATAATTACGGAAATCCGTAAGGTAAATTGCGAATTTTATTCATTTACGGATATAGGAGCGCTACCCAGTTCAGATTTGACTTTGTGTAGATATTGTGTAAAACTCATACCATTTATCTGCTGGAATACTTTTGAAAAATTAGTCCTTGATGAAATTCCACACATTTTTGAGAGTGTGTCACTGGTATACTTATGGTATTCTTTATCGGTGTCAAGTTTCTTAGTAATGTAGGAAATCCGCAACTCGCAGAGATATAGATGAAAATTTGCGCCCCGATGTGCCTGAATAATTTCGGATAGATAATTGTGGTTTACACCAAAACTTTTGGCAATTGATTTGAGCTTGATATGCTCATTAAGATATTCGTGATTTGCTTCAAATTCACTCAGCTTCCGAAGAACATCCTCAACAATACCATTTCCTATATCGGTTTTCCTGTACGTTCGCATCCTGAATGCTCCTTCCTCTTCCATATTTAAGGTACCACCTGCGAGGTTAATCCCTAAAATGCTATTCCGACCAATAACCGTCTTTCTTGATCTCAGCCTTAAAAGCAGATAAAACGCTCCAAAGGAAAAAATAAATAATAGAATCACATAAACAGTTCCTCTAATCCAGGATATACGCTGTAATTTGTCCTTCTCCTGTAAAAGTTTATCAGCATCATACTCATGATGGATTTTTGAAGACAGATAAACGAAATCCTCTTCAAGAATTTTATCGACTTTAAGAAGCTGTCTGGTATAGTATAATGATTTTGCACTGTCTTTATTATCTGCATAATAATTTATCAGATCGACATATATATGTCTTACTTCCGGCAGAACAAAATTATGCTTTACGAAAATTGAATCTATCTTTTCAAAATCCCTGATCGCTTCTCTGATATTTCCCTGCTCCCACTTGGCTCTGCCAAGGTACGAGTATGATACTGTCAACCACGCGAAGTCATTGACCTGGATAAGCGCTGCTAAAGAATTGTTCAACATTTTGACCGCATTGCCATAATGCTTGTTTCGGAATTCACGAATGCCCTCTTCTTTGAGGAAATAACTGTGTTCCTGCTTGTAATCCGCATTTTTCGATGATCCTGCAAGCCCTACCGCTATCAGCGAATCAGCCTTTTTATTATCATCCAGTTTGCGGTAACATACGATCATTTGATGGATCGTATTCAAATACCCTCTTTGATTCCCATACATCAAATTTGGGTGCTGATACTTCTCGATCTCACCCTCAAAAAAAGCTCTGCCCTCCTCAAAATTATTAAGAGCCTCCTTATAATAACCTATATAGCTTTTAACAACTCCTATGTGGTAATTAAGTTTGTTTCTGTAATATGGATCTTTATTGCTTTTATTCTTCTCAAAAGCTTTCAAATATTCATTTAGGGCGAGCTTATATTTTTTGAGATAAAAGTAATAAACCACTCCTTTACTCATGTACGCACTGCTCAATAAACTATCGTTCCTAATTGCCTTTGCAACATATATGGCACTGTCTGCATATTTCAGTTTAATCTGCGGATCAGCCGAGTAATAGCGGGCGTCCTTATAACCAAGAAACAGCTGCGTATGATCATTCTCCGATTTTGCCTTTTGGATAAGCTTTCCTACCAGCGGAAGTGCTGCTGCATCATTTTCCGGAAGGTTCTCGTATTGACGTTGGATGAGATAAAAATCGCTCAGCTTTTCTTGCTGGGCAAACAGCAATTCGCACAGAAAAAGTAATATGATTGATAAAAAATGAATTTGTGGGCGGTTCATGGCTAAGTATTACTATAAAATTAAGAAAATTTCTCATATACCACACACGTCAAATTCATCGCTACGTGAAAAAGCGTTTTACAAATTAGCAAACTATATATCAACGCATTACGAAATTAAACATCAAAATTGCAAGTGTGAATTTGCGTTCTAATACATGTGAATGGTTTCTAATACACTTCAAAAATGCCCCCAATACCACATTTTTTTTCAAAAATATTAGGTGACTTTTTTTCAATTATTTACATCTGCTGCAGTGGGTAATTCATTGGTGTGCATTTGATAACTGAGACCACAAGTTGTTTTAACCTATCCCAAAGACTGATAATTTGGACCACAGAATTCAACCACGTCTCGGCCGAGATAATCTAAAAAATTTTACAATGAAAAAAACAACGGTTATCTCAATATCGATAATCCTTTTCAGCCTTTGCACATTACAATCTTGCAGACAGGATGAAATGGAAATAGTGCCAGAAGAAAACAGTCTGGCAGAAAAAGAAAATCAGCAAAAGCTCTATTTAAAAACAGAGAATGACACTTTGCAAACGACGTCAAACTTAAGTTTTGACGCCGACGGAAATGAGATCAAAGATCCACCACCAAAAGATAAAGATCAATGGAAACATTAAGTGTGAATTTTTTCTAATACAGTGTGCATTTGCATTCTGAGACAACAAGTTCTTGCATTTCAGACAAAATGCATTCTAAATTTGATGAAATAGAAATTTTGAAAATAGATTTAAATCCTCGAAAATGCATACGACCAGTTATGGCATTTATGACAACCATCAAATAACCACATCATGAGAATTAAGAACATCATTTCAGAACTGATCATATTTATCCTCATTCTTGTATGGGCGTACACGTTCGCCAGTAAAATCTTTGATTTCGACACATTCAATAGACAGATAAGAGGTGCTTACCTCCTATCTGCAGGAGGGGCTATCCTACCTTATATTTTACAGGCTGTACACCTCGGGATTGTCATACTACTATTAAACAAGAACTGGAGAAGATTGGGATTATTAACTTCCCTTTCTGTCCTGATCCTTTATACTGCTTATTTAATTTACATTTTAAAATTTGCACCGACCATCCCATGCTCATGTATTGCAGTGTTCAAAGGAATGAATTGGAACGACCAACTGTATTTTAATTTCATTGCCGTGGCAATTAACATTATTGGTCTGATCACTTTTTTTTCGCTAAAGCGAGCCCCACACAATAGTGTTCAGACCACTTATAACTAAACTAATAACCAAACAGGAGACGCCGAAAACCTGAACAAAGAGTAGGCAAAAAACTAACCAAAGTTTAGCTTTTTGATTTATAAAAGCACCAAACATCATGAAATCACTAAGAATTACATTAGGAGTTGCAGCAATTGCAATCGGAAGTTTCGCAGCTTTCTCTTTTGCGCCGGCAAGTAGCAGTGCAAAATTAGCTTTACAAGAATTTTACGTGAATCCTGACGGTTCACGAGGACCACAAGTTAGTGGTGAAAATACATGCCAGGATGAGACACAAATCTTATGTTCACAGGAGTATGACACATCAACCGGATTACCTACAGGAAATGCAAGCAAAATGCATAAAGGTCCGCGTAATTAGAAAAATAATGAAACTGCCATAACAGGCAGTTTCATCATTTTTATACAGAACTATAGTTCTTTACAGGTTTATAATTATACAATACATAAAAAATCTTAA
This sequence comes from Chryseobacterium sp. T20, assembly GCF_047345655.1. Classification (NCBI taxonomy): domain Bacteria; kingdom Pseudomonadati; phylum Bacteroidota; class Flavobacteriia; order Flavobacteriales; family Weeksellaceae; genus Chryseobacterium; species Chryseobacterium sp. T20. The sequence goes on from NZ_JBLFDU010000019.1 coordinate 32,966, forward strand.
ATTCCATTGCGACAGTTTTATCATTTTCTACGGTTGGCCTAAACGTCATCCACCAATACGGTGAATTTTATGTAAATCCAGATAGCACTGGAGGTGGACCAATTACAGGAGAACATTATTGTATAGATGAAGGTAGTCAAATATGTTGTCAGGAGTATAATAAAATAACAGGGGAACTATCAGGAAATTTATTGAAAATACTTGTTGGCACAAGATCTCAAAATAAAAACTACCTTTTTCTAAGGTAGTTTTTATTTTAAAGGTTTGCGTTGATGAATCTTTTAAATGTGGCAACATCCCTACGCGGATCTGGTGGAGGACCAATAAGTTTCCCTTCCGGATCGATAGCTATCAAAAACGGATAACCTCTAGGATTTAGAAATTTAACTAGCGGATGCTTTGTCTCCAGACCTTCCGTAAAAAGTTGTAAAGAACTTTTACTGGAATATTTTCCTATCCCCTTCAACCATATGTCTTTATCACTATCTATACTGACAGAAATAAATTTAATATTCTTATCCTTGTATTCCTTTTCCAGTTCTTCCATAATCGGAGCAATTTGCCTACAACCACCACAACCGTTAAACCAGAAATCAAGAATAACAACTTTCCCTTTAAAATCTTTTAATTGATTTTTTCTCCCAGTAGAATCCACCAAAACAAAAGGATAGAAAGGCATTCCCTTTTTTAATCGAGACATAACGATTTGGTAGCTATCCATAACAGTACCGTAAAAAGGAGATGATTGATTTACATTATCAGAATACAATTGATAAATCGATCTTGTATTTTCACTATCCTGCTCATTGCTAAAAACATTTAATGCAAGATCCGAAAGTAAGTATTCTTTTGCTGCCGGATATTTACTTAAATGTTTAATAACTAATTTACAATATTCCACAGGGTTTTCTTTTCTAATACCAACACCACCATGTTTTATAGGATTATTAAATTCACAAAGCAAAATAAAATCTCTCAGAACGGTTAGACCGCTATAGTGGATGACATTATCAATTAAAAACGGTTTTACCCTATTTCTTTTTACCACATACCTACTGAATAAAAGTTTCAAAGAATCGCTACTACTATTCATTGATGAATAAATAAGCATGTCTAATATTGGATCATACTCTGCTGCTCTAATTAGGTCTCTATCACTTTTTTGAATATTTCCTTTATAATGTTTCCAGACAGAATCAATTGCACTCAATTTTTGATCGGTACTTTTAAATTTATACTCTAATGTTTGGTTTTTATAATCAGGATCTTTTTTGTACAGTGCAAGTTTTGCAGCAACGATTGCTTTCTGAAAAATAACTTTTTCACTTCCTCTCCCTGAAAATTTAAGGTCCATAATACCTAATTTTTTCGCATCTGGAATTTCAATATGAATACTATCTCCAGGATTGATAATAATAGAATAACTTCCAGGAAAAAACATAGTTTTTCCATTCAGAGAAACACTTATTGCTACGGGCTCAACAAGATCCAAATCATATTCAAAATATCCTTTTGAACTTGAAGTATTGTAAACAACTCTATGCCCTTGCCCAATTACTCGCGGATAAAATACGTTTAACTCAACATCTGCTTTTTGTCCAGTATAGTCAGTGAGAAAACCAGTTATTTTTGTCCTATTTTGACAGTGTATACTTAAACAAAAACAGGACAATATTATTAGAAGAATTTGTTTTTTCATTTTCAATATTGGTTTTGTTCGATATGATTAAAATTGATCACGAATTGAGGTATTGGCAAAACATATCGGGGATCATTGGCAGGCAATGTGTATATTGCCGTTCCAATAGTTCTAGTCAAGTTTACCGCGTATTTTGGATCTATATTTAGCCTTTTCAAATCTTGCCATCTCAACCCTCTTGCTAACAGCTCTTTTCTTCTTTCTTTAAGAATAATATCTAAAGCATTTGTATTACTTGAAGCAGAAAAAGGAACAAAGTTATCTTTTTTATATCGGTTAATTGCTAATTTATTGAGGGCTTCCAACGATCCTTTGGTGTCATTTAGTCTAGCCTTCGCCTCTGCAAGAATTAAAAGCACCTCACCAGTAGTCGTTCCTGTGAAAAGACTACTTAAAAAACTACCTTTGAATGTGACTTTTCCGTCCGCTTCATTTCTGAAAAAAAGTACCTTCCGTAAATCATCATTGGTGTATTGATTATAAAGCATCGTATTAATACGGCCGGTGGTAGGATTACTTGACGATTTAACCATCACACCTCTAACATGAATTTCTTTTGACTGAATATTTAAAGGTCGATTAGCAGAAGTATTAGTAATCTGATTGAAATCTTGAACAAAGGAATTATATTTCAACGACGAATCAGCTGCACTTTTAGCGTCATTAAAATTGTTCATAAAAAGGTACGCTCTTGCTAAAAGTGCGAAAGCACCTGATTTGGCGACCTTTGTGTAATCAGGTTGTGTCATAGGAAGACTCTGTGCAGATTGTCGTAAGTCTTGAATAATCTGTTGATAAGTCTGCTCCACTGTTGCCCGTTTGACATTTTCATCAATATCATCATCGAGCTTAATTGGTATTCCTAAGTCAGTATTAGCTGTACTTTGTTCATAATTTTTACTAAAAGTCATAGCCATATTTAGAAATTGCTTCGCTCGATGATATAAAGCCGTACCCTTTATACGATCATACTCCATTTTATTAGAACTATTTCTGTTAATAGGAATTAATTGCTTCAGAACCACGTTACAAACCTGAATTTGGCCGTATGCACATTTCCACTCATTTTGTTGAACAAGATCCAAGTTCTCATAATCTCTTTCTTTTTTCCATATGATAAAATCCCTATCAAAACCAAAAGAAATTTGATTATACTGTTCAGTTGTAAATTCATAATCGTCACAGGAGGTTTCTATCCCACCTCTACCATCATATTGAAATAAATCAGCATTTAGAAGCAGGTCTAAATCAGTGAGGGTAGCAGGAACAATCAATTTAATATCTTGCTTATCTTCTAACCATTTCTCAGAACAGCTGATTCCCAATAAACAAGTAATAATTGGTAGAATAATAAATATTTTTTTCATCATTTGTCTTTTAAAAATTTGCATTCAAGCCAATAGTAAAATTTTTGGGTAATTTTGTAAAAGGAAAATCAGGATCTAAATCAATAGTATTTGCTTTCCAAATTATCCCTAAATTATTAGCAATGAAAGTTAATCGTAGGGATTTCAAATGCATTTTTTGCAAAATATTGTTATTTAAAGTGTATGAAATGACAATATCTTGTAATCTAATATGATCACCTTTTTCAACTAGAATCTCAGAATCTTTATAGTATGTATCTGCAAGGACATTCGCTGGATAAATCATTGCAGGAACATTTGTCTGGAGTTCGTCTCCTGGTTTTTGCCATCTATTATAAAAATCTCCATGTGAACCATAGTAGCTATATAATGCAGAATACATTATACTATTCCTTTTAAAGTAATAACCAAAACGATAAGTAATATTAAATGATAACTCAATACCATTATAATTGAAAGTGTTTCTAAGTGCTCCAAAATATGGTGGTAGTGCATTACCATTGTATATCAAATTTTGTTCTGGATCTAATGCTAATTGTTGTATAATTTTTGAATAATCAGTAGATGCAAGACCATCAATGTAACCCCGCCCTTGTCCGGTTTGTGGATCTAGCCCTGCCCAAGGATATGAGTAAATACCGAACAAAGGTCTACCAACAACAGGTGAATACGTTGAGGGATTTCTATAAACACTGTTATCGCTTAGAAAATTACTTAACGAGGTTGGGCGTTGATATGCTGTGATTTTATTTTTGGCAATTGAAAACAGAGCTGTCGTATTCCATTTAAGCTTCCCATTGATATTATTGGAATTAAGCTCGACGTCTATTCCATTTCCTGACATATCTGCAACATTTCCTCTATAAGATGAAAAACCAGTAGTTGGATCGATTGCTCCGTTGCCAATCAAATCGTCACCTTTTCGGTTATAGTACTCGATACTTCCAGTAAAACGATTATTTTTTGTTCCGAAATCTATTCCAATATTCCACATTCTGTTTTTTTCCCATCTTAAATTTTTGTTAGGAGGATTTAGTAATGTTGCCGCAGGAAGACGATTAAAACTACTGTATGTAATCATTGCGGTTGTATAGGCTGTTATAGATCTATCCACGTTACCACTATAACCAAATGTTGATCTTAAACTTAAATTTGGAAGCCATTTTACATCATAAAATTTTTCTTTGCTAATATTCCATTTTCCACCAACGGACCAAAGCGGTACAGATTTTTGATTTGTTCTTACTCCAAAAAGATTAGATTGATCAATCCTTGCACTTGCAGATAAAACATAGCGTAGGTCATAATTATAACCTGCATTGATATAATAAGATCGCAATCGATTTAGCGTTTCTGAATAATCATTACCTTGCGGAATAAGGTTGGTAAAGCTCGTTCCATATAATGGAAATTCATTCACATAATCCACTGCGATGCTTGAACCTACCGTTGGATCAAAACCATAAAGACTATTCGAGAGGCCATTGGTTTTTGTTTCCCTAACCTCAAATCCCGCTATTGCATTTACCTGATGTTTATTCCACCTTTGGTCAAAATTCAGCTGGAAACGACCATTAAGAGAATTTAATTCACTGTTAGTATTATCAAGCTTACCCCCTAGAGGTATATTACGTTTTATTACACCATTGGAAAATGTTGTATATTGATTAATCTGATCTCGCATAAAATAGCTATCCTGATCATAATAATTTCTTATTCTACCTTGTTGATTTTCATATTGGAATCTTACTTCTGCAGATAAAATTGGAAGAAAATTGTACTTGATTGCAGTATTTAGGCGCATTTCAGATTGTTTGAACTTATTGTCTTGATAATTTAGTTCTTCAAGAGGAATAAAATCCCAATTAAGTAAGCCATCTGAAAGAGCCTTCTGCTTTAATACATTACTATAATCTTTTGTAATAATTGCGGAATTTCCTTGATCATCCACTAACCTCGCGTATGGGTACATCTGCTCCTGTCCCATATTACTAAGCATGGAAATCACATTGGATGTAGATTGATTATTTTGGTTATAGGAAAGCCCTGCCGAAAGCTCCAATTTTTCAATTGGTCGGAAAACCTGATTACTGTTAAGGCTAACACGGCTAAAGTCGTTACCCTTTTCTGAATTTTGATTTTTATCAAATCCTGCTGAAAAATAGTAGGTATATTTATTTGTACCGCCGTTTAAATTTAAGGCATACTGCTGTTTAACACTCTGCTGGTACAGGTATTTACTCATGTCTCTTCTCAGATCGCCACTGCGTAGGGCATCAATCTGTGTGTTTGCCTGCTGTTCCGTTATTAGCCCGTTTTTCTGATAATTCAAAATACTTACAACTGGTGAATATGGACGATTGTCAGCAGTATTACTGATAATGGTATTGTAAAAACCCTTGTCAAAAAGCATCTTTTCAATATCAATGAAGTCCGTCGGTTTGATCTGTGGAATATAATTAAGGTCCGGTTTCTGTCCTATGGTAACATTTGAGGTAAAACCAATATTCATCGGTTGGTCTGCTCGTCCTTTTTTAGTTTTAATCACGATCACACAATTACCAGCCCTTACGCCCCAAATGGAAGCTGCGGCAGCATCTTTCAAAATGTCAATATCCTCAATATCGTTCGGATTGATATTGTTGATGTCCCCTTCATACGGAAAATTATCGACAACAATCAGCGGTTGATCGTTTCCAAATATAGTAGCCTGTCCCCTGATAGTAAGCTTCGGAGAACCTGAACGCTCGTCAAATAATATTGATGGTGCTATACCCTTTAGTCTACTGATAACATCTGTTGAAACCTGACGGTTAAAGGTCGCATTATCGACTTTGGAAAAAGAACCTGTTGCTCTTTCCTTTGGAATGGACTGATACCCACTGGCGACAACACTCACCTCTTCGATCCGGTTGTCATTTGTTGTCAGCACAATGCTGCCTGCATTTTTAGTAGCTACCTCAATACGTCCATATCCCAAATAGGATATCAGTAGTTCCGATCCTGAAAATTCATCTGGTATCTCAAAAAAACCTGAACCATCAGAAGTTGTGACAAAGTTGGTTCCCTTTACCTGTACCGTAGCACCTGCAAGCGGATTACCATGTTCATCGACGATCCTGCCTTTTATTGTTTCCTTTTTTTTTGAATCTGAAACCTTTTTTTCCTTTAAAATGATAATGCCGTCCGCAATCTCGTATGTCACGGGTTGATCGGCAAAAAGAGCTTTTAAAGTTTCCTCTATTGAGGCTCCTCTTAAATTAACAGTGATCGGCTTGACCTTTTTGAGCAGATCTTTATTGTACGCAAAATCATATTTTGTCGATTTCCGAATTTCGGACATTGCAGTAGATAGCGGCGCTCTCTGCAATGAGAGATTGATCTGTTGCGCCTTTATCGCAGTACTGCTGGCAAGTAGCATAAAGAATAACGTACTCTTTATGCCAGTGCGCAGAAGTTTTCTCCGATTGGAAAACATCTCCATCGACGGAGGGATATTTTCCTTCTTGGAAAAATCATGTTTTTTCATAGATTTGTATAGGGTTAAATAGTATTTTAGTTGCTCAAAACTTCGATATAGACCCAATCGCCGGAGTGCGCTAACACTCCGGCATCTTTTTTTGGGCCAACATATGAAACTATAATTCTTTAATTTTTGATCTGGACCCTCCTTCCCGTAACTTTAAATTGTAAATCTGTAATTTTTTCAAGTGTATGTAGCACGCTTGACAGTTTTTTCTCCCTGTTGATGGTTCCGACAACTTTGGTATCTGGAATAGTGCTAAAGTCCACATCAATATCATACCAGCGTTCAAGCTGCCTAAAAACCTCTTTCAACGAAGTACCGTCAAATTGAAAATCACTCACAGTCCAGGCCGTGAACGCTTCGGTATCCACATTATTGATGGTAAATACGGATGATTGTGCTGTTAACTTCCCTTGCTGCCCTGGTTGCAATAGGACTGGTTTATCATCCTGTTTACTCGTGAGTACAACACTTCCACTTACCAAAGTAGTAATGATTGCAGGTTCATTGTCATAAGAATTTATGTTGAATTTTGTCCCTAGGACTTTCAATTTCTGATCTCCTGATATAACAATGAAAGGTTTATCTGGCTTGTGCGTTACTTCAAAGTACCCCTCTCCCTGAAGCTCTACTGACCTTTCTTTTCCCGTAAACTTTGTAGGATATTTTAACTTTGATTCGGCATTCAACCAGACCTGTGTACCATCCGCTAATACCGTTTTGTACTGTCCTTTTCGGGGTGTCGTGAGCGTCGCATATTGCACAGAAGCCTGTGAAACAGTTTTCCCATCAACGTAGGTAGTACCATCTGCATCAATTTTTACTGTTTTACCATCAAGGTCGATAACTCTCCCATCGTCAAAAGTCAGTGTCGCCTGATCCTTTCCTGGATCAATGTCAGCCATTGCCACATCAACTTTTTCATCACTAACATTTCTGGACTGATAATATCTGTAAAGAAGTATGGTAAGCGAAAAAAACAACAATATCGAAGCAGCCGCAGTCCAGATAGTGATCCGTCTGTAACGGGATTGACGTTGTTTTAAGCGACCATGTAATTTTAGAAGTTCTGAGGAAGTCGTAGCACCTGCAGCATCCCTTTTTAGAAGTTCCCGAGCAACGTGCTCCTTATCTTGTAATTGCTCAAAGAAAGTACGGTTCGCACTGCTCGCGTTGAGCCAGATCTCAATCGTTTTCTCTTCAAGGATGGTCAGATCCTCCCCTCTGACAAACTTCGTTAGAAGCGGAACAATCTTTAACTCCTCAAGGATTCTGTGCTCTTCCATTGGTTTCATTTTAAATAGAAACCGGAAATGCCTATTTGTTGTCTCAAAAAAGTTAAAAAATTATGAATAAATTATTAAAAGTGCAATTCCAGCACCTGAGAGGGATTTTTTTAAAATTGTAAGCGCTCTTGATTTTTGGGTATTTATTGTACTGACAGGGATACCGAGCTCTTCGGATATCTCTTTTGGCGTATCGCCGCTGACAAGCCTGCCCATGATAAGCCGATATGGTTCAGGCAACAGATCAATCGCTCGATAGAGCTCTTCATATACTTCGGTCTGAACAATGTTATCCAGTACATTTTTGTCAAACTCATCCAAATTCTTCGTATACAAATCAAACCGCTTCTGATTTACTTTCTGCTTTTCAATAGTTTTGATACAGCTGTTTCGTACTGAAATATAAAGGAAAGCTTTGATATTTGACATGGTTTCAAATCCTTCCCTTCTGTCATATAGCTTCAGAAATATATCTAGTACAATATCCTTGGAAATTTCCATTCCGATATTCAGAAGTAACCTATCTGCGAAAAATACCAATGAAGAGTGAAACATTGTGAAAATCCGATCAAAAGCCAGTTTATCACCGCTTTGAAACTGGGAAAGCAGTGCCCTTTCGTCGATCAAATTTCGGGATGTCATAACAGGGCAATTGGTAACTCTTGAGTAAAGTTAGAGAATTTTAATTTTATTCAGAAATCTTTATTTACAGATATTCCTGCGATATAGCTTTTTCAAAGCTTGCTAATTAATAAAGATCCCGTTACTATCTGTATCGATTTTTTGCCTTTTGTCAAAAGTTTTAAGTTTTTATAGGCTTAATTTAGTTTCGATAATTCATTGGACAAAGAAATACAGCGACACTAACCTTTAAACCAGATAACATGTTAACAAAAATTTTCAGAAAACTAATTTGTGCAGTATTTGCAATTATGCTGCTACAGTCATGCGAAAGGGATATGGAAAATTATCCTCAGAACGATCAAACCTCGATAGCAAAAAAATGGTACGAGGATAACGGGAAACCTTTTCCCTTAGATTGGAAAAAAGCACAGCTCATAAACGGAAATAAAAGTACCATGCTCGTGGTTCCCGTGCAGGACGGCACAATCCTAGGTTGGGGATATTCCATGCAGCAAAACCTGATTTTTACCATTGAAGGAAATAAAGTAGCCAGCGCCAATAAGGTGAGCCTTTTCGCAGATACAAGAACCGTGGCGGAATTTTCCGAACAGGCTATTTCTAATTTCGTTAAAAAACAAGTGTATCGAGGTGACGAGCTTGGGAAAGTATATTATATGGTATATGATCTTAATGATACCTTGTTGTACAGCCAATCACTTGACTCAAGTGGGCTGAAAATGGTAAACCTTCAATTGAAGACTAAGGTTGCCGATACCAACGTAAACAAAGAAAACAGCAAACCTGACACCAGTAAAAATATACCTGTTGTATGCAGCGAGTGGTATCTGGTACAGTACTACGATGATGGTACCGAATATTGGACTTATCTATATACAACGTGCAGCGGTACAGCAACCGGAGGTGGCGGCGGAGGCGGCGGTGGTAATCATGGAGGTGGTAGTGGAGGCACTTCAAGTACATCTTTCGTGGTAGCTGCACCTATAACCACTATTGACATTCAGGAGCGATTGAAATGTTTCAACAATGTGGTAAATGATGCTAATACAAAATACAAGGTGACTTTAAATGCACATAGAATAGACCTTAATTCTGATAAACCTGGTCACGCTTTTCTAACAATTGAAAAATCAAACGGTACTCAGCTTCAAAGGCTTTCTTATGGATTCTACCCGCAATCTGGTCCATCGGCGGCTACCATGCTGCCAGTTACCAGTGCAATGGGGGAAGAATCGAGTGATTATAAGCGAAAAAGTGATGCAAGATATAGTTTGTCTGTCACCAAGGCGCAATTCGACGCAATCATAAGCCAGTCTATTGCCCTATCAAAAGTCCCCTATGACCTCAATGATAACAACTGTACACATTATGCTACCGATGTTTTTAATTTACTCCTACCAAGTAATGGACAGTTAAACAATAATGGATTTTTAACACCAGATGGCGTATACACATATTTAGCAAATTTAAAACAGGCGGGCAATCCAAATGTCACATTAGGTCGGATTGATCCTCCAACTAGCACGAATTGTCAATAAAGGATATGAAAAGAAAATTTACTATAGGAATTGTACTATCTGTTCTGGTGATACCCAATACACCGGTTATAGGTACGGAGATACTGAAGGCCATTGACGGTGACCATTTTCGGTATGCTAATGCAAACGCTTCTTTTACCGGTATAGAGTACATGGAGGTTTTTCACCCTTGGATGAGCAAGTGGGTAACATTTGGATTCATCGAGGCTACGAGACCGCAAATGGCCAATATGGAAATTTTTAGGTTGTATAGAATTAACCCGTTTTGTTTTTGGCGTTGGCGTTATTATTTAACCGTAAGCAAAAATTTTGAATACCGCGACTGGGAAAAAATAAAGCCGAACAGAGTTCCCTTTAAACCATCGAATAAATGGCAGGACTTCTGACTTTTTCTAATAAAAACCAGTAAAAGTAATATCATGCAATAAATGAGCTCAATGGACTTCTAAAACTCAGATAATGCAAATCGCCCGCAACTGAACTAAAAGCTATGAAGAGGAAAACAATTAGAATGATGAGGAAAACAATTATTATAGTGCTAGGCATTATGATCCTACTTCCCAATGTGCCTTTTATTGGAAAGGATATTCATCGCTGGTTAGATGAGGGGTATTTCAGATACTCCAATCTTGATGGCTCATACAGGATAACCACAGATTTTGGTTTTAAAAGCCCCGGATTCTCAACTTTTGGTTTTGAATATTGGATTAAAGAGACATCTCCAGCCAAAGAAAACCAGAGGCTTTACAGATTGTACAAGATTAATCCATTGTGTTTTTGGCGATGGAGCTATTATCTTAGGCATAGTATCCATTTAGATTATATGGACCCCAGTGTCATTGAAAAGAATATTGAAAAAAAACAGACAACGCGAAAGTAATGTGTCATCGGGCATCTTCAAATATTAGCTAGGTCATAATCTTAAAAACTCCCAAGAAATGGGAGTTTTTTATGTGATTAGCTCCATAAAAAAACGCACCTTTAAAAGATGCGTTTAAAAACTAATAACCATGAAACGTATTAAAACCATAAGTGGCCTCATACGTGTATTTGAAATATACTATATTTTGTATGTTGACAAATAATTATTGACCATTGAACGACCTGAGCGAAGGTTCTCAATTTTCAGGTGCAAATTTAAGCATTAATTTTAGATCAGCCTACGGGTTTCCGTAATGGCATTAAAATCATTTTTCTTTATCAATACCTTAACATCCTTTTTCCGGGAAGACCAACCTCAATCTCCTACGTTTAAGATACCCGAAAGGTCATGCTAACATCTTCCTTTTCCACAAACCATTTCCTGAAAGATAGAGTGCCTTGCATCCAGTCTCATTATGTCTCGGACTGACAGACAAAGTGAAAAAAATAGACTAATCTCACGACTAGTCTACAATATACTATTAAGATGGTTAGTTAACTCTTAACCAATATACGAAATTTAAAGCTTAATCGTAAATTCCATCGCTTTTTTTGGATATACGGTTGTAGAAAGATATCCATTTGCAGGATTACGTACATACTCAAAATAGTCTTTCATGGAAGGTTGAAATCCCTGAACATCATCCACAAGGATCACGGCGCCCTTTTTCAATTTCGGCTCGATCAGCTTGAATACCGCATATACCATGTCCGGCCATCCATCAAGAAGAACAAAATCCCATTCCACATACAGATCCTTTAAAGTCTGCATCGCATCCCCTTCCAAAATCTCTACATGCTCATGGACACCTGCTTCAATGAGGTTTTGCCGGGCAATTTTAACCTTATGGGGTAAGTACTCCGTTGAAATAACTCTACCTCCGTTGTCCTTCGCGGCTTTTGCAAGATAAATCGTAGAAATTCCAAAAGATGTTCCAAATTCCAGGATATTTTGCGCATTTAGTGCCCTCGCCTGCATATAGATAAAGGTACCTTGATACGGTAATATCGGTATATATTTATCCTCATAAAAGCTTTCATTTTCCGTCTTCCAGTCTATACCCCTGCCAAAGAACTTAAATGCTTTGGGCATGAAATGAAAAACCATAGACCAGCCCTGCTTGAGAGCTTCTTTATACAGCCTAGCCAATGTATTTTCAGCTCTGCTATCGTGTAGAACTTCAAAAAGTTCTGGGGTTACTTTGGGCATATCACTTCCTTAAATTAAGTTATTAAGAATTATTCTAAATAATAAAAGTAAGAAATATAATGCAGATAGTACTTACATATCCCTAAAAAGTCCTTTTAATCCGCTTACATCATCATTTGGGCCTGAATCTCTAATACATACAATTATTTTCTGTATAATCTCCTAAAAAAAAAAAGCTGTGTTAATAAATCAACACAGCTTTTCAACCATTTTCTATACAATCTAATCCTTATTTTTATTTGCTCAAATCTCTGAGAGCTTTGACCGCATCATGGCTCGCTTGGATACCATCCTGTTGTTTTAATAAAACTTCACGGACATCTTCTCCGAGCTCATTTTCCTGCAGTGCGTCTTTGTATGCCTTTTTAATCGCATCTTCCCCACGTTCACATTCTTCCAGAATACTGTGACGGTCACTACCGCCAAAAGTTGCCTTTATATCGATCCAAGCGCGATGTAATGTTCCAAGGACCGTATTCCCGTCTTCTGGAACTTCACCCTTGCTTCCCACAAGTCCGGCAAGCTCTGTAATATTGCTTCGGCTTTGTGAGGCGAATTTTTCAAAGGCAGCTTTAAGATCTATGTTTTCGGCATTAATATCCCTGATAGCTTTTTCAAAGCCTTCAGCTCTATCGTTGTTGATCTCTATTAAATCATTTAAGACTTCTACAATTTTGTGATTTTCCATTTCCTATCTGTTTTTCTAAATAACCGATCCCCGGAACAATTTGTTTAAAATTTCTTCAAAAGAATCTAAAAACGTTTTCGGGGAAGTCCTATTTCATGCTCCTGCGGATAAGGGGCCCTGAAAGTCATACTTACATCTTCCCGAATCCGCTGTTGCGCTTCATATTTCTTCTCTTCATCATGGGAATACCGGGGGTCAGGTATAAATGGCATCTTGGCCATTTTGGTGATCGTAATTGTCGGAAAATGGAAATCAACTTTAACAATCCCCAATAGAAGATAGCATCCCCCACCCTGAAATGGATATTTTTCAAGGCAGTCAGCAAAATGAGCTGTATCAAAATAGTTTCCCTGAACATCTATCCAGGTACCAAAGTACATTGTTCCCTTTTTTGTAGGAACATGTTTCCTTGAAATCAAGTAGGCAAGCATCTTCACCTGCTTTTTGTGATGTTCTGTAAGATCTTTGGCCATAACAGTTCCCCTGTACTTCGTCTGAAGTAGATCGAAAGGTGTACAGGATACCGGAAAACTTAAAATCTCGATTTCATCGAAAGCATCCTCAAACACATTTCTTTTTAACTCCGGAAATTTGTATTCCTTGATCGGTTCTTCAAAAAGAGTCTGAAATCTTTTCTCTGGTTTAAAATCCCCCAGTAGAATGCGCGCTTTGAGCAATAGTTCATTCTTTGGAACACCTGAAAAACGGAATGCTCCAATAAAGATCAACGTCTGCAAAGTCTCAATACCAATTGGAACTCTCTTGATAAAATCTTCCATTGACCTATACTCCCCATTTGCCTTTCTTTCCTTTGGTATCAGCTGAGCAAGTTTCGATTCAACTTTTTCAAGCAGCATCAGTCCCAGATATATTTCCTCTCCATAAATCGTTGTTTCGTACTCGCTTTTATTGACACATGGATTCAATATAACACCCCCTGACATCCTTGCCTCGTGTACATAGACCTCTGTCCTATAGAAACCGCCCATATTATTTATCGCCGAAACCATAAACTCCAATGGATAATAAACTTTCAGGTACAGCGATTGATAACTCTCTACTGCATAAGAAGCTGAGTGAGCCTTACAGAATGAATACCCTGCAAAAGATTCTATCTGTCTATAAATTTCCCGGCTCAGTTCCTCTGGATGCCCTTGTTTTCTGCAAGATGCAAAAAAATCGTCCTTAACTTTTTGAAGTGCACTTAAAGACCTACCTTTTCCGCTCATAGCTCTTCTCAGTATATCGCCATCGGCAGCAGACACCCCGCCATAATGAAGCGCAATCTTGATCACGTCTTCCTGGTATACCATGATGCCGTAAGTATCTCCTAGCTGCTTCTCAAAGACAGGATGGAAATACTCAAACTTGTCAGGATTGTTATGTCTAAAAATATACTCGTGCATCATTCCCGATTGGGCAACACCAGGACGAATAATGGAAGAGGCGGCTACCAATACTTTATAGTTATCACACTTTAACCTTCTGAGCAATCCACGCATAGCAGGCGATTCGATATAGAAACAACCTATTGTCCGCCCATGGCTTAGATATTCATTACATTTTACTTCATCTTTGGAAATAGTGGTATCCTTAATATTTACCTTAATTCCCCTCTTTTCCTCTAAAAGCCTGACTGTATCGTTGATAGTACCTAGCCCCCTTTGCGATAAAATGTCAAATTTTTCAAATCCGATCTCCTCGGCAACATGCATATCCCACTGTACGATAGGAAAGCCCTTTGGGGGCATTTCAAGAGCCGTAAAGTTTGTGAGTGGTTCCTCGGAAATAATAATCCCGCAGGAATGCATACTCCGCTGGTTTGGGAATTTCTCCAGCAGCTTACCATACTTCTGTACCTGCTTCACAATATCATCCCGAAAAACTCTTTCGGGATTTTTACTCAGTTCGTCAAGCTCTTCTTTTGGAAGCCCAAATGCTTTACCAACTTCACGGATGATCGAACGGTATTTGAATTCGACATTGGTTCCGCAAAAAGCAACGTACTCCTTACCATAACGGTTAAAAATATAATCAAGGATGATATCACGCTCCTGCCAGCTCCAGTCAATGTCAAAGTCAGGCGGACTTTTCCGGTTAAGATTCAGAAATCGTTCAAAATACAGATCCAGCTCTATCGGGCATATATCGGTAATTCCCAAGCAGTACGCAACAATAGAGTTCGCTCCGCTCCCACGCCCAACATGCATAAAGCCCATACTGTTGCTATATCGGATGATATCCCAAGTGATAAGAAAGTACCCACTAAAGTTTAGTTCATCAATTACCTTTAGTTCCTTTTCGATTCGCTTAGTTGCTCCCTCGTGATTTCTACCGTACCGTCTTTCCAATCCTGCATAAGCTAAACGGGTCAGAAGTTTAAGGTCATCGGCCTTTGTACCTGTATAATGTTTTCTATTTCTGGGTGTGGAAAACGCAAATTCAAAGCTGCATTTTGAAAGTACTTTTTGCGTATTCTCAATAATTTCGGGATAGTGACTGTAAATTCTACGTATTGAATCCACAGAACGAAAATATTCTGATTTCCTGCACACTTCTTTTTCTGCAAGCTTGGAAAGCAAGGTATTGTTATCAATGGCGCGTAAAATCCGATGTAGGTTATATTCTTTTTTTGTGCTGAAAGTAATGGGACAAAGAATAACCATTTTATATAACAGTTTGTTATATTCCGGTCTTATCAAAAGATTGAGTTTATCCTCGTAGATTCCTATATATTCATTTTCTTGGAGGTTGTCCGGAATATTACTCAGTGGATATAGGATAAAGTTGTAGGCTAATTCCGGTTGCAATGGTAACTCAATCTTATCGCAATTGTACGAAGTCAGCATTTTGTTTACTTCTGCAAGCCCACTAAACTCTTTTGCAATGGCTATATAGTATAATTCACTTCCGTTGCGCACCTCAACACCAACAATCGGGCGGATATTATTTTCTTCGCATTTCTTTTTAAATTCATAAACTCCGGTCACCGTATTTATATCTGTAAGAACAAGTTCCTTTACCCCCAGTGCTAAAGCCTGAGAAATAAGGTCGTCTATGGATAACGTGCCATAACGAAGACTATGATATGAGTGACAATTTAAAAACATACTTGTACATGCTAACGTGAAAAATTGAACCCAACAGCCCGTCCAACCGCATCTTTACCAAAACGGTTCTTGATATTATCCATCGCCTGGTATAAGCTGATAAGCTCCGCATTATCTTCAAAAAGATTCATCTGATAACTCCCGTGAACAAGGTCCGTAAATCGCAAACCAACCAAACGGAGCCGCATACGTCTTGTGTAAATCTTATCAAATAGTTCCAGTGCAACTCTCGCTAAGGTGTGGTCAGAGGATGTATAACTCACCCTGCATTGCTTGGATTCGGTGTCAAAGTTTGAGTATCTGATCTTGATCACCACGGTTGAGGTCAGCCATTTCTCTTGCCTGAGCTGATGGGCAAGCTGCTCCGCCATTCCTGATATCAGACCTTTTACCTCATAGGTATCCATTGTATCGCTGCTAAATGTCCTTTCTTTGGAAATGGATTTCCTCTCAGAATATGGAATGACAGGAGTTTCATCAATACCGTTTGCTTTCTTCCATAAGTCTGTACCATTTTTGCCAATCATCTGCTGCAGGATTTCCACAGGCATTTCCGAAAGTGTGCCTATGGTTCTAATTCCGACCCTCGAAAACAATTGAAAAGTGGCATTGCCCACCATCGGCATTTTTTTTATTGAGAGCGGATTTAGGAAAGACTGTACACCTAAAGATGGTATTTCACGGTGTCCGTGAGGCTTTGATTCGCCAGTTCCTATTTTGCTCACAGTTTTGTTAGTCGATAACGCATAACTTATCGGTAAACCTGTTTCCTTTTCGATCTTTGCTCCAAGCTCATTTGTCCACTTGTAAGCCCCAAAAAATTTATCCATCCCTGTCAGATCGAGGTAGAATTCATCGATGGAAGCTTTTTCCATCACAGGCGCACTTTCCTCTATAACCTCGGTAACCGTATGGGACATTCTGGAATATAGTTCCATATCCCCTTTGACAACCTTCGCCTGTGGGCAAAGGCGGAGCGCCATTTTCATGGGCATTGCTGATCTTACACCAAAAGTTCGAGCCTCATAGCTACATGAAGAAACTACACCCCTGTCCCCACCACCAATGATCAGTGGAATTCCGTTTAAACCGGAATTAACCAATCTCTCACAGGACACGAAAAACGTATCCAGATCCAAATGTACAATCGACCGTTCCATTTTTTACTAAATTATTTAGCAAAGTTGATAAGATTATTCACAAATTACAGTACATTTGTTGTGAAAAATATTCACAAAATGTCAACACTCTCAATTTTAGCGGATAACATAAGGTATTTAAGACTACAGCAAATTCCTGAAATTTCGCAACAGCAGATCGCGGATAGACTGGTTTTGACAAGGGTATCTTATGCAAAATATGAGACAGCAAAGGCTTCACCCCCGTTAGATGTTTTATTGGCGATTTCCAGATATTACCATATCAGCACAGATTTATTGCTCACTGTCGATTTAAGAAAATATAAACTGCAGGAGATGTTAAATCTCCCTGATAATAGGATCTTGCTTCCTATAAAAACGGATTCAGTTGGGGAGAACAAAATAGAAATAATACCTTATAAAGCATCAATGGGATACTTATCAGGCTATGCCGATCCTGAATATATAGAGAATTTACAAACAATGTCCCTACCCTTTCTCCATAACGGAAAATACAGGGCATTTCCCGTAGAAGGTGATTCGATGCCACCTTATAAGGATGGAACATACGTTGTAGGAAAATACATAGAAAACATTAAGGATATTAAAATTGGTAAAACCCATGTACTAATAACTAGATCAGGATTTACTTTCAAACGTATTGAAAAGATAAATGATAATTCTATCACCGTCGGAGCGGACAATACATTTTATGATAGTTATGATATTCCATTTAGTGATCTTTGGGAAGCCTGGCAATATGCTGGCAGTTTCTCCAGTAAAGAACTGGAAATAATTGATTTTGCAAATGAGGACATAAAATCGATGCTCATAAAGTTGATGCAGGAAGTTCGTGAACTTAAAAACAAAGTTAGCTAAAAACAATGTTTTAGCTAACTTTTTCACAAACCATCAATCACACAAAAATTTAATTTTTCAACCTAATATCCTCGTATTTTTTTCTTTCCGTTTTCAAAGAAACGAGCCACTCCAAATACATCCCTTCCGGCATATTTCTATACCCTATCTTATGGATATGATTGTATTCTTTATTTAATGAGGCCAGAAGCTCTTTTGATTTCGGATCAGAACGTTCCACTTTCTGATATTGTTCTTTGTGGGTTTCAGCCCGTAAAATTAACGCTGTTACTAAATTAGGACTGATCTGCAGAGCCCTTTCAGCACACTTGATTGCAAAGGTTCCGTCATTATCCGGAAAAGAACGCTTATAGGCATTTGCCAGATCAACAAGACATAACCCAAGGCTCTCGCGATTGTCAAGTGCTTTCATATAAACTCCATTTTCAATAGCATTTAAATGGATAAATCCCGAAGCCATCAACCAGGCATCCTGTGGAAAGATGCCACTTGTTAACTCTGTATTATACCAACCGATGGATTTTATATTGTGTTTAATATAAATATGGTTCGGAGCCAATGCAAGATTCGCTTCAACACCTAATTCCTCTGCAAGAATTTTATATAAGTAAGGTAACGAATTACAGTTTCCTTTCTGCGTAGTAACCAGTTTTGAAACAAAAAGACTTGTCAGATCTTTGTGCCCGAAAACGTCTTGAAAATCATAAGAGAATGGTTTATAACGAACAGTATCTTGGTTGATTAAAATAGGTGTCTCCTCACAGATAACTGAAAAGATTGCTGCATATTTACTAACGGTCTCCTTATCTCTTTCATTATAGGTAAGATCACGATTGCGAACGATTGTCTTACAAAAGTTGCCCATAAATTTAATTTTTCTGTCAACTTCAACCGTATCTAGCTTTCCCTGATAATATGCATTTTCTACACTCAGTACAGCAGTCTTAAAACTATATTTCTGTTTATCGTTCAGCATATTATCAATAGTCAGATATGCTTCATTATAAAATCGATTTTCCTGTGACTTGACAAAACCGGCAACCAAGAAAAATAAAAAGATATAAAAGTGTTTCATAATTTTGATACCCAAAAAAGAGCAGATTTAAAAATTTGGATCATCTAAATGATCGATGATATCTATTGCAAGTATGTCATCTGGCTTTCGATCATACTGAGAAAGGTAATAATCTATCAAAAAGCCTAAATCTTTAAGTGAACAAAGGCGTTCGTAGGTCATTTCACCATCTTTAACTATATTTCCCATTCCCCTTTTTGACTTGAAGAACCTGTATATTGTATCAACTCCCACCGAGAACTCTCCATATAGGATTATTTTCTCATAATCTATATCGCTGAATTCTTCACCGAGTAAATCATTAATTGTATTTCTTCTGAGCGCTTTAATAATTTCAACTAATTTCATGACTATCTGCATTTTAATTTTTAGTCCACTAGATTCAAATAAAAGTAAAATTCCAATTTGTGCTTGGAATCTTTCACAATCCCATTTTTATACAGATCATTCACTGCTTTAGCATATAATTCTTTGATAGCAACCTCATTATCAGATTTTGCCGTTACAATAACATTATAATCTACAACTTTAGATGAATCAACATTTGGTTTATCACTTTTCTTATTACAGGGTAAGAATTGTAAGAATTATAAGAGCACTCGTAACTTTATTCATATTACACCGTTTTTTATTCAAAACCCGGATAAATAAAATTATAATGGCCAGTCTTTATTCTATCAACTATTGCGAAAGGGGGTATGACAACTCCTATTTCCGCGTTTCGATTTTCGCCTTCCAGTTTACCTACTTTTGTGAAACTCTCATCATTAATTTTCCATACAAACCAATTAACGGAAACTTTTATTGGTTCTTCTCCAACTTTTTTACCATAATCATTTGTGTCGCGGAATAATACATCTTTTAAAGCTGGATAAACAATGCTTTTTCCTCCCTGTTTAAATAAATCTTGTTTTACTCCGATGTTGATCATAGTATGCGCATGAAAGTCAATATCACCCGCTAACAGTTCGGAAAAAACAGGAATTTCATCAGCTGGATATTCTCTTTTAAATGATCTAATGACATCGCTGTTTAATTGGTTAAGGTCATTAGCAACGTATTGAAAATATTTTTTATTTCCATTGTCCAATGTCACTGAGAATATATCTCCAATCTCTGTTTTTACTCTTTTAGCCATTAATAATAGTGGTATTGTCAATGTTATTTTGAAAACCTAACAATATCAATTTTTGAGAATTATTTATTTTAAACTATCTTTTATCCATTGCGCAGATTTCAAAAATCTTTTTGCAGTATCATCGCTCCATTGTACCCCATATTCAAACTTATGATTTATACAATTTTCATTTTTCAAAACTGTCTTAGCAAGTTGTAAAAGTTTGGAACTACCGATTCTCATGCTTAGTTCATCTAACTTTGTTAACCAACTCGATGTAGTTTTGGCACCTCTCGATGTATCAAAGAAATGAATTAGCTGAACTTTAATTTCAAAGTCTTTCCATAGATCTGCTGATATTGCAAAATTCAGAACGTCACTAATAATTTTATAACAGCATTGGTTATTTTCCACTTTATAATTTTTCAGATAATCCATTAATCCAGTGTCGTTTGCTGTTACTAATTTTAAAATCTTTTTAAAACAGATTACATCATGGTGAAAAGTTTTCTGATTTAGAATATCCAATATATTTTTCGAAGTTGATAGCTTAACTTCCACAGTAGCTTTTCTGAAAATACTTCGGGATTGTTCAATTTTTATAATGTCTTCCAAAAAGTTGCTATTCGGTGAAACAAAATAGTTATGCTTAAGATAAACCGTAATATGAAAATAATCTTCCGGTGAATAAGTAATCATCTTGTCCTTCACAAAACTTGGGATAATATTTCCGAGCAAAGCTCCCAATCTGGCGACGTATAAAGACCTTAAAAAAGCTCCATGAAATTCATTATTATAATGCAACAGTTTTGGCAGGATGTACTTATAGCTATTCTTTTCAATTTCTGATGAGATCAGTTCCTGGAAGTTAATCTCCAAATCCTTTTCTGCTTTCAATTGGTCTTCCCTATCATTAGTTAATTCTTGATGATACAGAAGTAATTGGTCAAACCAATCTTGAATTTTTAAAAAATCGCTTTCAGAAATATTTAATGCTTCGGCTAAAGCTTTAGATTCCTTCAGGTCATCATTTTTAAATTTTAAATATGGATTGTCCGTCATAAATCTGAATTTAGATCATTTCCCCAAATTTCACTTTTTTACCATCGATAGTATAGGGATATATTTGCTGAAATCTGCTTTCAGGTGAAAGTATTAAATCCACAACCAATACATCCTTACCTTGATATCTTCCGTCCTGAGCAATAGCATAAACCCGAACATCCCCATCTTTTAAATCATCATATGCTCCAGCCAACAAAATATCATACATTTCTTTTGAATCAGTTGATTCCGAATAAGCAGAGATATAAGCTAGGTCACCATTTGCTCTGACATAGGTAGCATAAGGGGCAAATTCTCCGCTTTCTGATAAAAATTTTTCTGCTTGCTCCTTAATAGCGCTAAGCAATATTTGAACATTTGTCATCTTTAAATATAATAAAATTGGAATTATGTGCAACCTGGTACACCAGCACAAGGATCTTTAGGTTTTGGCACAGGAATTAGTTTTGGGGCCGGAGCAGGTGTAACTCTAAGGTTATCAATTTTAGGCTTTGCCGGAGGCGTATATCGTTGAATATTAATGCCGGAATTTTTAAGGGGTTCGCTTAATTTTGCAGATTCATTAATTTTCAAAATTGCTTCCTGCCCACTTGCTTTTGAAATTTCCTGCTGACCCCTAAGCTGTTTGGTAAAAGATTGTTTGGCAACGTGCTTTATTTCCACTGTTCCTCCTTCTTCTGTCATTGCGTCTGGAATAGTTTTTCCTGTCTTTCCAGTCTTAGGATCGGTGTATTCATAGGTTTTGGTATTTTTCTCTTTTCCCATTTCGGCAAGCTGTTTTTCTTCAACATATCTACCAAAATTGAAATGTTCTTGCTGAGCTTTTGTTACGGCTTCACTTTGCTTGGTTCCGACTTCACCAGTCTTCGTAACTGTTTCAATTAAGTTTGGTTTTATTGAAGATTCTTCAAATAATGGCATTAGACGAAACCACCAACAACATTCGGTAGCGTCTTCTGGTGCTAAACCTGTGGGATCTTTAAATCTTACAGGGTTATTGAACGACATGCTATAGGGACTCCAACTTGGAAATTCCTCACTTAAAGGATCTGGACTGATCCACCTGCCGTGTGTATCTCCGATCGGTTGTGCGTCCGGATCATCAAGGTCTACTTCAATAAAATTAACGATTTCACCTTTTTTCACATTAAACCTTACCGATCCGATTGTGACTATGCTATCCTGATCGTGGAATTCCAGATACTTTCCTTTGCTTAACGTGGCTACTTTCGGATAGTACCCGTACTTTTTGAATGGGTTTCCCGCCTCAATGTTTTTTCGCCTCCTCTCAGCTTCCGTAGGGCTTAAGCTATCCCTGGTCTTTAAAACCTCATCCATGTAGGGACGAGAACGTTCTTCCTTTGTCAGTCTGACAGGATTTACCCATTCCTTTTTGTTGCTTATCTTTTTGTTTTGTTTTACCTGTCCCTGGCTAAAGCCAATAAAAAACAGTAAAACAAAAAATAAAATCTTTCTCATTATTGTAGTTGTATTTTGAATTATCTGGTTATAAAAATTCCTTTGGAATTGCATATACTTTTGGACTTTCCTTC
Organism: Chryseobacterium sp. T20; assembly: GCF_047345655.1. Classification (NCBI taxonomy): domain Bacteria; kingdom Pseudomonadati; phylum Bacteroidota; class Flavobacteriia; order Flavobacteriales; family Weeksellaceae; genus Chryseobacterium; species Chryseobacterium sp. T20. Next base: position 55,781 of record NZ_JBLFDU010000019.1, read on the forward strand.
TTAGGGACGATAGGTTTTATATTTTTTGCAGCTTCCCTTTGTTTTTGTGCATTCAATATCCTCAAACGTTCTGCAATCTCCTCACTCTTTTGCTTATTCTCCGTCGTTTTTAGAGAACCCAGCCATTGTTCATATTGTTCCGCAGGCATTTGGGCAAAACCTGACTGGTCTATGTAATCAAATCCAGTCTTTATTTCCAGAAATTGGTTTTCCAGCAGAGGATAATTCCTGATCTTTTGCAACTGTTCCTTATTTTCAGGGTCAATATTAACGCGGTTACAGGCCTGCATAAAACGCATCTGATCGGTGTTGCTTTTCCATAATGTCGCATTTATATTATTTGGATTGAGCTCCAGTGCTTTTCCTAAAACTTTTGCAACAAACTCATCATAGCCAAACTTATGGATATATCCACTGGCAAGGTCAACATAAGTCTGTGAGAGGACTTCTCTCTTTGATAGGTTCTGCATATAAAGCTTGTTCTTTAGAGCTTCAGCTTTAATATATCCGGAATTCAACACAAAAGAGTTTGCAGAAAACATTCCATTGGTAAGCTCAACACTAAGAACTTCGCCGTCCCCATCTTTAAAGCGTATATAAGAATGATTGGGTGACACAACAAGAAAGGCCTCTGCACCAATCTGTTCTGCTAACATCAAATACAAAAGTGGCATGGAATGACACTGCCCAGTATTTGTTTTCATCAATTTGGAAACAAACATCTTACTGTAATCCTTGGCACCCATATAGTCTTCAAAGTCATATTTGATTGCCTTATGGATAACTTTTCCATTCTGCTTTGTATCCTGCGCAAAGTATTTGAATATTGCAAGATTCTTGGCCACATTATCAGAATCATCTATTGCACTCCTTTTCATCTGTTGCCTGATCATGTTAGTAGCTTTCTGAATCTGCGTTTGATATGCTGACTGAAAATTACGGTCATTGTTGTTGTATGCATTTTCAACCAGAAAAACAGCGTCTGTAATGGAGTAGCTTTCAGGGTCGAACTTCATTAAGTTATCAAAAGCCCTGTAATAGAAATCCGTTCCTTTTCTATCGGATAAAGAAGTAAGCATATAATTTTTCACATACGATTCTTCCCTGATCATTGCCATTTGACGATCTACCTCTTTATTGATCTCATCCTGATCATCTCGGGGTGTAACCTTTTTATAATAATTTGAAGTCGCATTAATATTTGGAGAGTTTGGTCTATGGCTGGGTTGATTATTCAGACTTTCAGGTACACTGTAAAGATTGGAAACACCTGGTCTTTGCGGCAGATTTGGAATCTGTCCATATATGTAATGATAGCATAAAAACAAGCTAAATAATAATATTTGTCTCATCTCACAGGTGTGTTTTTCAAGGTTAATTTTGGCTTCGCAATATATTTTATTTTTAATAGTCTGGCTTCCGTATTTTCACGGAAATTTGAATTAAATTCTCAGGCCAGCTATTTATTATCAATGATTTAAAAGCGAAACTAAACTGTCAAAACGTCAAAACCTGTCGTATCATAATCTAAATTATTACGGCTTTGCACTCAAGTATTCTTGGGTAAATACAAAAGGCATGGAACAAGGTGCTATTGCTAGAGAAGGTACTGCGAAGAACCCAAAACCAAAATAGACGACCTAGCCCATGCCCATATTTTGAGACACAGGCGTAAGTCTGTCAATATTTTTGGTTTTTTTAGAAGTTCGCAGTTTCTCTCATCCAAATTTGACAGCTTACGCTTTTTTTTCCGATAAAATTAGGGTGCTAATATATAAATATTTTTACAAACGAAAATTATTATCACTAAAATATGATATAAAGTTCAAAATTAAATTATAATCGGTATATACTACTATTTAGCATAACATCCTTTAATTTTTATACCATAAACGTACAAATATATTGCTAAAATAAACAATTTTAATAAAATATACTTAAATTTGTGTACTGCGAATTATCCTAAATAACCAAAAATGCCATTATTCTCACGCAATAAGAATAGTTACGATGTTATGTTTCAGAAAATTTATGAGACATATTGGAGCCGTATGTTCGCGATGGTATCCCGAAAAGTGAAGGATCGTGATGATGTCTTGGATATATTACAGAATATTTTTTTCCATTTATGGAATTATCGAAAATCTTTAACAGAACAGAATGCGGAAAGCGTCATTATAAAAACCTGCATTCAGGAAATTTCAAATTTCTCCGTACAGCAGAAAAAAATTCCTTACACAATTGAAGTCGCTGACATTCATTTATCCGATGATTCATCTGACCGATTACAGGCAATTCTTGAAGAAGAAAAAGAGCTTGAACTTTTAAGGATAAATATTGAACTGCTACCTGCGACACGAAAAAAAATATTCACCATGAATAAATTTGAGGGCTTGACACAGGAAAAAATTGCCAATAACCTCAATCTATCCTCCAAAGCGGTAAAAAAACAGATCTCAAAGGCTATGCTCTTCTTGCGTGAACACCAAAATCATAGTTAAATTGCGTTAAAACTTCTTAATTTTAGTTAAAGTCCAATTTTTAGGGGGGGGCTATTGCAGCTACTTTCAGGTATACATAATAAAGCCCTTTTATTATGGACAAGAGAAAACAGCCCGATCAGCTTTCCTTCGATGAAGCAAAAGAATTATGGGATAAGCTCGGAAATAAAGCAGATGCCGAGCTGGAAACTCCGACAGAGCAGGAAAAAAGAGAGTTTCATCAAAAACTTTACGCCAGAATAGAAGCTCACCAGGCGAAAAAAAGAAAGATAAAAACTATTCGATATACTTCCCTGATGATTGCTGCCGTACTCGTGTTAATCGGTAGCGTAATTTCATACCGCTCTCTGTACCTTCCAGATGTCTATCAGGCTACTCAGAATGTCTTGACATTAACCCTAAAAGATGGTTCCAGCGTAACGCTGTCCAAAGGCGCAAAATTAACCGTTGAAAAGTCTTTTCCAGCTGATACAAGAGAAGTAATTCTTGAAGGTGACGCAGTTTTTAATGTGACCAAATCAAAAATACATCCCTTCATCGTTCACGCAGGATCTTACCAAACCAAAGTTTTGGGTACAATTTTTAAAATCACACAGGACAATCAACGGTTTAACGTAGATCTTTACGAGGGCAAAGTTCAGGTTATAAAAGCGGAAAAACCGACAGAAACCTTTATAATTAAACCCAAACAGACATTTTCCAACTTCGGCTCAAAGGATGTTGCAACCATTGTTGCCACCAAAACTGCTGATACAACGCTAAAGAACAATACAGCGACAATCTCGTTTACGGATTTAAAGCTTATGGATGCCATAAAAATTTTAGAAGATACCTACGCCGTAGAAATTCAGTACCCTTCTACCGCTTCAAATTCAAAACTTAGTGCTACAAAAGAAAAAGCCACTGCAGCGGATATGATTAGACTGATCTCCCTAAAACTAAACCTAAATACAAAAAAAATAAATGATAAAACATTTCAATTGGAAGAATAGACTTTGGTTAGTCCATACTTCTGCACTGATCCCCTACTCCTAAAACAAACTGACCTGGATGAATAAAATTAAAAAGACCGACGGTTGCACCCGTCGGCCGCGTATTCAACCAATAACTGTTCGATCCATTATTAATTTTTAAATACTATGCAAAAATAATGAAAAAAGTTTGCAGCGCAGTACTATTGATCCTAATACTATCAATAACCTGCCAAGGGCTCTATGCTCAGGAAAAACTCTCAGCAAAGAGGGTAAATTTTGAAACCGGAAAAACAACTGCTTCACAAGCAGTCGAAAAATTCCTCTCCGAAAATGTAAAAGATAATATTTACTCAAGTGATGATCTTAAGGGTTACACTGTTCAGCCCACCAAATGTAAAAACGAACCGGTATTAGACTGTCTCAATAAAATTTTAAAAGACGTCCCTGTGGAGACTATTATCGACAATAATAGCGTTATCATCAGGCCGAAAAAGATTAGATCCACAGGGGCTATAATTGAAAATTCTTCTCCCACATTTGCAAAATCCGATACCGCAAGCACGGTGTACAATACAAAAGTTATAGATGAGGTCATCCTGAACGCCGGATACTACAAAGTAACCAAAAAAGAACAAACGGGAAGTATCGCAAAAGTAGGTGCTAAAGAAATTGAAAACCAACCCATTTCAAATGTTCTGGCAGCTGCACAGGGACGTATGGCAGGTGTCAACATTGTACAAAGCAGTGGTGTTCCGGGCAGCGGCTTTCAGGTACAGATAAGAGGTAAAAACTCGTTAAGAAGTGACGGAAACAACCCGCTTTATATTGTCGATGGCGTTCCAATAGGTAATGAAGTGAAAACTTTCGGATTTACATCCGCTATATTGCCGATGTCAAGCATAAGCCCTTTAAATAGTATCAATCCAGCTGATATTGAAAGTATTGAAGTCCTAAAAGATGCGGATGCAACCGCAATCTACGGCTCCCGTGGTGCAAATGGGGTCATACTTGTCACAACGAAAAAGGGTAAATCCGGCAGACTTAGCGCGTCATTAAATTCATCATATGCACTCAGCAATGTTATGTCAAGACTCAAAATGATGAACACTGAGCAATATCTAAGTATGCGAAGACAGGCGTTTGTCAATAGTGGAATCAGTACATATCCAGCAAATGCTTATGATGTTAATGGTACATGGAAAGCAGACAGGTATACTGACTGGTCGAAAAGCTTAATCGGAAACACAGCAACAGCATCCAATACCCAGCTACAATTAACAGGTGGAAGTGAGACAACATCCTTTCTATTGACCTTGGGACATAATGAACAGTCCACCGTTTTTGGTAATGATTTTAAATATACCACAAACAGCATCACAACCAATATTGCACATCGTTCGAAGGACAAAAAACTGAATCTCGACGTTTCCAACATGTTCAGCGTGCAAAAAAACAATGTTATCAATTCCGACATTACCCGAAGTGCATTTTCACTGTCCCCGAATGCTCCGGCTCTCTATAAGGATGATGGAACATTGAACTGGGAGAATAATACCTGGAGCAATCCTGTTGCAGCTTACAACGCTACATACTCCAACCAGAACATCCAGTACATGACCAATCTTAACATCGCTTATGACCTGTTTAAAAATATCACTCTAAAACTGGGCGGAGGGGTCAACTATCAGGCTTTCGAGGAATGGAATATAAGCCCGAATACCATCTACAATCCTGCCTATGTAACCGGGCAGTCCAGTGCCTATTCAAAGGCTTCTAAAAACAATCAGAATAGGCTTTCTTACATATTGGAGCCACAGGTCAACTATAAATTCAGACATGCAAAACATGCCTTTGAGGTTTTGATAGGAGGTACATTCCAGAATGAAAATAACTCCTATGGGTCAATGAGCGGTACAGGCTTTGAAAGTAATGCACTGATCCTTAACATATCGGCAGCAAAGACAAAAACGATCGAAGATCAATATAACACACAATACAGATATGCCGCATTTTTTGGAAGGTTAAACTATCAATTTGACAAAAAATATATCCTCAACATCACGGGTAGACGTGACGGTTCAAGCCGTTTTGGACCGAATAAGAAATTTGCGAATTTTGGAGCGGTTGGTGCAGCATGGCTATTTTCGGAAGAGAATTTTCTGAAAAATTCAAACTGGCTCAGTTCTGGAAAATTACGTGGAAGTTTTGGGACAACAGGTAGTGACAATATTGGGGATTATGGGTATCTGGATACCTATACGGTTTCTTCATCCATTTACGACGGGGTCACGGGTCTTTCCCCTTCCCGTCTGTTCAATCCGGATTTCAGCTGGGAAAAAACCAAAAAAGTTGAAGCTGCAATCGAGCTCGGTTTATTTAGGAATAAAGTAAATATAAATGCCGCATGGTACCGCAACCGCTCATCCAATCAGCTGGTCGGCTACCAGCTCCCTGCAATGACAGGCTTTTCCTCCGTACTTGCGAACCTTGACGCCACCGTTCAGAATACCGGATGGGAATTGGAATTGAATGCCAGACCGTTTTCCAAAGGAAAATTCCAATGGGAAACTTCATTCAACATAACTTTTCCCAAAAATAAACTTATTTCTTTTCCGGGACTGGAAGGCTCAACATACAGTAACACCTATGTTATTGGGCAGCCAACCTCCATTGTTAAATTATTTAATCTTGAAGGAATTGACCCTAAAACCGGAACCTATATTTTCACAGACTATAATGGGGACGGTAAAATCTCTTCTGCGGACGACGCCAAAGTAATTGAGAACATCGGAGTAAATTTCTTTGGCGGTCTGAGCAGCAGCTTACATTATGAAAACTGGGATTTCTCGTTCTTATTTCAGTTTGTAAAACAGAAAAGCAGAAACTATAATTATATAATCCCTTCTCCGGGCATCATGAACAATCTTCCTGTAGAAGCGCTGGATGTCTGGTCGCCGGAAAATCCAAGTGGCTTTTATCAGCCGTACAAGGCCAATGCGTCGCCTAATCATTCAATATTTCAGAATAGTACGGCATCGGTGTCAGATGCCTCCTTCATCAGGCTTAAAAATGTGGAACTGGCATATAATATCCCATTAAAAAACACATCCTTCAGAAGTATTAGACTATACTTTCAGGGCCAAAATCTTATTACGTGGACAAAGTATTTCGGCATTGATCCTGAATTCACAACCATTGGCTACCTCCCGCCATTACGCACATTCGCTTTTGGCTTAAAATTAAATCTTTAAAATATATCAAAATGAAAACACACATATCAATATACATTATACTGGCACTTCTACTTCTAAAGGTTACTTTATCCTGTGAAAAAATGCTGGAGGTAGATGTACCTGAGAACCAGATACCTACTGAATCGGTTTTTGAAACGGTACAGACGGCCAATGCCGCACTTGCTGAACTATACGCCGGATTATGGAACAGTTCTCCGCTGGCCGGAAACCAAACAGGTAGACTACTGGGAAGTTATACAGATGATCTTACCTACTATGGAACAAATTCCACAACTGGTCTTTACGACATTTTCCAGAACCAGCAGATTGACAGCAATGCTGCAATAAGTACCTATTGGTCCTCAGCATATAGATTGGTGTATGTCTCAAACGCCCTATTGGAGGGAACCGAAAAATCGACAACAATTCCTGTCAGTGAAAAGCAGCGGATCAAAGGAGAGGCACTTCTGGTCAGATCAATCCTTTTTTTCTATCTGCAACAGATTTTTGGCGATATCCCCTATCCTACCTCTACAGATTATCAGGTTAATCAGTCCCTGCCAAAAATCCCATCATCAGAAGTGCTGACACGATTGGAAAATGATCTCAATAGCAGCATTTCATCCCTCACGGATACTTATCGAAGCACGGAAAGGATCATCCCCAACCGTAAGGTTGCTGAACTCATGCTTGCAAAAATTTACATGCTCCAATCCCGATGGAATGATGCCGAAACCAAACTGCGAACGATAACCCAGAGTTCGCTTTATCAGCCTGAAAATGATCTCAGCAAGGTTTTCACAAAAACCGGATCACATATACTGTGGCAATTAAAGCCAAAAAACAATGGCGATGCAACCCAGGAAGTAACTGCTTACTATTTTACGGGCGCAGCTCCTTCAAATTATGCCCTATCCCAAAATCTGGTCAACATTTTCTCTGCTGGTGACCAGCGTAAAAATCAGTGGATGGCAACTGTTACTGTAGGGCAAAATACGTGGTACAGGCCTGCAAAATATAAGATCCTTACAAATAATACCACGGAATACTCCGTGATTTTCAGATTAGAGGAAATATATCTCCTTTTGGCTGAAGCACTCGCCCAGCAGGATAAATCAGCCGAAGCACTTCCTTACCTGAACGCAACACGTCAACGCGCAACGTTACCTGCAGTCGTGATGCCAATTTCAAAACAGGCCTTACTGAATGAAATCCTTTTGGAAGACAGAAAAGAATTTTTTACCGAAATGGGACATCGATTCCTCGACCTTAAACGAATGAACAGACTGAATGACCTCTTACCTACTAAAACAAATTGGAAAAGCTACCATAGCCTTTGGCCTTTGCCACAGAAGGAATTATTGCTTAATCCTAACCTGAACCCGCAAAATACCGGATATTGAACATGAAAAAAATATTAACTTTTCTATTATTCATTCTGCATATCACTGGAAATTGCCAAACGGGGATTACTGACGATACCTTACAGCAATGGATATCGAAATTCCATACACTAAATAACCTCACTTATTCGCCCGATACAAACTTTGTGGCTGTGAGAAAAATATATTCGGACAACAGCGATTCCGCGGTGGTATTGGACGCACACAGACAAGATCACAAGCTGATAAACCTACTTAAAATGCCAAATTATATTTTTCTGAAAAACAGTAGTTTGCTCTCCTATGGAAATGGTATAGCTCAGTTTAGCGATCTTTATGAGAAGAAAACTGTCAAATATGAAAATGTAAGACTTACAGATATCCTTTTTGAACTAAACCAGTACTTTATTATTGATAAAAGCGGACTATTAAAACTGTATGGTTCTGAAAATAATCTATTGCAATCAGTGCCAGATACCCAAACGTTTGCAACAGATAAAAAAACTTTACTGTTTCTATATTTCAAAGAAGGTTCCTCAAATAAAGTGGCGCGTTTAGAAGGCGACAAAAAATTGGAATTATATTCAACCCATCAGGAGATTAAACAAATGATCCTACTCCCTTCCGGCAAAGATTTAATACTATCACTTTCTGATCCAAAGACCCAGAAATTACAACTTGTATTTATTGATACGAAAGATGGAAAGGCAAAAATGCTATCAGATATCGAGCCTCAAAAAGCTGACTTCGTTGAAATCTCTCAGGTTAAAAATGGTAAAGCATATTTTATCACGTTCGCCAGTAGACGCAAAGCATTGAAGGAGAACTTTTTGGATATATGGTACGGAAAAGACAATAATCTAGGTGCAAAACAGGCAGGATCGATGCAGTATAGTTTTTATTTATGGAACAAAGTTACGAACAGCAAATATCATCTACCGGATACTTATGCAATTTACAGTAACATTGACAGCGAAAGGTATGTTTTGGCTTTTAATCCATTGGAGGAATTTAAGAACTTAACATTGCATCCATTTTTAAACCTGAATCTATACGATATCTCCAAAGGAACTTTTACGGAAATTTTTCACCAGGTCACAAAAGACATTGTTCATTCATCTGACGGAAGGTATATTATTGCACTAAACCCAAAAGATCAAAAATGGAACCTCTATGACGTACAGACCGGAGGGAATTTGATTGTTGATAAACAGGCATTGCAGAATCCGACCTTTACCACAGATTTTAGAACCATTCTTTTTGAAAGTTCCAATGACATTTGGGCTTTTGACATTAAAAGCCGGACACTTTCACCGATTGGGATTGCCTCGGGACAGGATGCTAAAATTTTAAATGCTGAGCGAAAAACCACAAATCCTGTATTTGGCTTTAAAATGAATATGGTTGATATGAAACGGCCGATACTGATAAAAAAAGTAAATACCATATCCAATAGCACTGATTATAGTTCGTTTTATAAAGGTAAAATTAAAATTATCTTACCTTCAACCCCAAATCGTATCAAAGAAATCAAATACGATGAAGATTTAAAGAATTTTGCAACAATAGAAGAAAACTTTAATAAGGCACCAAGAATCTTCACTGCAAAAGCTGGAAGCACAACCAAAAAAGAAATATTTACGGTTCAGGATAAAATTGCCCTCACTCTTAAACAGGAAATTGTTCAATATAAAAATTCACTTGGAACGCCTTTAAAGGGAGTTCTTTACTATCCGGCAGGATATGATCCAGGCAAGAAATATCAATTGGTGGTTTACATATATCAGATTAAAAGTACATTGGCCAATTTTTATTCCCTTCCAGCCAATGAACCTACCGGGGTCAACAGACGAACCCTTCTGGAACATGGCTATTTTGTATATGAACCTGACATCGTATTTGATGGCAGGGGGACTGGACTTGCCGCATTGGATTGTGTAGATAGCGCACTCGATGCGATATCGACAAATACAGCCATTGATAAAGATAAAATTGGACTGACCGGACATTCCCTGGGCGGGTATGAAACCAATTTTATTGCAACGCACTCCGACAGATTTGCCGCTTTTATTACTGGTGCGGGATATAGCGATATTACATCACGTTATTTTTCCTATGATTATCATGAACAGAAACCTAATCATACCAGGTTTGAAACCGGACAGTATGAAATGAACAAACCATTTTCCGAGGATAAAGAGCTTTATTTAAAAAACAGTCCAATAAATTATGTGGAGAATGTAAAAGCACCCATTCTTATCTGGAACGGTGTAAAAGACGATATTGTACCACCTGAACAGGCCATGGAATTCTTTATGGGGCTGAAGCGCAACAACCTTCCTGCTGTTGCCTTATTCTATCAACAGCGTGAACATGATCTAGGATGGAATACAAAAGAAAGTAAGGACATGAACAGAAGATCTCTGGAATGGTGGAACTATTTTTTAAAAAGTAAAACCGACACTCCATGGATCTCCACAGAGATGAAAAGGGATGCTAATTGTGACTGTTGCACAACTTCACCTTAGCATTTTAAAAGGACAGCAGGAATACATTCCTGCTGTTTTTTATTTACATAA